>NZ_CAWQXH010000022.1:0-1194 GCF_963899385.1 Aeromonas sp. MR7
AATCTGAAGTGTACGTGCTGTCCAAAGAAGAAGGTGGTCGTCATACCCCGTTCTTCAAGGGCTACCGTCCGCAGTTCTACTTCCGTACAACCGACGTGACCGGTACCATCGAACTGCCGGAAGGCGTTGAAATGGTAATGCCAGGCGACAACATCAAAATGGTTGTTACCCTGATTGCGCCGATCGCAATGGACGACGGCCTGCGTTTCGCTATCCGTGAAGGTGGCCGTACCGTAGGTGCTGGTGTTGTAGCTAGCGTAATCGCTTAATCGATTCGTTATATGCAAACATGAAAAGGGGTGGCTTCGGCCGCCCCTTTTTCTTTTTGGGCCTTGTGCCCTATGAGATACTTTGCAAAATCATTTATTGAGGTAGTCCCCAGTGAGCAAGCCCGCCATTTTTCTGGACCGTGACGGTGTCATCAACGAAGACACCGGTTATGTCAGTCAGGTAGACGACTTCCATTTCCTGCCCGGTGTGATCGAAGCCATGCAGCTGCTGAAGAAGAAAGGCTATCTGTTGATCGTCGTCACCAACCAGTCTGGTATCGCCCGCGGCTATTTCAGTGAGGACGACTTCATGAACCTGACTGAATGGATGGATTGGTCATTGGCCGATCGGGATGTGGATCTCGACGGTATCTATTTCTGTCCACATCACCCGGATCACGGCGCCCCTTGTGATTGCCGCAAACCGGAACCCGGCATGCTGCTGCTGGCACAACAGGAGCTGGGTATCGACATGGGCCGTTCCTATATGGTTGGCGACAAACCTTCCGACCTGAAAGCGGCAGCCAGTGCCAAGGTTGGTCATAAAGTCATGGTGCGTACTGGCAAACCTGTAACCGATGCCGGCATCGCCTTGGCGGATGCCATCTACGACAACCTGCACGATTTCGCCGTTTCAGTGCCTGTCGCGGGCTGATTTCGTTCGCTTAATATGCGTATTGGTGGCTTTGTGAGCGAACGGTTGATGAAAGCCATCTTTTTGCAATTATCTGCTTGCCAGAAAGTTTCTACTCCCTATAATGCGCCTCCATCGACAGGGCAAGCGGCAACGCAAACAAGCCAGTCGGTGCCTCGAAAAGCCTTTGAAAATAAGGCTTGACTCGAGAAGGCGGTTGAGTAGAATTCCACTCCCGCAGCAACACACTGTTGCGTCGCTCTTTAACAATTTGAATCAAGCAATCTGTGT
>NZ_CAWQXH010000023.1:0-1166 GCF_963899385.1 Aeromonas sp. MR7
CGGGTGTGCGGGGTCGTGAGTGATTTTGCGCAAGGGGACAGCGGCTTTCGCCGTACCCGCTATCAGCTCATGGTACAGCCGGCGCTGTGGCGGCTCTCCCTTCGCCAGAATTCGCGTATCTTTCAGGCGAAGAAGCCCGATGAAATCCTCAGCATCCTGCTGCAAGAGCACGGCATCACAGACTACGCCTTTGCGCTCAAAAACGAGCACGCCCAGCGGGAATACTGTGTGCAGTACCGCGAGACCGACCTCGATTTCGTCAACCGGCTCGCCGCCGAAGAGGGGCTCTTCTATTTCCACGAATTCGACGCAGGCAAACACCGCGTCGTGTTTGCCGACGACGCGGCGGCATTGACCGCCGGCCCCGCACTCTTCTTCAACCTGGGCAACCGCTCGCTGGAGCAGGGCCCCTATGTGCGCCAGTTCCACTACCGCGAGGCGGTGCGCCCAAGCGATGTTGAGCTCAAAGACTACAGCTTCAAGACCCCGGCCTACGGTCTCTCCCACAAGAAGGTGGGAGCTGAGCTGGAACACCAGCGGGGCACCTACCAGCACTTCGATTTCCCAGGCCGCTACAAGCAGGACGGCAGCGGCAAGGCGTTTGCCCAGCACAGGCTCGATGCGCTGCGCAATGATGCTGTGGCCGGCAGTGGCAAGTCCAACAGCGCGGCCCTGCTGCCGGGTGAGTATTTTTCGCTGACCGAGCACCCTAACGGCAGCCTAAACACCGACTGGCAAATCGTGCGCATCAGCCACACCGGCTTACAGCCGCAGGCGCTGGAGGAAGAAGGCGGCAGCGGCCCGACCGTCTACCACAACGAATTTTCGGTGGTCAAAGCCAGCACCAGCTGGCGGGCGCGCATCGGCAGCCCACAGGCGCCTTACAAGCCTATGGTGGACGGCCCGCAAATCGCCGTGGTGGTGGGCCCCGAAGGGGAGGAGATTTACTGCGATGAACATGGCCGGGTCAAACTGCAATTCCCGTGGGACAGATACGGCAGCTCCAACGACCAGAGCTCCTGCTGGGTGCGGGTAAGCCAGGGCTGGGCCGGCGGCCAATACGGCATGATGGCCATCCCGCGTATCGGCCATGAAGTTATCGTCTCTTTCCTCGAAGGGGACCCCGACCAACCCATCGTGACCGGTCGCACCTATCACGCCACCAA
>NZ_CAWQXH010000025.1:0-658 GCF_963899385.1 Aeromonas sp. MR7
TATTAGGCGCCAACCTTTCCTCCTCGCTGAAAGTGCTTTACAACCCGAAGGCCTTCTTCACACACGCGGCATGGCTGCATCAGGGTTTCCCCCATTGTGCAATATTCCCCACTGCTGCCTCCCGTAGGAGTCTGGACCGTGTCTCAGTTCCAGTGTGGCTGATCATCCTCTCAGACCAGCTAGGGATCGTCGCCTTGGTGAGCCATTACCCCACCAACTAGCTAATCCCACCTGGGTTCATCCAATCGCGAAAGGCCCGAAGGTCCCCTCCTTTCCCCCGTAGGGCGTATGCGGTATTAGCAGTCGTTTCCAACTGTTATCCCCCTCGACTGGGCAGATCCCCAGGCATTACTCACCCGTCCGCCGCTCGCCGGCAAAAGTAGCAAGCTACTTTCCCGCTGCCGCTCGACTTGCATGTGTTAGGCCTGCCGCCAGCGTTCAATCTGAGCCATGATCAAACTCTTCAATTTAAGTTTGGTTTGCGTTGTTACCGGAGTAACTCAGCGGCTCAATGAATTGCTGAAATAAACTGTTCGGCTTGTTATTGCTAACAAGTCGTTTTGGTCACTTCACCAGACATTGAAAATCAACAAAATTGTTTGATGTTCGATGCTGTGAGTGCCCACACAGATTGCTTGATTCAAATTGTTAAAGAGCG
>NZ_CAWQXH010000026.1:0-601 GCF_963899385.1 Aeromonas sp. MR7
ACGCGACTTGTTGCTGTACAACAAGGACCAAAATAAATTTTGGTTTTCGCCAAGAAGTTTCCAAAGCACTTGTAACAAATGTTTGAGAACTACTTTTTAAATCAGCTTTCCAGATTGTTAAAGAGCATGTTTGCAACAGCACAAGGCTGAAGAAAACAGAGTTAAGAATTTCGTTCTTAACTCTGCATTCTTGTTAGCAAGAAGAGAAGTGGCGTCCCCTAGGGGATTCGAACCCCTGTTACCGCCGTGAAAGGGCGGTGTCCTAGGCCTCTAGACGAAGGGGACCCGGATTTGTCTTTGCGCTCGCGCGCAGGTCATTGGGTAACGGCTCGCGCCATTATTCACATCCCAACACCCAACAAAAGGGCTTCTCTCGTTTGGCTTTCACCAAACAAGCACTGACGCTTGCGCATCAGGTCTTTGCTCTAACTACTTTGAATCAAGGCAATCTGTGTGAACACTCAACAACTTCGACATCTTAAGGTAAGGAGGTGATCCAACCCCAGGTTCCCCTAGGGTTACCTTGTTACGACTTCACCCCAGTCATGAATCACACCGTGGTAAACGCCCTCCCGAAGGTTAAGCTATCTACTTCTGGTGC
>NZ_CAWQXH010000027.1:0-569 GCF_963899385.1 Aeromonas sp. MR7
ACGCGACTTGTTGCTGTACAACAAGGACCAAAATAAATTTTGGTTTTCGCCAAGAAGTTTCCAAAGCACTTGTAACAAATGTTTGAGAACTACTTTTTAAATCAGCTTTCCAGATTGTTAAAGAGCAAACTTCATAAAGAAGTCAAAGACATAGATTGAACATCAAAGCTCAATGCATGGCTTTTGCTTCTCGCAAAATACAGTACCGATTATGGTGGAGCTATGCGGGATCGAACCGCAGACCTCCTGCGTGCAAAGCAGGCGCTCTCCCAGCTGAGCTATAGCCCCGTAATCAGACGAAGTGGTGGGTCTGAGTGGACTCGAACCACCGACCTCACCCTTATCAGGGGTGCGCTCTAACCACCTGAGCTACAGACCCACTTCGTGTACTGTCTCTAAACTTGAATCAAGGCAATCTGTGTGAACACTCAACAACATACGTCATCTTAAGGTAAGGAGGTGATCCAACCCCAGGTTCCCCTAGGGTTACCTTGTTACGACTTCACCCCAGTCATGAATCACACCGTGGTAAACGCCCTCCCGAAGGTTAAGCTATCTACTTCTGGTGC
>NZ_CAWQXH010000028.1:0-547 GCF_963899385.1 Aeromonas sp. MR7
AGGGACTTCACTGTCAAGAGCGAACCTTCTCCCGAAGTTACGGTTCTATTTTGCCTAGTTCCTTCACCCGAGTTCTCTCAAGCGCCTTGGTATTCTCTACCCGACCACCTGTGTCGGTTTGGGGTACGATGACTTGTAATCTGAAGCTTAGAGGCTTTTCCTGGAAGCAGGGCATCAATGGCTTCACCACCGTAGTGGCTTCGTCTCGTGTCTCAGTGTTGTGTCTCCGGATTTGCCTAGAAACACCACCTACGCACTTTCACCAGGACAACCGTCGCCTGGCCCACCTAGCCTTCTCCGTCCCCCCATCGCAATTACAAGTCGTGCAGGAATATTAACCTGCTTCCCATCGATTACGCCTTTCGGCCTCACCTTAGGGGTCGACTCACCCTGCCCCGATTAACGTTGGACAGGAACCCTTGGTCTTCCGGCGAGGAGGCTTTTCACCCCCTTTATCGTTACTTACGTCAGCATTCGCACTTCTGATATCTCCAGCATACCTCTCGATACACCTTCGCAGACTTACAGAACGCTCCCCTACCACTCA
>NZ_CAWQXH010000029.1:0-510 GCF_963899385.1 Aeromonas sp. MR7
GCAAGGTGCTGCTGAGTGCAACCGTGACGGTGGTGGATGGCGACAACGACACCGCGACCGGCACGGTGAGTGCGGACTTGGGCGGCAACATCAGCTTTGAGGACGATGTGCCGAGCGTGACCATCAATGCCGTGGTAGACGGTGGCATTAGCCTGACCACCCAGGATGCACAGACCATCGGTGGGGGCAGTGACACGGCGACCGGCAGCTTTGCGGCGGCGTTCCTGGCGGCGGCGGTGCCGAGCTATGGCGCGGACGGTCCGGGCACCACCACGGTGGGCAGTTACAGCCTGAGCGTGACCGACAGCAACAGCGAGCTGACCAGCAACGGGTTGGCCATCACCCTGACCAAGGTGGGCAGCGACATCGTCGGCTCGACCAGTGAGGGCGAGGTGTTCCGCATCAGCGTGGCGAGCAATGGTACCGTGACGCTGACCCAGTCGGCGGAGCTGGATCATCAGCCGGAGGACGTGGACAACAGCAACGACAACAGCCTCATCAGCCTGGCCA
>NZ_CAWQXH010000030.1:0-500 GCF_963899385.1 Aeromonas sp. MR7
CACTACGCGCACGTAGATTGCCCGGGTCACGCCGACTACGTTAAAAACATGATCACCGGTGCTGCCCAGATGGACGGCGCGATCCTGGTAGTAGCTGCGACCGACGGCCCGATGCCGCAAACTCGTGAGCACATCCTGCTGGGTCGCCAGGTTGGTATCCCGTACATGATCGTGTTCATGAACAAGTGCGACATGGTAGATGACGAAGAGCTGCTCGAACTGGTCGAGATGGAAGTTCGTGAACTGCTGACCGAATATGACTTCCCGGGTGATGACCTGCCGGTAGTCCGTGGTTCCGCGCTGAAAGCGCTGGAAGGCGACGCTGCATGGGAAGAGAAGATCATCGAGCTGGCCAACCACCTGGATACCTACATCCCGGAGCCGGAGCGCGCAATTGACCTGCCGTTCCTGATGCCTATCGAAGACGTATTCTCCATCGCTGGCCGTGGTACCGTTGTTACCGGTCGTGTTGAGCGCGGTATCGTCAAAGTTGGTGAGAC
>NZ_CAWQXH010000031.1:0-352 GCF_963899385.1 Aeromonas sp. MR7
ATTGGGTGCCTGGCAGTGTCCTACTCTCGCATGGCGAATGCCACACTACCATCGGCGCTACCGCGTTTCACTTCTGAGTTCGGCATGGGATCAGGTGGTTCCACGGCGCTATGGCCGCCAGGCAAATTCTTCAATCTCGGAAAGCTGACGTGAGTAATGATGTTGCGCTTGGCTTATCACTATCACTGAATTTGTAAGTAGTCTCGCACTTGCTACAAGGCCAGAAACACTTCTTGGGTGTTGTATGGTTAAGCCTCACGGGTAATTAGTATGGGTTAGCTCAACACGTCGCCGCGCTTACACACCCCACCTATCAACGTTGTGGTCTCCAACGGCCCTTTAGGACCCTCAA
>NZ_CAWQXH010000032.1:0-287124 GCF_963899385.1 Aeromonas sp. MR7
CCTGAAAGATACGCGAATTCTGGCGAAGGGAGAGCCGCCACAGCGCCGGCTGTACCATGAGCTGATAGCGGGTACGGCGAAAGCCGCTGTCCCCTTGCGCAAAATCACTCACGACCCCGCACACCCGTCGCTGCAGCTCGCCGTTGTACCACACCAGCAGTTCGCACGGCTGGTCCAGCACGGCACCGAAGTCGACGTCCGGCTCTGGGCTCGCTAATTCCAAGCGCAGCTGGAAAGGCCCGTTCAGCGCCTCTTCCAGCGCGAACTCGGCCACCACGAAGGTGCTCTCGGGCAGTGCCCCCACCTTGACGGTAAATTGTAATCCTGTGCTGTCTGCCATAACGCTGTTCCTTATCCTGCCTGTCCGCTGCCCGAGCCAATCACAACGCCACCGCAACCTATGGCGGTGCCGGTCACGGCGATGGGCTTGCCGTTGACCAGCACGGAGCCGACGCCCCCCGAGATGCTGCGCGGATGGGGAGGATTGTTGGGTTTGACGTGAGGGGCCAGCGGATCGCCCTGCCGGGCCACCGGCTTGCCATCGAGGAACACATCGGGGCTCGCGGCAATCACGGGGGATGGGTGAAACCCATCGTGATCGGTGCCAATGTCACCGAGCAATGCAATAGTGGGACACATCACGACTGACCTCTGTTGTGCTTTGCAATAAGGTCGATGCCTTCAGCCATATGGCAAAACACAAAAGCTCCGACCACGTCCAGATGAACAGGCCGGAGAAAGCTTGCACGGGCCTGGCGACCACTGACACTGTGAACGCCAGAACCCTGGGGTGCATTACAAGGAATAACGTCAATAAGGGCTCGGGGCTTAGGCCTCGATAGGTGCACGCCAGTCGTCAGAGCCGGAGGTGCCAGCCACTGTGTGCTCCCAGTCAATCTTGCGATAGGCCAGAGAGACCTGAATCAGCTGGGTGAAGTCAGACTTCGCCGGATCCTGGCAGTGGGGCATCTGGCAGTCGATGTCGACTATGGTGGAGTCAGTCAGCACTGTGGAAAAGAAGTGCTCCTGCTTGCCTTCGACCGAGGTGCGGTACCATTTCAGGGTCACTTTCGGCAGCATCTCGCCGGAAGCCAGGGAGTTGTACATCAACGGCACGGCCTTGTTCAGAGCGACGGTGAACTTGAACGGCTTGTGGACGCGCTGGCCGGCAGGCTGACCGGATTGCGGATCGGTCGGCACGGTAACAACATGTTGGAACTCTTGTACCAGCATCTCGTCTTCATGGCCCTGCACGAAGATGTTGCCGACGGAATCGGAGGTGAAGGCACCGGCAGTGATATTGCCCTGGGTTTTACCTTCGATGCTGATATAACATGGAGTTGGCATGTGTATGCTCCTGATGGGTTGGTTAAATGAGATAGCACTCGACCAAACCATTAGCAGCGACCATGCCACTCTTTTTAGCCCTTACTTTTCAGCATCTTAAGTAAAACACCCAAGCAAACCTCACTCATGCAGCGCAATAAGTTGTGCGTTACCGGCCTTTACACCATAAATAGTTGCCCACTCAGTTGAATATTTTGCAGATCGCGCAACTACTTGCTCAATACCAATGAAATCACTGTTTCTCATCCACATTGGCAACCAGCGCCATCTCCACGTTCAACCTGACCATCCCCTGCTTCAGAGCCCATGAGATGGCCTGGCTCTTGCTGCTGGCCCCCAGCTTGCTGACCACATTGTTCAGGTGAAATGTCACGGTACGAGGGGTGATCCCCAATATCTGGGCAATATCGCTCACCTGCTTGCCCTCCGCCGCCCAGCGGCACACCTCCAGCTCCCGCAGACTCAGCGCATCGTGGGGTGACAGACCGGCCAGACAGACCCGGGCCACCGCCTCGAAAATGTGCATGGAGAGCCAGCTGAGAAAGGGCACCGCAGAAAGCCACTGCGCCCTGGTGCGAGATTCGCTGGTGATGAAGGAGAGCAGGCCCACATGGCCGTTGGCTCCGTGCCAGGGAAACGTCACGCCATCGCGAATGCCAAACTCGCTGGCCAGTTGCATCACCTCCCGGCCCTGCTCATCACCACCCTCTTCATCGCGTACCACATCGGCCCACAGAATGGGGGTGCTCTGGGTCATGCCGCGTTTGACGATGGGATCGATGGCAAAGAAACCGCTGGCCGTGTAGGTATCCACCCAGGCTTGCGGGCAACCGTTGAAGATGATGACGTCGGGGCGTTGAATGGTGCTGGGGAAGATCAGACCGAGTCTGAAAAAATCGAATCCCATGTGCGCGGTCAGTTCACGCAACAGGGTCACTATGGTGCGCTCATCAGCGGCCGTCTCAAACTGGGCGATGAGATCCAGCGCATGTAGGGTATTCATCTCTAGGGTATGGGTATTGTGCACAAGGTAGGCTAACCAAACATGGAAACATGCTGAATGTTAACAAGCGTCAATAGATGACACACCCCGGCACATCGGAAAATCAGAACTGCCCCACACTTTATGCTACTGAAGAGAAATTTTTGTAATAAAACGCTACAAAAAGTCAAAGGAATCGGGGCGCTCCAGCCTAAGGTACCGGTGGAGAGGCTGTTCTTCCTCATCCCCGCGCTACCGGCCAGTTGGGCGCGCTCACCCGGATATCAAAACCCTGCTTGCTGGCAAAGACGCCGGTCTGTTCAACTACACACTCAAAGTCACAGTTGCTCTTCTGACGGCAGGTATTGACGTAGCCAGAGGCGCTCATGATGTCAAAGGTAAAGCTGCCGCCAGCCGAGATACAGCTCTGCTGGCGCTGGTATCGTTATCCTGCGGGCTGGTCAGGCTCAGCTTGTGGCCGATGTCGGCGTTACCCTTGTTACCACTGGCCTGAGCACCCAACAATAACGTGGCATCCCACGCCCTCTGTGCGAACGCCCGATTACGCTTTGCTAGTCAAGTCTATAGCACTGCCTAATTGAACAACCCAATTGCCACTATGGCTAGCTGACAATACAAAACACCGGTTCAAGGCTAGTATCAGGTGATAACCAAACCTGTACAACCAATCAATCTCAACTGCGAAATGCACAGAACCTTATGTTTTGGAGTTTGGAGTATTGTAATTTTCAGGAGATTTATATCCTTTTGGAATTTCTGGCCAAGTCTCTAGTCGAAGAATAATTTCAGAATCTTCTACAATAGCATCAAAAAAACTAGACAGGCTCATCACATTGGTTCTTAATCTCAATAAAGTAGACTGCATTGCAATGCTCATCATTTTTTTCTTTGGCCATACTCAGCGAATTAACTTGTTCCTGCAACAGGTATAGATATTGTGCAAATCTATCATCCAGCTCAGTTCCATAATCGATGAATAGATCATTTTCATCTACTGGAACAGGGGACTTTCCTCCCAACATATATAAAAAAATCTCTTTGATACTGTCAAAAATTAAATCTCTTTTAATTTTAGTAATCTCCGCCATTCTTTAATTTCAAGTTCCCCTGTCTTTCGGCATTAGGACTACTAAAAATGTTCTTTTTTCTAGCACAGTTCAATGCGCCTTCCTCTACTCACCCTCCTTCCTGTTCACTGATGATTTATTTCTAAACTTCTCTAAAAAAGTAATTATCAACATATATAAACTTATTGCTGTTCCTGCTACAACCCCAAAAAAAACAGCCCTACCAATTTGATCTAATGGAAAGGTGAGCACCCCAACTCTCACATAAAAAAATAGCGATATGCTTCCACCAACAAGAAACAACAATAAAACAGCGCAAGAGCACAAATATATATAAATTAAAAAAAACCTACCTATGGTCATTGATTCGCCTTTTTCTCTTTCTCATCTAACCCATGCGAAAAGGATTTTACGTGTCCAGCTGAAACACCGAAGTAACTCCACCAAAATAGTCATACATAACACCTGGATCTTTAATGTCAACTGGTATTTTATCCATCCTTACAGGAATATATCTCTCAACAAAACCACCCGCCAAAGAGCCGATAATAGTTCCACCTAATGTTTCAACATCAATACCATCTGTTATTAAAGTAGCTCCAATCGCTATACTTGTATCCTCCCATATCCCTCTACCAAGTGATAGTGCACCTGTAAGAGCAGCGCTAGTACTTGCCCAGTAATCCCAAAATTTATTTTCACTCCAAGGCTGACTCATATCAAACCATTTATATGTACCATTCGCCAACACAGATATAGTTGAGCCAGTAGCTACACTTCCTACTGAGGCTACAGGACCTAGATATGCAATCCCAACAATCAGCGCACCATTTTTTATTGTCTCTTTAGCGGCTTCTTCATTAGCACGTTGAATAATAGGTGCCCCTTGCGGTAGAAATGCTCATCGGTGGCGGTCAACAGCTTGAGCATGCCGTCCGTATCCAGACTCAGGGTTTCGCCAGCCTGGATGTCACTGCCTTTGAGGGTCATGTCCCCCTGACTGGCCAGGCTCACGTTGCCACCGGCAGTGATGGTTGTCCCCTGCGCCATCACATCCTTCTGCTCTATTTCGGTAGATTTCGACTTCAGGAAGCCTTTGCTCTTGCTTTGCTCGAAGTGATAGACCTCGTTGTCTGCCGTGAGTAACTGCAGTTCACCACCGGCCTGCAACGCAGCATTCCCTTTCGCATCCAGTATACTGGCCTGAGCTAACAGGTTGTTGCCGGCCTCGAGCATCAGATTGTTGCCACTGAGTTCGACGCCCTGCTGGGTAGTGGTGCGATCGATGGAGTGTTTACAGCCACCAACGACAGGTCTGCCAGCAGGTTGCAGCCCCAGCGTTTTCTTGAGCCAACAAGCTGCCCCTATAGGCTTTGGCTCCCCAAATTGTGAAAGAACAACTAACTACAAAAATGTGGGTGTCCCAGATTTCTGTGTCGTTTCAGATTTTTTAAAATCATCGACGACCGCCATATTGCTTATATAAAAATGATGCAATTACCGACATGACACCACAAAAAGCACTTATTTTTACGTTTAAATAAAACTCATCAAAGGAATAACCAACCTTTATTACCCCTTGAAGATAAACAAGGCTAACAACCACCTTAATAATTACTGTTAAAAATGAAAAAAGCAGCATAGAGATGCTCCATGCCATAAAAAAATAAGCCATGTAAAAAATTACTTTTTTCATTTCACTTCCTTTATTGACTTTATAAGGTACTCTGTGTTTTTACTGGCCACTTCTGATGCAGCAGCACTTAAAGAACCAACAGCGACAGATGGGAAATTGTTTTTAGGATATGGATACACTATCGGTGTATTAGGGGAATATCGCCATTTCATATTATTCTTCTCTGGGTTTATCCATTTATTTAAAGGAGCTTCGCCCTTTCCAATCAAATACCCTGAACTAGAGCCTGCAACACTTGCCATCATTGGAACCCATGGACTTTTCTGCTCAATAAGACTAGTAATACCACTTCCTGCAGTATTTACTGTTGTCGCCCCCCAATACCCCATATTTACAGTAGCACCACCGGTTACCATTGAAGCACCAAAGGTAACCCAACTAAACGGTTCACCGTAATATATTTGCGCTCCAGCATTAGCAGCCCCAAAACGGTGGGTGTCCCAGATTCCTACTACCCATATTATCTACCTACTGGGGGGGATTATCACTCTCTTTTATTAATCCAAGAAATTATACAAATACCGATGCCTGCTGGAACCCCTGATGCTACACCCACCTTAAACGAATAAACAATGTCATCATTCCAATAAAAATAAAAAACACCAAACTGCATGAAATGAAAGGCAGAGACTGCAAGCCGAATAAAAAGGATAGCCCCTGTTACTATAAAAGCAGAGTACCCCGTCATTTTTAATAAAAGCAACACCCCTTTTAAATACACCTTCACTTATTCATCCTTTCCTTGCTGGAAATATCTTCAATAGCTCTTCCTGCCGCCTCAGAACCAGCTGAGCCGGTAATGTTGCCCAAGATCTCAGCCGCATTTTCTTTTACAATTGGTTTTAGCTTGTCAGAAACTACTTTACCAGATGCAGAACCTATTGCAGCACCAACCATTGCACTCTCTGGTTCTTCGTCTTTGATCTTACTTCCAATATAAGCCCCGCTGACACTAATAACTTCCGTACCAATGATACCTTTTCCTTGTGTTAAGCTCCCTGAACCAACCGCAATCAAAGCATCAACGTAGTTAAACGGCTTATTATCATTAGTTATAATTTGGGCGCTACCATTTGCAGCGCCACCAATTACACCTCCTGTAACCACTGAGCTCATACCAGTTGCTCTACCAACCCGCATCGCAGCGCTGTTGCTCATAAACAATACCCATTGCTTCAAAAATTCAGTTGCAGGCTGTTGTGCTCCAGTCCCAACTCCTCTTGTGAGGTCATTTTGTGCTTGAGAAATTTCACTCGGTGTAGCTCCATTATCAGCCATGAATTTTCCTAATGATTCTGCCGCCATCCCAGCATCAATCAGTCCACTTGGCAGATACATGTGTTCCAAAGCGTTGTATCGGTGCACCGTCTCCGCCCGGTCAGCACCAGTATCAAAGTCGTTTTCATCCCCGGTGACGGCCACGGCCGCCAACCCACCCAATACTTTGTTCAAAGCAACCTGATGCTCGGTATCAGAGAAAACCTGACTGCCCCCGCAGCAAACTTGCCACCGGTGCCACTGACCATGGCGTTCTTATTCTAGGTATGGGCCATCACCCAGGATGGGCACCAACTGAGCCAGATAAAGGGTCACGACACTGATAGATGTATATACAACAATCTTCTCCAATAAATATCCACTACTAATAGCTACTATTTATTCCTCTCAACTCATCACCAACGACTTGAAAAAGAGAGCTCTAACGCCGCCATGATAAAAATTTCGACCTAACTATCGAACATATTAAAAGCAGAAGAAAGACACCACTAAGCGATACTCCATACATTGCACCTTTCTCTGCAAATGAAATTAACAACGACCATGACAGATTCAATTTACGTCCATAGACGATGAATGTAAAGAAATTTACAGAAATATAAATAACACCGCCAATAATGGAAAATATAATTGGCGGACATAGAAAAAAAACACTCCAGAAAAATACCTCACCAGTCAGCCTCTTTTAATTCACTTTCAAAAAACTTGGTTGATAGTTCCGATGAAATGGAACCACCTGCATTTCCAAAAGAACTCGGAATAATACTTTCCGGTTTGTTCTTTTGTATAGTCAAACCTATGTCAATGAACTCATATTTTATACCATTTTGGTTCACGTTAAATAAATTTTTTGCCAATGGCTCAACGAATTTACCGGCCCAATATCCAGTACCAGCTCCCAAAGAACTCGCGAAACCACCGACAAGTGGATCTTCTCCTTTCAAATGGCTCGTATAAGCTCCACCTGCAGCATTGACAGCTACAGTTGGCCAGAAGCTCCAACCTGCTGTACCTGCACTTAAGTAAGTAGAAAATACAACCTCGCCCATATCAACTTTACTTAAGTCACCTTTATTATCCCACAGCTCAAACCCAAATTTGGCCCCTCCCCCGATTCCCCCCGCAGCTAGCAACTCTGATGGAAGCAGGGGCAAGCCCACTAATCCCAAACCAGCAATCATCATTTTTTTACATTCTGCCGATTCACCACAAGTCTTGTATTGATTTCTTTTAGCCTCCATCAACTTGGCAAATTGTTCAGGATCGCGCGCTTTCAGCGCGGCTAACGTATGTGCCATCGCATTGTACCGATGCACCGTCTCAGCCCGGTCTGCACCAGTATAGAAGTCGTTTTCATCCCCGGTGACGGCCACTGCCGCAAGTCCACCCAATACCTTGTTAAAGGCAACCTGATACTCCTCGTTGCCGCCAAAGGCGCCCAGGCTCCAGTTGCTGGCGAGTTCCGACATGGCACCACCGGCCGCCCCCGCCGCAAACTTGCCGCCAGTTATCTCTGCAATGGCACCGCTGGTCACCCCATGGGCAGCGATTTTCCCTGCCTCTGCCAACGGGCTGTTGGCAGCATCAAATTTAATGCCTTGATCCCCTATCCAGTTGGCCGTGGCTTTACCCACTTCCCCCTGAATATTGGATAACAGGCTGGCTTTAAAGGCATCCGCAAAGTGGGAGCCATTGATGGTGGTGTTAATCCCTGCGGTCACGACCGAGTGACTGGTCACCCGGTTGAAGGTGTCCCAGGAGAACAGATTGGAGGCCGCAGGCTGGCTGGCTGCATTGCTCGCTGCTGGTGCAGCACTCGCCACTCCCATCGCCTTGTCCAACCCCTGCAGTGCCCCAGCCGTTGCCACCGAGGTCGCCAATTGCTTGATGCTGGCACTGCTGCCCAGTTCTTTGAGTACCGCCCCCAAATTGCCGCCATTGTTGATGGTAGAGATAGTTGCCTGACTCACCAAAGTACTAAAAGCAGCGTTGGCCATGGCCGCTGACGTTGCACCGACGGCACTCACGCTGACCCCTTGTACTGCAGCCAACGCGGCCACCCCCCCTCCCATGGTGGCGACCGCCAAGGCAATGGCAATAATGGAAGACGCTACAGGGCTCAAGCTCTGCTGGCTGTAGTTCCACTGCTCATAAGCCTCTTGCACAACTTCCATCTTCACACCTGGCATACTGCGAACCTGCTCAACCCAGGCCATACCGGGTTGCGTCGCCAATGTATCCAGCCGTGCCTGCAGGCTTTCTCCCTCCTTCTGCCCCACTTGCAACAACACACCCTGACCCGCACTGATATTGATATCCGCACCGTCCAGCTGGTTCTGACGCTCGGCGGTACTGTTGGCGCCATTGCCGGACATCTTCACCATGACACCGCTCTTCTTCTCATCTTTGCGGTAGAAATGCTCATCGGTGGCGGTCAACAGCTTGAGCATGCCGTCCGTATCCAGACTCAGGGTTTCGCCAGCCTGGATGTCACTGCCTTTGAGGGTCATGTCCCCCTGGCTAACTAGGCTCACGTTGCCACCGGCAGTGATGGTCGTCCCCTGCGCCATCACATCCTTCTGCTCTATTTCGGTAGATTTCGACTTCAGGAAGCCTTTGCTCTTGCTCTGCTCGAAGTGATAGACCTCGTTGTCTGCCGTCAGTAACTGCAGTTCACCACCGGCCTGCAACGCAGCATTCCCTTTGGCATCCAGTGTGCTGGCCTGAGCTAACAGGTTGTTGCCCGCCTCAAGCATCAGATTGTTGCCACTGAGTTCGACGCCCAGCTGGGTAGTGGTGCGATCGATGATGTGTTTACGGCCACCAACGACAGGTCTGCCAGCAGGTTGCTGCCCCAGCGTTTTCTTGAGCCAACAAGCTACCCCTATAGGCTTTGGCCCCCCAAATTGTGAAAGAACAACTAACTACAAAAAGGTGGGTATCCCAGTGTTAGCAAGATGTAGCACTATTAGGATCGGTTAATTAGAACGGCCACTCTCCCATAATTTATTTAGGATATGAAACTGCAACCTTACATTCGTCGCAAATAAATCCTTCATCCGCCTTGTTGTGAGGTGTTATATCTGTTGAGAAATACCTTAATGAGGGTAATTCAAGTCTAATTTCAATACGCAATTCAGGTGACATTTTTTTTGAAAAAAAACCACTTGTTCTAAAGTAGAACAACCATCATATACTTCCTGCACCGAGTTCCCTTCTAAAAGGGACAGATTAATAGCATGATTTATGTAAGGTGACTTTGTCATTTATTTATCCAAATTTATTGCATCTATTAATTTCAATTGATTGCCAAAATCCTTTATAAAATACTGATTTCCATCACCAGGACCAAGTAAGGGATTGGCTATCACCTGGCCTCAAGGGACGACACCCACCTTTTTGGCTTGCTCCAAAAGGTGGGTGTCCCAGATTTTCCAGATTTTTACTCGTGCTTTCAACCTTGTACTCGGCACGATTAACAAGGTCGCTCCACCCCAGCGTACCGGTGGACAGATGATTCTTGCCAGCATCCTCACTACCCGCCAGTACGGCACCATTGAACTGGGTATGCTCACCCACCCGGATCTCAAAACCCTGTTGGCCGGCAAAGACGCCGGTCTGCTCTACCACGTTCTCAAAGTCACCGTTGATCTTCTGACAGCTAGCATTGATCTAACCAGAGGCGGTCATGCTGCCAAAAGTAAAGCTGCCGCCAGCCGAGATGCTACTCTGCTGGCTCTGGTAGTGATCGTTATCCTGTTGGCTGGTCAGGGGCAGGCTGCGGTCGATATCGGTATTAACCTTGTTACCACTGACCTGATCGCCCAACAATAACGTAGCATCCTACGCCCTCTTTGCGAACGCCCGATTACGCTTTGCTAGTCGAGCCTATACCCCAGTATTCACAATACATTCGTTATTGAATGAAATTTAATTTTACCTGTTCACTATACCTATAAAATATAATTAGCGATCTCCAGCCCTCCTCTTCTAGAAATAGCGACATCTTTAATTTTCATTATTATCCCAAACACTTCGGCATTATTAATACCCATCCTTGCATCAGTAGTTGCCACCCCTTCACTCTCCACAGCTAAAACAGCATCTATATATCCATCACCAATATCAACTTTATAAGAGAAAAATCATATCCATCAACAATACCCTCATCAACAATTGCAAATAACTTGTTAACCAAAGCAAAACTTTAAGTTATCATTTTGATATCTCCGGAAGTTTATTAGCCTCGTTTATTTAGCTACCGAGAAACAATTCTCTACCGTTAATATTTTATCCAAGTAAACTTAAAAATTTATTCTGTCGGCTGTTACCGCGCATCCCTTTACTATAAAATAATATCAATGTTGTATTACATAAGCATGGGGTGCAGGGATGACCATCCTGTTAAAAACATAGATTGAAGTCGTTATAGCCGTCTAAATAAAAACCTAAGACTTCTGTCACCTTCCATTTTAATAATTAAATTACGAGTTAAAAACCATAATGAAAGAGCATAAAGAATGACATTAAATAACATAGTCTAGAAACCCAAATGAAAATAGAAAATCTAGATAAATCATACTTTAAAAGCAATTCCTTTAAAAAGGAAAGCTCACCGGCATCATTATTTTTCATATAAAACAGTCTGCAATGCAAAAACAATGAAATAACGCCAAGAAAACCAATGCAGTAAGAAATAACTCGTTCATGAGGCTCTCCATTTACCCATGATAAAGCCAGCCCCATAGTAGATGATATAAAAAAGAACATAGACGATAGATTGGTTAGCCAACAAGACTGAAACATAATCCTGTCAATAAATAATAACACTCCTCTTGAGTCATTGAATTTTATTTTGTTTTTAACATAAAAATATATTTGGCAAAAAATAAGTAACACAAGAAAAAGTATCATACCTGATGCAAAAAATATCTTCATTCCCGCCTCCTGTTAAAAGTCGTACTTGTATATTTCTTTACCAATTTTTCCATTACCTTCCACATCGACACTCTTGATTTCTTTCGATACGCCCCCCCAACCAATAGATGGCCCAACTCCAACGGAAAAACCTACTCCATCTTTTCCTGAGGCAATCCCTAAAGATACCCATCCCAAGCCCATATCAAAAGATGAATCATTATTTGTTGGTATAAATCCTGGTAGATAAGGCCCAAAATCCAACCCTATAGTGGCACTTCCCCGTAGTCCAAAGGTCGGAGTGAAACCTCCATTAATGGAAAAAGAATCTTCATTCGCAGCCCCTTCAGCAAACATTCCTATTGCAATTCCCGCCGCACCCTCTACTTTTGCCGTAGGCTTTACTTTATATTCATCACCCAATGTGGGGTTTTGATGAGATAAAACCAGCGCTTGAGCAATTTCATCTTGTGATTTTCCTTGAGATAGCAGTTGAAATGCTAAATAAGCATCTTGCTGGGTTTGTGGAGGAATCAAACTCCCCCAATCTGATAACGCATTGTTCTCCACCACCGTCTTACCGGTCTGGGCACTGGCCAAGGCACTGGCGGTGCTATCGCCTGTCAAACCACCCGCTAATCCGGCTGCCAGAGTCGCCAAGGTGGAGACGGTCTCCTTTTCCCCCTCTGTCAGCTGGCTGGCGTCTTTGTGGTAAAGCTCGGTCGCCATCATACCGGCCAACTCACCAGTCGCGGCGCCGGTGGCACTGACCATGGCATTCTTGTTCTGGGCGGCGGCCAGCGCCCCTTGCACCAGCGCATGGGCCATGACCCTGGAAATACCATCATCTGTTTGTTGCTTGACCATCTGGGCCAGGTAGGGGGCCGCAGCCCCTGCTGCTGCCTGAGTCAGGTCGCCCCCAGCCAAGCCTTGCAGTGCCGCCGTCGCTGCCTGCATACCGCGCTGGAAGTCGCTGCCCACACCCCATTTTTCCTGCAGCGCCTTGTACTCTTTGCTGTTGGCGTACTCGGGATCATCCTTGGCCCGCTCGTTGGCTTCAGCCAGATGGTGGCTGACCACCATCTGGGTCGCCTGCTGCCCGACCTCACCGATAAGCTGGGCCTCCTGCATCCTTGCCAGCTCTTTTTGCTTGTCAAAGATGGGAGAGAGACCATTGACCGCCTGGGTGGGATCACGATGCAAACTCACCAGATCCTGTTGCTGGCCAGTTGTATTGCGGATCTCTATATCACCTACCCCGATTGAAGCGAAGGTGGTCGAACTAGCGCTGCCGCTGCTGTTGCTGCCGCCCAGTACAGTTGCGGCAGTCGGCTCACCCTTGCCTGAGAAGCCCTGCTTGGAGCCACCACTACCACTGATGCCAATGCTCTGGCTTTCAACCTTGTACTCGGCACGGTTGACCAGGTCGCTCCACCCCAGCGTACCTGTGGACAGATGATTCTTGCCAGCATCCTCACTACCCGCCAGTACAGCACCATTGAGTTGAGTATGCTCGCCCACCCGGATCTCAAAACCCTGTTGGCCGGCAAAGACGCCGGTCTGCTCTACCACGCTCTCAAAGTCACTGTTGATCTTCTGACGGCTGGCATTGACGTAACCAGAGGCGGTCATGCTGCCAAAGGTAAAGCTGCCGCCAGCCGAGATGCTGCTCTGCTGGCTCTGGTAGTGATCGTTATCCTGTTGGCTGGTCAGGGTCAGGTTGCGGCCGATATCGGCCGTTACCTTGTCTCCACTCACCTGTGCACCAAGCAAGGTCGCATCCCGTCCCGACTTGAGGGTCAGGATATCACCGGCCGTGATATTGGTTTCGGTATAGCGATCCGAATCCCCGTTCTCCTTGCCTTTGGCGGCGTTCATGTTGGCGAAGATGCTGATCCCCGCACTCCCCTGACTAACCCCAAAGCTCACGCCAGCATTCCAGCCACTGCTGTGATTGCTGCCGCTGCTGTCACTGCTGTTGACGGCCGATTGCAGTACAAGGTCACGTGCAGCGCCCAGCGTCACATTCTGCCCCTTGATGCTGCTGCCACTCACGATCAGATCGCCGCTTCCATTGGCCTCATCCCCCTTGGCCAGCACAGTGATATCGCCACCGGCATTGAGCTCCGAGGTCAGTGCATTGGTTTCGCGGCTCTGGCTGTTGGATTGACTGCGCTGGTTGCCCACTGAGATGGAGATCCCGACAAAGGAGGGATCAGGCACCCCACCGGCATTCGCCATCGCCTGCATTCCCTGCCAGGCCTGATAACCGTTCATGGCCGCCTTTGCCCCCTGCAGCGCCACCAGACGATCGTTACTGCTCTCCTTGCTGGTCTTGACGGTGTCATAGGCGCTCTGCAACGCAGTGACGGCGCCACCGGTCAAGGCCACCGTAAGCCCGGCACTCTTGCTCTTGAACTCCTCCTTTTGGGTGACTTGCTGCTCAGCCGAGGTGATGGCGACATCTTTGCCTACCAGCAGCAGGTCCTTACCTGCAATGACATCGCTGGCGCTTATCTGCAAGCGGTTGCCGGCTTGCAGCGTGACATCCCCCTGAACACTGCCGACACTGGATCCTTCTCTGATCTGCGTAGTGCCCGCCATGTCGCTGCTTTGTTGCTGCTTGCCGATGGTAAAGCCGATCCCACCGCTCCCCATCAGGCCGGAACGCTTGGTCTCACGGAAATGGAGCTCACGATTGAGCAGATCGACGGTATCAATGTTCAGGTCGCGCCCAGCCAGCAGGGTTGCGCCAAGATCCCCTACCACATTGCTGCCTTTGACCGCCATATCCTGCTGAGCCTTGAGCAATACATACTGGCCGCCCAGCTCGGTGGCCTGTGCCATGTGCTGTTCGCTGATATCGTGGCTTGTGGTGGTCTTCTTGCTGAAGGCCTTCTTCTTGCTCTCCTTGGTGTAGGATTCGCGATAGTCCATTGCATCACCCGCTTCCAGCAACAGGTCTCGGCCTGCCGTGACGGCGAGCTCACCTTCTGCCTGCACATGGGCTGCACGCATCGCCAGATCACTGCCAGCGCGCAATGCAATGTTATCTGCGCTCAGATTGGCTCCCACCTCTTCACGCTGCTGAACGATGTCGTACCCATTGCGACGAGTGGTGTATTGGTTGGCATCATTAGTGGCGGTCTTGAGCATGAGCTCATTGCCGGCAGTCAAGGAAGCATCCCCTTTTGCAGTCAGGGAAGAAGCCGAGATGGCGATATCCCGCTCGGCTGACAGACTCAGGGAGTGACCCGCCTCAAGACCACTCATCAGCTGCTCAACCCGGGCGAAGCGGCTGTTGCCCTCCTCCCATTTACGGCGATCTTCCACACTGCCGATGCTGATGTCCCGCCCCGCCGACAACGACATGTCGAGCCCCGCCAGCAGGTTGCCGGCCGACAGGGAGATATCCTGCCCTGCCTGCAACAGCAGGTTGCCCGCCGACTCGATGCGGGCAATCTCACCCACGTCGGTACGGCTGAAACGGGTTTGCTCGGTCAGCTCACTCGACAGCACACCGTTGACATCCACATGGCGTTGCGCCGTCTGGGTTTCATTGCGCACCGAGCCATCCAGCGAGGCAATGACAACGTCGCCCCCTTTGATGAGGTTCTGGTTGAGGATATCCCCCTTGGCGAGCAGCTCAAGCCGCCCGCCCGCCTGGATCTGCCCCTGGTTGACCAGGGTACTGCCGCTCTTGAGCGACAGAGTGCCATCGGCCAGCAAGGTGCCGCTGTTATTGATGCCTCCGGCAGTGAGATCGATGTTGGTGGCGGTGATGACGCTGCCGGCGAGGTGGCGTTTGTCGGCCTCGGTCAGGTAGAGCTTGGGCGCCAGCACGATCTTGCCCTGATACCAGACCGGCTCCCACCACACCATGCTGCGGCCCAGCTGCGCCACCTGATCGGCGCTCAGGGCCACCCCGGCCGTCAGCCCCAACTCGCGCTGGTTTTGCACCGCGCTGTCGATGAGCATGCGCATCTGCGCCAGATCCGAGCCCATCTCGTTATTGATAAAGCGGCGGCCGGTCTGAGCCAGCACCGCATCCCGGATGACCCGAGTATCGAAGGCGACATCCCCCAGCAGCTTGATGTCTTTCTCCGGCGCATAGTTCATCTGCGAGAAAAAGTAGCTGGAGCCGAGGAACTGGTTGACCTGGGTCAGGGTCGGGCTGGTTTCAAGCTGCGGCTGGGTCGCCAGCGCCGGCACGGCTTGCAAGCCGGTCTGCACCGAGCCCGGCTCCGTTACCGCCACAGCCGTGACCACGGGGGCTTGCCAACCCGGCTGCAGATGCTGTTGCCACTGACCTGATGTGGCGACATGGCCACTGTTTGGCTGTGTAATGCCATTTACGGATTGCAGATCAGGGGAGTTGACCCCGCCGCTTGCACGGCCCGGCAGCGCCCAGTCAGCATTTTGACCAACCACTTGGGCAATGCCTCCATTGCCCGAGACCGCATCGAAAGAGAGTTGTCCCGCGCCCTGCAACTGCTGCTGGAGCGCAGCATCGATACGGTCCAGCATGCCGTTGCCGGCCTGACCCAGATTGGCCAATAGCGGGTTGACCTCTATCAGGTAGGGGCTGTCGCTCTTGCCGTTGACGGTAAAGAGCCCCTTGTCGCCGCTGGGCAACTGGAAGTCAGGCAACGGCACGCCGTTGTCCGGGCCGACCGGTTTTAGCTGCTGGGCCAGGTATTGGGCATCCCCCTGTAAACCGGGGGCGGCACCGGTCCCCAGGGCTTGAAGTAATGACATTCCGGGACGTTGGGTGATACTGCTGACTGGGCCAGCGTTGGCTTTGATCGTAATATTATCGATCATACCGGCAACGGTGCCGATTAAGTTACCGCCGGCAGATATAATAGCGTTACTACTCGTCCCCACAAGGGTATCTGATTTTACAACATTATTGTAACGAATGAATATTTGTAGCTCAATATCCCCAAGAATCCCGTTTGGGCTTTTATCTTTATCATATTCTGCATATTCATAGTTTCCACCAGAATAAAAACCATTATTAGTGAGATGAGATGCTTGTATTGATATATTTCCTCCGGCAGCTATATAACTGTTAGAGTTGTTAATATCGGCACCTGTTAATTTTATACTGCCAGACGTAGCAATCAATGACCTTTGGCTATCTTTAGTGACAATAGACTCACTTTTTGTAATGTAAAGTCTCATCTTATCTTGAAGAGGACCTTGGCGCACTACATACAACCCTGGCCAACCATACGCGATACTCTCCCCATCTTTTAGCTTCGACCTGAGAAGTTCATAATACGCTCGACTTTCTTTAATAGTTTTCTCAAAATACTCATCAGAAGGGTTTTCATATACAGGCACTAGGACTCCTGGGAGACCATCAGCTGTCTGTTGATCAACTGGCATTGGTATTTTTTCTTTATTACCTGGTTGATATTCGAATACAGCCTTTTTATTAACGATCGTGCTAGCTCCTAACCACAAGTCGCCACTTCCAGCATCAATCGTCCCAGATGCATTCACCAGCTGACCATTATTCACCTTGATAGTCGCGCCCCGCTCCGCCAGCAGAGTGCCATATTCATTGGTTAAATTACTATTGGCAGTCAGGCTCTGACTACCACCGCTATATACGGTCCCGCCATTAAACAGCGACTCACCTAGCCACCCCAAATCACCCTGGCTGGCCAGCATACCGGTATTGCGCAGCTCACCCTGCGTATTGAGCGTCAGCCCTTGCCCACTTTGCACGCTGCCGCTGTTCTCCAGCCGTTGGGCACCCAACTGCATGACACCATTGCTCACCAGAGCCCCGCTATTGATTAGCTGGCCGGTGACGCCCGCATTGAAACGCTGTCCTGCGCCCCACTGTCCCTGATGTTGCCAGTCCCCCTGCACCTGCAGGTCCAACGTACCCTTAGCGCTGAGCGTGCCCTGACTGCTTAGTGAGGAACCCACCTTGAGTGCCAGGTCTCCGCCAGAGAGCCATTCACCTATGCCCGTCACCCGGCCAGCATCCAGCGTCGCCTTCTGCCCCGCCAGTATCTTGCCCGGTGCATACAGCTCGCTGCTGTGCAGGGTCAGCTGTTGCCCAAACAGGGTGCCGCTGTTGGCCAGCCGTGCCAGTGGCGAGGCCTCCAGTAAATTGGCACTGATGAGACCACTGTTGTCGAGCTGGTTGCCCTTGAGTAAAAGTTGACCGGCCGAGGAGAGCTCGCCGGCATTGGTCAGCGTTGTGGCAGTGATGTCCCCCACATGCTGGCCGCGCAGAACGGCCCCCTGGCTGTTATCCAGTTGCTCGGTCGTCAGGTTCAGCGTACCGCCCTGTACCCGCCCCCGGTTGACCAGGGTGTCATGGGTCAGTGTCAGGGTATTGCCTAGCAAGGCACCACGGTTGTCGAGCTGGCGACTGCTGATGGTGAGGCCATCCCCCTGCAAGGTGCCCCGGTTATCCAGCCGCGCACCGCTGATGCTGCCCTGGCCGGCCACCAACATCACCCCATCATTTTGCAGCTCACCGCCGCTTTGCAGGCGCGTCGTTTCAACGCGGCCCTGCTGCTCGATGCGAGCGGCATTCATGGCCAGTTCGCCGCCGCTCAGCAGATTGCCGAGCTGACTGATCAGAGTATTGGCATTGAGAGCAACATTGCCTTTGGCGGCCAGGGTCCCCTTGAGGGTGAGCGCGGGCGCCGAGAGGGTTGCATTGCCATCGACCTGCACAGTGCCTGCAAGGGTCGCCCCCTCGGTCAGCTCGGCGTGCAGTCTCCCGTTTGCCCGGGTCTTGCCACCTTGTTGCCAATAACCGCTGCGCAAGAGCAGGTCACCGCCAGCCAGCAAGTCACCCTGCTGCTCGAACCGCGAGCCCTTGAGGCTCATGCCACGCGCCGACTGCCACAGCCCTTGTTGCGTCAGGGTACCGCCATCAAGCGACAGTGCTCCTCCCGACACCAGTTGGCTGCCAGCCTGACTGGTCAATGCCCCCCGACTGGTAAGCGTCAGGTTGCCGCCAATCACCAGCGAGCCCCCCAGCGTCATGGTATCGGCCTGAATGTCTGCCTCGCCACGAATACGCCACGGGCCAGCCAGTTGCAGCTGGCCGGTACGCAGCTCAAGCGCGCCGCCACTGCCGACGCCACCGCTTCCCTGCCAGCTGGCACTGCGCAGCACAACCTGATTGCCTTGCAGTTGGCCATGGTGCTGCACCGCACCACGGGCATTGACCGCTAGGTCGCCACGGCTGGTCAGCTTGCCGCGACTGGTCAGTGTGCCGGTGTCCAGCAACACCCGCTCCCCTTGCAGGTCACCGTCCAGGGTGACGGACTCACCCTGCAGCGTCAGCGCACCATTGGTCACGGCACTGCCGCTGTGCGCTAAATTCGCGCCTTGCCAGCTCAGATCACCCGCCGATGACAGCGTCCCTTGGCTGGTCAATGTGCCCGCATGGAGTTGCAACTGGCCATTGCTGGCCGTGGTGCTACCACTGCCCAGCGTGGCTTCGTTGGTGTTCAGAACAAGGTCTTTATTGGCCAGCAGCTTGCCGCTGCTGCTCAGCTGGGGCGCGTTGATGGTAAGGCCCGCACCGGCAAGCAACGTTCCGCTGTTATCCAGTGCATCCAGTGTCAATGTCTGACCCAAGCCGCTGACCCACTGGCCGCTGTTGAGCAGCCGGTTGGCCGTCAAGGTGATGCCCTGGTCCGATTGCCAGTGGCCCCGGTTAGTCAGGGTGCCAGTCTTCAGGTTCAGTGCGTCCTTGCTGACCAGCGCACCACCGTTGTCGATGTGTGCCGCCGTCAGCGTTATCGCTTGCGCCGACACCTTGCCATCATTGCGCAGGGTATCGGCAACCTGCAGTGACAGTGAGCCACCGCTGGCCAATACCCCCTGTTGTGACAGCTGGGTGGCTTCAATGCGTTGGTCCTCTCCAGCTACCGCACTGCCCTGCAGCGTCATCTGGCCAGCCGTCAATTGTTGCCCCGCTTTGGCCAACAATTGACTCTGCTGACCGGTAGTCAGGGTAGTCGCCGTCACCTGTTGATGGTCCCCCTTGAGGATCCCATCCAGCGTCACTTGTTCACCACTCAAGGTGGTATCTCGTGCTGCCGCCGTGCCCGACATCACCAGCGTCTTGCCGCGCCACTGCAGCTGGTCGGCCACCAAGTTGCCGGCCAGCGTTGCCTGGTCCGCCGTCACAACCAGCTCACCGTCTGCCTGGGTCAGACCATTCAAATTCAGTAGCGAGGCACCCAGCCGCATGTGGCCATTGCTCAGCATGTCACCCTGCGAGTCGAGGGTCGCCGCCGTCAGGCTCATTCCCTCTTTACCAACCAGCACGCCGCGGTTGTCCAAATGGGTGATCGCCGTCATGGTCAGTTGGCGGGTACCCACTTCACCGCTGTTGAGCAAGGTATCGCCCGTCAGCGTGGCACGCCCTGCCAACAGCGCGCCCAAGTTGCGCCACTGCGTCCCCTGCCAGTTCAGCTCGCCGCCACTTTCCATACGGCCACGGTTTTCAACCTCGTCCAACTTCAGGCCAAGGCTGGCGGCCCGCAAAGTGCCGCTGTTGACCAGCTTGCGTCCTTCCACCTGCAAGGCGCCGTCACCCAGCCACTGACCTTGCTGGGTTATCTCGTCAACCGTCAGGGTTTGGCTGCCATTACCCAGCCAGCTCCCTTGTTGCAGCAAGCGCTGGCCGGTCAGGTTCAACGGCCCAGCGGCGACCAGGGTCGCGCCCTGTTCGTTATGCCACTCTTTCACCTGAAGATTGGCGGCCTGTTCGCTGGCAATACGTCCCTTGTTGGTAAGTGCATCAGCCTGCAATTGCCACTGGCCCGCCTGCCAGTCGCCGTTTACCATCAGCTGGTTACCGGTGCTTTTCAGCAACCCGCCGACCCGCCAGACGCCAGCCAGCTGCTGCGTATCCCCCTGCAGGGTGAGGGCACCACCGATGTTTGCATCGCCACCCAGCGCCAGCAGTTTTGCCCCCAGCTGGACCGCCCCCTGACTGACCAAGCGCCCGGCCAAAGTGGCCTCTTCCGCCTGGAGGGTAATACCTTGTTTGCCCTGCAACAGCCCGCTGTTTTGCAGCCCCTTGGTTGTCAGGGAAAGCGTATTGCCTGCCAGATTGCCCCGGTTGGCGAGTCGCTCCGTGGCGTTGAGTTGGTGGTCGCCACCGGCAATCGCCGTGCCCTCGTTCTCGAGTGCACGGCCTGTCAGTGTGAGACTGTCGCCAGCCTGCAGCCATCCCTGGTTGGTCAGGGTGTCGCTCTGCCAGCTGAGTTGCTGGCCTATCAGATGCTGACCACGGCTTGTGCCCACCTGGCTATGCAACTGCACCGTCTTCGCCTGAGTAGTGCCATCCAGTTGTAGCTTGGTCGCATCGATACGCAGCGCCTGGGCCGCATTCATGGTCCCCTCTTGCTGGTACGAGTTTGCCGCCACCGCCACATCGCCCTTGGCGGCTACATCCCCGGCCAGGGTGATGTCATCACCGCTCAGGCTCAGCGCGCCACCCGCTTGCAGTAGGCCGTCGGCCTCTTGAGCCAATTTGTCGCCACGCCAGACCAGCGCATCGTCAGTGGTCAACTCCCCACGCTGTTGCCAGTTCACCGCCGCAATATCAGCCTGGCTTGCCAGCAGCTTGCCACTGCTGGCAAGCGTCTTGGCATCCAGCTTGAGCTGCTTGCCAACCTCCAGCTCACCACTCACATCGGCCTGGTCAGCCTGCAGTTGCAGGTTACCGCCAATATGCTGAGTGCCTGACAGCGCCAACAAGGTCGCCCCCAGTGCCAGATCAGTACCGGTGCGCAGTTCGCCCCCCAGTTGCAACTCGTCGGCCTTTATCTGAGCGGATGACTTGCTTTCCAGCGCTCCTTTCAACAGGAGGCGGGACCCCGTTACGGCCATCTCATTGGCAAACAGGCCTCCTGTGCTGCTCAGTTCTGCAAACGTGAGCGCCAGTTTACCGGCCGTCACTGCCGTACCCTGGTGAGTCAGCTGCTCCCCGCTCAAATTCATGGCCTGGCCGGCCTGCAGCCAACCATTGCCATCCAGCTGCTTGCTATGCCAGTTCAGCGTATCGGTGGCCAAGATGCGCCCCTGCTGGGTCGCACGCTCACTGGTCAGGGTAATTGCGCGCCCTTGCACCTGTCCGACCAACGCCAGCTCATCTGCATCGACCGTCATCATCTGGCCACTGGCAAGCTGGCCACGTTGCGTGACCTGCTTGCCCTTGATGGTCATCTCCTGGCCCGCACCAACCGTGCCGCCCAGCACCAGCTGGTCGCCGCTCAAGCTCACACCCTGATTCGCCAGCAGCTCACTCGCATTCCCCGTCACAAGGCGTTGCCCTTCCCACGCAATGCCTTCCCGACTGTGCAGCTGGCCCTCGCTCGTGGCCTCCTTGACCGCCAGCACCAGCGACTGGGCCTTCAGCACACCATCGAAGTTGCCTGTCTCAGCCGTTACCCTGGCCTGGCCGCCGACCAGACTCTGGCCACTCAACTGCAGCAACCGGCTACCCAGTTCCAATTCACCGTCAGTCAGTTGCTGCCCTGTCAGGGTCAGCTCATCCCCTTTGAGGGTCAGCCGGGAGACTCCAAGTAGCGTGCCGCTGCTACGTAGCTGGCGCCCAGCCAGCGTCGCGACCTGACTGGCGATGCGCCCCTCGTTGTTGAGCGTGTCCGCCTGCAACGTCAGGCCGTCGCCTCCCGCCAGGGTGCCCTGGTTCAGCAAGGCATCGCCCTTGAGCACCAGCTGTTTGTCCCCCTGCAGGGTACCGCTGTTGGTCAGTTGGCGGCCTTGCCAGTTCAGGGTTTGCCCTGCCTGCACCTCGCCCCGGTTGGTTAGCACACCCGCCTGCAACTGCACCGCGTTGCCCTTCACCTTGCCCGCCACGGTCAGCTCATTGCCGTTGATATCTAGCGTCGGGGCACCAACGTCACCCGCCAGACTCACCTGTTGCGCCTGCAGCTGCAGGCGCTGACCTGCGTTGCTCTTGCCCTGCTCTCCCTGCTCCCAGCGTGTACCAGCTCGTATCGCCAGGTTGTCGCCCGCACTCAGCTCACCGTTGTTATAGCCTCGCTCGCCCAGCGCAACGGTCATTGCCTGCCCGCTCTTCAACGTCCCCTGATTATCCAGCGTCTTCGCATCGATGGTCAGGCTCTGCGCCGCCTGGGTCGAGCCATCATGGTGCAGCGTGCCACCCGCCAATCGCACCGAGGTCCCCTGAATATTGCCCGCCTGGCGCAACTGCTCGGCCTCCAGTGTCACGTCCTTTGCCGTCAGCGCCGCCAGGGTGTCCAGCTGGCGAGCAGTGGCATGGATAGTCTCCCCCTGCAACGCCCCCTCTCGGATCACCACGGCATCGCTCGCTTGCAGCGCCAACTTGCCACCGCTGCTGACCTTGGTCCGCTGCAATTGCTGCGTATGCGCCCTCAACGTGGCATCGCCTTTTGCCGCGATATCGGCATCTTGCGCCGTCAACTCACCGCCGGCCTCCAGATGCGCTGTGCCACCGCTGTGGATGGCACCCGTGGCAGCCAAGTCACCCCGGCTGCTGACTTGCAGGTTGCCAGCGGCGCTGCTGTCACGCAGCCTGATCTTGCCGTTGGCATCCAGGGTCAAATCCCCCTGCGTTGCCACCGCATTGGCCAGATTGACTCCCACCCCTTGCTCGGTCGACACCAGCCGGATCTTGCCGGCATACATACCCCCCATGGCTGCCGTGTCGATGGCCACTTCCGGCACAGCCCCGTCACCCTGCTGAGCATGGATCTCCCCCGTCTGCCGGTTGACCTTGTTCGCCCCGGCGATCACGTTGACTTCCTTGCCATGCAAGGCGCCGTTGAGCTGCACCGCTCGGGCAATCAGGTCGACCGAAGCCTGACGGCTGCCATCCAGCCCCTTGCCCCCCACCGTCAACGCCCCTTGTTTCACATCCAGCATCTGCAACTGGCCATGGGCATCCAGCACAGGCTTGCCGGTGGACAACGTGACATTGGGGGTATTGATAAAGCCGCAACCATCGCAGGTCAGGCCATTGGGGTTGGCCACCACTACTCCAGCCTGCTGACCTGCCACTTCCAGATAGCCTTGCAACTGGGAAGGGCTGGTACCGACCACTTCGTTGATGATGACGTTGGCCGGTGCACCGGTCAGATGAGGGTTGTTCTGGATAAGCCCGCCGAGCTGGGTCTGGGTCAGCTGGCCGGTGGCGTTGTTGAGGATGACGCCAGGCTGCGCCACATTGAAATCCTGGTAGAGGTTGTGTGATACCCCGGCCCCGTTGGGCGTCGCGATGTCGACAACCGGTACACCATTGCCCGCCTGATTGAGCGTAGTGCTGCCCGTCGCCACCGCGATCCCCTCGGCAAAAGCGGGGTGCGCGGGCTGCAAGGCCAGCAACGCACTCAGATGGTAGGCAAGCAGACGAAGAGTCAGGGGCAACTTGGATGTCGACATCACAGTGTTTCCGTTAAAAATTGATACTCAGGCGGTAATTCAGAACATAGGGATCGGCATTGAGCCAGGCCGGGGCGCTGATCGGGAACCCCACACTGAGGTTGCCGGCAACATGGCGATAGCGCTGCTCCCAGCCAAGGGCCGTGCCCACCATCCCGCGCCAGCGGTCACCCTGATTGCCAAGGTCAACCCGTCCCATGTCGAGGGCCAGCCACCCTCGCCACTGACCGAGCCAGGCTGGCGTCTGGGCCTGCCAGCTCAGCTCGTTGCGCAGGTAACCGCCGACATCGCCACTTAAACTCTGCTCTTTAAAGCCCCGTACCGAGGCATCACCCCCCAAAGAGACCCGCTCCACGCTGTAGAGCGTGTCCTGGGTCCATTGACCGTAGAGGGTCGAGAGCCAGCCAAGCTGCTGCCAGGCCGTGCTGTAACTGCCAAACAGCCCCCACTTCTCAAACTGGGCCCGGGGGGCAGCGACTGGCCGGCCGCGGTCACTGTCGGCGCCAAACCAATCCGTGCCCAGAGTGAGCGTCGGATTGAGCGTGAAGAAATGATGATCGACCCGGGTCGCCAGGTTGAGCCCGCTGCGCAGTGAAGAGAGCCGGTAGCTGCTGCTCTCCAGCAGCTGCTCCATGATGAAATTGCGGCTTTGGCGGTGGGTGATCCCCAGCACTGCGGACACCTTACTCTGCCCATCGCGATAGAGGGTGCGCGAAAGGGTGCCGGTGCTGGTACGCGTGTTGCCACGGCTGTCATACACATAGCCGCGCGACAGCAGGTCATTGCGATAATCGCTGTACTGATAACCCGCATCAAACAACCAATAGCCATATGGCAGGCTCAGCCCGGCCTGCCAGCTGGTCGCATCATGGGCCGCTCGCCCATCCGTGCTGCGTGAGCCCCCCACGCTCCATTGCTCGGCCAGCGACAACAGGTTGTCAGCACTCAATGACATCCGGCCCTGCTCTTCCCCCGTGCTCTGCTGCCCGCTGTTGTCAAACTCGATGCTGCCCTGCAAGGGGATCCCGCGTGACCCTTTCAGGTTGACGATGGATTGGCCTGCCGCCGTCCCCGGTTGAATATCCAGCTGGTAAGAGAGGGTGCGCAGGCGGGACAGCTGATCCACCCCTTGCTCAAGATCCCGCAGGTTGAGCACCTCGCCCACTAGGCCAGGAAAGAGGGTGCGGGTTATCCGGTCGGGCCTACCATCGATGACGATGCGCTCCACCCGCCCTTCCAGCACGGCAATCGTCAGCATGCCGCTGGCCAGATCCTGCTCGGGCAAGAAAGCGCGGCTGGTGATAAAACCCTGAGCCAGATACCACTGGCTGACATCGCGGATCAAGGCATTGATATGGGGTAGCCCCATGCAAGTGTGCAGAAACGGGCGAGTCAGCTTGGCATGGGCATCCGCGTCAAGCTGACCGGCGCCCTCAAACTGGATGGCAGTCACCAAAAAGCAGGGGCCCGCCTCTTCGGGAGTGGGGGCTGATGCGGCTGCGGGTAACTGAGTTTGTCGAGAAACTTCGTCGCGCTGGCGCGCAGCCTCCTCCAGCAGGATCCGCTGGCGCTGCTCGACATCATTCTGATCCAGCGGTGAGGGCAGTGGTCCGGCTGCATTAGCACACTGGATACACAGCAAAAAAGAGACGGCAGTGCGCAAGCACCAACGCAGACGAAGGCGACAACCCATTGTTATTGAATCTTTTAGTTATTTTTACTACCACCTTGCCAACCATCAACTGCATCCATAGAGCAGCATTAAACAACGGTGACAAGACCTGAACGGGCGCGAATTATACAACAAAGGCCTCACATGCGACACGGATTGTCGCAAAAATGTGCGCTATGCCACGGAGGATAGTGAATCGCCCCTACTTTCCTAGACACCTCAAGAGCCTCAAACTGAGGTCATTCAGGAGGTGTTATGAGCAAGCAGCAACGTTACATGGAAGAATTTAAACTGGCCGCCGTCAAGCAGGTGACTGAGCGCCATTACCCAGTGGCAGAGGTCGCTGAGCGGCTTGGTGTTTCCAGCCACAGTCTTTACGCCTGGATCAAACGCTACAGCCAGCCCGAAGTGCAGCAACAGCATGACTCCAGCCAGCAAGCCGAAATTCGGCGCCTCAAGGCTGAACTGCGCCGCGTCACCAATGAGCGAGATATCTTAAAAAAGGCCGCCGCGTACTTTGCCAAGCTGTCAGGTTAAGGTACGCCTTTATCCGGGAACACGAGTCCACGCATCCTGTCCGCAGACTGTGCCGGATGATGAATGTCCACCCGAGCGGTTATTACGCTTGGCAGCGACAGCCCTTATCTACCCGAGCACAGGAGGATCAACGCCTCCTGGGCCAGATCAAGCAATGTTGGCTAGAAAGCGGAGGTGTCTATGGCTATCGCAAGATCCGGGATGACCTGCGAGAAATGGGCGAGACCTGTGGCAAGCACCGGGTGGCGCGATTAATGCGACATGAAGGGTTACGTTCACAAACCGGCTATCACCGCCGTCCAGGCCATTATGGTGGCCGGCCAACGGTGGTTGCACCGAATCATTTGGAACGCCAGTTCGATGTGACCGAGCCCAATAAGGTCTGGGTAACGGACATCACCTACATTCGCACGCATGAAGGCTGGCTCTATCTGGCTGTGGTATTGGATTTGTTCTCACGACACGTCATTGGTTGGTCGATGGGGCAGCGGATCGACCGAGAGCTGGCCATCAGTGCGTTACTGATGGCGGTGTGGCGACGGCGACCCGAACAAGAAGTGCTGGTTCATTCCGACCAAGGGAGCCAGTTTAGCAGCTATGACTGGCAGGATTTTTTGCGGGAAAACCAGCTCAAGGCCAGCATGAGCAGGCGCGGCAATTGCCATGATAACGCGGTGGCGGAGAGTTTCTTCCAGCTCCTCAAACGCGAGCGTATCCGTCGCAAAACCTATGCGGATCGTGAGGAAGCCCGGCAGGATGTGTTCGATTACATTGAAATGTTTTACAACCCCAAACGCCGGCACAGTTTCAACAACGGGCTATCGCCAGTAGAGTGTGAAAAGCAATATTTCGAACGGCTCAAAAGTGTCTAGATAAGCCGGGGCGATTCAGTCCCCCTGGCCGAATGGCAACTGCTCATGGTCATGGTTTTCGTTCTAGCTTTCGAGATTGGTGTAGTGAACAAGGTTATACAAGAGACCTCGCTGAACGAGCGTTAGCCCATACAGTGCAAAACAAAGTGGAAGCTGCGTACCACCGCACCGACTTGCTGGACCAACGTCGGCCCATGATGGATGCGTGGACTAAGTTTGTGGCTGGTGATTTGCCAACTGAATAAGAGGGAAGCAACCATCTGGTCGCTTCCCTCTATATTCTTTTTTAGCTTTTCCTGACAGTTGATGACATCTTGCCAAACCAGTGCTCAGACAGCTTCTGCGCCTGTTTTACTTCTGGCTTGGTCATCGCGGCTTCCAGCTCATCACGGGCCTGTACAGCCTCAGGCATCCCTTCTGTCGCTGCCAGTGACAGCCAAGCATAGACATGAACTCGGTTACGCGGGGCCCCAAGCCTTCCTCACGCAATGTCCCCATTCGGTATTGGGCCTGGCGGTCACCTTGCTGGGCAGCCAGACGATACTGTTTGAGTGCCAGTGCGTAATCCTCTTCCCCCCTTGCCCCAGACACAGCATTTCACCGTAGGTGTACTGCGCGGCAATGTTTCCTTGTTGGGCTGCCTTGGCATAACTGGCTCTGGCTTGCTCCAGTGCCCCTTGCTTATGCTGTAGCTCCGCCAGCTCAAACTACGCTTGGGTTATCCCCCCCTCGGCAGCCCGAGTTAACCACTCAATCTGCTGCCCCCGGTCAACCTGCTGCAAGCTCAGCTGGTACTCGGCCTCGTGGGAGCTATGACCAGCAGCCAAATTCAGCCAGTGACAACCCAATGCAAGGTTTGTGGGGGCCTTTTCTCCCGCCAGATAAGCCATGCCGAGCCAGAGTTCAGCCTCGACAGAACCAGCATTAGCTGCACATTGATAGGCCACAAAAGCATCAGTAGGTGCTGCCTGTTGAGCTTGCCGTAGCAAGGCAACCGGTTTGCTGCGCCGCAGCCTTGTCATTCCAGCGTTGAGCATGATCTGGCCGTTTGGCTACCACTCGGCCTTGCTCATAACGCTCGCCCAGCAGGTACTGGGCATCGCGGTTACCAAGCCCCGCAGCCTTCTCGAGCCACTTGATGGCGTCCGCATCTGCACCCGGTTGTTGGCTGTACCACTTGGCCAGGATCAACTGCGCCTCGGTATGATCCCGTTTGGCCGCCAGCTCAAACCAATCGAGGCATTCACTGACCAGTTTGCCTCGATGCTGCTCCTGACACATCAGTCCCAGCCGATAGCTGGCATTGGTATTGCCAAGGCGTGCCGAACGCTGCCACCACTGTGTAGCGAGTGCCGGATTTTTGGGCTTACCTAACCCAGCCTGATACCAGTCCCCGACTTACCACGCAGCGTTAGCCCGGATCTTTTGATCGGCAGCCAATGACCCGGACTGCTCCGCAGCCTGCTGCATCCAGTGCATGGCATTGGGGTAATCGGGTTAGCTGGCCAGACGTTTGGCCAGCTCATACTGGGCGCGGCCATCCCCCTGCTTTGTGGCTTGGGGTAGCTCGGCGTCAGTGAGTGACGCAGTGGAAGAACAAGCGGCAATCATGCTGGTTGCCAGCGCCAGCCATAAGACCCTGTATTTCATGAGAAAACTCTTCGAAGAGTGAAAACATAGTGGATGAAGAGCTGCCGACTTACGGGCTGTCTAATCATTCTTTTCCGCAACCTGATGGCGGACATAAAGCTGGGCTTGAGGGTCTCTAGCACCCGCCCACAGGCATCAAGCCGATAGCCTAGCGCCTCGCGTCCGCACCGCTCGCCAATCAGGTTACCCGCACGATCATAACCGTACTCGCGGGTGAGCCCCGCCAGCAAGCGCCCCTCTTGCAGTTGACCGCTTTGGGCGCGAGTGGGCTGACCCTGGTCGTGATAAGGGGGATGAAAGGAGAAACGTCGTGATTATTACCGACAACGATAAATCGCGAAAGCCCGATTGCGCGTCGTAATCAGGCCTATGGTTGAATTTTTAAACTGAAATTACCATGGTAAATATTGGGCTTTACTTCGTTCAAAACCAACCTACGGTTTAGCCCAAAATACGAGGCGCTAGCTGATAAAACGGAGGTACTACAGGTTTGCCAGAAAACTATTAACAAGCTCGAAACCATACACCTCCATGACGGTGTATTTATTATACTCAGAAACAGGAATTCGTCTTATTTCCTCCTCTCCTTTATATAGACCACCTGCATAGTTAAATATTTTAAGCTCTTCTTTATCCTCGGTCAGTTCTGCATAACCAATGATCTCCCAAGAACAATCCTTAATTTTTTGATTTCCTGTAAATATTATTTTCACCTCTCTTCCCATATCCATAACCGGAATTGTGGTAAGAACACCGTCATTTTTAAAAACCTTATTTTCCTGCACAAATAGAACACAGAAACCAATTATCTGCTTAAATTTACCCCTTGGGGAAAAAACAACTTGGCAAAGGACAATCTTATCCTTTACAGGAATAATAAAAACATCGCCTTCCTTATATCTCACTTTCACAATCCTTTACCTCTCAAAATATAAAGAGCATCATCCAGCACCTTACCACCCCAATCACTACTATGACCAGTGATATCATATGACCCTGCGTTAGGATTGTTTGGACTGTAAGATCGAGTTTTATTAAGCAGATTAGTTACCGGATTTGTCAATTGTGTGCCACCATGAAGATCCATAATTTTTTGCTCTAATAATTTAGCTTCAGCCTTGGTAAAATTATTATCAAACACAGCAAACAACCTCAAATGAGGCTTTCGTGGGGTGTTTGCGTGAATATTCAAACGGGATGGAGCATCTCCTCGATCAACATATATAATATTTTTCCCATCATGTAATACATACAACCCTTGGCCCTTTATGGAATCATAAGTTGTACCAACGCCACCAGATTTACGGCTAGATGGTATTTCCATACAAGGGGTAAGCCCCAATGGATCAATCCAGTTTACGGGATTGGGCACATAGCCATAATTATTCTCGCCACCCAAGATCCCTATCGGGTCAGGGGATATATAACAGGCCCCTTGTGGGTCGCAGTACCGAAAACGGTTACAGTAGAGTCCGCTTTCATTGTCACGATGTTGGCCCGCGAATACCAGCCCAGGGTCACGGTTATCAGCATGATTGCTTAACCGTTGCCCCCACAGGCTGTTTTTCGCCGGTTGCCAGTGCAACTCCCCTTGCGGGTTATAGAGCCCCAGCAGTTCGCTATTCTGTTGGCTGACCACAAAGTCAGTTTGCCAGCTGTTGGCAGCGTGCGGGCCTTGCTCGATAGGAAAAGCCCGATTACAGGTCGTAGTCGGGCTTATAGTTTAAGCCTATCGTTCATCGTTCATCGTTCATCGCCAACCTACATTCTAAAACGTCCTCATTCACATCTACAGCCAACATGATAAACAGCAGACAGAAATAGTCTAATGTACCTTTAGGAGGGAGTGTCCAGATAGTTTTTTAAATAACTATATATCTTTCTTTTGTAAAACCTACAGGCCAATGGCCAGAATAATAAATCTCGGTAATTCTTTCCCAACGGCTCCCAAGAGAAAAATACCTCTCAGTAATAAGCTGTCTAAACGCAAAGCAAATCGCATTTCTTGCCGAAACACTAAAATCGTGTGGGGAAGATATAAATCTACCTTTATCAAGATCTCTTGTTGCAATTATGATGCGTTTATTTATCTCCTTGCGCAACTCAATAAGCTCTTTGGGACTAACTTGTTTTTCATAAAATGGATCATCTTGAGTGGATGAGGTTGGAAGCCACTCAGTTTTCTTATATAACCCTTTGAAATCATCATCCGATGGTTCAATAAACACCTTTCTTACATTTTCAATTAAAATCACATCACCTTCATGGAGATTATCAACACCCATTTTTTCGAAAAAACTAGCATTTTCTATTTTCTTTATCTCTTCATTTATATCAACCATATGGCAACCTTAAATCGGTTATCGTTCCAGGGGGTAAGGCTTTGCGCCCTTGTTGAATCGTTGTGCGAAGTGTTCCTCCGGCAGCATGAGGACCAGGTACTCCGGGAAGTGAATGATTAGGTAATGTTCCATTAGTTGGCATTAAATTCCACCATTTATTCGCACCACCACTTTCCAACGGAATTATATGATGTGGCGTGGCCCCAGTCGGCCATGACACACCCATGTTAGACTCCCATTGCCTCATTAAATAATCTTGGCTTTTCACAAATTCTTTCCTAGCCATTTGGTTTTGGAAAGCAGTACGTCGCTGGATTACCGGGAGATTATTTCTCAAAATATTAGCCTGCTTTGATGTAATAGCACCACCCGGTGAAGCCACTTTATTCGCATCTTTTATAATATCATCAAGCACAGAGCATTTCGACAACCCAAATGGATCAATCCACCCAAGCGGATTATTCACATACCCATAGTTATTCTCACCACCCAGCATCCCTATCGGGTCGGGTGAGATATAACAAACACCTTGCGGGTCGTAGTACCGAAAACGGTTATAGCAGAGCCCGCTCTCGTCGTCACGTAGTTGGCCCGCGAATGCCAGACCGGGGTCACGGATGTCAGCATGATTGCTTAACCGCTGGCCCCACAGACTGGTTTTTGTCGGTTGCCAGTGCAATTCCCCTTGCAGGTTATAGAGCCCAAACAGTTCGCCATTTTGCTGGCTGACGGCAAAGTCGGTTTGCCAGTTTTCAGCAGCGGCTTGCAGGTCTTGCTCGATGTAGGCCGTTGAGGCGCAAGCTTGGAGAGCGGGTTGTGCTTGTATCTGTTGACGCTGCTGCACCAGCAATTCCCAGCCACGCCAGACCCAGTGGCGGCGGACCTGTAACTGCCCTTGCTTGAAATGACGAACCTCGGCTATCTGGTCGCTATCCCACAGGTAGCGCACCTCTTCGCCTGTCTGCTCACAGCGTTTGCTGATGCGCCGACCAAACGGGTCGTAGCGGTAAAACCAGGTGACGCCATCGGGGGTGGTGACCACCCTCAGCTGGTTACGGCTATCCCAGCGGTAGTGCCACTGTTCGGGCCGAAACCCCGGACGCAGCTGGCGTTTGCTGACAAGCCTGCCTGCCTTGTCATAGTCGTAGTGGGTATCACCTCGCTGACTGACTCGCCCTTGCTGCCACCGGGTGTGTTCGCCGTTGGTTAATGGCAACCCCTGACGGGTGTAGCTAAATTGCGCCTCCCGCTGGTGGCCAGAGTTGGGATGCTGGCTGAGGATCTCCAGTACCCGACCACAGACATCGAGTCGATAGCCCTGCGCCTCGCGTCCGCGCCGTTCGCCAATCAGGTTGCCAACACGATCATAACCGTACTCACGGGTGAGCCCCGCCAGCAAGCGCCCCTCTTGCAGTTGACCACTTTGGGCGCGAATGAGCTGTCCCAGTACGTCATACTCTTGCTTCAGCCCAAAAGCACCGCCCTGGCGCTGCGCCTCTCGGCCAGCCAAGTCGTGCCCCAGGGTCAGCTCTGCCCCATCTGGCAAGCCAATATGGGTCAGTTCACCGACATTGTTTACGGTAAAGGTGGTGGTCAGTGGGGCTGGCTCGTCTTCCTTATCCCCTTTGGGTCCCTCAGGCCAGCTCAGGGTTCGGGTCAGGGTGTGGGCCTGCTCATCATAGTTGCGGCTGAGGGTGGCGCCGTTTTGCACCTCCAACACCACCCGGTCGCGGGCGTCATATTCAAAACGCAGATGGCTGGTGCTGGATGACACTTCCAGCAATCTGCCTGCCCCGTCGTAGTGATAATGAAGGGTGTCATCGTCACAGGTTTCGCGTAGCAGCAAGCCACGGCCATCAAACAGGAAGTGACGAGCCTGACCTTCACCATTGCGGACTTCGATGCAGTGGCCATCTTCGTCATAACGGTAATGGGTGAGAGTGCCCGCCATGTCTTGCTCGCGCACCACCCGACCATCGTTATCGAGCCACCACTGCCACACCTGCTGGTCTGGCCCAGTGACCTTGATGAGCTGCTGGGTATCGCGGTCATATTGATAGCACCAACTGCGGCCACTGGCGTCGATGCGTTCAATCAATAGGTCAAAGGCCCCAAAGCGCTGGCGCCAGTGCTGACCATTGCCATCGACATAGTCGGTCAGGTTTTTGTGGCGATCGTAACGGCGTTGCTCTTCTACATCATCAGGCCGTTTGAGCTGCTCTGGCAATTGCCAGCTGGGGCGGCGATAGCCTAACTGATAGCGGGCACCGTCGGCCCGCTGCCACTGCGCAACCCGGTCCTGGCCATCATAGCGCCACTGTTCGGTTTGCCCCTCGGCATCCGTCTGGCTCAACAGACGCTGGCGGTGGTCATACTGTAGACGTGCTTGCACCTTGCCACTTTGGTCGCTGACCGCCGTCAGCAGCCCATAACGGTTCCAGCTAAAATGCACTTCGCTGGCATCCGGCCCTGTCAGTTTGTCCGGATTCCCCATTTCCTCGAAACGCCACTGCCAACTGCGCCCAAGCGGGTCAGTGACGGCGCACAGCCGCTGCTGGTCATCATACTCGTAGTGCCAAGTGTGGCCGCTGCCGTCCACAAAGCGGGTCACCAACCCGGTGTCATCCAGGTATTCAAACTCGACCACCCGTCCCGCAGGGGAAATCTCCCGCAGCAGGTTACCAAATTCGTCGTAGTCAAAGCGGGTCACATGATCAAGGGGGGAGCGGACCGCTCTCACTAGGTCAAGCTCGTTAAGCTCATACTCGTGGCGACCCAACCCATCGGTCATCACCACCTTGCCTGGCTGATAGTCAAAGCGTGCAGTGAGCATGCCATCAGCGCAGGTTGTATAGACGCAGCGCCCTTGCACGTCATATTCATAACGCGCCCAGGTCTGGTCGTTATCATGCCAACGCGTCAGTCGCCCCTGGTCATCGTATTCGTAAAACAGGTGATAGTGATGGCTGGCATCTGCTTCGACTAATTGACCGGCGCGGTTTTGGGTGTAGTGGGCCAAGCGTGTCTGCTGGCCTCCATCTACACGGACAATTTTCTGCAGGTAGTCGTCTTGCCAAGCTAGCGCCAGCTCGATGCCATCGCTGTGGCGCACCCGGCAAAGTTTGCCTGCCTGGTCGCGTACCAAAGTAATGCGATTGTCATGGCGGTCTGACAGTGTTCCGAGCCAGTACCGGTCCCCCTGTTGATGGATAAAGTGACGGGTCTGCTGACTGTCTCTATCCCACAGCAGAAAACCGTGCTCGGTTCGTGTCAGGGTAAATTGGGGATAATGCGGGCAATAGACGCAGGTCACATCTTGATGAAAAGTGAAATCAATGTCATAGCCCTGTGCCAGGGTGATAGTCACGACGGTGTCTAGCCCCTGCGGACTGACGCTGGCGACTTCACTCCAGCTGTCATGCCACCCCTTACCGAGCAACCCCGTATGGTCGGATGCGGTGCGGTAAGTGCGCTCAAAGCGCAACGACAAGGTTTGCCCCAACTCGACATCCAGCCGGGATTCAATCACCTCTCCACTGGGGATATAGACGGGGTCTTTAAGAAAACCCTTGGCGGCTTCCTTGAAACGTGCCAGCCCTTTGTTATTTTTGAACCCCTGGCTCATGCAGCGAAGCGCAGTCCGCTTGAACTGCCGCACCGCCACTTTGGCCCCAACCAATGCTCCCCGCAATACTGCGCGCGGTCCCTTGGTAAAAAGTTTGCCTATCCCTTTGAACATGCCACGACTGGGAGGCACCAAGAACTCGACCGCAATCAGCAGCCCCTTCTCCCACCAACTGAACTCATCTGCTATGTCGGCATAGGTTCTCTGGCCTGAGCCAAAGAACACGGTGGAAGCTCCCTCCTTGATGGTGGCACCACAGGCTGTCTGGTCATCCACTCGCGCGGCGGGGCTGTCGTTAACAAAAACAGACTCACTGCCTTGCGCAATGATGGGCGGAACCGAGTGCTTGGCGCACGCGACGGTATCAACCAGCGCACGGGAGACCGGCAGCCCCTCAACAAACACATTGGCCGAGCCAGTCGCAACCGGACCGAAGGACGGGGACGCACTATCAACCATGCCAGACACACTTCCTGACACCTTGGCGATAAGGTCCCCCGCTCCTATGGTGGCAGCAATGCCCAGGCCAAGCTTGGCGACCCCCACCACCAACGCCAGCCCCATCCCACCAGTCACGCCCGTCAATGCAACGGCCGCCGTTACCACAGCAGCTGCCATAGCAAAGACCGCCGCCGCCACCAAGGCACCGGCTATCGCCCCCGCCAACGCCCCCAAAAAGCTCTTGTGCTTAATCATTTTGCCAGGGGATGTGGGGGGCTTGCCCTCACCAGGTTTGGGTCTATCAGCGGGTGGAGAAGGACGGTTTCCCGCATGCATCGCACCAACTCGCGCTACCCGAGTTAAGATATCGCCAAACATGCGCCCCCCTTAGTCAGCCGCTTTAAAGGTTGCAATCACGTCAAGCAAGGCTTGTTTCTGCTCGTCTTGCAGGGTACCGGCTGCCGTGATGGTAAAGGTCAGCAGCAACATGCCCCTGACCTGCATCACCACGACCTGGTGCATCGGTCCTTCCGTTGAGCGCCAGGTGTACTCGATGGCTGGGGCGGCTTGCCCATCCAGCAGCACCTCCCAACTCGCCAATTCCTGATATCCCTTGAGGTGAGCCGCAAATTGCGAAAGCGTCTGTTGATAGACTGTCTCTGGCGCTAATCCAAACTCGAACGGTGAGCGATTGACCACCAGGTTGACTGTATCTCCCGGCAATACAAACACATGGAGGGACTCATCACGCCACTGCTGCGGTATCAACAGCGCACCTTCATTCATCTGATACATGTCACATCCTTAATTCAAATCAATGCGGGTGCCATTCAAAACCAGGCCCTTGCCGGTAATGGAGATGTTGCCATCTTTGTCGATAGCGATATAACCACCTGCAGTGGCAATGAGAATGTCCCCATCCTGCGATTGGATGGCGATATTGTTTTTCACCTGCAGCGACTCATTGTCATTGACCATGGTGCTGCGATTCTTGGTGACCGCTATCGTCTGCTCTCCTTGCACCTCGGTCACTTGGTCCAGCTTGACTGACACCGTCTGGTTACCTTGAACTGCGACTGTCTGACTCCCCCCCACCTGCTCCCCATGATTGGCATTAACAGAGGTTGAGCGGTTGTTGAGCACCACTGTATTCATATCGTGCTGGGCATGGATAAACACCTCTTCCTGACCGGCTTTGTCTTCAAAGCGCAGCTCGTTAAAGCCTTTGCCTTTGTGGGTGTTGCTGCGCAGTGACATGCGGGTTTTATTGGCAGGCAACCCCTCTGGAGGAAGGCTGGTCGCGTGGTAAGTTCGGCCAATGACGATGGGCTGGTCGGGGTCCCCTTCGAGGAACGAGACAATGACCTCATGGCCTATTCGAGGAATGGCCATCATGCCATAGCCGCCACCGGCCCAAGCCTGACCAACCCTCACCCAGCAAGAACTGTGCTCATCGCTGGCGCCATACCTGTCCCACGGAAACTGCAGCTTGATGCGGCCAAATTTATCGCAGTAGATTTCTTCCCCAGCAGGCCCCACAACAGTGGCAATCTGCGTCCCATCAACCAGAGGTTTATGAGGCATCTGTGCACGCCAGGTGGTGGTAGCCTTTACCACCCCAAAATCGTTGTAATACACCGTGGGCTCGCTACCACCTTCTTCCTCTAATGCTTGAGGCTGCTTGCCGGTGTGCGTCACATGCACTACTTGCCAGGCAATGTTGAGTGCAGGTGCAGGGTGTTCCGATAGTTCGAAACTCAGTCCAGGCATCAACCCAGCCTCTGTCGAGTGCCCATTTCCCGTCACCGCATCGGCTCGTAGCGCATCCAGTCGATGTTGGGCAAACGCCTTGCCGCTCGGGTCCTGCTTGAAGCGACCGGGATAGTCGAAGTGCTGGTAGCTATCGCGCTGATGTTCCAGCTCACTACCCATTTTCTTGTGCGACAGGCCATAAGCCGGGGTCTTGAAGCTGTAGTCTTTCAGCTCTACATCGCTCGGACGCACCGCTTCCTGATAATGGAACCGACGCACAAACGCCCCCTGCTGCAACCCTTGATTGGCCAGATTGAAAAAGAGGGCGGGCCCTTCCTGCAGCGCAGCAGCATCGTCGGCAAAAACGATCCGGTGCTTGCCTGCTTCAAATTCGTGGAAGTAGAACATCCCCTCTTCAGCCGCCAGTCGGTTCAAAAAAGCCAAATCGCTCTCACGGTACTGAACGCAGTATTCACGCAGGGCATGCTCGTTTTTCAGGGCAAAGGCGTAGTCGGTAATACCGTGCTCTTGCAGCAAGATGGAGAGGATCTCTTCAGGCTTCTGCGCCTGGAAGATGCGGGCATTGGTACGTAAGGAGAGCCGCCATAGTGCAGGCTTCACCACCATGCTGTATCGGGTACGGCGAAACCCAGTATCGCCCTGAGCAAATTGCGCTACCACGCCGCTCAGGCGGCGTTGCAACGAACCTTCATACCACACCATTAATTCACACGGTTGGTCCAGCACAGCACCAAAATCGATATCGCTCTGCTCACTAGCCAACTCGAGGTTCAGGTTAAATGGACTATTCAACCCTTCATTAAGCTCGAAGCTCGCCACCACAAACGTCGCATCAGGCAGCGCGCCCACCTTAACGGTGAATTGCAATCCGGTCTGATTAGCCATGATATCTCCCTATCACCTCTCGAAACTGCACCAGAAACCTGTCAAAACACCACGCGACCTCCCTCTCTGGTACATAAATAGTCACCAAAGAGCTAAGTAACGTGACGGGTAATACGATGTTTGTGTCTGCATAACAGAACACCCCTTATTGCTTTGCCATCACTCCGCATTCACCAACACGGCTTCGACTTATAGGCAGGGGGATGGCAAAGCATAAAGACTCCGGCAGCCCAAGACTGTCCGGAGAAATACGGGATAAAAGGCCGGTGCACACCGGCCACAACATACGAGATTACTTACAAGGAATAGCAAGGTAAGAAGCGAGGTTTAGGCCTCGATCGGTGCACGCCAGTCGTCAGCACCAGAAGTGCCAGCCACTGTGTGCTCCCAGTCGATCTTGCGGTAGGCCAGAGAGACCTGGATCAGCTGGGTGAAGTCAGACTTCGCCGGATCCTGGCAGTGGGGCATCTGGCAGTCGATGTCGACTATGGTGGAGTCAGTCAGCACTGTGGAGAAGAAGTGCTCCTGTTTGCCCTCAACGGAGGTGCGGTACCACTTCAGGGTCACTTTCGGCAGCATTTCGCCGGAAGCCAGCGAGTTGTACATCAGCGGCACGGCCTTGTTCAGCGCAACGGTGAACTTAAACGGCTTGTGGACACGCTGACCAGCAGGCTGACCGGATTGCGGGTCAGTCGGCACGGTGACAACGTGCTGGAACTCTTGTACCAGCATCTCGTCTTCGTGGCCCTGCACGAAGATGTTGCCGACGGAATCGGAAGTGAAGGCACCTGCGGTGATGTTGCCCTGGGTTTTACCTTCGATGCTGATATAACATGGAGTTGGCATGTGTATGCTCCTAAATAGATTGGTGAAATGAGTTAGCACTCGACCAACGCCATTAGCAGCGACCATGCCACTTTATTGATTCAATATTTATCAACAAGTTACAAGCGCCCATCACGACACAACTTCAATCAGCAGCAAAATATTGCGCTACATAGACCATTGCACCAGCAAAGATTGCATTCGCAGTATTAAAGCTCGCCATATTGCGCAATATGTTGCGCTACTTGGAGCTATTGGCCGTTCCCTACTAGCGTCATCTCCACGTTCAACCTGACCATCTTCTGCTTCAAGGCCCATGAAATGGCCTGGCTCTTGCTGCTGGCCCCCAGCTTGCTCACCACATTGTTCAGGTGAAATGTCACGGTACGAGGGGTGATCCCCAATATCTGGGCAATATCGCTCACCTGCTTGCCCTCCGCCGCCCAGCGGCACACCTCCAGCTCCCGCAGACTCAGCGCATCGTGGGGGGACAGACCGGCCAGGCAGACCCGGGCCACCGCCTCGAAAATGTGCATGGAGAACCAGCGGAGAAAGGGCACCGCAGAGAGCCACTGCGCCCTGGTGCGAGGTTCGTTGGTGATGAAGGAGAGCAGACCCACGTGGCCGTTGGCTCCGTGCCAGGGAAACGTCACGCCATCGCGAATGCCAAACTCGCTGACCAGTTGCATCACCTCCCGGCCCTGCTCATCACCCCCCCTCTTCATCGCGTACCACATCGGCCCATAGAATGGGGGTGCTCTGGGTCATGCCGCGTTTGACGATGGGATCGATGGCAAAGAAACCGCTGGCCGTGTAGGTATCCACCCAGGCTTGCGGGCAACCGTTGAAGATGATGACGTCGGGACGTTGAATGGTACTGGGGAAGATCAGGCCGAGCCTGAAATGATCGAATCCCATGTGCGCGGTCAGTTCACGCAACAGGGTCACTATGGTGCGCTCATCAGCAGCCGTCTCAAACTGGGCGATAAGATCCTGCGCATGCAGGGTGTTCATTTCTAGGGTATGAGGATCGTGCACAAGGTAGGGTGGCCAAACATGGAAACGTACCGCATGTTAACAAGCGTCAACGGATGGTACACTTGGACCTGTCACAAAATCGGAGATTGCCCACAGTTTATCCTGCAAATTCAGATATGCCTGTATGAAAGCACCGTTGAAAGGGCACTGAGCACATAGCAAAAAGGCCATCCTTTCGGATGGCCTTTTTGGCTTAATAAATGGCGGAGGAGGTGGGATTTGAACCCACGGATGGTCGCCCATCGCCGGTTTTCAAGACCGGTGCATTCAGCCGCTCTGCCACCCCTCCGCGACAGTGCGGCGAATATTACCCATGGCGATCCGGCTTGTAAATCCCCTCGCGGTGCGTTTGCCGATTTATTGGGCTAAATGACGCATAAAGTCGACAAACGGGGCATAAGCAGCGCTTTTTCAACCAGATAACTTGACTTGAAAACAGACTCACCCACTATAGTGGCCATCACGAAATTTCCAGCAAGATGGACTTATGAGAATCAAACATGCCCTGCTTTGCGCCCTGACTGGCGCCACCCTGCTTGCGGCGCCGGTTCAGGCAAGCGAGCTGACCAAGAGCGATGTCGAGCAAATCGTGCGCGACTATCTGGTCAAGAATCCGGAGATCCTGGTCGAGATGTCCAATGCCCTGCGCGCCAAGCAGGAGAGCCAGCAGGCGGCCAACGACAAGAGCCTGATCCAGGCGCATGCCAAGCAGCTCTATGCCAATCAGGATCCCGAGAGCGGCAACCCCAAGGGCAGCCTGACCGTGGTCGAGTTCTTCGATTACAACTGCGGTTACTGCAAGCGCGCCCATCCGCTGATCAAGCAACTGCTGGGTGAAGACAAGGACATCCGCTACATCTACAAGCAGTTCCCCATCCTGAGCGAGACCTCCTACTTCGCCGCCCGTGCGGCGCTGGCGGTGCAGCTGGGTCAGCCTGACAAATACCAGGCCTTCCACGAAAAGCTGTACGCCCATCAGGGCCCGCTGTCCGATGAAGCCCAGGTGAAGCAGCTGGCGGAAGCGGCCGGGGTGAACTGGAGCAAGGTCGAGGCCAAGATCAAGGACGGCAGCATAGACCAGAACCTCGGCACCAACCGGGCGCTGGCCGAAGCCATGAGCATCTCAGGCACACCGGCCTTCATCATAGGTGACCAGATACTGCGTGGCGCCCCTCGCGATCTGGCGAGCCTGAAAGGCTTTATCAAGGATGTGCGCGCGGGCAAGAGCATTCAGTAACCCAGCCCTTCGTACATAAAAAACGCCCCGGCATTGCGATGCCGGGGCGTTTTGCCATTCAGGCTTCAGTCCCTCAGGCCTGATGGGCCGTCGCGAGGAGCTGTCAGCAAGGCGAAGAGCTGCGCAGGGACCGGAATTTATATGAATAAATGAGGCTCCCGAGCAGCGCATGATCCTTGATCATGGCTTCGCAGTAGGACCATAGCCGTTCGGGTTCTGGCTTTGCCAGCGCCAGGTGTCCACCATCATCTGCTCGAGCCCGCGCTCCGCCTGCCAGCCCAGCTCGTCACGTGCCTTGTGCGGCTCGGCCCAGCATTCGGCTATGTCACCGGGGCGGCGAGGTTTGATCTGGTACGCTATGGTGCGGCCGCTGGCCGCCTCGAACGCCCTGATCATCTGCAGCACGGAATAGCCCTGACCGGTACCCAGGTTGTAGGTAAAGACACCGGTATCGGCAGCGATGCGGGTCAGCGCCTTGAGATGACCGAGGGCGAGATCCACCACGTGGATGTAGTCACGCACACCTGTGCCATCCGGGGTCGGATAATCGTTGCCAAACACCCCCAGCTCCTTGAGCTTGCCGACGCCCACCTGGCTGATATAGGGCAGCAGGTTGTTGGGGATGCCGTTGGGATCTTCACCTATGAGGCCGCTCTCGTGGGCGCCCACCGGGTTGAAGTAGCGCAGCAGCACTATGGCCCAGCGCGGATCGGATTTGGACAAGTCACGCAGTATCTCTTCCACCATCAGCTTGGAGCGACCATAGGGATTGGTAGCGCTGGTGGGGAAATCTTCCCGCAGCGGCACAGAGGCCGGATCGCCATACACTGTGGCGGAGGAGCTGAACACCAGCCGGAACACACCCGCCTTTGCCATCTCCTCGCACAGCACCAGGGTACCCGTGATGTTGTTCTGGTAATAGGTGAGCGGGATCTGGCTCGACTCCCCCACCGCCTTGAGGCCGGCGAAGTGGATCACTGATTCTATCTTGTGGGCGGCAAACAGCTGCTGCAGACAGGCTCTGTCCAGCACATCCCCTTCCACGAAGATGACCGGCTTGCCGGTGATCCGCTCGACCCGCTTGAGGGACTCGGGGGAAGAGTTGGACAGGTTGTCCAGCACCACGACCTGCTGCCCGGCATTGAGCAGCTCAACCAGGGTATGGGAACCTATGTAACCGGCGCCGCCCGTAACCAATATTGTCATTTTTTATCCCGTGTTCTGGTGAAACTGGGGCAGAGTCTACCCGCCCTGCCCGCTCGGGAAAAGAGTGAGATACTAATGACGCCCCTCAATAGTCGAGGCTGACATCCCCCCTGGCGGTACAGGAGCAGGCCAGTGCGACGCCGCCCTCCAGATCCTGCGCACTCAGCGTCATCACGCTCTGCCGTTCGATCTCGCCAGTCGTGGTACAGCGACAGGCGCCACACACTCCGGCGCGGCAGGCAGCCATCATGGTCTCGCCAGCCCCTTCCAGGGCGGCCAGCAGGGTCTGGCCCGGCAATATCTTCACCTTCTTGCCGCTTTTCTTGAGGGTCAGCCAGAAATGGTCGCTGGCGGCCGCAACCGGCGCCGCGCCCGATGTAACAGCAGGCAGGCCGAACGACTCCTGATGCAACTGCTCCGCTGGCAACCCCAGCTCCGCCAGCATGGCGCAGACGGCGGTCATGTAAGGCGCAGGGCCGCACAGATAGGCGTGGCGATCGAGCAGGTCCGGCGCCAGCTCCTTGAGCATGGCGGGAGTGAGCCGGCCAACCCAGGGATGAGCGGCCGGCGCCTGCTCCAGCACCAACCCATGGCGCACGCCGGGGTGAGCCTCGGCCAAGGCAGTCAGTTCGCTTGCGAAGATCAGATCCTGGGGCGAACGGGCGCTGTGAATGAAGCGGATGTCCGCCTCGGGCCGTTTGGCCAGCTCGTCGCGCAGCATGGCCCACATGGGGGTGATGCCGGAACCGGCGCTGAGCAGCAGCGGTCGCTCGCAGGGCAGCGCCGTCAGGTTGAAGTCGCCGAAGGGGCCGTCGACCCGGATCTCGTCCCCCACCTGCAGGCTCTGGTGCAGATGGTGGGAGACCCGCCCCACATCCTTGATGGTGACTTGCCAGCAGGCATCCTGCGGGCTGGAGGAGAGGGTATAGGCACGGCACATGGGCTGGCCGTCTATCTCTGTGTGCAGGGTCACGCACTGGCCAGCCAACACGGGGGGCAGACTGCCTGCAAGCGGCGCGAACTGCCAGCTCACCACATCATGGGTGTCGGCGCGACGACCGATGCAACGCAGGGTGAGAGAGGTAGAGGTCATCACAAGGCTCCTCATTTTGAAAACATGTTTTTGAAACACGACGCGTTGAAAAAAGGCGAGCCATCAGGCTCGCCAAAGGCTTACAACACGCTGAGATGATCAGGCCGGCGCGGCCTGCGCTACCACCGGATTCAGGCCGCCAGGATCTCGGCGAGATCCGCTTCGGCCGTGGTGGTCCCTTTCAGCCCGAACTGCTCCTCCAGCACCTTGAGCAGGGCCGGGGTCAGGAAGGCCGGTGCGGTCGGACCGGTGCGAATGTCTTTCACACCGAGCGCCAGCAGGGTGAGCAGGATGACGATGGCCTTCTGTTCGAACCAGGAGAGCACCAGGGTCAACGGCAGGTCGTTGACGCCACACTCGAACGCCTCGGAGAGCGCCAGCGCCAGCTGGATGGCGGAGTAGGCGTCGTTGCACTGACCCACGTCCAGCAGACGGGGAATGCCGCCTATGTCGCCAAAGTCGAGCTTGTTGAACTTGTACTTGCCGCAGCCCAGGGTGAGCAGCAGGCTGTCTTGCGGGGCTGCCTTGGCAAACTCGGTGAAGTAGGCGCGCTCGGCCTTGTCGCCGTCACAACCGCCCACCAGGAAGAAGTGGCTGATCTCGCCCGCTTTCACCTTGTCGATCACCGCTGGTGCCGCCTGCATCAGGGCATTGCGGGCAAAGCCGATGGTGATGAAGTGCTCGAGTTCTGTGTGTTTGAAACCGTCCAGCGCCAATGCCTTCGCCACCACGGCGGAGAAGTCATCCCCTTCCAGGTGAGTCACGCCCGGCCAGCCGACGATGGAGCGGGTGAAGATGCGGTCGCTGTAGTCGCCCACGTTAGGGTCGATGATGCAGTTGGAGGTCATCACAACGGCGCCGGGGAAGTTCGCAAACTCCTTCTGCTGGTTCTGCCAGGCGGAACCGTAGTTGCCCACCAGGTGGGGGTACTGCTTGAAGAAGGGATAGGCCAGCGCCGGCAGCATCTCGCCGTGGGTGTAGACGTTGATGCCAGTGCCTGCGGTCTGCTCCAGGATCAGCTTGAGATCCATCATGTCGTGGCCGGAGACCAGGATGCACTTGCCCGGCACCGGGGTGACGCGCACCTGGGTCGGTTCCGGGTGGCCGAAGGCGGTGGTTTCACCGAGATCCAGCATCTCCATGATTTTGAAGTTGAGCAGGCCGATCTCCATGGCACATTTGAACAGGGGATCCAGCTCGCTCGGGTCCGTGCTGAGCCAGCTCATGATGCGATGGAACTCGGCGGCCACGGCGCTATCCTGCTGACCCAGCACCCGGGCGTGCTCCATGTAGGCGGCGGCGCCCTTGAGGCCGTAGAGGCAGAGCAGACGCAGCCCCATGATGTCTTCGTGCACCTCGCTCTTGCCGCGATTGACCGCGGTTTGCGGCGCATGGGCCAGCTGGGCGAGCAACTCGTCACCCGGCTCGAAGCCGGCGGCCTCGGGCAAGCCGGTGACTTGCACCGCCAGTGCAGCCAGACGGTCGGCCAACTGCTGACGATGAGCCAGTGCCTGGTTGACATAGGCAACGATGCGGGCGGAGTCGAAGTTGACGTTGGTGAGGGTGGCGAAGAAGGCCTTGGGCACGAAGGCATCGATCTCGTTGTCGATGACGCCGTGTTCGCGAGCGGCCAGCGCCCAGGCACTGAGGCCCTGCAGCGCATAGATCAGCACATCCTGCAGATCCGAGGTTTCAGCCGTCTTGCCGCACATGCCTTGTGCATAAGCACAGCCATTGCCTGCCGGGGTACGAATTGTCTGTTCACATTGCACACAAAACATCATGCCTCTCCTAATTGGACATTTCAGTTACTTGTTTTGTGGCGATTCTATGCCCCTCGCCAAAAACTTAATAGGCATTCAATTTGCCAATTAAGTTTTCATTGATGCAGATCAAAAACAAAAAAGCCGCCCAAACAGGGCGGCAAGCGGGTGGATAAAAGGAGAGACAACTCGGGTTTACAACAAAGGTTTACAACAAAACTCGCTTTAACAAAGGGTCAGGCCAGATAGGCGCGCAGCATCCAGACCAGTTTTTCCTGCTGCTGCACATAGTCGGAGAGGATGGATGCAGTCCCCTCGTCACCGGCCTCGGCGGCTTGTCCCAGGATCCGGCGTTGGGCGACCAGCAGCTCGCGGAAGCTCTCAAGCAGGGATTCGACACAGGCACGGCCGTCATGCAGTCCCTTCTGCTCCGGGATGGCAGAGACTTTCAGGTAGTCGCTGAAGCTGTGCATGGGCACACCATCCAGGGTGAGGATGCGCTCGGCCAGGGCATCGACCTTCAGCAGCAGATCGTTATAGATCTCTTCAAATTTCAGGTGCAGTTCGAAGAACTGGTTGCCGCGGATATTCCAGTGGAAGCCACGAACGTTCATGTAGAGGATCTGGTAGCTGGCCAGCAACTTGTTCAGCTCGGCGGCCAGGGCTTGTGATTGAACGGTATCAAGACCAATCGGACTTTTCATGTTTCACCTCCAGATTTGACGACGGAGCCAGATTAGCTCCCTTCAGACTCAAAAGGTAATAGTTGCTGCCTAACTGATTGATAGCGAGCGGCTATCGCCAAGTGCACCCATCAGATGATCTGGCATGTCTCACCCCGGACGCCGCTCGATATAGAGGATCACCTCGCCCACGTGAATGCCGAACTTGCTGATCTCGGCCCGATTGATCAGGCGATCTTCATCCAGCAGATACATCCAGTCATCGAAGCTCACCCGCACCACTTCCCCGTCCGGCAGGGCCAGATCGAGTTGATAGCGCCAGTTGAGGGCAAATCCCCGGGTTTTGCCTACTGCCTCCCCCACCACGTCCGATGCCGCGCCGCGCCAGTGACCATCCGCCCCCTTGCTCAAGAACCAGGTTCGGGTCTGTTGCCGGCCGTCATCGAAATAGAACAGCTCGAACAACTGCCCTTTGCCACCCTGCCAATGCCCCTGCATCTCGACCCGGAAGCGACTGGTCACTTCGCCGCTGCGGTCGGTCACCAGGCCATGAGCCACCAGCTTGCCGTTGAAGAAGCGGGCGAGATCCCAGTTCGGCCCCTGACCACGGTAGTCATCCAGATTGCTGCCACACCCCGTCAGCACCACGAGTGGCAACAGCAGCAGAACGCGACAATAACGATAGAAAGACAGTGAGTATTCCAGCATCAGAGTTGACCCCGCAGGCGGCGGGTGAGTGCGGGATCGAGACTGTTGTCGGCGAGCCAGATGGCCAGAAAGGCTGCGGAGAATTGGGGATCGGCGAGGCTGCCGAGCGGCCGTTCGTGCCACCAGAAATGGCCAAATCCGGCCTCATCCACATAGAAGGCAAGCCTGTCTCCCGCCCCCACATCGGGCCAGAGCGCCGCCAGCTGATCGAGCCAGCGCCGGCGATCGGCATCGCTGCCAAGCCCGAGTCGCTGCCACTCCTCGGCGGTGGCGGTGAGCAAATCACTGCGTTTGATATCTCTGGCGTAGGTGAGGATCAGCGCCTGTGGATAGTGGCCCGGCTCATAACGGCCACTTGCGCTGTAGAAGGTAGCGTCGTAGAGCTTGAACCAGAGCCAACTCATCTCCCCCTGCCCCACGGCTCGCAGCGGCTGCCAGGGAGTGTAAGGGGCCTCTTTGGCCAGTGAACACGGGCTACTCAAGGCCACGATCAGCAGGCTAATTCCACCCCATATGCCAGCTTGAGGGATCTTCCAGTTCATGCCAATCCATCTCCTGTTCCAGCAGGGTGTTGATATCCTGCATCACCACGCGGGCCAGTTGCCCCTGCGCATCCCGCTGGCATGACACCACCAGATAGAAGCGCTCGGTCAGCTCGTGCTGGCTCTCTTTGGTCCACTTGGAAAACAACAAGGTGTCGGTCGAAAAGGTGTTCATCTCGCTTCACCCTCCAGCTTGACCGTTACCCACAGGAGTACGGGTAACCACCACATCCAGATCACCGCCAGCAGTGCCGTGCTGATCCAGATGCCCCAGGGTAAGTGTACTGCGCCCATGGCTGCTCCCGCCACATAGGAGGAGACGCCACCCGCCATGCCAAACAGCCCCTGCTGCCAGCGGGGCAAGGGGCGCAACCAGCGCATGCCGTGGGCCAGCGTCAGGGCAAATCCCAGCCAGAGCAGCACCAGCCAGAGGGGAAAACCGGAAGGGAACTGGAACAAGCCGAGCTGCCAGAGCAAGCCATCGAGCAGACAACCGGCCAGGGCCACCGGCCATAACCGCAGATCGCGCCTGCGGCTGGGGGAGAAGAGAAAGTGGAGCAACAGCATCAGCAGCAGCGGGCCCGGCTGCTGCCACTTCACCGCCAGCAACCAGTAGAGGTTGAACCCCAGCAGCTGGGCCCACTGCCACATGGTCAGTGACCGCTTACTGGCAGATCCCCCGACCAGCCGAGGGGGCCCGGTTTGGCCGCTTCCAGCTGGACCAGGCTGATGGCCCGCTCCCAGAAGCCGCCTTCGCAATAGGCAAAGTAGAAGTGCCACAGCCGGATGAAATCCTGGCTGTAGCCGAGCCTCGGCAGCTCAGGGGCCAGCGCCAGAAAACGCTCGCACCAGTGCGCCAGGGTGCGGGCGTAATGGTGGCCGTGATCGTGCAGCCGCACCAGCTGCATGTCGGTCTCGCGGGCCAGCAAGCCCGCCATCTGGGAGACGCTCGGCAGGCAGCCGCCGGGGAAGATGTAACGCTGGATGAAATCGACCCCGCGCAGATACTGGGCGTGGCGCTGATCGGCTATGGTGATGGCCTGAATGAGCAGGCGACCACCGGGTTTGAGCAGGCGCGACAACTGGCGGAAATAGTCCGGCAGGAAGGCATGGCCCACCGCCTCTATCATCTCGATGGAGACCAGCTTGTCGAAGGCTCCCTCCAGCTTGCGGTAATCCTCCAGCAGCAGGGTAATGCGATCGTCGAGCCCCTCCCGCGCAATCCACTCCTTTGCGTAGTCGTGCTGGGCCCGGGAGATGGTCGTCGTGGTCACCCGGCAGCCGTAGTGGCGAGCGGCATAAATGGCCAGCCCGCCCCAGCCGGTGCCTATCTCCAGCAGGTGATCGTCAGGCCCCAACTCCAGCCGCTCGCAGATGGTGTGCAGCTTGGCCTGCTGCGCCTGCTCCAGGCTTGCGTCGGCACTCGGATAGATGGCACTCGAATACTGCATGTGACCATCGAGAAAGCCCTGATAGAGGGTATTGCCGAGATCATAGTGGGCGGCGATGTTGGATCTCGAGCCTGTCAGGGTATTGCGGTTGAGCCAGTGGCGCGCCTTGTTGAAGGGGAAACTGAGCCAACTGAGCCGCCGCTCCAGGCTGTCGAGCAGCGTCAGGTTGCGGGCCAGCAGCCGCACCAGCGCCACCGGATCCGGGCTGGTCCAGAGCCCCTCCACCCAGGTTTCACCGGCGGCTATGCTGCCCCCCAGCAACAGGCGGCGATAGAAGGCCGGATCCTGCACCACCACCTCGGCGTGCAGGTCAGTGCCGGCCACACCGAAACTGTGGCGCTCGCTGCCATCCCGCAGCAGCAGTTGACCATGCTCGAGACGCCCCAGCAGATTCAGCAGCAGTTGCCTTGCGCCTTTGTCGATGAAAGAGGCAGAGAGGGTTGATTGCACAAGTTCCATTAGCGGCTCTCCGGATGAGTGAAGATGGGGGTTCGTTTGATAAAAAGACGCAGGGCCTGCCAGTAGATCCCGAGCAGCACCTTCAGGGTCATCCAGGGCCAGCGGGCGAGCAGCGCCACCAGCCCCATGCGCGACAGCGGCTCACGGCTCAGCGCCAGGGTGGCGTCAAACAGCTTGGCCTCCCCGGATACAGGATGACTCTCGATATGGATCAGTGTCTCCTGCCCCGGCGGGCGAATGCGCCAGTGGTAGCGCATGGCCAGCCCCATGAAGGGAGAGACGTGAAAATCCTTGTCGTGGGGCGCCAGCGCCGCCAGATCCAGCAGGTAGTAGTGGCGCTCGTTCCAGGGGGTGTTCGACACCTCGGCCAGCAGGTAACGCGCCTCCCCCTGCCGGTAGCAGAAGTAGAAATTGACCGGGCTGAAATAGAAGCCCAGGCAGCGTACATTGCCGAGCAGCAAGACGCGCCCGTCCGGCTCGGCCGCGCCGCCAAGCTCGGTCACCTTGTCCCACACCGCCTGCTTGAGGCTTCCCTCGCGGCCTTTGAGGTAATCATTGCGGTGAAAGGAGAGCAGCCCGGCCCGCTCCACGGCGAACCAGCGCCCCTGGCCTAGGCTCGGCAGCTCGTCCAGATCCAGCCCCAGCATGAAGAGGCTGTAGGAGAAGGCATGGGCCCTGGGTGCGAAGCGACGATGGCGCACCGAGCCCTGCCAGATGGCGCTGACGGTCTGAGCCATGGCGGCAGTGCTCATAGCTCGGCCCCGAAGCGTCTGGCCACGTCCAGCGCGCTGCGCACCCCGTCCTCGTGAAAGCCGTTGTACCAGTAGGCGCCGCAGAAATGGGTGTGCTGCTGGCCGCAGATCTCCAGCCGCGCCTGCTGCGCCTCAATGGATGCCTGATTGAACACAGGGTGGTGATAGACGAAGCGGCGCAGCACCTTGCTCTCGTCCACCTTGCCCCTGGGATTGAGGCTGACGCAGAAGGGCACTGGCGAGTTCACCCCCTGCAGAATGTTCATGTTGTAGCTCACCAGCGGACGCGCCTCGTCGTCCCCGTCCAGCTGATAGTTCCAGCTGGCCCAGGCCTTGCGGCGGCTGGGCAGGCAGCTGGCATCGGTATGCAGCCAGACGTCATTGGCCTGATAGGCCATGTCGCCCAGAATCGCCTGCTCCCGCTCGCTGACATCCTGCAACAGGGCCAGCGCCTGATCGCTGTGGCAGGCGAGGATCACCTCGTCAAACTGCTCCTCGCCATAGCGGCTCTGGATCGACACCCCCTCGGCCTGCCGCCGGATCCCCTGCACCGGACAGGCGAGGCGGATCTGCGGCTGCCAGCCTGCGGTGAGCGGGCCTATGTACTCCCGCGAGCCGCCCGGGATCACGTACCACTGGGGGCGGTTGGCCACATCGAGCAGGCCGTGGTTGGCAAAAAAGCGCAGGAAGAAGGCCAGCGGAAAGGCTCGCATGTCCGCCAGGGTGGAGGACCAGATGGCCGCCCCCATGGGCAGAATGTAGTGGCGGGCGAAGTAGTCGCTAAAGTCTCCCACCTGCAAGAAGTCCCCCAGGGTCAGCGCGGGACACTCGCCATGTCGTTGGCCGTCGGCCAGCCAGGCACGGGCCTCCCGGTTGAAGCGCAGTATCTCGGCCACGAAGCGGTAAAAACGCGGGCTCAGCAGATTGCTGCGCTGGGCAAACAGGGTATCCAGGTTGTGACCGTTGTACTCGAGCCCCTGCGGGCTCTTCACCGAAAAGCTCATCTCGGCCGGCTGGCGCGCCACGCCGATCCGCGCCAGCAATTTGAGGAAATGGGGGTAGGTGCGATCGTTGAACACGATGAAGCCTGTGTCGATGGCATGGCTGCGACCGGCCAGGCTGACATCAACGGTAGCGGTATGCCCCCCCAGAGTGGGAGCCGCCTCGAACAAGGTGATGTCGTGGCGCTTGTGAAGCAGAAAACCGGCGGTAAGCCCGGAGATGCCAGAGCCGACGATGGCGATTTTTTTCTTCATGAAGGGCGTCCTTTCGAAACAAGCGTGCTGCCAAGCCGTAGCCAGAGTCCCACCGGCAGTGCGCCAAGCAGGCGCAGCAACCAGATGAGGCAGCGGGGAAAGTGGATCTGGTGACGACCGGCAGCCAGTCCGCTCAGGATGGTGCGAGAGGCCTGCTCCACCGTCACCAGGCAGGGCATGGGAAAGTCATTTTTGGCGGTGAGCGGCGTCTGCACAAAGCCGGGGCGGATCAGGGTCACAGCTATGCCCCTGGCCCTGAGATCGAGACGCAGGGTATCGGCCAGATAGTCGAGGGCCGCCTTGGAAGCGCCATAGGCTTCGGCCCGTGGCAGCGGCAACCAGCTCACCGAGGAGCCGACGATGGCGAGCCGGGCACCGCGTTCCAGCAGCGGCAGGAAGGTGGCCAGCGCCTGGCCGGTGGCGATGAGGTTGGTCTCGATCACCCGGGCAAACAGCTCGCCATCGAACCCCTCTGCCAGATCCATGTATTCGCAGCTGCCGGCATTGAGGATCAGCAGGTCAAGCGGCGGCAGGCTGGCCGCCACCTCTGCCATGGCAGCCGCATCCCGGCCATCAAACTGCAATGGGGTGATGCCGTGGCGACCCAGTGCCAGCAGCCGATCGCCATCGCGGCCGCAGCCCCACACCTGCCAGCCCGCCTGCCGATAATCGAGTGCCATCTGGCGGCCCAGCCCGGAGCTGGCCCCCGTGATCAGCACACGTCCGCTCATGATCCCAGCCTCCCCTTGATGATGCGCACCAGAGATCCGAGCAGCGGCAACTGCTCGTAGAGCATGGCGCCGAGATCGAAGTAGTCGCGATGCAGACACACCTTGTCTGCGGCGTCGAACTCAAGTCGGGTCGCCCCTTCCACAGTGACGGGCCGCCCTCCGCCGAGCCTTGGGTGGGAGAAGGTCATGACCCAGCTTATCCAGGCCTCGCGACCCTGTTGCTGCTGGCTGACGATCTCGAAGTGACAGTCGGCGAGACGCTGATACAGAGCGGCAAAATAGTCGGTGAGCGCCGTCAGCCCCTCGATACGGTGGGCCGGATCGATGAAGATCACCTGCTCGGCATAGACGTCCGGCAAGCGATGCAACTGCTGCTTGTCCAGTTGCTGGTAAAGGGCAATAAAGCGGGCTAGCGGCGCGTTCATCCTATTTCTCCAGGTGTCGAAACATCTCTATGGCTCTCACCCGGGCGACGGCGTGATCCACCATGGGTGCCGGATATCCCCTTCCTCCCTTGAGTCGCAACCAGTCATGGGGCTGGTGCACATAGGCGGCGGGGACATCGGCAAGTTCAGTTACCCAGGTACGGATAAAGTCTCCTTGTGGATCAAATCGTTGCCCCTGAGTGGTGGGATTGAACACCCGAAAGTAGGGGGCCGCATCGGCGCCCGTACCTGCAGCCCACTGCCAGCCGCCATTGTTGGCCGCCAGATCACCGTCAATCAGCTGGCTCATGAAGTAATCCTCTCCGAGCCGCCAGTGGATGTGCAGATCCTTGGTCAGGAAGCTCGCCACTATCATCCGCAGCCGGTTGTGCATCCAGCCGGTGGCGTTGAGGCAGCGCATGGCCGCATCGACGATGGGATAGCCGGTGCGCCCCTCGCTCCAGGCGGCCAAGGCCTCCGGATCCCAGCCCCAGGGCAAGGCGGCTGTCTCGGGTTTGAACGGCAGGTTCATGGAGAGGGTCGGCACCAGCACCAGCAGGTGACGATAAAATTCGCGCCAGACAAGCTCATTGAGCCAGACGAAACCGGGCTGTGCCTTGGATTGGGGCCGGTAACCGAGCCGCTGTTGCAGCGCCCCCACGCACTGGCGCGGACTTATGATGCCGGCAGCCAGATAAGGCGAGAGGATGGAGGTGCCCGCGTGCGCCGGAAAGTCCCGGGTCTCGCCATAGTCGAGCACCGCCTGTTCCAGAAAAGCGTGCAGACGGCGAACGGCTTCCGCCTCCCCCACGGGCCAACGGGGATCAGCCGTCAGCTCACCCAATGCTTCATCAACCCACTCCCGCTCTGCCAGCGGCTGCCACGGCAGCGGCTCGCCCCGGGGTGCGGGGGCTCTGTGAATGACGAAGCCATCCTCCTCCAGCGCCTTGAGCCAGGCACGGCTGAAGGGGGTGAATACCTTGAACATCTCACCCGAACCGGTCAGCACCCGGCCCGGCGGCAGCACGCAGCAGCCGTTGAACCAGTGGCAACTTGTCTCCTGCTCCGCCAGCGCTGCGGTGACGGCCTGGTCACGGCGCTGCTCATCGAGTTCGATGGCCTGATTGGCATAGAGATGAGTGACACCCAGCTGCCGGCTCAGGGCCGCCAGCGCCGCCGGCAGCTCGGCAAAGGTCTCCACCCGCAGCAGATGGAGCTGGATGCCGAGGGCCGCCAGCTCGCGGCCCAGCGCATCGACCTGCGCCAGCATAAAGCGCTGACGGATGGGGGCCATCTTGTGTTGTCGCCACTGGGTCGGGGAGATGACAAACAGGGCGGCTACCTCCCCCGTCTCGGCGCAAGCGTGTCGCAAGGCCGGGTTGTCGGCGAGGCGCAAATCATTGCGAAACCAGACCAGCTTCATGGGGTCTTGCTCCCGCGCACGGCGCCGCCACGGGCTGCCGGTTGGTCCAAAGAAACCTGTGCAAGGGTGGGCTGCCAGCCGTGAGCCGCCAGCCAATCCGTGTCATAGAGGCGCCCCAGCTCGCCGAACAAGCGGGTGCCTGTCGGCCAGCCGGTGGCCAGATCCGGCTTGCCAAGCCCGGCCCCCAGCAGCACCAGCCAGGGAGTGGTCGCCCGCCCCTCCAGCAGGGCGAGGTGGCGCGGCTCGACCGCCCCCAGCAACTGCACCTCATAACCCTGGCCGATCAGCTCGTAGGCAGACCAGACCAGATCGAGGGGGCCGACCTGGCCCCAGCTCGCCAAGGTGATCGGCACGCCCTTCTCCTGCTCGATCAGGTGGCGGGCGAAGCGGGTATGAAGCCAGCCCAGCCACACCTGCTGCAGCAGCTCGCCATCGGGACGCTCGCGCCACAGGCCGAGCAACTGCTCCACCAGGGGTTGCAGCACCCGGCTGCGCACCAGCTCGAACGGGTAGCTCGCCAGCAGGTCATTCAGTTGCGCCTCCACCTTGCGCTGGCTGAGGGCGAGCACAGACTGGCACAGCTGCTCCAGGGTCTGCTGCCAGTGATCGCTCACCAGCTGGGATTGGGGCTCGCTCAGCAATCCCTTGACCTGGCCTATGCTCACTCCCCGCTCCAGCCAGCTCAGGATCTCGCCTATCTGGCGGATGTCCTGCTCGCTATAGAGGCGGTGACCCTTCTCGGTGCGGGCCGGCTGCACCAGCCCGTAGCGTCGCTGCCAGGCGCGCAGGGTGACCGCATTGACGCCGGTGAGGCGGGAGACATCGCGAATGGGGTAAATCCCCTCATCCGGTCTGGTGACATCATCTTGTGGTAAATCTGACATGGCTAATTCCATTCAACAGGGTATGGGCGCCCCGGCCCTGATGCGGGCCCGGGGTCGCAACACTGGGGTTCAGAGCCCGTATCGCAGCTTCAGCGTATCTGGGTGCAGGTCCAGATAGACCTTGCGTGACCGGATAGGCACCAGGGCCACGAAGCTGGACTCAGAGCCCATAACGCAGCTTGAGCGTATCGGGGTGCGGATTGAGATAGACCTGCTGCGCCAGATAGGGGTTGGGGTATTCCCGCAGGTAGTGGCGGATCAGGGTCAGCGGCACCAGCAAGGGGAAGATGCCGGTGCGGTACTTGTCTATGGTGTCTGCCAGCTCCTGCTTCTGGGAGGGGGTCAGTACCCGTTTGAAGTAACCCTGCAGGTGCATCAGCACATTGGTGTGGCTGCGGCGATTGGCACGCAGGGTCAGGGCAGCCATCAATCCCTTGATGTAGCTGTCGGCCACCTGCTGCAGGTTGGCCTTGCCGAGGTTGCCCAGCAGCTTGCCGAGCGCCCGATAGTGGGTAGTGGCATGGGAGAGCACCAGATACTTGTAACGGGAGTGAAAGCGGATGAGCGCCGCGGCACTGAGCCCCTGGGCGCAGAGCTGCTGCCAGTCGTGGTAGGCAAAGACCCGCAGCACGAAGTTCTCCCGCAGTATGGGGTCGCACAGGCGGCCATCTTCTTCCACCGGCAGCAGGGGGTTGGCTTCCATCAACGCCTTGGCGAACAGGCCAATCCCCTCCTTGGCACTCCCCTCATTGTTGGCGCCATAGATGCGCACCCGCTCCATGCCGCAACTGGGTGACTTGGCGCAGAGGATATAGCCGGAGATGAAGTCGAGCTGGCGAGCCTTCTGCTCGCTGAAGGCGATCAGTTGCTCGGTGACATCGAAACTGCCGTTGCTCGCCTCGGCGCGGATTTCGCCATGGCGTTTGACCAGCCGGATGGCGGCGCGCGGCGCTCCCAGGCCGATGGCCATCTCGGGACAGACGGGGTGGTAATCGAAGTGAGCGCCAAGATCCCGTTCGCAGAAGCTGGAGCGCTTGTGGCCCCCGTCGAACCGCACTTCCTGTCCCAGCAGGCAGGCACTGATACCGACTTTAATCTTGTACATGTTGACGCTCCTTGTATAAGCCTGAGTTCAGTTATAGCAGTTATACAAAGAAAAGAAAGTTGTATAACTATTGCGGACTGATACGGCACAAGGGCGAAAATAGGATCACCAGAAAATGAAAAAGCCCATGACAAACGTCATGGGCAAAAATGAAGACACTACAGGAAACAGGATTAGAAGCTGTACTTCACACCCAGGCTGGAGATGGAACCCTGTTGCAGGTCCCACTTGCGGTAGGTGTAATCGGCGGTGAGGGCCAGGTTCTGGCTCACCTTGTAGGCGGCGCCCACTTTGAAATCGTGCATGTCGTCGGTCATGTTGGCGTAGCGGTAGCCGGTGGAAAGCTCGACGGCGCCGATGTCGTAACGCAGGCCCACTTCACCGTACATGCTGCCGCTGTTCTTGCGGGTGATGTTGTCCCAACCAGTGTTGTTCACGTTGGATTGAAGCTGGCGCTCCATGGTGTAACCCATCAGACCCGCTTCACCATAGAGGTTCAGGCCGGTGCTGAGCGGGGTGTAGACACCCAGACCCAGGCTGGAGAGGCCCATGCTGTCGTTGCCATCGTTGCGGGAGGTGTATTCACTGCCCAGACGGCCGTAGAAGTTGGAACCGAAGCTCTTGGAGAGATCCAGATTCAGACCACCGAAATCGCGGTTGTTGCCGTCTTTGCCGCCGATGTAGTCGGACTTGGTGTGTGCCCAGGTCAGGCCGCCCTTGGCGTAACTGAAGGCATCCTGTGCCAGAGCAGAAGTAGAAGCGAAACCGGCCAGAACCAGAACAGAAAGTGCCACTTTTTTCATTTTGATGACTCCACGTGTTGAGCTAGTTGAGACCTAGCTGGAATGGAACCATTGTGCCGAGCAGGAGGGGGAATGCCGAGCGGCAAGCTGTTGCCAAATCATGTCAGATGTAAGCAACTGTTGCTGGCGGTTACCGGATTAACAATTGAACCCAAACAGGCTCGGTGATGGAGCCTGTTTGGCAGCTGGTGTCTGTGTGGCGAGGGGTTAGCGGAACTCCACTTCCTCAATCTCGACCCGCACCAGGGGCTTGCCGGTCAGACCGGCCGGGCGCGGCATCTCCAGCACCAGGGAGGGACGCTGCTGGCCCTTGCGCAGGTAGGACTCCGGCAGGCGGTTCTCGCCCACCCAGAAACGGGCCTCCTGCTTGACCAGCTGGGCACCCTGCTCGCTGAACAGGGTGACGCTGCCGCGCACCCGCACCACGCTGCGGCTGCCCGTGTTGCTCACCAAAAATTGCAGCGACAGGGGATCCGAGCCCTCAATCTTGTCGAGCTTGACGCTTATCCCGTCCTTGACCGCCTGGGCCAGCAGATCCGGATTGGTCATCGCCTGCTCGGTCAGCACGGGGACGGCCACCGCGCCCGTGACCACCTCACCGCTCGCCGTCGGCTTGATCAGCAGGTATTCCCAGGTGAAGTCATCGTTGAGCTGCACCTGGCGGCCATCCGGCAGGGTGACCTGGGTCAGGGGCGCAGCCTGTGCCAGCAAGGGCGACAGACAGAGGGCAACCAGCAGGCGGGACAAGGGTTTCATAGGGTGATGGCTCGGCGTCGATGGAAAAGGGCGTCAGTATAAAGAGTCGGCTCCGACTTGCCTATGACCCGACTCACGTTCTTGCCCTCTGCCGCCGCCGTCAGCAAGCCAGCTCCTGCCGATCCTCCTCCTGCACCATGTCCAGCGTCACCAGATCGAACTCTGTGCTCTTGAGGGCATTGAGAATGTCCGGTTGCAGGTCGAATGCCTGGGCACGCAGCCGCAGCGGTACGCGCACCCGTGCCAGTGTGGTCGCCTGATCCGAAAGGGTATGAAAGAACACCTGCGCCTCCTCCAGCCCCATGTCGGCCAGCATCTGCTCCGCCATGTCCACCATGCGCAGATGGCGCTTGTCCACCAGCTCGGGATCGGAGAAGCGACGACTCAGGCAGCCATGGGCGCTCTTGCCCCAACGCCCCAGCTGCCGTTTGTTGAAGCCGTAACGAAAGTCCCTGTGGGTCATGCCCTGCTTGGCAAACAGCCAGAGGGTGTTGGCCGGCAGGCTGCCGAAGCGGCGCAAATACTCCTGCAACTCCTCGACCGGGGCAGGCAGCAGCATGGGCAGATGGCTCCAGTCGGTTTCAAGCGCGGTGAGATGGCAGATGTAGCGTACCGGGTCTATCACCTCGTTGAGGTGACGCAGGTGATCGCAGAAGATCATCTCGTCGGTCTTGATGACTCTCTGCTCTATGCCGTAGCGCTGGCAGTAGCGTTTGGCCCGCGCCACCTCCTTGCGGCTGCGGGTCGGGCTGTCCAGGGTGAGGGCCCGGATCCGGACCCCGCTGGCGCGGCACAAATCCATGCTGTAGCAGGATTCCAGTCGGCCGGAGAAGGAGACCACCAGTTCGCCGTAGCTGGCCAGGGTCTCGACAAGCTGCTGCTCCCTGGCCTGAAAGGTCTGATCGTATCCTCGATTCAGCACAACTATATTGGCATCCATAACGACTACACCGGATGATGAATTGGTCGCCATTGTGCCGCAACAATCCTGAATAAACCCTTAAAGGAGAGGGATAAATCAGAATTTAATGATCATCTCCTGCCAATTACCCTCATTTTCATCCTGTTGCGCATCATAAATCCGCAGTTTCGCCTGATGCACCTGATGGGCCCGCAAAAAGCCCTCCGCCTGCTCGAGGGAGCCGAACGTCAGCCTGCCCTCCTCGCTGTCGGTGAGGCACTGCATCTCGCCGTCGACCTCGACACAGAGCTGGTAACCGCTGCCATCCAGGCAGGCGATCAGCAGGCCGGCATCCGGATAGTGACTCAACCAATTGCGAAACCGGCCATGCTCCATAACGTCTCCTTGAGCACTCCAGACTGTCGGCTCAACCGGGCAGATAGCCCAGCGACAGCAGCTGCTGACGACAGCTGGGCACATCAGTAAACACCAGCCCCCCGATCCCCAGCGCCTGCGCGGCAGCCACGTTGGCGGGGCTGTCATCGATGAACAAGCACTCGTCGGCCTTCAGGTCGAACGACACCAGCAGATAGCGATAAATATCCGGCTCCGGCTTCATCATACGTACCCGCGCCGACACCACCTTGCCGCTGAAGAAGCGCCAGAATGCGTGCTGCTCCAGCCAGTCGATGCTGGCATGACCCATGTTGGAGAGCGCATAGAGACGGTGGCCCGCCCCGTGCAGCGTCTCTATCAGGGTCAGCATAGCGGGATCCGGCAGGAGCGATGCGGGCACCGCCTGCAAAATGGCGAGATTCTGGGCCGCTGGCAAGCCGGTGCGCCCCTGCGCCTGGCGAGCCATGGTGTGCAGCGACAGGGTGCCGCGGTCCACCTCCAGCCAGTCCGGGTGGTTGAACAGCCGCTCCGCCAGCGCCTCGGCGTCGTCAGGCCCTCGCACCGAGCGCACTATGGCTACCGGATCCCAGCTCACCACCACCCGTCCCAGATCGAAAATAATCGCCATTGTGACCTCCTCCTGATGCCTCTGCCTCCGAGCCAACCGCCGCAACATGGCGCTTGAACAGCCCGTCGGCACACGCAAATACCCTGCCCCGTTCACCTCCCCCGGGCAAGTTTTACTTGCATCCCAGGCCCAAATCCCTTAATGGTTATGACGATATTTTAAGGACCAGACCCATGCACGCACCATTCCTCTTTGCTTTCTCGTTTATCCGGCCCACATGAGGGAAGGCCCTGTCGTCGCATGAACAGAAAGCAAAGACGAATCGAGCCTCCCCTAGCGGAGGCTTTTTTTTGCAGCTACCACACTCGATTATTTGGATAGGGAACCACCATGGCTACGCTCGACGAGATCAGACAAGACATCACCCGCTTGGATCAGGAGCTGCTTGCCCTGCTGGCCAAGCGCAAGACCCTCAGCATAGAGGTCGCCCGTGCCAAGCAGGCCAATCCCCGTCCCATCCGCGACACCCAGCGCGAGCAGGATCTGCTGGTCGCCCTGATCCAGAAAGGGCGTGTGCTGGGGCTGGATGCCCAGTACATCACCCGCATCTACCACACCATCATCGAAGACTCGGTGCTCTCCCAGCAGGCCTATCTGCAGAGCCTGCTCAACCCGGAGCAGCAGGAGCCGATGACCAGCGTCGCCTACCTGGGACCGCGCGGTTCCTACTCCAGCCTCGCCGCCCGCAAGTACCTGGCCCGCTACAAGGATCAGGTGATCGAGGTGAACTGCCAGAATTTCCGCGAGGTGCTGGATGCGGTGGAGTCGGGCCGTGCCGCCTTCGGGGTGCTGCCCATCGAAAACACCAGCTCGGGCTCCATCAACGAGGTGTACGACGTGATGCAGCACACCAGCCTCTCCATCGTCGGTGAGCTGACCTACCCCATCGAGCACTGCATCCTGACCGCCGTGCCGACCGAACTGGGCCGCATCAAGACCTTCTATGCCCACCCGCAGGTATTCCAGCAGTGCTCCCATTACCTCAGCAAGCTGGAAGGGGCACGCCACGAGATCTGCGACTCCTCCTCCAGCGCCATGATGAAGGTGAAAGAGCTGGCAAGTCCGGAGGCGGCGGCGATCGGCAGCGCGGCCGGCGGTGAGCTGTACGGACTGGACGTGCTGGCCGAGCAGCTCGCCAACCAGAAGGAGAACTACAGCCGCTTCATCGTAGTGGCGCGCAAGCCCATCGACGTGGCACCGCAAATTCCGGCCAAGACCACCCTCATCATGTCCACCTCCCAGAAGCCCGGCTCCCTGGTGGAGGCGCTGCTGGTGCTGCGCAACAACGAGATCAACATGACCAAGCTCGAATCCCGGCCGGTGCAGGGCAACCCCTGGGAAGAGATGTTCTATCTGGATGTGTCCGCCAACCTGCAGACCCCGGCCATGCAGGCCGCGCTGATGGAGCTGACCAAGATCACCCGCTACATCAAGGTGCTGGGCTGTTACCCGAGCGAAGACGTCAAGCCGACCACAGTGCCGCCGGTACTGATGGGCAACTGACCGTTGCCAACAAAAAAGGCGAACATCATGTTCGCCTTTTGTTTTTCTGCCTCGCCGTCAGAACTGACCGGCCATCAACTGGTTGATGTTGTAGAGGGCGCGGGTATCGAGCTCCATCTCGGTGGCATAGGTATTGCCACGGGGATAGGAGGCCACCACCCGGGCGCCACGCACCATGCCGGCCACGGACACGTCCAGCGAGTTGGAGGTCTGGGTCAAGTCCTTGTAGCTGCTCTGGCCCCGCACCTGCTGGCCATTGAGCTGCTCCGCCAGTTCGCGGTAGGCATCCATCTTGGAGGCGCGAATGGCCTGCAACATCTTCTCGGACTGGGAGGGCCCCGGCTGTATGTCGATCACCGCGTAACCCACTGCCTTGAGCACCGGAAAGTCATCGGGCTTGTTGTTGCCGCCGCCGTAGTTCACCACCCGATTGCCACCGCTGCACGCGGTCAGCAGCAGGACCAGCAGGCATCCGAACAGGATCTTCATTGCGCTCACTCCTTGTCAGGGGGTCAGATTGACCAGATGGCCGCCGGGACGAGCCTGGCTGTCGCGCATCAGGTAACCGCGATTGATGGATGCCCGGCCAAACGAATTGTTGGCGCCGAACAGGTATTGTTGCGGGATCAGGCTCTGGGCCGTGGTCTCCACCATCTTGGTCCGCAGATCTATGATGCGGGCATTGACCAGGATCCCCTTGCCATTGCGGCTGAAGGTGCCGGTCAGGATGCGGGAGATGGGCAGCCGGGGGGAGAGATCCCGGTAGTTGCGGCTCATCACGAAATCACCCTGCGGGGTCACCTTGATGCTGCCGGTCATCTTGAAATCCACCACAACTTCCCCGCGCCGGTTCAGCTCGTAGATAAAGCTCTCCTCGATCTGCTGCCCCATCCAGTTGGTGTCCTGCAGGGTATCGAGATCGACAAAGGAGGAGACGGCGATGGGCTCGGTCAGGGTGGTGAGCGACTTGCGCTCCATCAGCTGATCGGTCATGCGCGCCACCAGCCAGTTGAGCTCCATGCCAGCAGCGGCCTGGCGAGGATCACCCTGTTCCCGGTTGATGGGGTCGGAACCACAGCTGGTCAGAGCCAGCGCGAGGGCCAACGCCGTGAAGAGTTTGTTCATGGATACCTTTCCTGTATCTGCACCTGATTCGTTATCGGTTCGGCTGGCCAAAGCTTGAGTCGGGAATGAGGCATGGATCTTGCTAATTATTTGCGGTGTGCTGTGCAACGCACGGTTCTGTGGTCTGTATCGGCCGGTGCCATCACTTCAACAGGGGTGAGAGGGCCGACCCGCATATTCAAGGTGTTTGTCATGAAATTACCGCTGCTGTTAACCCTGCTGCTGGCCAGCCTGTCGGTCCGGGCAGAGCTTATCGAAGCCCAGGGCAGTGCCGCCATCCTGGGGGGCGACGAGGTCTATGCCCGCGAGCAGGCGACCCGCGACGCCCTGCGCCAGGCCCTGCTGGCGAGCGGCGCCGCCGTCTCCAGCATCCAGCGTCTGGAAAACGGCAGCCTGCGCTCCGAGCAGATCCAGATCCGCTCCGGCGGCGACATCCGCCAGTACCGGCTCAAGCGGGAAGAGGTGCGCAACGGCCGCATGTACATCACGGTACAGGCCGATATCCAGGCCGAACGCCAGATCTGCCAGACCCAGCATTACGCCAAGGATTTGACGCTGGTAAGGCTGCGACTGCGCTACCCGGATCAGGCGAGCTACGGCGCCCTCGACGACATGCCCGCCAACCTGTCCCGTCGCATGTTCGAGACCCTGGCCAACGCGCCGCAAGGGGTGGCCGTGCGCCAGTGGCTGGACGAAAACCTGCGCATAGACCCGCTCCACCTGCAACAGGGGGATCGCAGCGCCCTCGAGGAGATCAAGGCCCTCAGCCTGCGCACCGACAGCCAGTATCTGGTGCTCGGCAGCATAGATGACCTCTCCATCGAGCCCCAGGGCAACCAGCTGACCAGCTGGTACGAAGACCCCATCCGCAACTTTCGCATGCAGCTCTACCTGTTCGACGGCATCAACGGCAGCCTGCTCAGCCGCAAGGAGTATCAGGGCCGCGCCAACTGGACCTTCGGCAAGCGGGATCAGATAGGCAGCAGCAGCGGCCAGTTCTGGCAGTCCAGCTATGGCCAGGAGGTGAACTATCAGTTGCAGGAGGCGGTGCAGGATCTGGTAGCCCAGCTCAACTGCGCCCCGGTCACCGCCCGGGTGATAGGCCAGAACGAACGCGGCCCCCACATCAACCTGGGCCGGCGCAACGGCGTCAGGCTGGGGGATCAGTTCCGCATCCAGCACAGCGCCGACTTCATCGACCCCTATGGCAAGTCACGCATGATGCGCAACCCGGCCGACGGCCTGTTCGAAGTGGTACAGGTATTCGAGGACGGCGCCATCATCAGCAGTCAGAACAAATATTCGCCGTTTAACATCCAGATCGGGGATTTGGCAGTATTGGAATAAGAATCAAGGGTTTAAAAGGGAGCGGCTTCTTGTATAATGCCCGCCACAAGGCTCCCGTAGCTCAGTAGGATAGAGCGGTCCCCTCCTAAGGGACAGGCCACTGGTTCGACTCCAGTCGGGAGCACCATATAAAACAAGGGGTTGGCATCGTCATGGTGCCAACCCCTTGGTCGTTTTTGGCTTGGGGTACCACAGCGCGCATTCCATAGCTAGAAACCTAAAAAGGTAAATGAGTCTTATTTTAATTAAATTCGGATATATATTATCTCCATGAACCTACCCAAGGGACTGCTCTATGCAGTCCCTTTTTCATTGGAGATCTCCCATGGCTCACCTGATCGACACCATGGCCTACACTGGCCAAACCCCTTGGCATGGCCTTGGCAATGTCTTGCCCCCGCAACAATCCCTCGATATCTGGCTACAGGCAGCCGGGATGGATTGGACCATCGAGCAGAGCGACGTGATGTTTAACGTCGCCTCTGACGCGCTGCATATCCGCCCCTACAGCGACAGCAAGGTGCTTATCGCTCCGATACCCTCGCCCCTCTGTCAGTGGTCTCAAGCCGCTACAACGTTGTACAGCCTCACGAGGTGCTGCACTTCTATCAAGATCTGGTGGAAGCCGGTGGCTTTGAGCTGGAGACCGCAGGCTCGCTTAAAGGCGGCCGCAAGCTGTGGGCACTGGCCAAGACCGGTCAGGATCTCAAGCTATCAGGCGGTGACTTGGTTAAATCCTATCTGCTGCTGGCAACCAGCTGCGATGGCACGCTCTGCACCACGGCGCAGTTCACCTCGCTGCGAGTGGTCTGCAACAACACCCTGCAGATGGCACTGCGCGGTGCTACCGGTGCCATCAAGGTACCCCACTCCACTCAGTTCGATGCGGCTGCCGTCAAAGAGCCGCTCGGGCTGGGGCTTTCTCATTGGGATGAGTTCAAAGTCCAGACCAAGGCGCTGGCACAACGACCCGTCGCCCCCGAAGAGGCGCTACGCTTTTTCAGCGACTTGCTGGTGCAACCGCTGGATGGGGAGAACATCATCCTCACCAAGCCGGATTTGCAGATCAGAATGTTCATATTCTTGGCAAAGATCTCAGTGGTGTCCCAGAAGACCAATTAACTACCATTGAGCGATTTAAAAAAGAGTTCGATGAGTGCATCGACTTTGACGAAAAGCTCATTGCTATTACTGTTGCTGGCTGCCGCGCTGGGATTAATTTTGGTCAAGATATGAAACAGCGGCTCATTGCCACCTGGGACAGCACAGTAACCAGTGTCACAGCTGTGGTACAAGCTAACATTGGCAGAGCCTGTGGGTACCATGACAATCGAGAAGCACATCACTTCACAAGCCTTAATGCGGCACAAGCCTATGGGGCAATCCTGGATTACCTTGATAAGAATACCAGTGAACACGCCGCCTCTGATTTTGATGGTCTCAAAGAATTTTTTGAAGATGTATGTCAAGAGTTTAATGTTAATGGTTTGGATGTAGGATTAACCGTCAAAAACAAGCGGCGTCGCCCCATAGGTGATGTTGAAACCTACATGACAGACAGTTATGTTGCCGTGCCAGCCAAGCTGTTTGATTCTGATTACGACTTCACACAACACACCGAGGATAAATTAATCCTGCAGGCCATAGCACTGCTACGTGAAGAGCTACTCAGAGATTCTGGTCCATCGGTAAAGTCTTCTCGTGCAATACGTGGAGCCAAGAAGAACTGGGTGAAAGCACAATGGGTCAATGGCGATACTTATGATAATAAAGAAAAAGCCCTAAAAGAGGGTACGATGAAAGAAAGGACTATAAAGTTCACAAAGCAACTAGATGATAAATCACCACTAGAGTTCAATACCATTGTAATGCCTGGTTCTGGTGAATACACGGAGCAAAATCTCGTCACAGCAACCATATTCAGTATTTATAACATGTCTCGACGCAACAATGTCAGAAAATGGGTCATGACTGAAGATGATGTTCATGAAATGTGTGATCATTTTGATATAGAGCACGATGACACCATGTTCGTACTCTATAAGCGTGGGGAATATAATGCCGAGGCAAGCCGTATGAAAGCCGCCGCCAATGAACTGCCAGAAAATGAAACTATCATCCATGATGAGTCGCAATTTTCTGAGCAACAGCGCAACGCTTCAGTGAGTTAAATAATCACATGAACAATCAGGTAACACGGCATAGAGAAAAAGTTGCATCAGCACTATCTGGTAATACCTTCTCACATCAGATAAATGCGGCGCAGCGTGCTTTTCGTCATTTCGATAATGGATCAAGAGCAGTGGTCATCGCGGCAGAGATGCAATCAGGAAAGTCTGGTATTGCCTTAGCACTCAGTTGTCTGCAGCGGAATTCACTATCTGACAGTGATTTATGTGAGCGTCGCAAGTTAAAAGATACCTTGTACTTGGTCACGATGGCTGACCTTGCTCTGTTAGAGCAAGCCAAATCTGACTTCGCTGCATGCCCCAACATGGTCGTGAGTAATTTCACGAATTTCAGGCTTACCCTGGCATCCGAGTTTAAGCATCAACAACCACGATTGATCATCATTGATGAATGCCATTACGGCACTCATCAAGATGGCGTTCGCTACAGCGATGTATTCAATTACCTTGATAGTGAAAATAGCGATTGTAAGATTGCATTTATCTCTGCAACACCTTTTAGCGCTCTCTATGCCGCTGGCGCTGACTCAATTCTAAAACATCAGTACCACACTCAACTGGTATTTCACAAAACAAGCTCTGACTACCACGGTATTCGGAGTATGCACAAGCATCATCAGATCGTGAAGCTCGATCCGACACAGCGCGATTTTTGCCAAGACTCGCTATTACGAAGACGATTCGTCAGACAATTTCTTGAACATCAAGGCCCTGGTTGGAGCGTCGTTAGGGTACAAAGTGGTGCTGCAGCTTCAGTGAAAGCCATACTGATAAAGCAAGGCATTGCAGAGGACCAGATTTTTATTATTGGCCAAAAACTAGCTGGCGTCGAAGAACATGAAATTAGCTCGATTCAAGACTTCAAATACGCTTATGATGCGGCCAGCCTCTTTGATAGTAAACTCATTGCCATTACTGTGGCTGGCTTTCGAGCAGGAATAAACTTCGGTTCCAAAATGAAAGAGGAGCTAATTAACAGCTGGGATAGCACCATCTCAAATATAGCGGAAATCGTCCAAGCCAATATTGGTCGAGCATGTGCCTACCATAACAACATCAAGGCAATCCATTATACTAACCTTGATGCGATCGGTGCATACAGTGAATTACTGGATCATCTTTAGTCTCAATCTGAGCACTGTGACTTTTCAACCTTACACGCTCAGTTTGAACATATCTGCGAGCTTTATGATGTCGCAGGTTTTGACCGTGGTCTCACCATTAGCAGTAGTGTCGAACATTCCGTAAAAACCACTATCCAGCCAGACCAGTTTATCTATTTAACTGAGCGTTATCGCATAGTCCCAGCAAAACTGCATGAAATTGAGCCAGACTTTAGCGACTACAAACTCGATAACGATGAATTAGAAGCTATCAGACTTATTCGAGATGAGTATCTTAAAGACGGCGGACCGTTTATAAAAAGTGGCCGGGCTTTGCGAGGGGAACATCAAAACTGGATCAAGGCACAGTGGGTCAATGGCGCCACCTACAATGACTTTACCGATAGTTGTGCCAAAGCACGAACTTTATCATTTATTAGAACCCTTGCTCAGGGTGAGCCATTAGTATTTAACCAGGTTGTCAATCCTGGTGGTGGTGAGAGCACAGATAGCAAGCGATTGATGGCGACAATTTTCAGTGTATATAACTTATCACGGCAACAGAGTGCCTATAAGCGCACCATGGATGAAGATGACCTTATTGAGTTATCTGCGGTCCTAGAGATTGACTATAATGATACCATCATCGTTTTTTTTAAGCGCGGAGTAATTCAAGATGTAAGTGATGGAAACAAAGATAGGCATGTCACTGAGTCACAAATAGCTAATCAATCAATCTTTAGATAAGATTAGGCAGAGACCCTTCTCTGCCTTCTTAGAGGTTATATCTTACAGCATTTTTTATATTTTTTACCTGAACCACATGGACATTTATCATTTACACCAATCTTTCTCCCATCCTCAAAATCAACGAACCCACTACCAGTCAAAAATCTTTTATTAAAAATATCAAGAATATTACTAAACCCATCAGCCAATATTTTAGGGAGATCATTTTCTATAAGCATCTGGCTATATGTAGTTGCTTGTTTATCTCCCATATCTGCTGCTTTCTTTATCACCTCACTGCCTTTTATCTTATCTAGCCCTACATTATTTCCTTCGAATAAATCCCTACCATAGGCATACATCGTCTGAGTACATCCGAGTTCAATTGCTTTCTCTGCATACTCAGTTGCCAATAACATATCTTTATCACAGGCCTTGCCTTCACTATAATAAAAATATAGTTGTCTCAATGCCAACAAGTCACCATCTAGACTTGCTGGCCTTAGTAAATTGAAGGATTCAACATAAGCCCCAGAATTATATAAAAGAGCCCCAAGTAACGCTTGAGAAGGTTGATGATTTTTCCTTGCGGCAGACCTTAATGCGGTGAATGCTCTCTGCTTATAGGGGTCATCATCCGGCCTGTCGGCAACTAATAACGCAAATTCATAGTTGTATTCAGGCCTTGCTCTAGAATGAACCAGCTCTTCTCTTTCTTTTTTGTTACACCATAAATTGACTGACACTTTATCTAATTCAGCATCCAGTTCGATCGCAGCTAAATACAATTGCAAGGCAATTTCATCATGACTCGAAAGATGGATATTTTGACGTTCAGTTACAAATGTAGTGGGTAGCTTTTGAAAGTATGCATCATGAAGAGCACTGATTGCCTTACCGCCCAAAAACTTATCTTTTGCATTGTCGGAAAAGAACGCCTTGTATATCATTTCTTTTTCTTCAACAATTTTTAACTCACCATCAATAATTACCACGTTAGTGGTAGATGATAAGAGCGGCTCAGATAAGTCCGTTAACAATGAACTAAACAATGATCTTGCTTGAACAAATGACGATATTAGTTCATTACGCTGACTATCATGCGGCAACTCTTTATTGGCATGTACTGCATTATTTGCAAGTTGCCTTACCTTATGTAGATTATCTTTGACAGTCCGACTAAATATACGCTCACTGTACAGAAAGTCGATAAAGTCACGCAGTGTTAAATCGTCTGTTCCATAGAGATTGTTCTTCCTCGCCAGTTCTGTGCACCACAGTTCTAATATTTGTCTAAAACGCGTCAGAGATACGTCTGGCAGTACCTGTTGATACTCAATAGCCTCCTTATACAGGGTTGCAATTTTAGTACCAAAGACAGAGACAAAGTCCGTATCAAAAACAGTATTGCGCTCTTTGTTCATAAAATCCCTTTGCCTCCGTTCATTGTTATTTATTGTTGTTAGATACAATCAGCTCTGGCGTTAAACACTCCTGCAGACTCACACCACCGTGATTGTAGTAATCCCCCGCCTGGAACAAACTGATCCCGGGGGCCATCACTACTCGCACTGCAGGGTTCCAATGCCAGGGGCATTGCAGGTAATCACTTTGGCCATTACCTTTCAAAATGGCGCAGCGTGGCGTGCGCAGTTCCGTCATGTGTTTGGTCAGCTCTGCTTTAGGTAGCTTCCCTGGACTCCATAACCAGCCATGGTCGGTCACCACATGTACCCTGGTCCAACCGGCATCCAACAGACTCACAATCCGCTCAACCACTCCCTTTAAGGCATGATCGATGAATTTCGGCAGGCTCTGCTGACGCTCGTGTCCAAGATTATCCAGGTCACCACACTGTACCCAAGCCTTACCTTGTTCTGGCTCTCCACAGTCGTGCCCTTCCAGATATTGCCAACCCGCTTGGGCTAGCCCTTTCTTGAAATGATGGCTCGAGAAATCAGCCCCACTGTCGGCAAATTGCGGGACAAATTTGTCGCTTTCCAGACCCCCGCTTAACAAGGGGCTAAGGGGCGTCACTGCCGCTTTCGCTGTCGCCGTCAGACTAGGGAGGGCACTCCAGCGGGTTTTCAAGGTGGTATGAAGGTTAGCCTGCGCCAAGAGATCCATAAGACGATGGCCCATATCAAGACGCAGCCCATCGACAAAAAAGAGTACGGTACTGGCCCCCTGGTATGCTCCGATCGGTTCTTGCGCTCCCTGACCACCCGGATAACCCTGGCTCTTCACCAAGTGCTGGAAGTGCAGGGTCACCGCTTCCAACCAAGGGGTATAGAGTTTGCCAAGCAGCGCGGCGGCCACCTGCTCCATGGCGCTATCGCTCGCCAAGGCCATCACCTGCAGGGCAAGATCATCGGTCTGCCATACCTTCTCCTGGTAATAGCTGGCCATGGTCTCAATATCCGGCCCACCCAATGGTTGACGAGTCAGTTCACTTAACTGGCTTAATGGATCAAGCAACATTGCCCAAGGCGAGAGTCCGATCCCTGCCCACAACCACTCACGCCGGGCTGCATGCTCAGCGTTAAGCGACGCCAGGTGGTTACGAATGGTTGCTACCTCCTCGTTAACCAAGGTGGTGAGCATCTGCGCCAGCCGTTGCTCTTCATGCTGATTGCAAAAGGGATAACGGGCTGACTCAAAAAGCAATTCGCTGGGCGGCACCTGATGCAGTGACTTAATCAATGAAGAGTGGTGTGCGGCGGTCTCGTTAAAACGCTCCCACACCGCATGCCAAGGTCCCTGTGCATCACACAGCAGCGGTAACAACGAGGAGATCTCAATGTTGGCAGGATCAACGCCAAATGCATCTTGGCTCTGACCACAGAAGTGCTGCCAGCGGTTGCTCTGCTGCCACTCCTTTTGGATGGCCTCAGGCTCATTGAGCCAAGCCAGCACATTGCGGATTGGGTCGCCCCCCGCCAACGCATAGAGATCGCTGGTTTCTAACCGTTTGCCCTGCAAACTGGCGGCCTGGGCTTCCAGCAGATCAGGCAACACCTCAAGCAACGCTTGCTGGGTTTTACCATCTTTGGCGACATCGAGCTGCAACCCCACCTTGGGATTACTTAAAAAAGAGCCCACGCTCCAATCACGACCGGCGGTGTTATAGGCCCACCAGCAGCCGCGATATTGCAACTCGGCAAGAGGTTGCAAGGCAAGAGAGCATTGGTCGATGGCACGCAAATCTTTGCGACTGACGCCGGGCAGATAGAGGATCGGGATGGTATCAGTAGGCAGGGATTGCTCTGATGCAGTACCTGCAATCATGCATTTTAGCCAAATGGCAGGACCGGTGCGCTCGGCGGGTCGATAATCCCCCAGCTCGAGCAGCTCGGGTAAATAGCGCTTGATAATCGGCATGGCAGCTTGCCACTGCCGGGTTTCATCGGTCCAGAGCACCACTGCGGGCGGTACCTGCACCTGAGAGTTGTAACGCGCGCTGTCGCGCAATTGAGTAACCAGATAGTCGATAACTTGCATGGAATTCTCGATTCTGTTTCGCGCCTTAAGGCTTAAGCCAACCCCTGGCGGATCAGCTCGCCATGAACAAACGGAGAGTGGTGTTGTAAAAAAGCGAGCGAACAGTCATTTTTCAAGTAGTTGTCATAATGCCGGGCGCGCATCTGATTATGCTCCGGGCTATCGAGCTTGAGACGGGTAATGGTCTCGGCGGCGGCATCGGCATGCGGTGTTCCGGCAGGATAACGCGCATGATTGACCGCAATCTCGCCATTGGCAAAGTTGATGATAAAGGTCTCAGGGGCCAAACCGATGGGGTCTAGCACATCATCAAACTTATTCTTATTGCGGTTCGGACCAAGGGCGCTTAGACGGTAGTTATCCCACTCATAGGCATCCCCGGCATTCTGTGATTTGGCCACAAAGTGGTCGGTCGAGGCCGCGCCAATAACCCACTCAAAATAGATCGCCAAATAGGCGCAAACACCGCTGTAGGTATCCCACAACTGCTTGTTAGAGCGTGTCCAATAGTTGGGCAAATCCGATACCACTGGCGGTGGGGCATTGAGCGCTATGCCATGAGTGGCTAACCAATCGAGCCCCGGCTGGCGAACTCTGGCATCAAAATCGGCAGGCTCAGGTTGCAATGACACCGGGATCATAACGGCCAACCCTTCTTATCGCAGATGGCGCGCCAGCGAAACAGAAACTCATCGGTCGGCTTTAACGCGAGCAGCAATTTCTGATACATGGCAGCGAGCGCCTGGGGATCCGGAGCCGCTTGCCCCAAGAGCGTCGAAGCCTGCTTGATCAACTGTTCGTACTCTTTCGGTCTCCCACTGGGTAGGTCAAAGGCATCGCTAGTTAACCAACTGGTGACATCCCCCTGCTTTTCAAAATCGCGCCGGGTAAGCCTCACCTCGCCTTGGGCCAGATCCAGATCAAACCAGGCATCTTGGCTGGCATCAAACAGCGGCTCAACCGATGCCATTACCAAGGGAGAATGGGTCGCGGTAATCAGTTGCACCTTGGCCTGTTTATCAAGCAGTCCCATGACGCTGAGCAAGGTGGGCACTATACTGCACTGCCAACTGGGATGCAGGTGAGATTCAATCTCGTCGATCAAGAAGGTGATCTGGGGTGTCACCGGTTCACCCAGTTGCTTGGCCGCCTGCTGGTGCTCTTGCCAGGCCCACACCAACAGATAGGCCAGGGCTAAGATACGCCGCATCCCTGATGAGGCGTGCACCACAGGCACATCTTTATGGTACGGCATGCGGATGGTCGGGATATCCCGCGCATCATCCAGGCTGATCCGGGTCAGCTCTCCCAGGGTCAGGATCTCATCAGGAGAAGGGGAGAGCGCCTTAAGTACCGCTTTCAGGTGCTTAAATGCCGCCCCTTTCTCTTTTTGCCAGCTGGCCAGATCGCGAATAAGGCCATTACACAGCCAACTGCCATCGCTACTGGCTAGGCCATCCCATACCTCGCTAGGGCTAAGAACATAAGCGGGCAGACGTTCTTGAATATCGAGCTCTCCCTGGGTGCGCCAGTAGTTACGGTATGGATCCCACAGCGCGAAACTACCGTCAGCCATGGCATAGAGCACCAGGCCAGGGTTAGCAGGCCGCCCAGGGCGGCCGGTCCAGCTCTGTTCACGGCGGGCAAAGGTACTCTGGTACTCTTCGCGCTTGCTCTTGGCAGTAAATGAAAAGCTGATGCTCGCCTCCCCTTCCACACCAGGCTGTGCTTTACGCCCTGTGGTGAGCTTAGGGTTGATCTCAGCTGGCCAGCGGCGAGTTAATGCCCACCAGGCGATATCCAGCAAGAAGCTCTTACCCAAGCCATTATCGCCGGTCAGCAGATTGAGCCGCTGGCCAAAGGCCAACGACAAGGTAGGGGCAGGGCCAACATTGACCGTCTTGAGCGTATCGATCATAGGGCTTCCATCATTCCGGTTGGTTTGCTCTGGTGGCGCGTTTGTCTGCTAGCGACAAGTGGTGATCGTTAATACGCGCCCCCTCTTTTTCACCGTATTGCAAGCCCAGAGTGTACCAAGGGGCGGAGGCGACGTCGTTACCGCGATCCTTGTTCCAGTTGATATTGGGCTTAAAGCGCAAGATCCCGGCGCCTTTTTTGCCGACATCGGCCGCTTTGAGGAAGGGGCGGATATTCAGGCGCACACCATCATTGAGATCCGGCTCCCAACCGATGGGTTGTTCGGCCAGGGGCTTCCAGCGCACAAAGATATCGAGCCCCTTTTCACCTGCCAAGATGGCCTCGAGGCGCTGTTGCAGGTTTTTGGCTGCGGTGAGGCGCTCTTCGGCGCCATCGCGCGCTTCTTTTACCCCCTGCTCCTGAATGCGGATCCAGTCACCCAGGTAGGTGTAGATCAGTCGCTCTAAGCCGGAGCGGTCGAGCTTGTGGTAGTTGACCAGGGCGGAGAAGCCACCTTTTAGGCCATCCCAGATATGCCAGATAAAGGGTCTATGTTGGAACAGCTTGCAGTGCTGCTCGAAGAACTTGTCGCGAAGCCAAAGCTCCAGGCTCTTGCTGCCCACGGCGGCCAGCAACTTATCCAGGGCACCACTTTTCCAGTCATCCTCGTAGGCCGCCACCAGCAATTTTTCCAACCGGGTATGGGCTGGGGCTTCACCGCGCACAGCAGGCAAACAGACGATGCCATCTTCATCGGCAAACATGTTGAGCCTGGCAACCTCATCGACCAGTTGGCGCTGCTCATCGGCCAGCTCCATCTCTTTATCCAGCTCGGCTGGCCACTTATAACCTAGCAGGCGCGCTACCGCTACTTGCAGTACAGTCTCATCAAAGCGCACAGCCCCCCCTTTGGTCCATTTGCTCTCTTCGTCCCAAATAACGGAGGAACAAGGGTGACCGTGGAAGATCCATTGGGTTGGGTCATTTGTGTAGGGTTTTGGTAGGCCGTTGGGATATTTGAAAGACGCAACGCCCTTCCAATATGAGTGGTCAAATGGAACTTTCACTAATGTCTTATTGGTAACTGCAATCTTCTGATCTATCTCCCGTACTGCATTTCTATACTCAGCTGTTTCACAATACGACCAAATATCTGGCAAAATGTTCGGGTCATCAAATGAAACAACAGCCGCATTTTTTTCAAACAAAGAGCCATGATACAAGCATGCGCGAAGATTTTGCACTTGAGAAATAAGGACGCCAGGTTTGCCGTGAGCCATATTTCCAGCCAAAATGGCCATCCCATCTTTTGCTCTTTTATGTAACTCGCCTATTCCTTTTTGCCACCAAATTGCGCTTTCCATCCCCCCCCAAAAAGCATCACTTTTACTAGAAGACTGCATGAACTCCCAATCACCAATAATTGATGGATGCTCCCAATAAAACCTGATAAACATCAACGAATCTTTTGTTCCAAGACCATGCACACCAGCGGAAACATCCTCTAGATAATTGGCATGTATTTCATTGCTAAGCATTATTCGATAATCAGGGTTGCTGAGTTGAGATGATTGCACGACATCGCTTAGCCGTTTCACTATAAGCTCACGTGACTTATTTCTTGCATGTTTTTCATTAGAAATGTCGACACCAAACATTGAATGGTTGTTTTTATTCGGCGCGGTTGACATGACAAGTAAAATTGCTTGCACCACCTCACCAGAAATAGTTTCAAAAGCTCTTGGCCCAAGACGGGCAAGCAGATTCCAGGTCTGCTCGGTCAATAACTTCTCGCGGAATTTCTTATAGCTGGTCAAAAATAACCAGTTTTGCGGCAAGACGATAGTTGAGCTGCCGCCCTGGGGATTAAAATCGAGACAGCGCTCCAAAAATACGGTGGCCAGATCGGCTTTGGCTTCCGGGTAGTACTCGTCACAAAAATCTTGCAGCACGGCGCACTGCTTACCACGCCCCAAGTAGGGCACGTTGGTGGCCACTAGATGATAACTCCCCGCCAGCAACTTAGCTGCCAGGGCCAAGCCTTGGGCAGCGACGCTGGCATCTTTACTTTCATCATCACTTTGGGCTTGGGCATCGAGCAGTTGCTGCCAGGGGGTCGGAGCACCTTCACCCTTACCCTCATAGTGGGCACGCTTGATATCGATCAGGCTACCCAGCACAGGAGCATCGCTAAACTGGCGCATTAGCCAAGCGAGGGCAGGTTCGAGCTCTGGATTTTGTTTGGCAAGCTGTTGCCACTCATTGCTGGCGGCCAGCACATCTTGCCCGGAGCAAGCCAACTGCAAGGCAGGTAGTGGCCGATAACCACCGGCATTGGGGAATCGCCAAGCTTCGAGCGCCAGGGCAAAGGCGGCAATCTCGATGCAGCGGCCATCCAGCTCGAGACCATGCAGGTTTTGCGTGATCACCCGCTCGATGGCGGTATTGGCATCACACCCTTCCAGGTGCATGCGCATCGGCACCAGCATCAAAAAGAGCGCCACCAGGAAGTGGCCGGAGCCGCAGCAAGGGTCGAGGGTTTTTAGTTCGCTGATATTTTGAGGCCAGGTGTCGTACCAACCACCGGCCGGTTGCCAGCGCTCCCCTTGGGCATCCGTCACTTTAACAAAGCGCAGGTAAGAGAGGGGCAGGCCCGGGATCGCGGCGCGCTCGCGGAGCTCCTGCTCATCGCTGGCATGACGCAGGTGATCATCGGTGAGACGACGTTTGGCCCACCAGGCCCCCAGGGCGTTATCCAAGAGGAATGAGACCATATAAGGCTCGGTAAAGAGCTGGGTAACCGGGCTAAGTTCATCGGCCCCGATGGGCGCGCCGGATTTGTTGACTTCCTCTTTACGCTTGCTCTGCCAGAACTGATAGCACCAGCCCAGGCTGTCTTGCGCCTCGAACACCGCCGGTGACAGGGCTATGATCAATCCTTCGAGGGTGCGCTGATGGTTGATGGGCAGGCGCACCGCCAGCACGGGGGAATCAACCCTAAACACCTGGGGCAACATTTTGGCTGCCAGTCGCCCTGCCAGCTCCCAGGCGCTGGCGCAATCGGTCTCTTCTTCTAACAGCTCTGCGCACTCATCCAGGGTTACCGGGGTATAAGCGTCATACATCAACAGGTCGTTTTGCTCGAGAAAACGGGCAAACAACATGCGGTGCAACTGCTCGTAGGCCATCTCGGCCAGCAGGTGAGCGGTCTCTTGCTTGCCATTATCGTGAAGCGGGTCGCCCAGCTGGCGGGCATGGGCCCGCAGGCGGTTACGCAGCTTGCGCTGCCCGTCGTTAAGAAAGGCGGGCACAGTGGCATCACCCACCCCCAAGCGCTCAATCTCTTCCCGGCAGGCGGTTTCAACTACCTCACGGGCAGCAAGGACGGTGCTTTCCAGCTGACTTCTTAGGGGCTTATCCAGGGCTTGTCTCATGGTGTTGTCTTATACCTTTTGTCGCGGTATGGCTCGATAAGGGTGACTCGGCAGCCCTATGGGCCTTAAATTGAATGCGGATATTCGGTTAAAAAGCGCAGCGGCCAACGTGCCGCTGCGCTCTATATATTGGTTATCTTGGGTTTGCGTTGCTCACTAGCTGACGCGCACCGGGTTACCTTGGGCCAGTTCGCTGCGCACCTGCTCCTCCACCTGGGCCAGCCAGGCTTTCAGATCTTGTTCTGATTCAATCAGCGGCTTGGGCAGCGAGATATTACGCACCTTGGGTTTGAGCAGGGTGACTGCATCATTGAGAACTTTGGCAAAGTAAGAGGGCAAGGCGGCAATGCGATCGTTCCAACTCTGCCAGGAGCAGTTATCCAGGCTCTGTTGCACCTCTTGCAAGCTGCCCAGTTTCAGCTTGGGTAATTGGGCGATGCCGTGCTTGGCGAGTAGTTGGCTCTGCTGATCGCTGGTGAGCTTTGCCCAACTGGGGTCACTGTCGAGTTCGCGGTAGCAAGCCTGGTACTCCTGCTCATAGCGGTCACAGTGCGCCATGATGGCATTACGCAACGCGTCTATGGCTTTGTTGAGTAGCGGCTGCACCGGTGAGGGGCTTTGCAGCAGGGTACGACCGGCACGCAGCGCCTCACACTCTTGATTCAGCTCGCCAGAGACCGCCAGTTCACGGCAGTAGGGCAGCAGACCTTGCAGGTTGTCCCACTGCTCTTTGCGCTCGGCCACCAGCTCAAGCTGCGCTTTCCAGCTCTCGAATTCGGCTTGCAGTGCCTCTTTGCCTTCGAAAGCTGCGAGCAGTTGATCATTGCCCGAGAGCACCAATAGCTCATCGAGTTGCTGGGTTGAGGGGGGTAGTGGCAAGGGAGCCTCTCCCCCCAGACGGCGAGCCAGCGCCTTGGCCTGTTGTAATGCATCGGCAAGCTTGCTGCTCTCCTCTCCGGCATTACAACTCACCCCCAAGCTGTTGATCAAACTGCGCACCTTGATCAGTTGCACCTTGCCGATGGTGGCCGTTTCGGGGCGAAACTGGGTCGGGCCGACCTGGGCGCGCTCCAGGCTGCGCGCATCGGTGGCATTGAGTTTGGCATCGCTGGCTTTGAGTACGCCAGCTGCCAACATGGCAAAGAGTGCGCCATCAATGGCGTCACGGGACCAGCCGTAAGGGGCTTTACCAAAGTGTTCGCGCACTTCACTGCCGGTTTTCATCACTCCGATAAACTTTCTGATCTCACGACAAACCGGGTGGTTTTGCGCCTCACCCTGGTGGCCAATCACTTCTAGCGCATCGGCATCCCCCTGGCTGGCACGGGTGTAGACCTTGGCCCACTCCTTGTGATCGGCCATATCGAAGTTGCGATAGAGGCGCACGCAGGCCGTTTCTGCCCCAGCTTGCAGTTGCGCCACCAACGTATCGCCCCCCACTTCACTGCCACCGGAGAGGCGCAGCCACATCAATCCCTCCATTTCAGCAGTCAGGCGTTTGACCTCGGCTTCGGCATTACGCTGACTCGACATCATGGCGGCACGCGCCTCTTTGCCCGCTTCGGTCATCACCGCATTTTGTTTGACGTCCAGTGTCATGGTCGCCGCTTGTTTATCAACGATGGCAGCGTTTAGGGCACTCTTGCGATCAGAGGGGATGTAAAGGTAAAGGGTGCCATTATCTGCGCTATCGGCACGCGCCAGCTCTTGGAGCTGCCGCTCTGGTAATGCCGGTGCCCAGACATAGAGCTTCTCTTGTGCATCTTTAGGCAACTCATCATCGAACGCGACATTCAGGGTACGCCCCTCTGCCACTTGGCCTTGGGTAAGGCGCACTTGGCTTACCAACTTGCGCACTATGGTGTGCACCAGTTGATTACGCAGGCCATCGAGTCGCGCTGGATCGGCACGAAGCTCCGCTTGCTGCTGGCGATACATGTCATACCAAGCCTGGCTCTCGGCCGTTTGCAGGCGATACTCAACGCCACTTGCAGACTGCACCGCCATGATCAGCGAAGCCTTTTCCAACGCCTGCAGCGCCGCATTGACCCGTGGCCGCAGGTCATGTTTCTCGTTCTCCAAATCTTCGATCAGTAAGTCAGCCAGGGTTTCTGCACTGGCGTGAATGCCGTAGTCAATTTCGCTCGGCAATTTGCTGATCATCAAGATGAGGGAGAGGATCCGCCCCTGCAGGATCTCTTCGGGCGAGCCATCTTTGAGCTTGCCAATCTCGGCATAGATCTCTTGCCCCACCACCCCGCTATTGACCAGATCGTTGACGATTTGGTCGTAAATAAAATCGGCCGGGATCAGACAGCCAAGCGGCTTTTCTGCCCCATAACGGGTTGCCTCATGGGTGATTCGCAGTTGGTTACGCAGCTGTGAGCCGGTGCCGGTTTTATCCAGCGCTGGCAGCAACTTTTCCCAGAAACGGCGACGCACCGGCAACAACGGATAGTCGGCTACCATCCACTGTTCGTCATCCCGTTGATGTTCAAACTTAGAGCCCCGCAGATGGCGGCTGATCTCGCCCAGGTTTTTCTGGATCAGATCCTCGACTGCCCCCTTGGCACTCTCTTTTTTCTGCAGGATCACTTTGCGGATCACTGCATCCACATCGGTATCTGCCAATTGCACTGTGACCACGAAGCGGCCCATCAGGCGTTGCAAGTTGGGAGTGTCACTTAGCGCACTTTGCCCGGTGGCGACAAATAGCAGGCGTGATTTAAAGCGGCTCGCCTTGCAGCAGGTTTCAATCACCTCTTGCACATCAAAGGCGCGGTCTTCATCTCCCCCCACATACTGCTGCACCTCATCAAGCACGATCAGTGTGAGCGGCAGCTGACCATTGCGCTCCAGGGCATCTATGACCGCATCGACCATCTCGTCATTGGTGATGTCTTTGACCTCTGGGAACTGTGCACGCAGTACCTTGGACATGTCTGGGGCGTTGGTGGCCAAATCAGTGAAATGGGGCAACAGTGCCTGAGCCATCACAGGAGAGACGTAGAGATTACGCAGCTCTCTTTGCCAAGGGTCTTGATCTGCTGCTGCTTTGCCATGCAGCCTGACGTAATGTTGCACAGCATCGAGTACCCCTTGAGATTTCAACCACATCACAAAACGGGCCAGGTGGTATTGCTCTGGCAACCCTACCGACTTGAAGATGATAGAGAGAAACGCCAGGCGCACATTGCCACGCTTGCCCGCGCCCAAGGTACCCGAAGCGGCATGTAAGCCCTGATACTGGTGGGAAAACTGAGTAAGCTTGGCAAACTGCTCGCGAATGCCTGCCGGCAGATCGGCCAGGCTCAAGGGGTCGGCACCATCAGAGAAGCGTTGATTGGTCCAGAAGGTGCGTAGCATCTTGGCCAAGTGAGATTTACCCGATCCGTAGAAACCGCTGATCCAGACCCCTGACTGCTCAACCTTGGCGTCTAGCTTGCTCAGATAGGCCGCCAGAATTTTCTGCATGCCCGCCTCATAGGCGCCATCACAGACAAAGGTTTTAAGCTCATAACGCAGGGTTGCGAAGGACTCGGCACTCTGATCATCGTTGACCACAGCCACACCGTTGTTGGCCAACTCAGATTGCAGCGGATCGTTACTGTAAATCTCTCTATTTAGCATCCCGTAATTCCTTGTTGTTATTCGTTATGGTGACAGATGGCGGTGGCGTGATATCCCCACCCATCCTTGGCATCTAACAGACTGAAGTTGTTGTCGTGGTACTCGCCGGGGAAGAAGACCACCAGCTTACCTTTTACCGCTGGAGAGAGCGCCTTCACCAACCCAGAAACAGAGGCAAAACCAAACAGCGTGCCAGTACCCAGCAGGGCCACTACATCGTTGCTTCCCAGGGTTTTATCGACTTCCTCTTTCAGGCGCTCGGCCAGCTCCTCGGCAAAAAATTCATAACTGCCCACTAGCAGCTCAGGCTCGTCAAAATAGGCGTCTGCATAGTCGTGTTCCCCCATCCACTTGGGGAATGCATCTGTGATATCCAGTAACTGCCAGCGGTGACCATGTTGCTCAACGGCCAGTTGAAATTCAGTGACCCGAGCCCGCAGCTTTAGCTCATCCTCTTTGTGGTACACCACAAAGACAGCCCGCTCTTCGGCAGATAGCACCGAGCGCCAAGGCACCGATATATAAGTGGTAAAACGCTTAATCAGTTTTGAGAGGCGATCACCCATGCTCTCGTTCTCCTCAAGATGCTGGCGCTATTGACCAGAGGGGGAAGCGGATTTCGACAATGCCACTGGCCTGCTTGTAGCTAATTACGCCATGCAGCGATGCCATATAGGCCAACTCATATCCCTCTGCCGGACCCAGACTTAGCAATTGAAACCAGGGAGTCTGAAACAACCCTTGCCCGGCACGTCCTTCGCAGTGACCGAGAAAGAGTGCAAATGCCGCGTTGACATAGGTCACTACCGGACTGGTTCTGACCTTTTTGTATTTGCCTTGTAGGAACCCGGCGTGCGTCCAACTGCCGTTGATATTCTGGGCAAACGAGCGTAAGGAGGCCGGGCTGAAACGATTAGGATCCGGGGCGGCTAAAACGTGTTCCACCTGTTCACGTTCCAGCACGTCTCCCAACGGGGTCGCACTAATCAACGCCTGGGTCTGCCTTAACAACGGGTCCCTGGCCAGCGCAAGTTGCAGGGTCAACAGAGGTTGAGCCTCTTCACTTCGCCCCCATAGCTGACGAAACACGTGAAACAACGGGATTTCAGGAGAGATACCATAAAGATCGACCAGGTGGCGGAACGTCAACTTGCGGGCATTGTCGCTGCTTTTATGCAGCACATTGTAAAGCTCGATATCTTGCTGATAGTCATGCCGGGTTGCCTGCTCAGGGCGACCATCCAGCAGCGTTTTTAGCTCGTGATACATCAAGCTTCTAGCCGAGTGGGCCCCATTTTTACCAAATTTAAAGCCCAGCTTAACCAGGTGTTCTTCGCTACTCATAAATGCTCTATTGACCCTAACGGCGCTCAGTTCATGCTATCAAAGGAGCGTCATTCTACCCCTCAGAGGGCGATAGCTCTATGAAGCTAGGTCACCAAAACCCAAGATTTATTTCGATTGCACAAGATAAGTACCCGTTTGGCCGCCGTTTGAAGAGGCATGACCCTCTCCAGCAATAAAGCCCCGCATGTATCCAGCCCCTGAAGGAGTGCTCTTTCTACGCAGCTTTATCACAACCGATGACTGAGCCAATAGTGAAGAGGCAATGCCAACGTAGCTGGGATGATTAGACCACTACACTTGAGGTGTCTAGGAAAGTAGGGGCGCTTCATACCACCGGACTGACTGGCTCAAAATTGACCCATGATGGGTGCACCGTGTAGTGGTCAACTAAATCCGGACACACAGTTAAGCCGATTCTCGGCCTCTGCTGGCGGTATCCCATCATTGTGTTGATGTGGACGCCGCCAGTTATAGTAATCCATCAGGTAGGAACTGATATCCCGCTTCGCTTCCCGCAGGCTCATGTACCCCGTGGTCGGAAGCCATTCCGTCTTAAGGCTCCTGAACAGCCGCTCCATCGGCGCGTTATCCCAGCAGTTGCCACGCCGACTCATGCTCTGGGTCATGCGATAGCGCCACAGCCGTTGCCGAAATACCCGACTGCCGTATTGGCTCCCCTGGTCGGAGTGAAACCGCACACCGGACGGACAACCTCGTTGCTGATACGCCATCTCGAGCACTTTCACGGCCAAGTCAGCATCAGGTCTGTCAGACATTGACCAGCCCACGACCCGCCGGGTATGGAGGTCGAGCACCACCGCCAAGTATTGCCAGCGACCGCCGGCCCACACGTAAGTGATATCGCCACACCACACCTGATTGGGCTGCGGGACAGCAAATTCACGCGCCAGCAAATTCGGGATGTGCGGTCGTTCAGCCCAGCTTCCTTCATCAGACGACGCACCTTGAACCGGCCAATCTGATGCCCCAACTCCCGCATCATCGACATCAAGGCCCGGCTGCCAGCTGAGCCTCTGCTCTCGTTGAACAGGCGCCGCAACTCACTTCTTTGTTGCACCCGCTCACGGTCAATTGTGCGCCTGCGAGCCAGATAGTCGTAAAAGCAGGATGTTGGAACATCGAAAGCGCAGCAGACCAGCGTGGTGGGGGCTTGCTCCCTTAATCGGTCTATCAGCGCGTACGTTCGAGCTCGTCCGCCATCAAGAGAGCCGTAGCTTTTTTAAAATGGCCTTTTCACGTTCAAGCCGGTTGATGCGGGCTTCCAGCTCCTGGATTTTCTGCTGCTCTGGGGTCAGAGCCTTGCTGATAGGGGTTGTGCCAGTTCGTTCGGATTGAAGTTGCTGAATCCATCGGCGAAGCACGGTTTCGCCGACATCCAGTGAACGGCTGGCTTCGGGGACGGAATAGCCTTGGTCGAGCACCAGGGATGCGGCTTCCAGCTTGAACTCGGCAGTGAATGAGCGACGTAATCTTGTCATTGAACACCTCTGGTCATGGTGGCGACTGTACCACCTAAAATGGTGTCCGGGATGATTAGACCACTACACCGGCTCAGTTTGTGTCTGGTGATTTGCCAAGTGAATAAGAAGGAAGCGGCCATCGGGCCGCTTCCTTCTATATTCTTTTTTAGCTTTTCCTCGCCGTTGATGACATCTTGCCAAACCAGTGCTCCGACAGTTTCTGCGCTTGTTTGACTTCCGGCTTGGTCATCGCGACTTCCAGCTCGTCACGAGCCTGCACGGCTTCAGGCATCCCTTCTGTCGCAGCCAGTGAGAGCCAGGCATAGGCATGTACCCGGTTGCGCGGAGCCCCCAAGCCTTCCTCTCGCAGTGTTCCCATCTGGTATTGCGCCATGCGGTCGCCTTGTTGGGCCGCCAGGCGATATTGCTTAAGAGCTAGCGCGTAATCCTCTTTACCCCCTTGCCCCAGACGCAGCATTTCACCGTAGGTGTACTGCGCGGCAATGTGTCCTTGTTGGGCTGCCCTGGCATAACTGGCTCTGGCCTGCTCAAGAGCCCCTTGCTTATGCTGTAGCTCCGCCAGCTCAAACCACGCTTGGGTTACGCCGCCGTCAGAGGCCAGCGTCAGCCAGTGGAGCTGCTGCTCTCGGTCAACCTGCTGCAAGCTCAGTTGGTACTCGGCTTCGTGGGAACCGTGTCCGGCTGCCAGTTCTAGCCAATAGCGACCCAAGGCTGGGTCTGTGGGAACCTGTTTCCCTGCCAGATAAGCCATACCTAGCCAGAGTTCAGCCTCAGCAGAACCGGCACTAGCTGCTCGTTGATAAGCTGCGAAAGCGTTGGCAGGTGCCGACTGTTTGGCTTGCCGCAACAAGGCGTCCGGTTGCTGCTGGACGGCAGCCTTGTCATTCCAGCGTTGGGCGAGATCTGGTCGTTTAGCAACCCCTTTACCTTGCGCGTATCGCTCACCCAGCAAGAACTGGGCATCACGGTTACCAAGCTCCGCAGCCTTCTCGAACCACTTGATGGTGTCCGCATCTGCACCCGGTTGTTGGCTGTACCACTTGGCCAGGATCAACTGCGCCTCGGTATGATCCCGTTTGGCCGCCAGCTCAAACCAATCGAGGCATTCACTGACCAGTTTGCCTCGATGCTGCTCCTGACACATCAGCCCCAGCCGATAGCTGGCATTGGTATTGCCAAGGCGTGCCGAACGCTGCCACCACTGGGTGGCCAGCGCCGGATTTTTGGGCTCACCGAGCCCTGCCTGGTACCAGTCTCCTACTTGCCACGTAGCGTAAGCACGGATCTGCTGATCGGCGGCCAAGGGCCCTGACTGCTCAGCAGCCTGTTGCATCCAGTGCATGGCGTTGGGGTAATCGGGCTGACTAGCCAGACGTTTGGCCAGCTCGTACTGGGCTCGTCCATCCCCCTGCTTTGCGGCTTGGGATAACTCGGCGTCAGTGAGTGACGTAGTGGAAGTACAGGCGGCAAGCATGCTGGCTGTCAGTGCTAGCCATAAGGCTCGGTGTGTCATGGAGAAAATTCTTCTTAAAGTGAAAAAGTTACAGAAGAGGCACTGCTGTCTTGCTGGCTAATCCATTATGCTACGCAGCCACCTGATGGGCACAAAGCTGATGCGGCGCCTTCCCTGGCCATTAGCCTTGCCTGTCAGGTGGCCTGTTGCAGGTGATCCTGATAGACCTTCTGCCACTTGGCATACTCAGCCTGATCGCCTCTGGCCTGCCAGAAAACACAAATGCTCTGTGCCAATTCTGCGGCCATGGCATGATCGTTATCACGACGGCAAATCAGATACTGGGCCAACCAGTTTTGGTGCTGCTTCATTGATCCCCCTTAAACCGCTATCCAAATCAATTGACCGGATTGGTATCCGTCTTGGGCTGTGCGGCGCGATAAGCGTCCATGATCGGGGCCCAGGCCATGCCGCTGGGAGTGGGGTATTGGCGATATGCGTCACCATATGCCTTATCAAAATCATCAAACCACTCTTTGTAGACTTGAGTGACCGGTTTCATTTTGTCATATTGAGTCTCAACTTCTTGCGCCAATCCCCTGGTCAGCAAGATGTCCGGTTTGACCTTGGGGTTTCTTAAAAACACCTCGACATAGCCGCCGCTGGCCAGACCCAGCGCTATGTTGTTGCGCTGTTCTTCTCGCCATTTATCACCGACCTGTACTCGATAGCTGCGGGCCATCTGGGCAGCCATATCCTTGGGCAAGTCCAGAGTGATGCCATAGCGTTTCTTGTCATGGAAAGAAATCCACTCGATCACCACCTTGTCTGGCACGGGTTGCTCAACGCCACTGCGCCCTTTACCAACATCCCAACGATAATCCTGTTCTTTTAATGATTGAGCACTGAGCGCGGTCACTGAGCCGCTGGCCGAGCCATGCACCGGCTTGCCCTCGCGATAGAAATTGGCCTTGGTGTGCCAGATTTCGTCAGCATTGGAGCCGACAGTGTAGCGCCAATCCATGCTTGTGGGGCCGTTGTCCTGGCAGGCAATCAGCCCCAGCGCCACTAGCGGCAATATCAACCAGCGCATTATTTCCCCCCCTCCAGGTTGTTGATTATACGGCGAGCTTCTCGACCTCCAATCTGGTTTGGATAGTTCACCAAGCCGCTGTCTGCGCTATGGTGCAGGTACTCAAAACGCAGATAACGGTAGATGTCAGTTGGCAGCGCCTGGGCCAGATCCTCGACCACCCCTTTGCGTTTGCCCGCCGCCAGCCACAGGGCGTCCAGCTTGGTTAAATCGACCCTGGGGTGCGGCACGGCGGCGCTCTCCAGCATGAGGGAGGGGTCATCAGCCACCCACTTTCTAAAGGGAACTCCTGCCTCGCGGGCGGCTTCCACCATAATGTGCAGCGGAATGCGGGAATACTCCCCCTCGACCACCCGGTTGAGCAACACTGTGACACTGACTTCCAACGGTTTTTTCCGGCCAAACTCGGGGCGGTTTAACGTGTGAACTCGCAAATTGAGTTTCCCTTTGATTGGGTCGCTAGCTGGAGAAGGTAACACAGTCACCCCATTTCCCCAGCCCTGGCTCAGTTTGGCTTGGGCATAGTCCATCGCTTGCTGATAAGCGGAGCTCTGCTCTGGGCGAGTCCCTGCGGGTTCCATACTTTGAAACAGCTTAATCACCTTTTGCTCCGTCAGCGCCGGATCGCTATTGGGGTTGAGCAAGCTCCAGCGGCTATAGTAACCACCACCAATGTCAGAGTGGGCACCCGGCAGGGTTAGCTCAGTAAAGTGTGGAGGTATCTTGTTGCTGGCTGCATCGTCTCTGATGAGGGTCAGGGCGAAGTTCACGCGCCACTCATCATTGGCTATCAGGTGCACCACCCGCTCTGCGCAGTCGGGGGATAGCGTCACCTGGCGCTTTTCCAATTGCGAGGTGACGACGGTATCGAATAGACCGACAAATTGAATGCGTACATCGTCGCGGCTAGCCCAATCAAAGCCCGCTTTGAGAGTGATGCTGGGTTCATTGGCTATTGCCTCGACCAATAAGTGGTCGGCGTGTTGGTCAAGCTGGTTGACAAACTGGCGGGCCGCCGACGCCCCCCGGCTAAAGCCAAACACATCGAATTCGATTTTGTGAATGCAACCGATACCGGGCAATACATCCCCCAACTGCGTTTTGATCTCTTGCACTATGCTGCTGCGACAAGCCAGTTCCACCTTTGCCAAGCTGGAGGTTGCTCCATTATCGAAGCCCAGCCCTTGGCTGGTATCCCCCTCACCGGCTGCGGTGCCGATGCCGCTGATATAAACCGGAACAATGAGTCCACCCCGACTCTTGTGCTCGTATAGTTCATACCCCTTGCCAATATTGGTGACGTCGTTCTTCTCGCTGTTGTCGTCCAGCGGCAGAGCCCCGGCCTGACACTGCTGGCGCAACTTCTCTCGCTCAACGGGGTCATCGCACTGACTGAGAAAAGCCTCGATCATCTCCTGCCCATCCAGGTGTTTGAAGGTGTTGTTGGCCGTGCCGTCAAAGAACACCCCGATACGCAGGATATTCAGCTGATAGCCCTTCACCTCAATCACATAGGAGTGTTTAGTGATAAAGCGCGGCGGTTGGGCTTGCCCGGCTTTATGTCCTTCCGGTAGCGGCTGTTCGGGGTCAGTGAGGCAAAGGTCGCCGGAAGTCACCTTGACGTGTTCGCGCTTCACATCGCAGTGTCCGAAGAGCTTGTCGGTATAAGGGGGGACCTGGCTGGTCTCACCCTTCTTGAGGGCTTCACGGGACTGGGCGGCTTTGAGCCAGGGCTGGGTTTCCAGCTTGACCGTCACCGGCCCCACCGCAAAGCCTTGCACCAGGGTCGGACCATCTTTCAGTGTCACGGTTTTGCTGGTACCCGTGGCATCGGTCAAGGTGGCCTTTTGCCCCTTGAACGAGCGGTTCTGTTCATCACGGACGTCTATCTCAATCCAGCAGTTGTTCTTCTCACAGGGGATGCAGTGGGCACTGATAGCCATTACACGGCTCCTATCAAATCAGGGTGTTTGTCCAGCCAGTTATTCACCTGAGCCATTTCGTCGTCGGTCAGCATCAATGGCGCTCTGATGGCATCCAGCGCCATGCTCGCCTGTAGCGTGAGAGCTCCAGCTACAACGCCATCAAGGACGTCGCCTGCCAGCCCTGCTTGATTGGCCTGCTTGAGGACTGTGGTAATGACGGCTTCCGGATTGGGATGACGCGCCATCATATCCGCCATCCGTTGCCAGAAGTGGCGAGAAAGGATGTAGGCGTGACGGCTTTCGTCATACAGCGGTGTCAGGTGGTGAGGCTGAATGCGAAACCAGGGGGCTTGGCGAGGGGTAAATTCGGTATCAGGCGTGCGTTGCCATGCACTGTCGTTGGCCCACAGGCTTGAGCAGGGCCCTAGGACATCATCAATCTCCTGCAGGCTCATGGTGGCCAGCATCTTGGGAAAGACCCGATTATCGGCATAGCGCAACCACATCACTTCACCTTCGAAGGCCACCTCAATCAGGCTTTGCCAGTGCTGGTGGATTGCATCGACAGAGGCATCGCTTGTGACATATACGCCCCCCAATTGAGGGTGAGCAGCGATAAACTCGGGGGTAGGGTTGGGCAGCAGCCAGGGGCCTTGTTCGGCTTGGTCCGCAAACGCCGTACCGGCAAACAAGGGAATGGCATTGGCACCGCCCTGGTTGCAGTAGTTCGCCACGGCGGTGGTATCGAGCGCGGCATCGACGATAGCAAATAGTTGGCCGGGGTGTTGGCTATGCCACTCTTGAAAAGTCATGCCTTACCTCCCTGGGCAAAGGGGCAAGGTTTCACCAGCGGGGCCATGGACTCCATGCTTTTTTGAATGGCGCTTGCCGGGATAGTGGCTGGTGGTGCGGGTGGCACCTTGACCGCCCCCGGCAAGCCGGGCATTTGCCCCGCCCACCCAGAACCTGAGCCAGGGCTACCCCCTGAGTTCATCTTGATGGTGGGACCGACCAAGGTGACGCCGCTGGGGTCTACCTTCACAAAGCTGCCGCCGACCTTAAGCGTCAGCTCGGAGCCTGCTTCCAGCACAATCTTGTTACCCGCCTTGATGTGGACCTCTTGGCCAGCCTCAACCAGCAGCGACTGGGCCAGCTTCTGGTGGAGCGAGGCATCGACCGTAAGGGAGTAGTCCGCCTTGATGTGGTCTCGCTTCTCCCCCTCTACCGTCAGGTAGTCGTTGGCCTTGATGCGGGTTATCCGCTCGTTGTCGATATCCCGATACTCATCGTGTTTGATATGCCAGGCGGCATCGTTCTCTATCAGCACGTTCAGGTCTTTCTGACCGTGGATGTAAATCTCTTCCTGGCCCGCTTGGTCTTCGAAACGCAGCTCGTTGAAGCCTTCCCCCTGATGGGTCTCGGTCCGCAGAACGGTGCGGGTCTTGTTGGCGGGTAGCTCGTAAGGTGGCCGGTTAGTGGCATGGAAGGTACGACCAGTGACGATAGGCTGGTCGGGGTCTCCTTCCAGGAAACTCACAATGACCTCGTGCCCGATACGAGGGATAGCCATCATGCCGTATTGACCGCCGGCCCAGCCCTGGGATACCCGCACCCAGCAGGAGCTCTGGTCGTTGCTCGAGCCATAGCGGTCCCACGGGAATTGCAGCTTGACCCGGCCATGTTCGTCGCAGTAAATCTCCTCGCCTTCCGGCCCCACCACGCTGGCGATTTGCGGGCCATCCACCATGGGTTTGCGCTCGAGCCCCGGGCGCCAGGTCTGCTGGGCCTTCACTACCGAGAATGCATTGGTGATGGTGGTGGGGTCATCGCCCCCTTCCTCTTCCAGTGCCTGCGGCTGGGTGCCGGTGTGGGTGATGCTGACGATTTGCCAAGCGATGTTGAGAGCGGCGTTGCGGTGCTCAGAGAGCGTGAAGGTTTGGCCGGGCAGCAGGGCCGCGCAATTGGATTGTCCCGAGCTCATCATGGCGTCATTGCGCAGGGCATCGAGGCGGTGTTGGGTGAATGCCTTGCCGCTCGGGTCCTGCTTGAAGCGGCCCGGATAGTCGAAGTGCTGGTAGGTATCGCGCTGATGCTCGAGCTCGGTCCCCATTTTCTTCTGGGAGAGGCCGTAAGCCGGGGTCTTGAAGCTGTAGTCCTTGAGCTCGACCTCTGCGGGACGGACCGATTCGCGGTAGTGGAACTGACGGACATAAGCACCTTGTTCCAGCGAGCGATTGCCGAGGTTGAAGAACAGCTCTGGACCTGCGCTTAACGCTGCTGCATCGTCAGCAAAGACGATGCGATGCTTGCCTGCTTCGAATTCGTGGAAGTAGAACAGCCCCTCTTCAGCTGCGAGGCGGTTAACGAAATCGAGGTCGGTCTCGCGGTACTGCACACAATACTCTCGCTGGGCGTGCTCATTTTTGAGCGCAAAGGCGTAATCGGTGATGCCATGCTCTTGCAGCAGGATGGAGAGGATTTCGTCTGGTTTCTGTGCCTGAAAGATGCGGGAGTTTTGGCGCAATCCCAATCGCCACAGCGCCGGTTTGACCTCCAGGCTGTAACGGGTACGACGAAAGCCACTGTCCCCTTGAGCAAACTCGCTCACTACGCCGCATACCCGGCGTTGCAGCTCACCGTTGTACCACACCAGCAGCTCGCAGGGCTGGTCCAGCACTGCACCGAAGTCGATGTCCGGTTGATGGCTGGCAACCTCCAGCTTGAGGCTAAACGGGCTGTTTAGGCCCTCATCGAGTTTGAAGCTCGCGACCACAAAGGAGTTGTCAGCCAGTACGCCAACCTTGACGGTGAATTGTAATCCTGTGCTCTGTGCCATGACCTTGTTCCTTATCCTGCTTGCCCGCTGCCCGAACCAATCACCACGCCACCGCAATCAACTGCGGAACCTGTGACGGCGATGGGCTTGCCGTTCACCAATACCGACCCCACACCACCGGCAATGCTGCGTGGATGGGGAGGATTATTGGGCTTGTCGTGCGGTGCGAGCGGGTCACCTTGACGGGCCACTGGCTTGCCATCAAGGAACACATCAGGGCTGGCGCCTATCACCGGGGTCGGTGGGAAGCCATCGTGGTCGGTGCCAATGTCACCGAGCAATGCAATGGAGGGACACATAACGTAAAACCTCTTGTGTACTTTGCCATCCCCCCGCACTCGCTACCACGGTAATCCCCATTACATCAGCAGCCAGACAGGGGGATGGCAAAACATAAAAGCTCCGGCAGCCACAGACTGACCGGAGAAACACGGGATAAAGGCCGGAGCACACCGGCCACAAGATACGAAACTTAATACAAGGAATAGCGAAATCAGAAAGTAAGGCTTATGCCTCGATAGGAGCGCGCCAGTCGTCAGAACCAGAGGTACCGGCAACGGTGTGCTCCCAGTCAATCTTGCGGTAAGCAAGGGAGACCTGGATAAGCTGGGTGAAATCAGATTTCGCTGGGTCTTGGCAGTGCGGCATCTGGCAGTCGATATCGACGATGGTCGCATCTGTCAGCACAGTACTGAAGAAGTGCTCCTGCTTGCCTTCCACGGAAGTGCGGTACCACTTCAGGGTCACTTTCGGCAGCATTTCACCGGAAGCCAGGGAGTTGTACATCAGCGGCACGGCTTTGTTCAGGGCCACGGTGAACTTGAACGGCTTGTGGACACGCTGACCAGCAGGCTGGCCGGATTGCGGGTCAGTCGGTACGGTGACCTGGTGATTGAACTCTTGCACCAGCATCTCGTCTTCATGACCCTGCACGAAGATGTTACCAACGGAGTCGGAAGTGAAGGCACTCGCGGTGATGTTGCCCTGGGTTTTACCTTCTATGCTGATATAACATGGAGTTGGCATGGGTATGCTCCTAAATAGGTTGGTTAAATGAGCTAGCACTCGATCAAACTCTTAGCAGTGACCGTGCCATTTTTTTACCCGTTAATTATCAATACCTTAAGGGAAATCACCACGACACAGCCCCAGCCAACAGCAAGATGTTGCGCCAGATAGTCCATCAAGCCAGCAAAAGTTACACTTTCAGCATTAAATTCCACATGTTGAGAAACTTGTTGCACAAGACAGAACTATTGACCACCCTCATCCACATTCCCCACTAACGCTGCATCGATATTGAGCCACACCAGCCTCTGCTTGAGCGCCCAGGATATCGCCTGGCCCTTACCCCCAGCCTCTCGAGGATACGCTTTAGGTGAAAGGAAATTGCGCACTCAATTGTTACTCCCCCCGAAACACTGATACCCCTCCCCACGGCGCTTGGATTCCCTTTTGGCAAGGTAGGCTGCATGGAGCAGCACTTTTTTTATAGCCACGGGATCATCTGAGAAAACTTCGTGCTGTCCCTCCTCTGAAAGTTGAACCAACCCTCGCCTCCTGCAAAAATCAATTGATAAATCCGCTTCAAAGACGGCTCGATGCCAAGCCACTCTAAGCTTGTTTGCCAGATTCATATTCTCAGACTTAAATCTCCCCAGAGAGCAATAGGCATCCCCATTTAAGAAAAACATCAAGTGATAGTGAGGAACGACAGCCTCTGCTGTTTGCTCCCTCGCCCAAACATATCTGATTGCTGTTTTGCGAACCCTTTTCCCATTTGTAGCTTGGCGCATCTGATCCAGCACAAACAGTTTTTCAAGTTCTGCAAAGAATGCTTTCAGCACAGCGCCATGATAACGTGAACTGCCTTCTGATAGGATCCTGGTAAAAACATTATCAGGGAAGCGAAGGTCAACTCTAAAAGCAAAGACCCTAGAGTATTGAGTAAAAGCATCGTTCATCACAGCAACAATTTTACTGAGGTTATCCTTATCGAAAGTATACCCACTATTCTGGTAGTGGCGTTCAGCCGCCACTCGATATTCATTAAGAGTGTCAAACATATTAAACTCCATAGATAAAAGCATGGCTACATGCTGCGAATGTATGCCTGTATGAAAATTAAGGTAGCAGTTTGCAAGTGTGCACTAGCACACTTTCATTGAAGGTTTGAAACAGTGCTATCAACTTAGCGATATGATGGGTTATGGATTTCGGTATGCTGATGGTTATGAGATCCACATGTTTGTCCTGTCGATCTGCATACTGTGTATGCAGTTTTATTCGGTGTTTATTTTTACTCCTTATTTATATATTACTATTGCCGACACCAAAGCATTGAATGTCAAACCAACCAAATAACTCTGATCCCTGATAGGACAAGACTTCTAGCCTGAGCAACGAGCTAATTTATTTCAATTACCAGTCAGAAGTTAGTCCTAACGAAGATTTCTTTTCTCTTCAATCCATAACTCTATTTCAGAGCCAACCCAAGCAACAGATATTGGACCGATCTTAACTGATGCTGGAAATGTCCCGTCATTCATCTGACGGTAAACTGATGCCTTAGAGAGTGATGTCATTGCAATGACATCTTTTAATTTAAGTAGTTTCATGATGAGCTCCTTTGTCGTCCATAGAAGGAGTTCCTCATGTAAAAATGTAACGGAACAGCAAACACAAAACCCATACCTCTTGATCACCTTCCTTTACCCAAGTACGGATCCCATTATTTTTAATAGGCACAGGTCCACACCTCATTGGCAGATCAGAGACAACAACTCTGGAATCAGTCTTAGATAGCATCCACCAGCTGAAAACTGATCTTTAGGTTCCTCACAAAGGACCAAGCGCCGATTATTGGCACAGACTCTCGATTACCTGTGGCAGTTGTACTTTCGCAAACTTAGCCCGCCTATGATTAGGTAGCCAGATTCAAATAATAGATGACTACAGCAATTACCAAAGAGCGCCCATCAACCAGGCGTTGATAGATATTACATGCCATATCTTCCCCATACAGTGGGCCTCCTACCTTCAACGGAACCCAAGAAAGTAGACTAGTGAGGGACAGATTCACAGCAATACAGCACTAATTCATGAAATAATATAGGACATAAAAACATTGCAAATCACTCTAAAACAAGTTAAAAAATAGCCATAAAACATCAAAAAATCACACCAAAATTACTTAGTAACAATCAATTTTTCGGAGCTGATAATATTATACCAAGAGCCTGCGATGAAAATGGTCTGGAAATACCACCCCCTATCTCTTTATCTAAAAGGGAACGGGATTTCTCCCTCAGATTATTAAATGAAGACACATCCTTATCTGTAAGTAATGATGAAATAATCACTTACCTATCCAATAACAGCAGCATCCTTACAAAAAGAGTTAACTGTAAACTTGGCTCTCCCCTTAGCAGTTTTGATGGAAAAGTTGCCCCTCGAGAATTAATAATAGAAGGCATTAAATCTGAGTGTATAAGTGAAACAATTTTCAGCTGGATAGATATAAAAAATGATCGTTTATGCGATTTTGTATGGTCATACATACGCTCTTTAACCAAATACCCCGTTGTGTCACCTTCGACTATAGATGTAGGAGTCAGAATAGATGGTGCATTTGAAGCAACTGACCGTATATATGTATATAACATTTGGAATAATGACCCTTGCCCAACTGATAATGTCAGCAAAAAAAATGCATCATCTCTTTTTTTGATATCCTCGACGCTACTAATATTCAAAAAACGAGCGACCTTGAAATTTTGAAAGAAAAATGGCGCATCGTTAGTCAAAAGATGGACGTAAAAGCATGGATGGAAAAATGTGACCATGGTTGGGCATGGAGTTATTTATTTGAAAACATAAAAACAGGAAATAATAAACATCCGATATGGTTCATCAACAAAGATAATTCATCAGCAATCAAAGACTGCATTATTACACTCTTTGACCTACTAAATGAAATACCTCCGGCTAGAGAACTGATGCTTAGGAAAATGAAATCGGCTTGTTCACAAAAACATTTTCGAGACAAGAACAATGGGAAAAAATCGGTTAGTGTTGTCTTGCCAGAAAAAACGATTAGCATGCTAGACGACATTTGCATGAAAACTGACAGAAGAAAAAATGAAGTGATAATTAGACTGATGCAAGAAGAATATGAAAAAATAAAAAAGGCGGACACTAGTCCGCCTTTTCATTTTACTTTTTGATGAATTCAATAACATTTCCATGGCTATTATTTTTTTGCGGCTCATGTGCCACCTCTAGTTCAATTAACTCACCCCAGCGTTGCCATAGCATTTTTTTCTTATCATCATGTCGCGAACGATGATAGGTTCTGACCAATTTATTTAGTGGGAGATGATTCAGACATAATTCGATCACTCTCTCTTCTGCATCTAATCTCTCAGCCCAATTTGTTGCAGCACTACGCCGTAAATCATGTATGGTAAATAGTTCCATGTCAGATAAAGAGCGAGAAATAAATCGCCTTAAAGCTCTGGTTATAGAGTCAACTAAAATTGGTTCAATTACGTCATTTTTAGGTCTATCTGATTCAAAAATAAAGTCCCCGTTTACATATAGCGCCTGTTCATCAATCAACGCTTTCGCCTGTCGAGATAAGAATACCGAATGTGGCTTCCCATTCTTGGTATCAGGGATCGTCCAAACATCATCTCTAATATGTGAAAAACGCATATTAGCGACTTCGCCTCTACGACATCCGGTCAATATCAATAGCTTGATCGCATTCGCTGCGGGTAGAGAAATAGTGGCATGGCGAGAAACGCCACGTCCTCCAGCCGCAAAGCTACCACCACTTCCAAGATCCTCATCAATCGCCTTCCATAGCCTGCGCAATTCGGGGACTGTCAGCCATCTCTCTCTTGGCGAACCGGCACTGGCACCAAAATCCTTGGGTCGCAACAGTCTCGCAGGGTTGGCCTCGATCAGGCAGTGAACCACCGCATAATCCAACATCTGGTTCAGCGTTCCCAACCCTTTACGGGTTTCGTCTTTTGTTGCACGCCGAGTGATCTCTAACGCTTGCGCCAAGTGGGCACGAGTCAGATCGATTAAACGAATATTGCCCAGAGTTTTCTTGAGATGACGATTCCAACGATCCTGATGACATTGGAGGGTTTTGGGTTTGACAACCTCAGCAACACGCTGCGCATCAAGCCATCGTCCAAGCAACTCATCCATCGTCAGGGCGGTTTCATTTTTAGCCTTTTCACTAGCAACATGCTTGCGTGGATCTATCCCTTTCTTTACCAAAGCCGCCAGCTCTGCATGCTCAAGCCTGGCTCGCGCCAACGACAACGCAGGGTAATTACCCAGAACAACTGTCGCCTGAGTACCAGCAATCCGATAACGATAGACAAACCGCTTGCTCTTCCCTGCCCTAACCTCAATGGCTAATCCACCGCCATGGGGAGATTTCACCGCATAGCGGGTAATCGAAGCCTCCCCTTGCAAAATCAATGAGGGGATCTCTCGATCCTGAGTTACCGGTTTTCTTGCCATAGCATTCTCTCCCCCCTGTTTGGGGTACCACTTGGGGTACCACAGAAAACATGATATAGGGTGAGACCCTATGAAACTAGCCGAAACCAAAAACAAGAAAAAATAAACATTAAAAACAATATATTATAATCAATTACTCAACTTTATTAAACCTTCTGAAACACTACCTACCTTGGCTCCTAAGGGACAGGCCACTAGTTCAACTCCAGTCGGGAGCACCATATAAAACAAGGGGTTGGCATCGTCATGGTGCCAACCCCTTGGTCGTTTTGGCAAGACACCCGAGGGAAGATGCCAAGGACACTCGCCAGCACTGTGGCTGACAACAGATAGCCGACGATCCATACCACCGAGGTATGGCCATAAGGGAGGGCCGGTCTGCTAGACTGGCCCTCTTTTTATTCATCTTGCAAAGGAGTGTTGGATGTCTGCTTCTTCCTGGTGGGACAGGTCCACCGGTTTTGCACTGCTGACCATCTTGCTGTGGGCCTCGCTGGCGGCGCTCACCTCCCGGATCACCAGCGTGTCACCTCTGGTGCTGGTGGGGCTGGTGCTCTTCTTCTGTGGCGCCGGCGCCCTGCCGTTCTGGCGCCAGTGGCGGGCTCGCCCCATCACCTGGCTGGTCACGGTGGCGGCGCTGCTGTTCTACCATCTGCTGCTGTTCATGAGCTTTCGCCACGCCCCCGTGCTGGAGGCGAACCTTATCAATTACCTCTGGCCCCTGTGCATCATACTGTTCACCCCCCTGCTGCTGCCGGGCCATCCGCTCCATGCCCGCCACCTGCTGGCCGGCGCGCTCGGGCTGGCGGGTTCTGTGCTGGTGATGGTCAACGGCGAGTTGCGGTTGCAACAGGCCTATCTGCCCGGCTACCTGCTGGCGCTCGGCGCCGCCATCATCTGGGGCGCCTACTCTGTGCTCTCCCGCCGGCTGCCGCCGGCCCCGGCAGTGGTGACGGCGGCGGCCTGCCTGCCCGCCGGATTGCTGGCACTGCTGCTGGCACTCTGGCTGGAAGGGCCGCTGCCCCTCGAACAGATCCCCGCCGGCGACTGGTGGCTGATCCTGGGGCTGGCGCTCGGGCCCATGGGGGCGGCCTTCGTCACCTGGTATCTGGCGCTGCGAGACGGAGATCCCCGTCGCATCGGGGCGCTTGCCTACCTGACCCCGCTGCTGAGCACCCTGTTGCTGGTGCTGCTCAATGGCGAACAGCTGACGCCCCGTCACCTGCTGGCCGGGGCCTTCATCATGGGTGGCGCCCTGCTCGGCATGCTGGGCAAGTCGCCTGCCGCCCGCAAGCAGAAGGAGCCCGCCGCGCCTTCGTTGTCATGACCTCGCCACCATGCAGCGGCTGTCATAAAAACGCCATCTCTCCTGCTTAAGCTCACGCCGACTTCCATTCCCGTGGCTCAAGCAGGAATCCTGACGTGAAAATAGCCCATTACGCCTCCCTCTCCTCCCTGGTACTGCTGCTGGTCGCCGCCGTGCAAGCCGGCGCCCTGTTTCATGGCTGGCAGCAGTTGAACCGGGCCGAACAGGCCCAGCATCAACACGAACGGCTGCAGCAGCGGCTGACCGGCACACTGCAAGGCACCCTGCGCGACTACCTCGCCAGCGGCGATCCCCTGCGCCTGACTGAGGCCCAGGCGCTACGCAAGCAGGCGCTCGCCCAGCTGGCGCAGCAGGATGCTGCGCTCACCGCCCCGCTGCGCGCCCTGCTCGAACGGATGGGCACGCGCATCGACGGCGACTATCTGGCGGCGGGCAAGCTCTCCGGCAACAGCCAGTGGCTGCTGCAAAACGCCGAAAACGAGCTGACCGCCCAGGCCAGGGCGCTGCTGCGTTATGGCCAGCAGGGGGCTACGGGCGCAGATCCGGCCAGCGCGGATCGATACCGCCAAGGTGCCACCGACATACTGGCGGCCCTGCCCGGACTCGGCCACCTGCGCCAGAACTACATGGAACAGGCCAGCCCCAAGCTGCTGGAGGGACTGACGTTCGAGCTGGCTGCCATGCAAAAGCAGGCGCAGCAACTGGCCGCCCTGCCGCTGCTCGGCCTGTTTGCTGCGCCGCCTGCCGACGAGTTCACCCTGGGTGAGCCAGAGCGCAAGGAGCTGGGCGATCTGCCCAAAGCCGAACTGCTCTCCCTGCTCACGCGCTACCCGCAAGAGCTGGAAAACAGCCGCAAGGCGCTGCAACAGCAGCAGACTGCCCGCCAGGCGGTGCAGCAGGACATCAGCCAGATGCTGCAGGCCACCGGCCAGATGGGGGCCGAGCTTGCCGCCGGGCGGCAGGCGGTCAACCAGCGGCTGGCTGCCATACTCGGCAGCCTGGCGCTCTGTCTGGTGCTGGTCGCGCTGCTGTTTGCCCTGGTGCAGCGCCGCTGGCTGGTCACGCCGCTGCTGCGCCTGCGCGCCGCCTTCCTGCAACTCGACGAAACGGGTCAGGCCGAGACCCTGCCCCAGGGGCGCGAGCGCAACGAGCTCGGCGACATAGTCGCCAGTTACAACCGCCTCATCATGCGCCTGCAACAGGATCAACAGCAGAAGGAGGGGCAGCTGTCGGCGGTCTCACTGAGCCTGCAGGGCATGGTCAATCAGGTCGAAGAGATCCACCATAGCACGCGTACCACGGAGCAGGCGGTGGACGAGGGTGATCTGATGATGAACGAGCTGAACCAGCTGGCCGGCGAGGTGCATCAGGTGGCCGCCGAGATAGCACAGCACGCCCAGCACAACGAGCACTCCATGAGCCAGAGCGAGCAGCTGGTGGGGGGCATGTTGCAGGCCACCGCCCAGACCGGGCTTGCCATCGACGAGAGCAGTGGCGCCCTGACCCAGCTCAAGCGTTCGGTGGACGATGTCACCGCCATCGTCGACGTGATAGGTCACATAGCCCAGCAGACCAACCTGCTGGCGCTCAATGCGGCCATAGAAGCGGCCCGGGCGGGGGAGCAGGGGCGCGGGTTTGCGGTGGTGGCCGACGAGGTGCGCCACCTCTCCGCCGACACCCAGCGATCCCTTGGCCAGATCACCGAGATCCTGATGCGGCTCACCCAGGCGGGAGATCTGCTCGGCACCGTGCTGGCGCGGATCACCTCGGAGGCAGCCGCCCAGCGCCAGCAGGCGGAGCAGTTGCGCCAGACCACCCAGGCGGTGCGGGAGATGGCGCGCAGCACAGCCGTCATAGCGCTGCAGGGGGCCGACAACGCCAAGAGCCAGGAACACAAGCTGGCCAGTTTCGCCGATCTCATCGCGCGCATCAGCCAGCACGCCCGCCAGGGCAGCCGCCTCTCGGTGCAGGTGTCGGAGCACATCCATCACCAGGCCAGCCAGATCCCGCGCATCCTCGGCCATCAGGCCTGAATCTTCCGTCCAGCTCCCCTTCCGAGTCCCCTGCCCCCGCCCCCAACGCGGGGGCATATCTTTTTTTGTGCCACAAAATTATCTGTTGCATACAGGTTAACGAAAAAAGTTGCACCCCTTGTGAGAGATCCGCCCGCGTCGCTGGTCAATTTCACCTGAAAACGCTATCAGCGCCGATATGAGCGGGCTGGGAGTGTCCACAACAAGATCCATGATTATTTGCACTCGGTCATATTTTTGAAACTTGGTGGGAACTTTTCATTGATATTTCGCACCGCGAACGTACTCTTGGAATTGTCCGATAGCCAAGAATCGGAACACAAAAAATAAAATGATGTGATGAACAGAACTGCCCACCGCAGATGTGCCAAGACGTCGCGGCCGCAGACGAACTACCAGGAATTTTTTGCCCTACGGGGTTTTGATTGCAATGCCAATACCGAGCGGCGGGCCATCGCCTGACTGCCGGACAAAAAAGCTAAGTCCATAAAATCAGGAGCAATACAAAATGGAAAAAGTGATCTTCAAGCGTGCCGCATTGAGCGCAGCTGTTGTTGCCGCCTTGGTCGCCCCCGGTATGGCATTCGCTGCCGACGAAGCCGGTCCTGCCTATGCTGCCGCCGCCAGCAAATTCTATGAAGAAGGCAAACTCAACGGTGGCCTCTTCTACTTCCAGCGTGATCGTCAGCGTATCGATGGCGACCCGACTGCCGCCAAGAAAGAAGGCAAATACCAGTCCAACCTGAGCCACGCCACCACCCAGGCCTCCCTTAACTTCAACTCGGGTTATGCCTGGGACATCGTCGGTATCGACGTGGGTGGCTTCGGTGCCTATGACCTAGCCGTGACCGAGAACCATGCGGTCAACCAGGAGAACGAATTCTCCTTCGCCGGCAACAAGTGGGGCGAAAACTACAAGGATGGCTCCCCCGAAGGTGGCTTCAGCCTGGCCAACGCCTCGCTGAAACTGAAAGCACTGGACGGTGCCATCACCGCCAAGGGCGGTCTGACCCAGCTCTACGTACCGGGCGTGATCGGTGTGAACTGGTCCTATCAGCCGGGTACCTACCGTGGTGGCCAGATCGAGGGTAACTTCGGTGGCCTCTACCTGACCTACGCCATCGCCGACGAGTACAAGTCCCCCTGGTACAAGGAGACCCAGAAGTTCTCCCGCGCCAAGGCATGGATGGATCCGTTCGCCGATGAAAACGTCATCGATTACATCCAGGGTGTAGCCGCACGTTATACCTTCGAAAATGGCACCGCCATCACCGGCTCCTACGGTAACTCCGAAAAATACATGGACAGCTACCACTTCAAGCTGGCCCATAAATTCGACGTGCTGAACGGCCTCTCCACCAGCTATCAGTTCTACGGTTCCGAAACCGACACCTATCAGAAGGGTGGTGCCGACATCGAGACTTATGACGGCATGGCATGGCAACAAGCGCTGACCGCCGCCTGGGGCACAGGCCCGTACGGCTTCCGTCTGGAAGGTCTGTGGACCAAGGCCGAGGGTAACGAAGGCAACTACCTGCCCCGTCTGACCCGTGGCTACGGCAACTCCCAGGGCGCGAACGAAATCTGGTGGGATTCCCGCTCCGACTGGAACGCGAACAACGAGAAAGCACTGTTCTTCGGCGTGACCCGCTCCCTGGATGATCTGGTGGGTGCACCAGGCTGGTCCGTCGGTGTCTCCGGCGCCTACGGCTGGGATATCCAGAAAGGCGACGGCACCAAGGCCACCAACGGTGAAGATACCGAATGGGCAGCCAACTTCGACGTCATGTACACGGTGCAGGATGGCAAGCTGAAAGGCACCCTGTTCAAACTGCACTACACAGATTACAACAACGACATCAGCCAGGGCGGCGGTTGGACCGAATACCCGAACATCTTCGCCTCCGAGCATGACGTCAAGTTCCACATCATAATGCCGTTCACCATACTGTAAGCAGGTGGTAGAACCTCAGCAAACCGGGCCACGTGGCCCGGTTTTCTTTTTTGTCGCGCTCGGGCTACCATGCCCGCTTCGGCCAGGCTCTGGTCGCCAACAAGGATGACCTTTATGCCCCACCCCTTCGTGCTCATCACCGGCTGCTCCAGCGGCATCGGCCTCGCCGCCGCCAAGGCGCTCGGGGTTCACGGCTTCAGCGTGATCGCCTCCGCCCGCAAAGCCGACGATGTGGCACAGTTGCAACAGCAGGGTCTGCTGGCGGTTCAACTGGATCTCGCGGACACCGCCAGCATAGAGCAGGGGGCGGCAGAGGCGCTGGCGCTGGCGGGGGGCCGTCTCTATGGCCTGTTCAACAACGGCGCCTATGGTCAGCCCGGCGCGCTGGAGGACTTGCCCACGGAGGCACTGCGTGCCCAGTTCGACACCAACCTGTTTGGCTGGCACCACCTGATCCGCCAGATACTGCCAGCCATGCTGGCGGCAGGAGAGGGACGGATAGTGCAGAACAGCTCTGTGCTGGGGCTGGTGGCCATGAAGTATCGCGGCGCCTACAACGCCAGCAAGTTTGCGCTGGAAGGCTATACAGACACACTGCGCCTGGAACTCGAAGGCAGCGGCGTGCACATCAGCCTGATCGAGCCGGGCCCCATCGATACCCGCTTTCGCGCCAATGCCCGCGCCGCCTTCGTGCGCCATATAGATCCGGCCCAGAGCCGCCATCAGGGCGCCTATCGCCAGACCCTGACCCGGCTGGAAAAAGAGGGGGCCACCAGCGGTTTCACGCTGCCAAGCGAAGCCTGCATACCGCCGCTGCTGCATGCGTTGCAGAGCAAGCGGCCAAAGCATCGCTACCCGGTCACCTTTCCGACCCGGCTGTTTGCGGTATTGCGCCGCCTGCTGCCAAGCCGCTGGCTCGACAGGATCCTGGCCAAGTCGGCCTGATCCCGTTGGAGGCTATGGGCATCCAGCAACCCGGGTCGGGTTGGCCGCGTAACGGCGTAACCCGACGCATCAACCCTGTTTACCCTCGCCTCAATAGTGCTGACCGTCGCTGTAGTAGTGGCTTTTGACGATGGGCAGCACTTGCACCACCACATAGGTCTGCTCCCCCAGCGCCGCCTTCAGATGGCGGGTAATGAGCGCCGCGGCGGCGTCTTGCAGCTCCTGCGGTCGTTCGAACCAGACCAGCTCCACGAACGGAAAACCGGCTTCGATCACCCCGCCGCGTACCCAGTGGCTGTCTATGCACTCCATGGTGACGAACTCCGGTTTGCCGCCGGTCAGGGCGCACAGATCCGCCAGCAGGGGTGTACTTATCTGCTGCAGGGTATCGACGGAGACGGCCCGAAAACGAAGATGGGGCATGGGAAACCTCTTGGCTGTGACGAATGAGGACTTATCATAGGGCTTATTGTTATGAAGAGAAGCCATCCCGCCAACATAAGGTGCCTCATGAGATTTCATCGCACGCTGATTTCCTTCCTGCTCTGCCTGCTGCTGCCGCTGACCGCCTTTGCCGACCCCGCCTTCTATCGGGTGAACAAGGGTGACCAGCAACACTGGCTGCTGGGCTCCATTCATGCGGGCAAACCCTCACTCTATCCGCTGCCCGATCCCGTCGAGCGCGCCTGGCAACAGAGCCGCGCCCTGGTGATGGAGGCCGACCTGACCCACATCAGCCAGACGCAGTGGCAGGAGATGGGCGCCATCACCCGGCTGGTGGATGGCAAGACCCTCAAGGATCACGTGCCGCTCGATCTGTATCGGCGCACCATCATAGCCGCCGGCCAGAATGGCCTGACCGAAAACATGCTCTCCCCGCTGCGCCCCTGGTTTGCGGCCATCACCCTGACCCAGGCGGCGCTGGAACGTACCGGTTTCAGCAGCGCGCTCGGGGTGGATCAACACTTCGCCAAGCGCGCCACCGAGAGCGGCAAGCCCATCATCGGCTTCGAGACCCTGCTCGAACAGCTCGGCTACCTCGCCAGCGTCGGTGACAACCAGACCCTGATGCTGGAGAGCACCCTGGATGAGCTGCCCCAGCTTGAGACCGGCTTTCGCGACGTGATGAAGGCGTGGCAGGAGGGGGATCAGGCCGCCCTGGTCAAGCTGCTCAAAGCCGAGATGGCACCGCCCAAGCTGCAAGCCTGGCTGGAGCAGACCCTGCTGGCGGAGCGCAACCGCAACTGGCTGAAAAAGTGGCCGACCCTGCCGAACGAGAGCTTTATCGTGGTAGGCGCTCTGCACCTTTATGGCGACCAGGGGTTGATCGCCCTGCTGGAGCAACAGGGGTGGCGCATCACACCGCTCACCGAGTCTGGCCCAGGCACAACCGCCAAGTGATACCTCATCCGTGCGCCTGATCTGCCCGGCGGCTTGGCCGAGTGCGAGGCCGCTCACAGATCCGGCTACCGGTTAAATAACCACCACGGGACTTGATCGAGATCATCTCGTCACTCCCAAAGAGGTATCTATCATGCCTGTCATCAATGGGATGACAGGAGTGCATGAGATGGAATTTTGGATGAACCTGATGTTCGGCAACAGCGTGGGGCTCATGTCCATGTTGGTGATTATCGGTACCTTCCTGCTGATCAGTTCCTACGCGGCCTATTTCATCTACAAGGTGATGAACGCCAAGCCGCCGAAAGAGGAGCAGTAACACATCTCGTCAGGCGATCCCCCGATCGCCTGTTGTCGCCTGCCCGGCCCGACTGACAGGGCCGTCTGACTGGCTACCCCCCATTTTCTGACCCCGACTCCCCCGCTATAATGCCCGCTCATTCCAATGCGGGGAGCCTGCCGTGTCTCATGACGACGAACTCTCACTGTTTCTGCAGGAAGTGGCCGACGTGCGGCCCATTCGCAGCGACAACACCCTCTCCCTCACGGGCACATCCGCCCCGACCGAGGCGCAACTGGCCCGTCGCCAGGCCGCGACCGCCGAGCAACTGACCCTGGATCACCTCAGCATGGAGGTGGTCGAGCTGCTCGATCCCCACGCCATCGTCGGCTTCAAGCGCGACGGTGTGCAGGAGGGGGTCTACAAGAAGCTGCGGCTCGGCAAATACGAGCTGCAGGCGAGCCTGGACTTGCACCAGAAGACGCTCAACGAAGCGCGTCAGAGCCTGGTGCAGTTCATTGCGGATTGCGAGGTGCGGGACATCCGCTGCCTGCTGATCCTGCACGGCAAGGGCGAGCGCAGCACACCGCGCGCCCAGCTGAAAAGCCATGTCAGCACCTGGTTGCCGCAACTGCCGGCCGTGATGGCCATGCACAGCGCAGAGCGCCGCCACGGCGGCAGTGGCGCCCTCTATGTGTTGCTGCGAAAAAGCGAGCGCAAGAAGGTGGAGAACCGCGAGCGACACCAGAAGCAGCTCGGCTAGCCAGCCCCCGTCATCGGGTCAGTCATCCCAGGCCAGGGTGGTAAAACGCACGAGGGCAGTGTTAGCATCGATCGGCCCCGATCATGCCAGGTACGGGGCATACCATCAGGGACGATAACAAGGACAATCCCATGTCATATCAAAAACTTGAACAACATCAGCAACAGCTGCACCGGCTCTCCCACCTCAGCGCCATCTGTGGCTGGGATCGGGCAGCCATGATGCCGGAGGGTGGCAACGAGGCACGCGCAGAGGCCATGGCCGAACTCGGCGTGCTGATCCATCAAAAGCGTACCGCCCCCGAACTCGGCGACTGGATCGCCAAGGCCGAGAGCGAACCACTGGATGAGATCCAGCACGCGAACCTCGCCGAGATAAAGCGCCACTGGCAGGATGCGAGCCTGCTGCCAAGCGATCTGGTCGAAGCGCTGTCGCTGGCCGGCAGCAAGTGCGAGCACGCCTGGCGCGGCCAGCGCAAAAACAACGACTGGGCAGGCTTCGCCCCGAATCTCAAGGACGTGGTGACGCTGTCGCGGGAAGTGGCGCGCCTTCGCGCCGAGGCGCTCGGTGTGCGCCCCTACGACGCCATGCTGGCGCTGTACGAACCCGGCATGACGAGTGCGCGGCTCGATCAGATCTTCGGCGATCTCACCGGCTGGCTGCCGTCCCTCATCCAGCAGGTGAGTGAACAGCAGAAGCATGACGCCATCTTGATCCCGCAGGGGCCCTTCCCCATCGCGAGCCAGCAGGCGCTCGGCCAGGAGGTGATGGGCGTGCTCGGCTTTGATTTCGCCCACGGCCGGCTCGATGTGAGCAGCCACCCGTTCTGCGGCGGTGTGCCGACCGACGTGCGCATCACCACGCGCTACAACGAGCGGGAGTTCGTCTCCAGCCTGATGGGAATCGTGCACGAGACGGGTCACGCGCGCTACGAGCAGGGCTTACCACGCCAGCTGCTGAGCCAGCCGGTGGGCGAGGCGCGCTCCATGGGCATTCACGAGAGCCAGAGCCTGTTCTGCGAGATGCAGCTCGGCCACGATCCCGCCTTCCTGGCGCTGCTGGTGCCGCGCATCCGCGCGCACTTTGGCGAGCAGGCGGCGTTTGCGCCGGCGAACCTGGCGAAGCTCTACAACCGGGTCGAGCCCGGCTTCATCCGCGTCGAGGCGGACGAGGTGACGTACCCGGCGCACGTGATCCTGCGCTACGAGCTGGAGCGCGACCTTATCGAAGGGCACATCGAGGTGGCCGATCTGCCCGAACTGTGGGATGCGAAGATGCAGCAGTGGCTCGGCCTCTCCACCAAGGGCAACTACCAGAACGGCTGCATGCAGGACATTCACTGGACGGATGGCTCGTTCGGCTACTTCCCGAGCTATACGCTCGGCGCCATGTATGCGGCGCAGTTGCGCTTCGCGCTGGAGCGGGAACTGGGCAACATGAGCAGCGTGATCGAGGCGGGCCGCCTGCCGGAGATACTCGCGTGGCTTGGTCGCCACATCTGGTCACAGGGCAGCCAGCACAGCACGGACGAGCTCATTCGCCGCGCGACCGGCGAGGCGCTGAACCCGCGCTGGCTGCGCCAGCATCTGGAGCAGCGCTACCTGAAATAATGGCTGCTGCGCCAGCGAGTGAAGAGGGGAACGGGGCAGCTTGACTGCCCCGTTTTTCATTGGCAAACAACCGGATTCAGAGGGGATCCGGGGCACTCAAACACTCGCGCAATTGCAGGATATTGCCTTCCGGATCAAACGCATTGCGCAGCACGAAGCCAGGCCCCGGCCACTGCTGCGGCAACAGGCCGCCACCGAGATCGGCCGCCCTGGCCTCGGCCCAGGCGAGGCTTGGCACGGTAAAGAACAGTTTTATCGCCCCCTGTTCGCGCAGCTGCGGTGGCACCTGGATATCAATATCGCAGGCAATCGACTCGGGGATGCCATGGATCAGCAGCTGGATGTCGTCGTTCTCCATCACGACAAAAGCGTCATCCTGGCTGCGAATGTCCATCTGCAGCAGGGTGCGGTAGAAGTGGGTCAGCAGGCCGAGATCCCTGGCGTAAATCAGGGCGCCGGCGCGGGCGGGTCCTGGCATGGTGCTATCCTCCTTGGATGTTGTCACCCCAGATTCTCACACTTGCCCGCCCGGTTCGACCGGTTTCAACCTCGCCACAGCGGCTCTCCCGGCGACGTTTTTATTTCAATTGCTGTCCGTTTCTGGCTAGTCACCACCTCCCCTCCCCCTTACTCTCTCATCCATGCACCCAGAACGGAGCGCCAGGACCATGAACTCGCCATCAGCCAGTGACCACCATCAGGATGAGGGGATCCCGAGCCTCAGCCGCGAGCAATGCCACGCCGCCCGGCTCGCCCGCGATGCGCGTTTCGATGGCCGCTTCTTTACCGGCGTGCTCTCCACCGGCATCTACTGCCGCCCCGTCTGCCCCGCGCGGCCACCGCACGAGCACAACGTGTGCTACTTCCAAAGCGCTGCCGCGGCCGAGCAACATGGCCTGCGCCCGTGTCTGCGCTGTCGCCCCGAGCTGGCCCCCGCCGCACGCGGCGATCTGCCGCCCGAACTCGCCCGTTTGCTGGCGCGGATCGATCGCGGCGAGCTGGCGGACGGCTCGCTCGCCGCACTGGCGGCAGAGGCCGGAATAAGCGAGCGCACGCTGCGCCGCCAATTCGAGCAGCACCTCGGTGCGTCACCGAAACAGGTGGAGCAGACGCGCCGGCTGCTGCTCGCGAAACGGCTGCTGACCGAAACCGCACTGCCCATCACGGACATAGCGTTTGCGGCGGGCTTTGCGAGCATTCGCCGCTTCAACGATGCCTGGAGCCAGGCGTATGGCCTGGCGCCCCGGGCGCTGCGCCAGCGTGAAGGAAGGGCCGACGTCACCGAGAGCGGCGCGGCGCTCACGCTGCAGCTGTCCTATCGCCCGCCTTATGACCTGGCGGCCATGCTGGCGTTTTACCAGCTGCGGGCCATCCCCGGGCTGGAACGGGTCGATGGCGATGCGTATGAGCGGCGCCATAGCGTCGGCGATCACGCGGGCTGGATCCGCATCGAGCAGGGCAAGGGCCATAGCATCAGGCTCACAGTGCATGATCTGCCGCCCGCGGCGCTGCCTGATCTCTTGTATCGCGTGCGCCGCATGTGGGATCTCGACGCCGACATGCAGCGCATCGGTGAGCGGCTCGGGCAGGATCCGCTGCTGGCGCGCCTGCAGACGCGCTGGCCCGGGGTGCGCTTGCCCGCCGGCTGGGATGAGTACGAGGTGATGCTGCGCGCCATCGTCGGCCAGCAGGTGTCGGTCAAGGGCGCCATCACCATCATGGGACGACTGGTGGCACGTACCGAGGCGCAGTTCGGGGTGGTGCAGCTGCCCACCCCGGCGCAGCTATGCACACTGGATCTCGACGGCATCGGCATGCCCGGCAGCCGCATTCGCACGCTGCAGGGGCTCGCCGCCGCGCTCGCGAGCGGTGCGCTTTCCCTGACCACGGCCAGCGACGAGCAACTGCTGGCCTTGCCGGGCATAGGTCCCTGGACGGTCGCCTACTGGCGGCTGCGCTGCGGGCAGGATCCCGACGCCTTCCCCGCCTCCGATCTCGTGCTGCAAAAGGCGCTGGGGGGCGGCGACAAGCTGCCGGTGAAAGAGGTGCTGGCGCAAAGCGCAGCGTGGCAACCGTGGCGCGGCTATGCCGCGAGCTGGCTGTGGCACGCCATGAGCGAACAACCGGCCCTGCTGATCAAGCAGCCATTGACCACCACAGCGAGTGCCATCGCAAACCCGCTGTCACCCACAACGGGGAGCAAGGCGCCCCAAAGCCATGACGAGGAGATAACCCATGATCCGCTATGACATGCTGCCAACGAGCTGCGGCGAACTGCTGGTCGCCATCAACGCGCACGGCCTGGTACACGTGGACTTTGTGGCAGGCCTGCGGGCGCTGCCCGACATGAGCGGCTGGCAGCAAGACGGTGAGGCGCTCGCCCCCTATCTTGCCGAGTTTGATGCCTATTTCGCCGGGCGCCTGCAGCGCTTCACGCTGCCGCTCGCCGCCCGTGGCACGGCTTTTCAGCAAGCGGTATGGCAGGCGCTGTGCGATATCCCCTATGGCGAGACCCGCAGCTACGGCGAGATTGCCCGCGTCATCGGTAAACCGAGTGCGAGCCGTGCGGTCGGCGCCGCGAACGGCCGCAATCCGCTGTCGATCATAGTGCCGTGCCATCGCGTGATAGGCCAAAACGGCAGCCTGACCGGCTATGCGGGGGGATTGTCCATCAAGCAGGAGCTGCTGCGCCTCGAGGGGATCGCGCTCTGAGCCTTGGGTCCCTGCCGCCACGCCAGGGGGCAGCCCAACCCTTGCCGTTTGCCCTGCCAGGAAGGCCCTGGTCACACTCGGCGCCAGACGTAACCCAATGCCAGCTCATCTCGCCCTCATCAGCCAAGCTATTGAAGAACAACCATGTTTTTCGATAGACCCGGCAAGGCTGGCCGTTCCAGTGCAGAGCGCGCCTGACATGGGGTGAAAACTTGCCCATAACGGCAGCAAACCAGAGCGCCGACGGGAGTTTGGGCGAATACTTCGAAGACCGGGATGACGCTGCGCGTGGGCAGCTTGCTGACTATCGAGATCACGGCGTGTTTCCTGGCGATCCGATCGCAGCCATCGGCTGCAATCCGTTTGAAGCGAGGAGAAAACATGTCCACTCCAGTCACAGTCACTCAATTCCAAGTGAGGTCCCACGGCGCCCCCGACGAGGTGCGCACTCCCGACAAGACCCGGGTCGAGGTCGTTAAACTCAATGGCTACACCATAGGGCGGTTCAACTTTGCCCCCGGCTGGCGCTGGTCTGACTGCATCAAACCTGTCGTCAAGACGGAGCAATGCCAGCTCTCGCACGTGGGTTACGCCGTCTCGGGGGCGCTCACTGTCCGCCTGACGGACGGCACCCTCAAGACCATCAACGCCGGCGAGTCCTACACAATACCGCCGGGGCACGATGCCTGGGTCGAGGGCGAGCAACCCTTCGTTGGCATCGAGGTGCTCAGCGCCGATCAATTCGCCAAGCCATAGTGTGTCGTTGGCAACTTACCATGGTTGCAACCGAATCTACCGGTGGGCACTCGCCCACCGGCACAGCAAGGCAGGCTTGATTAGCCAAGCCTCATCAGGCGTTCGTAAAGAGACATTGCAGACACCCAGCCGCTCCCTTCGTATTGACCCCCCCCTTCTCCCATGCGGGAAGAAGAGACAAGCACAAGGCCCGGGCATGCAGCCACGACCGTCAGCACCGGATGCTCGAACTGCCACTCCTTTTTCTTAAGGCTGGTTTTTCAGGGCCGGATTGAAGATGCGCTTGATGGAGGCGGGATTGGCCGCCAGCTTGGCCGTGGGGCGGCGGGGACGCCTGACCAGTTCGCCGCCGCAGTTCGGGCAAATCAGTTGCAGATAGTGCTCGCTGCAATCGGCGCAGAAGGTGCACTCGAAGGAGCAGATATAAGCAAGACCCGTGTCGGCGGGCAGATCCTGGTCACAGCATTCACAGTTGGGTCTGAGTTCGAGCATGGTGGTTGGCCTCGGTGGCAACAAAAGAAGGTGAATGGCTCAATCGACGATAAAGAGCCGGGCGCCCTGCTCGGTGAAGGATCTATGGGGCTCGGCGTTGTCGGCCACCTGATAGCTCATGCCCGCCGTCAGGGTGAAGATGCGGCCATCCTGCAACTCGGTGTGCAGCTCCCCCTCGATGCACAACAGGACATGCCCCTTGCTGCACCAGTGATCCGCCAGATAGCCAGAGGAGTACTCCACCATCCGCACCCGCAGCTCGCCAAAGGTTTGGGTATGCCAGCGGGCGACGCCGGTTTCCCCCTTGTGCTCGGTCGGCGCTATATCGGCCCAGCGGGTCGTGCAAAACGGCAATACATTGATTTTCATGACAGTTCCTTTGTCTACTCACGGAGATCCCGAGGGCATTCGCTTATCCCGGCGGGATATACGTGCTCGGGCAAGCTCCCTCTCTATCCTCCCTATACTGCCATCGAATCCGCGGCCGCCCTATGCCCGGAAAGAGGCCGCAGAGGTCATTACCCCTTGAGGCTCCCCATCACCTGCATTTCGCAGCGGTTGCAATCAAAGCGCAGCCGGAAGGTGTCCTTGCCCATCTTGAGCTCCAGCGGCTCGGCCTTGAGGCCGGGCACCTCTTTCGGGCAGAGGTTCTGGCTGTAGCGGATGCAGTGTTTGGTGATCATCAGCACCACTTCCCCCTCCTCCTTGTTCGCCTCATAGGCGGGGGCGATGCGCTCCACCCCGTGCTCGCGGAAGAACTGCTCGGCGGCCGAGTTCAGCACGTTGCCAAGGTAGGAGAGGCGGTGCTGCGGATAGCTGACATCGCGCAGGGCTATGCGTCGCTCGGGGCGCTGGTAGCTGGCCACGCGCACGGCCTCCAGCGCGGCTATGCCATCCCGGCGCAGCCCGTTGAGCTGTGATGCCGCAATAAATAGCGGCCTCGTTACTGCCAACTCAATCTTGCGGGCCACAAACAGGGTATTGCCGAGTTTGCCGAGCTGGTCGCGCGCCTGTTGCAGCGCCCGCTCCGGATTGTCGGCAGGCTGCTTGTCGCAAGGGAGCGTCACCGCGGCGCTGATGCCCTGCTCATCGGTGAGCATGAGGCGCAATCCCTCATCGCACTCACAGAGCTGCATATCGACCCGGATGCGGCGATCCGCGCTGGCCTTTTCCAGCATCTTGCTGAATGCCTGATCGTGGTTGCGGTAGATTTCTGTGCCCACCATCAAGCCCGGCATGCGCTCCGACAGGAGTAACTGCTTGCCTTCCACCTTGTTGAGGCGCATCCCCACCAGCTCCTTGTTCGGCTTGAAAAAGCCGAGGCCGTCGCCGTTGTTGAGGGTGACCGGCTTGCCGTCGATCTCGATACCATCGCGGGTCACCCTGGTGACGCAACCCAGAGGCTCGCCCACGTATTTCGGGCTTAGGGTGGAGTCGATCCCCTGTTGGCGGCCATTGAGGAAGTAATCGGTTGAGCCACGGTTGAAGCTCTTTTTCGGATCCGGCTCGAAGCTGTAGCTGCAACGCCCCGCCGAGGCGGCCACCAGATCGGAGCGGCGATCCAGAATGGCGTCGAGCTTCTGGCGATACCAGGCGGTGACGTTCTTGACGTAATCCAGCCCCTTGAGGCGCCCCTCTATCTTGAACGAGCGAATACCCGCCGCGATCAGCGCCTCCAGGTTGTCGGTCTGATCCATGTCTTTCAAGGAGAGCAGGTGACTGCCCTCCACCAGCACTTCGCCGTCCGGCTTTTGCAGCGAGCAGGGCAAGCGGCAGAGCTGGGCACACTCGCCGCGATTGGCGCTGCGGCCGGTGCGGGCATGGCTGATGTTGCACTGGCCGCTGTAGGAGACGCAGAGCGCGCCGTGGATAAAGAACTCCAGCTGCACCTTGGTCGCCGCGCTTATTTCGCGGATCTGTGCCAAGGAGAGCTCGCGCGCCAGCACCACCTGGGAGAAGCCCACATCCTGCAGAAACTTCACCTTCTCTGGCGTACGGTTGTCGGTCTGGGTGCTGGCGTGCAGCGCTATGGGGGGCAAGTCCAGTGCCAGCAGCCCCATGTCCTGCACTATGAGCGCATCGGCCCCCGCTTCGTAAATCTGGTGGGTCAGGCGCCGGGCCTGTTCCAGCTCGCTGTCGTGCAGCAAGGTGTTGAAGGCAACGAAGACCTGGGCGCCGAAGCGGTGGGCGTGGCGCGCCAGTGCTTCGATATCGTCGAGGGAGTTGCCCGCCGCACTGCGGGCACCAAAGGCGGGGCCACCCATGTAGACGGCATCGGCGCCATGGTTGATGGCTTCGATGCCGTAGGCGAGGTTCTTGGCTGGCGCCAGCAGTTCGAGGCGGTTCAGCGCGTGGCTATGGATCTGTGGGTGCATGGTCTCTGAGTCTATCGGCAGACAGAAAATGCCCGTCACTCTAGGTCAGTCGCCCTTTGCTTGCCTTGATCCCGCTTAAGATCACCGCAAGATACAGGATTAAAAGTCCGGAGATCGCAGTCCCGCCCGTGGAGCCGGGTATACGTTCAGCGGCCCTGCCCTCATGGCGCAGGGCCGCTGACAAACGAACCTCAGAGCACTACCTTGAGCGCCAGCCCCAGCAGCACCAGACCACTCACCTTGTCGATCACGAAGGATTTGGCTTTGAGCCACGCAAGAACTGGGCCGCGAGAGAGCACCAGCGCCACCAGCACATACCAGAGCGCATCTATGCCACCTGCGGTGAGCATCATGATACCCCCTTCGTTCCAGCCGGTGTCGGCCCGTACGAACTGGCTGAACAGGGCGATAAAGAAGATGGCAAGCTGGGGGTTGAGAAAGGCGACCATAAAGCCTTCAAAGGCCCCCTGACGACCACGCAACTGGTGGACCACCTCCTCGGCCGACTCGCTGGCGGGCCTGGCAAGCAGCGCCTTGATGCCGAGCCAGGCGAGAAACGCGGCGCCGCCGTAACGGATCAGATCAAACAGCAGCGGGGTCTTGGTGATCAGCACGGAGAGCCCCAGCGCGGTAATCAGTGCATAGATGCCAACGCCAAGGCCGTGACCCAGCGCGGTTGCCACCCCGTGACCCTGCCCCCCCTGCACCGTATTGCGGATGATCAGCGCCAGACTCGGCCCCGGGCTGATGGCCCCCATCACGCAGATTGCGGCCAGTGCCAGCCAACTCGTCAATTCCATATATTTCCCTACCTGTAAGCCGAATATCAGCAGCGGATCTCAGGGTAAGGGGCGGCCAGTTATGCCAGAAGTGAAAGTTATGAATAGATCCCATAGCCAACGGCTATAGGCTGGCACAACCGACTGCGGCTAGCGGACGCCAGCCAACAGCTTGCGGCTCTCGGCAACCGTGCGTTGCAGGTGTTCGCGCAAGAAGGGGTAGGCCAGCTCGCGAAACCACTTGTGAGCCGGATCCTGATGATGGCGCTGGTGCCACAGCAGATGATACTGCTGGGTGCGGGTGGCAAACGGCAGATCACAAAAGGCGAGATCCTGCTCGCGGGAGAGCTGCCAGGCGATATGGGCCGGGGTGGTCATCAAACAGTCGGTGCGCAGCAACACCTCCACTGCGGCCTGAAAGAAGGGCACCCTGGCAAACCAGCGCCGGTTAAGCCCCTGCGGCGCCAACACCTGCTCCACCGGGCTGTCCTTGTCACCGCCGCCGCTCACCTGCAGATGGGGCCAGGCGAGGTAGTCATCCAGACTGAGTGGCTTGCCCGCCAAGGGGTGATGGCGGCCCATCAGCACCACCAGCCTGTCCTCCCCCTGATGCAGGCCACGGATCTGCTCCGGCACCAGCTCCGTGATGGTGGAGACCAGATCCAGCTCGGATTGCCACAGCTGGGGCAGCTGGCGCTTGTCCCACAGGCTGTACTCCAGCGCAACAAGCGGCGCCTCTTTGGCCAGCGCGGCGCAGATATCGGGCAGGATGTGCTGGGCCACATAGTCGGACGAGGCAAGCCGAAACACCCGCTCGCAGCGACCGGGGTCGAAACCCGGTGCCTCGTAGAGCCGATCCAGCGCACCGAGGGAATCCGCCAAGGCCGCCGCCAGCGTCTCGGCCCGTGGCGTCAGCAGCCAGCGCTGCCCCTCCCGCACCAGCAAGTCGTCGCCAAACTCGCTGCGCAGCTGGCTTAGCTGCTTGCTGATGGAGGGCTGGCTCAGGTGCAGCAGCTCGGCCGCCCGGCTGATGTTGCGGGTCTCCAGCAGCACCTTGAGGGTGGGCAGCAGGTTGAGGTTGGCTTTGTGCAAGGGGCAGCCCCGTTGGATGGTGGAAAGCCCTATCTTAGGGCAGGCGAGTCCTCGATTTTAAGCAAAATTTCCCGCTATTTTCGGCGGTTTTACGCCTCTTCCCTGCCAGATAACCATGACCACAAGATGACAGTGGTTGCTCCGTGCGGCATAATTGCGCGATTTTCCGCCTGCGGGCGATCCACTTTGAGAAGCGGTAACAAGATGAAATACGCCAATATCACCGGTTGGGGCAAATGTCTGCCCCCCTCAGTGCTGACCAACGATGACCTCAGCACCATCATGGATACGTCGGATGAATGGATCTATCCGCGTACCGGTATCAAGGCCCGCCGGATCTCCCACGTCAGCACCTCGGATCTCGCCACCCTGGCCGGTCGCCGCGCCCTGGCCTGTGCGGGCCTGGAAGCGAGCGATCTCGATGGCATCATACTGGCGACCGCGACTCCGGATAACCTGCTGCCCAATGCCGCCTCTGCGGTGCAGAAGAAGCTCGGTGCCGTCAACGCCGCCGTGTTCGACCTCAACGCCGCCTGTACCGGGTTTGTCTACTCCCTCTCCGTCGCCACCTCCCTGGTACAGACCGGCATGATGAAGAAGGTGCTGGTGATAGGTGCCGAGCGCCTGACCTATCTGCTGGACTGGGCGCGCCGCGATACCGCAGTGCTGTTTGGCGATGGCGCCGGGGCCGTGGTAATAGAGGCGAGCGAGCAGGAGTGCGGGCTGATTGCCAACAAGCTCGGCTGTGACAGCGAAGCGCGGGAGATACTGCACGTCCCGAACTTTGGTACCGATCGAGTGCGTTTTGCCGATGTGGATGGGCTCTTTACCTTCAACTTCGAAGGCCCGGAGATCTTCAAGCGCGCCGTGCGCGGCATGGGTGAAGCCACCGGCACAGTGCTGAGCCAGGCCGGCATCACCCCGGAGCAGGTCGATCTCATAGTGCCGCACCAGGCCAACATCCGTATCATCGAAACCCTGGCCAAGCGCATGAACGCCCCCATGGAGAAGGTGATGGTCAACATCGAGAACTACGGCAACACCTCCGCCGCTACCGTGCCCATCGCCCTGTGCGAAGCGCTGGAGCAGGGCCGCGTCAAGCCGAACTCCTATCTGCTGACCGCCGCCTTCGGTGCCGGTCTGACCTGGGGCGCCGCCATCATCAAGTGGGGCGATCGCGTCACCCCCATCAACTCGTGCGATGCCGAGCTGCCCCCGTGCGACAAGAGCGCGCTTGAGCTGATTGCCCATGCGGTCGAAGGGTGCCAGAAGGCCCACGCCAACGAGGCCTAATCCTCAGCAGGAGCCTGGGTCATCAGGCTCCTTTTTATCTGCTTTTTATCTGCGCTTGCCTCCGCGCTATCCCCACGCTTCGTTATCCGCCACTTCACCGCGCTCTCGTCTAGCCAGAGCCCCGTCTGCTGCCTCCATATTCCAGTTTTATCAGTAGATCCCCCCGAACAGGACCGATTTGTAACCAAGTTATTTTTTTGCGCTAACCTTACTGAGCCATTTGTAACTAACGGGTTCGGGCGTGGATCATCCTCTCTGTCACCAGTGGGATAGCAGCTTGTTCCCGCCCCGACTCACGTGCAGGGATGAGTTTGCGTATGACAGATCACAAGACGGCAGAGACCATTGCATTCTGGGACCCCGTGAGTTGGGCATGCTGCCTGGGCACAGGCCTGCTCAGCACCCTGCTGCTGACACTCGCAGGCAGCCCGCTGCCTTATCTGCTGGCCAACGGCGTGCTGGCACTGGGCGCAGCCCTCTGGTGCTCCCATCACTATCACGGCAAGCCGGTGGCCAGCCATCACGACGAGGAGGCTGCCCATACCTGGTCTGCCGCCCAGCTCAGCCACTCCATCATCGGGCTCGAACAAGTGTGCGAGAAAGCCGTCCCCATCTGGTCGCAGCAGATTGAGAACTCCCGTCAGCAGACCGAAGGGGCCATGATCGATCTGACCCAGCGCTTCGCCGGGCTCACCACCAAGCTGGAAGAGGCGGTAGCCGCCTCTCACGATGCCGCTGGCGATCTGGGAGGGACAAAATCCGCGGGCATGGCCGCCGTACTGGCCGAGAGCCAGGCCCAGCTCAACCAGGTGCTCGCCATCATGCACTCCGCGCAAGCCAATCGCGATGCCATGCTGGCGGAGATCAAGACGCTTACCGCCTACACCATAGAGCTCAATACCATGGCGCTCGATGTGGCCAAGATTGCCTCCCAGACCAACTTGCTGGCGCTCAATGCCGCCATAGAAGCGGCTCGGGCCGGTGAGGCAGGTCGCGGCTTCGCCGTGGTGGCCGATGAGGTGCGCACCCTGTCGCGCCTCTCCAGCGAAACGGCCCAGAAGATGACGGACAAGGTCGACACCATCAACACCGGCATTGGCCGCGCCTTCCAGATAGCAGAAAGTGCAGCCGCACGGGATCAAGCCGCCGTCAGTGACTCGGAGCACGCCATCGAGCAGGTGCTGGAGCGCTTTCGCATGGCCACCACCAGCCTGGCGGAGTCGGCCGCCCTGCTGCAGAGCGAAAGCTCGGGGATCCACCGCGAGATCTCCGATGTCATCGTTTCGTTACAGTTCCAGGATAGGGTCAGTCAAATCCTCAACCACGTACGCCAGAACATGGACAGCCTCAATGACCACCTGATTTCCTCACGCAACAGAACACACCAGTCCGGCCCCATCCAGATAGATGCGGAGAGCTGGCTGGCAGACATGGAACTCTCCTATGCCACTGATGAACAACGCAACATTCATCATGGCCGCCGCCAGCAACCCATGATGAATTCCTCCAGCAGTGCAGACGTTACTTTTTTCTAGGAGACAGATATGGCCAAAACAGTCCTGATCGTGGATGACTCGGCAACCATTCGCCAAGTCGTCGGCATGACGCTCAAGGGAGCCGGTTACGAGGTGATGGAAGCCTGCGATGGCAAGGATGCCCTCAGGAAACTCGACGGCAAGAAGATCAATCTCATCATCAGCGACGTCAACATGCCGAACATGGATGGCATCAGCTTCGTCAAGGAGGCCAAGAAACTGGCCAGCTACAAGTTCACCCCCGTCATCATGCTGACCACGGAATCCCAGGACAGCAAGAAACAGGAGGGACAGGCGGCAGGGGCCAAAGCCTGGGTGGTCAAGCCATTTCAGCCCGATCAGATGCTGGCGGCCGTCGCCAAGCTCATCATGCCCTGAGTCAGGAGCCCCCCATGCCGCTGCACATAGAGACGGGTGAACACAAGACGCTGGTCAAGGTATCGGGGGAGATGACCATCTACACAGCCGCCGAACTCAAGCTGGCACTCACCCCCCTGCTCTACCGCCAGCAGGCGCTGGAGCTGGATCTGTCCCAGGTGTCCGAGATGGACAGCGCCGGCTTGCAGCTGTTGCTGGCAGCCAAGAAAACGGCGCAACAGAGCGGCTATCCGCTGCACCTGATCATGCACAGCCATGCGGTGCTGGACGCGCTGGAGCTGTGCCAGCTGACGGCCTTCTTTGGCGATCCCACCCTCATGCCCCACGCTGATCACGCCTAGGCAGTCCCAGTGACAAGGAGTCATTCGTGAGCATCAATCTTGATCAGGCCCTGCAAACCTACATAGCCGAGGCACGCGAACTGCTGGAAGAGATGGAGTCCGCTCTGCTGACGCTGGAAAACGACCCGGACAACAGCGAGCTGATAGGCGCTATCTTCCGGGCGGCACACACCATCAAGGGCTCCGCCGGCCTGTTTGGCTTGCAGCCCATCGTCAGCTTCACCCACATAGTCGAAGACTTGCTCGATCAGGTGCGCAATCAGCAACTGGCGATCACCACGACGCTTATCAAGGATCTGCTGGAGAGCCGGGATCACATCGAACGGCTGGTCCGTCTGGTCGCAGAGCAGGGCGCATCACTGGGGGATGACGAACAGGCACTGGACTCCCTGTTGCGGCTCAATCTGGCGCGCCATCAGACGGCACGCCAGACCGGGTTGCCGGAATGTACCCCATCCGCAGGCCCGGAGCCGGTCAGCAAGGAAGAGGGTCATGTCAGCGCCACCTCGCTGTGGCACATATCCCTGCGCTTTGGCCAGGATGTGCTGCGCAATGGCATGGATCCCGCCTCGTTTCTGCGCTACCTCGGCACCATGGGCACCCTCTGCGCCATCGAAACCCTTCACGACGCCCTGCCTGACTGGGAACATTTCGATCCCGAGAGCTGCTACCTCGGTTATGAGCTCGATGTCGACACCCAGGCAGACAAAGGTGCCCTGAGCGATGTGTTCGAATTCGTTCGCGATGACTGCCGCATCACCATACTGCCCCCTCACAGCAAGCTGGCCGAGTACATAGCGCTCATCCATGACCTGCCAGAAGACAACGACATGCTGGGGCAACTGCTGGTCAAAACCGGGGCGCTGACCGCCAGCGAGCTGACGCTCGGCCTGCAAACCCAACATGACAGTCCGCAGACTGACAGCAGCAAGCTGGGGGAGATCCTGATTGCCCAGGGCGCAGTCAACGAGGTGGTCGTGGATGCGGCGCTCAAGAAACAACACCAGAACAAGGAGAATAAAACCAAGGAGGGGCGCTACGTCCGGGTGCATGCCGACAAGCTGGATGATCTGATCAATCTGGTCGGCGAGCTGGTGGTCGCCAGCTCGGGCGCCAGCCTGCTGGCCCAGCGCTCACGAGACAGCCAGCTGCAGGAGGCAAACTCCACCATCGCCATGCTGGTCGAGGAGATCCGGGATGGCGCCCTGCGCCTGCGCATGGTGCCCATCGGGGACACCTTCAACCGCTTCCAGCGCGTCGTGCGCGACGTCAGCCACGAGCTGAACAAGGACATTGCACTGGTCATCACAGGCGGTGACACCGAACTCGACAAATCCGTGGTGGAAAAAATAGGCGATCCCCTGATGCATCTGGTTCGCAATTCCATGGATCACGGCATCGAATCGGCGGGGCAGCGCCTCGCCGCCGGCAAGCCGGCGAGGGGTACCTTGACCCTCAATGCCTATCATGACTCCGGCAGTATCGTCATCGAGATCAAGGACGATGGCGCCGGCCTCAACAAGGCAAAAATTCTGCAAAAGGCGCAAGAGCGGGGTCTGGTCGCCGCCAATGCGGTATTGACGGATCAGGAGATCTACCAGCTCATCTTCGAGCCCGGCTTCTCCACCGCAGAGACCATCACCAACCTCTCGGGCAGAGGAGTCGGCATGGACGTGGTCAAACGCAATATCCAGGCCCTGCGCGGCAGCGTCGAGCTGGACAGCAAGCCCGGACAAGGCACCCGGGTGCAGATCCGGCTGCCATTGACCCTGGCCATCATCGACGGCTTTCTGGTCCGGGTCAGCACCACCCATTACGTCATCCCCCTCGACATGGTGATCGAGTGCGTGGAGCTGACCCAGAGTGCCCTGGCCGATACCCAGGGGCGCAACTACCTCAACCTGCGCGGCGAGGTGCTGCCGTTCGTCCGGCTCCAGCACTACTTCGATGTCGAAGGGGCGAGAGGACGCAGGGAAAACATAGTGGTCGTCAGTCACGGCGGCAAGAAGTCCGGGCTGGTGGTCGATGAACTGCTGGGGGAATTTCAGACCGTCATCAAGCCGCTCGGCAAGCTGTTTCAACGCCTGCAAGGGATCAGCGGCTCCACCATTCTGGGCGGCGGCGAGGTTGCCCTCATCCTGGATATTCCCTCCCTCATTCAACATGCCATCGATCAGGAACTGAGCCAGCTGAGCCAGTACGCCCTTCCTCGCCAGCAAACTCAACCAAGAGTCAATTAACGCCAGGAGCCCGTCATGTTCAGAAACTCCACCATTAAAATGCGACTCACCATACTGCTCTGCCTGCTATGCGTGCTGCTGCTGGGCGTCGGCGGGCTGGGACTTTACAACATGCAGAGCAGCAACCAGGGCCTGCAACGGGTTTATAACGACCGCGTGGTGCCGCTCAAACAGCTGAAAACCATCTCAGACAACTACGCCGTCGCCGTCATCGACAACGTCAACAAGGCCAATTCGGGTCTCATCAGCGCCGAAGAGGCGCTGCAACAGATCCAGCGGGCCCAGCAGCAAATCAAGCAGGAGTGGCAGCATTATCAGTCCACCAAGCTGACCGCAGCCGAGCAGAAACTGTCGGCCGAGGCGGGTTCCCTGTTCAGCGCGGCGGATCGCGACATCACCCGGCTGGAGCAGTTTCTCGCGGCCCAGCGCGGCGTCATCGCCGGCAGCCTCAATGATTTTGACGGCAAGCTTTACGGTTCCATCGATCCCATAGGCAACAAGATAACCGAGCTGGTCAGTCTGCAACTCGATGTGGCCAAAGCCGAATATGAACAGGCTCAATCCTGGTACGACGCCATGCTGCTCACCATGATGGTGGTCGTCACGGCGGGCATAGTGGCCGCGGCCTGGTTTGGCATAGTGCTCATCCGCAGCATCATAGCCCCCATCAATCAGGCGCTGCAGGTGGCCAACCATCTGGCGGAGGGCAACCTCGACGTCACCATCACCATAGGGGCCAACGATGAGGCGGGCCAACTCTTGATGGCCATGCAGAACATGGTCAACAAGCTGACGGCCCTCATCAACGACATCGAAACCCTGGTCACGGCCGCCGTCGAGCAGGGGGATTTCAGCTACAAGATAGCGCTGGACGATCGGCAGGGTTATATCAAGCGCCTGTCAGAGCTGCTGAACCGCTTGTCCAACGTCACAGATACCAGCCTCAAGGATGTCATGCGCATCGCCACCGCCCTGTCACGGGGGGATCTCACCCAGAAGATAGACCAGCCCTACCCGGGGATTTTTGGTCAGACCAAGGATGGTCTCAACAGCACAATAGACGCCCTGACGGCCATCATTGAAGAGGTGCGCAACGCCGCCGACAACCTCACCAATGCCTCCAGCCAGGTCAGCACCACGGCCCAGTCCCTGAGTCAGGCCACCAGCGAGCAGGCCGCAAGCGTGGAAGAGACCAGCGCCTCCATAGAGCAGATGAGTGCCAGCATCAACCAGAACACGGACAATGCCAAGGTGACCGACAACATGGCGAGCAGCGCCGTCCTCGAAGCGACCGAAGGGGGCCGCTCGGTACAGCAAACCGTGGCGGCGATGCAACAGATAGCCCGCAAAGTCAGCATCATCGATGACATCGCCTACCAGACCAACCTGCTGGCGCTCAATGCCGCCATAGAGGCGGCCCGCGCCGGTGAACACGGCAAGGGCTTTGCGGTGGTGGCCGCCGAGGTGCGCAAACTGGCCGAACGCAGCCAGATTGCGGCCCAGGAGATAGGGGAACTCTCCTCCAGCAGCGTCGATACCGCAGAGAAAGCGGGCAGCCTGCTCGACAAGATAGTGCCTTCCATTCGCAAGACATCCGATCTGGTCCAGGAGATCAACGCGGCGTCCGGCGAGCAGGCCAGTGCGGCGAACCAGATCAGCATGGCCATGAACCAGCTCAATCAGGTGACCCAGCAGAACGCGGCCAGCAGCGAGGAGCTGGCCGCCACCGCCGAGGAGATGAGTTCCCAGGCCAACGAGCTGCAGCAGACCATGGACTTCTTCTCGCTGGAGAACCTGGTCAGGCCCTCAAAATTCAGCGAGGGCACGCACAGGGGCGCCCCCCCCAGAGGCAAGTTTGTCATGCCTGCCCAACACCCGCTGCATGGCCACACGGCACCGCAACCCCAGGTTGACGAAGCCGATTTTGTCCGCTTTTAACCGGAGAGACTCATGAGCATGTCAACCGAAGTGGTCCCACAGCCAGTCACGCTGGCTCATGACAATCAGGGCGATGCCCAGTACCTGACCTTCCTGATCAAAGGTGAGATGTTTGCCATCAACATTCTCGGGGTCAAGGAGATCATCGAATACGGCAACATCACCCCCATCCCCATGATGCCGAGCTTCATCCGCGGCGTGATCAACCTCAGGGGTGCCGTGGTCTCGGTGGTGGATCTCAACGCCCGCTTTGGCAATGCCCCCTCCAGCATCACCCGTCGCAGTTGCATCGTCATCATCGAAGGAATGCACCCGGATGATCCCGAGCACGGCAATCAGGACATAGGGGTCGTGGTGGATTCGGTCTCGGAAGTGCTGACCATTCCCTGCAACGAGATAGAGCCGCCGCCCAGTTTTGGCGCCCGCATCCGGGCCGACTTCATCAGCGGCATGGGCAAGGTGAACGGCAAGTTCGTCATCCTCATCAATACCGAGAAGGTGCTCTCCATCGACGAGATGACACAGCTCAGTGAACTGACCCAGCAGCAGGAACGGCTGCTGGAACAGAGACAGCCAACGCCATAACCCCGGCGTCAACAACAAGAGTGTCACTCACACCACACAGCAATGACATGTCGCACAAGGATAAGGCCCATGACTCAATCATTCTTTGGCAATCTCTTCGGCAACGGTAGCGCTCATACCTTGCAACAAGCACAACTGACCCAGTTGATCGGCGCCACTCGCACCATTTCGCAGGGGATCGCACAGGGTGAACAGCCGACCCTGCTGGAACTGGCCACACTGGACGGCCCGCTGCGGGAACTCTGTCAGGAGTTCAACCAGGTCATCACGCTGCTGGGCCAGCGGCTCAGCAGCGGGCTGGCGGCCATCAGCGCAAACCAGGCCCTGTATGACGAGAACCTGCGGGTGCGCAAGGCTCTGGATGGCGCCTCGACCAATGTGATGATCGCCGATACCAACCTCGACATCGTCTACATGAATGAAGCCGTGCTCGCCATGCTGGGGCAGGCGGAATCCGACATCCGCAAGGATCTGCCCAACTTCGACACCAGACATCTGATGGGCAAGAACATAGATACCTTTCACAAGGATCCGTCCCACCAGCGCAGCATGCTGGCCAAGCTGGACAAGACCTACCGCGCGCAGATCTCGGTCGGTGGCCGCATCTTCTCCCTGATCGCCAACCCTGTCTTCAACGACAGCGGGGAGCGGCTCGGTTCAGTGGTGGAGTGGGCCGATCGCACCAAGGAGATCGCCATCGAAAATGAGGTGAAAGCGGCCAACGCCGCGGCCAAGCTCGCCGCCGCCGAGAGCCTGCGAGTCAAGAGGGCGCTGGATGGAGCCACTACCAACGTGATGATTGCCGACACAGATTTGAACATCATCTATATGAACGAGTCGGTCAAAGAGATGCTGAGCCTGGCCGAGTCCGACATCAGGAAAGAACTCTTCAGCTTCAATTCGTCCAACCTGATGGGGGCCAACATCGACAGCTTCCACAAGAATCCCGGCCATCAGCGCAGCATGCTGGCCAAGCTGAACAACACCTACAAGACCCAGATCCTGCTCGGTGGACGCACCTTCTCGCTCATTGCCAACCCTGTGTTCAGCGACGATGGCGAGCGGCTGGGATCTGTGGTCGAGTGGTCTGATCGCACCAAGGAGGTCGCGATCGAGCGGGAGATGTCGGAAATAGTGCAGGCGGTGATCAACGGGGAGCTGCACAGACGCATGGATCTGGTGGGCAAGAGTGGCTTCTTCCAGACTCTGGGAGAAGGCATCAACCGCATCGCAGAGGTGATAGACACCAGTCTCAACGACGTGATCCGGGTGGTGCAATGCCTGGCGCGAGGAGACCTGACCCAGACGATCGTGGCCGACTACCCCGGGGTATTTGGCACCACCAAGGACTCCCTCAATCAAACCATCATCTCACTGACCAACATAGTGACCGAGGTAAGGAGCGCGTCCGACAACCTCTCCAGCGCTTCGGAACAAGTCAGCGCCACCGCCCAATCCATCAGCCAGTCGAGCAGTGAACAGGCATCCAGCATGGAAGAGACCAGCGCCTCCATCGAACAGATGAGTGCCAGCATCAACCAGAACACAGACAACGCCCAGGTCACGGACGGCATGGCCAGCAAGGCCGCCAAGGAGGCGGTGGAAGGGGGTGAGGCAGTCAAGCTCACGGTCGATGCCATGAAGCAGATTGCCAAACGGATCGGCATCATAGATGACATCGCCTACCAGACCAATCTGCTGGCCCTCAACGCCGCCATCGAAGCCGCCCGCGCGGGGGATCACGGCAAGGGCTTTGCAGTGGTCGCCGCCGAGGTTCGCAAACTGGCGGAGCGCAGCCAGGTAGCGGCCCAGGAGATAGGCGAGCTGGCCTCCAGCAGCGTCGACATGGCGGAAAAAGCGGGTCGCCTGCTCGATCAGATGGTGCCCTCCATCAACAAGACCTCGGATCTGGTGCAGGAGATCAGCGCCGCCTCCGCCGAGCAATCCACCGGCGTCAGCCAGATCAACATCGCCATGAATCAGCTGAGCCAGGTGACCCAGCAGAATGCCTCCTGCAGCGAGGAGCTGGCGGCCACGGCAGAGGAGATGAGCAGCCAGGCCGAGCAACTGCAACTGGCCATGGAGTTCTTTACCCTGGAGCAGCACAAGGGCGGTACGGGTCAGAAAGCCACAGCTCCCCGAGCCGCGCCCCGAGGGCGTTTCATCACCGACGGCAATGGACAAGATGGCTTCAATGGCTCCCCTCGCCCCCACAACGACGCTGATTTTGTCCGGTTCTAAGCAAGGTACCGGGTGAGCCATGCTCACCCGGTACGCTCCTATCACCACAGGGAGTCCGTCCGTGTATCAGACCCAGTTGCATGATGATGAATTTACGCAGTTTCAACGCTGGATCCACCAAACGGCGGGCATAGATCTGTCACCGGCGAAGAAGGCGCTGGTTGCCAGCCGGCTGTCAAAACGGCTCTGTCACTACGAACTGGAAAGCTATGGCGACTATTTCAGCCTGATCATGAACAACCGGGGGCCAGAGCTGCAGATCGCGCTGGATCTGCTCACCACCAACGAGACCTACTTTTTCCGGGAGCCGAAGCACTTCGAATTTCTCAGCGAGAAAGTGCTGGCACGGCTGCCAAAAGAGCGGGCGGTGCGCATCTGGAGCGCGGCCAGTTCGTCCGGCGAAGAACCTTACAGCCTGGCCATGACGCTGGCCGACACGCTGAGCCAGGGCAATTGGGAGGTGATTGCCTCGGATATCTCGACCCGGGTGCTGGAGCAGGCCAGATCGGGGCAATATCCCATCGAGCGGGCCCATAATATTCCGCTCTCCTTCCTGATGAAGTACTGCCTGAAGGGCGTCGGCTTTCAGGAAGGGACCTTCATCATCGATCGTAAACTCAGGGACAAGGTGCAATTTCATCACATCAACCTGAATCAGGAGCTGCCCGACATCGGCATGTTCGACATCATTCTGATCCGCAATGTGATGATCTATTTCAATCGGGAAACCAAGGGGCAGGTGCTGCAGCGCCTGGTGCCACGCTTGAAGAAGGGAGGCTACCTCATCGTCAGCCATGCGGAGAGCCTGAACGGCCTGCCCCACGGTTTGCAACTGGTGTCGCCCTCCATCTATCTGAAACCCTGAGGGTTTCAAGATGAAAGAGATAGTGCTGCAACCAGGAGAGTTCTTTTTTGGTCAGGACGACACCATCATCCGCACCCATCTGGGCTCCTGCGTAGCCATTACCATGTGGCACCCTGAGCAGAGACGGGGTGGCATGTGCCACTACATGCTGCCCAGCCGTGGCCACAACGATGACGGGCTGGATGGCCGCTATGCGGATGAGGCAATCCAGTTGTTTATCAATGAAATAAGCAAGTACCCCGCCCCCATTCACGAATACGAGGTCAAGTTGTTCGGCGGCGGCAACATGTTTATCGAACAGCAGACACTCAACACCATGAATGTGGCCATTAAAAACATCAAGGCGGCCTGGCAACTGACGCAGCACCTGGGGCTGTCGATCAAGGCTCATCATCTCGGACATGCAGGACACAGAAGCCTGATTTTTGAACTGGCCAACGGCAATGTCTGGGTACGCCATCACCGGCTGCCGCATCGTTAAGGGAACTGGGCTATGAAAAAGATCAAGGTCATGCTGGTGGATGACTCCGCCGTGGTCAGGCAGGTATTGCAGGCCATTCTGGAACAGGAGCCTGATATCAAGGTGATTGCCACCGCGTCTGACCCGCTGTTTGCACTGGAGAAGCTGAAAAAAGAGTGGCCCGACGTGATAGTGCTGGATGTAGAGATGCCGCGCATGGATGGCATCACCTTCCTCACCAAGATCATGGCCGAACACCCCACCCCAGTGGTGATCTGCTCTTCCCTCACCGAGAAGGGGGCGGAAACCACGCTGCAGGCCATGGCCGCCGGCGCAGTGGACATCATCACCAAGCCCACGGTCGGCCTCAAAAGCTTTCTGCAGGAGTCGGCGCAAGCGCTGGCCATGGCGGTGCGCGCCGCTGCCCAGGCAAATGTCAAACAACTGGGCAAGGCGCCTGTGGCCACAGTCGCCGCCAAACTCAACGCCGACGCCATCATGCCCGCAGCCAGCCAGCATGCCATGGCCCAGACCACGGAGCGGATCGTGGCGATCGGCACCTCCACCGGCGGCACCCAGGCGCTGGAAGCCGTGCTGACGACCCTGCCTCGCGTCTGTCCCGGCATCGTCATAGTGCAACACATGCCGGAGAAGTTCACCGCCTCCTTCGCCGAGCGGCTCAACAATATATGCCAGATCGAAGTCAGGGAGGCGAAGAGCAATGACAGGGTCATTCCCGGCCTGGCGCTCATAGCGCCGGGGGGCAAGCACATGCTGCTCAAGCGCAGCGGCGCCTACTATCACGTCGATGTGATGGACGGCCCCCTCATCAACCGTCATCGCCCCTCGGTGGACGTGCTGTTTCGCTCAGTGGCCAAGTTTGCCGGCGGCAATGCCACCGGCATCATAATGACGGGGATGGGAGATGATGGTGCGCGCGGGCTAAGAGAGATGCTGGAGGCAGGCGCCAACACCTTCGCCCAGGATGAGGCCTCCTGCGTGGTGTTCGGCATGCCCAAGGAGGCCATCAAGCTCGGGGCCGCCCGCCACATACTGCCACTGCAGGATATTCACCACGCCATAGTGGGTCGCTAGCAGGCAGCAGCCATATAAGGCGACACGGCCCGGCATCACCGGGCTTTGCTGTTTTAATACGGCATGTCATCGAGCAGCGCGAACAGCCGATCGATCTCGGCCTGCGTGTTGTAGTGCATGCAGCCCACCCGCAACACTCCCTCACTCACCCCCAACTGTTCCACCAGCGCCAGCGCATAAAAGTGGCCGGCCCAGCTGCATACCTGATGCTGGCCGAGATACTCGGCCATCTCGGTCGGCGTATGGCGGCTCGAGGTAATGGCGAAGGTCGGGGTGCGCCCCAGGCTGTCGTTGATGCCGTGCAGGGTGAACCAGGGCCGTTCGGCCAGCCTGGCCAGCAGATGGGCGCCGAGCTGCTGCTCATGGGCCCGACTGCGGGCAAATGCCAGATCGAGACGCGCCTCCAGATCATGTTCGGCGGCGTCCAGCCCGGACAGCGAAGCCAGATATTCGACCGTCGCCTCCACCCCGGCCAGGGCTTCCCAGTTCTGGGTGCCAGTCTCCCACTTGTAGGGCGCCACATTCTTGGCCGGTTCGACTTTGTAGGGTGTGAAGCGCTCCAGATGACGGTGCTTGCCATACAGGATGCCGAGGTGCGGGCCGAAGAACTTGTAGGCGGAGCAGCCGAGGAAATCACAATCCCAGGCCTGCACGTCGATGCGCTCGTGGGGCGCAAAGTGGACCGCATCCACATACAGCAGAGCCCCGACTCCGTGCACGGCATCGGCGATGCGGGGAATATCGATCAGGGTGCCCGTGGTATTGGATGCCGCTGTGACCGCCACCAGCCGGGTCTTGGGGCCCAGCAGCGTCAGCAGATGCGCATAGTCGAGCCCGCCGCTCGCCACATCCACCCGCACCTGATGCACCACAACGCCGCGATCGGCCGCCGCCTGCTGCCAGCTCGACACGTTGGAGTAGTGATCCAGCGCGCTGACGATGATCTCGTCCCCCGCCTGCCACTCCCGAGACAGGGCACGGCTGACCGCAAACGTCAGAGTGGTGAAGTTGGCACCAAAGACGATCTCTTCAGCCCGATCCGCCCCCAGCAGGGTCGCCACGGCCTGCCTTGCTCGCTGTGCCTGCTGCTCCGTGGCGCGGGCCGAGAAGAAGGGACCACCCAGGTTGGCGTTGAAGTGGCCGAGATAGTCGGTCATGGCCGTGAGCACGGGGCGAGGCACCTGAGCGCCGCCCGGGCCGTCGAAGAAGATGGGGGTCTTGCCATCAACCAGTTGATTGAGGGCGGGAAACTGGCCGCGCAACACGGCGATATCGAGAGCCTGCATAGAAGAGTCCACAATCCATGTTAACAGTTGAATAACATGGTGAGAGTAAAATGGTGCAGCAGCAATGTCCATCCGTGAACCGGTCAACCATCACAGTTGCAAGATGAGGCCATACTTTCAGTAGAAAATGCTGAGGAGTCGCACATGGCCCACCCGCCCCATCAGTGCCTGCCGGCACGGGTCTCTCGTCGTATTCATGCCGGGAATCGGCATAGAAGTCGTTGATAAGGATGAAAAATGAGCGAAAGATATCAAAAAATGACCGACTCGCACTTTTTTGTCGCCAGATATCACCAGAAGGGGTTCACAAAGCTGCCGGATCTGATAGTATGCGCCTCGCACTTGGGGAGGGGTTCCCGAGCGGCCAAAGGGATCAGACTGTAAATCTGACGGCTCTGCCTTCGAAGGTTCGAATCCTTCTCCCTCCACCATTCAAGTGCAAAAGTAGTGACAATCAGGAAATACCCCGTGGAGGGGTTCCCGAGCGGCCAAAGGGATCAGACTGTAAATCTGACGGCTCTGCCTTCGAAGGTTCGAATCCTTCTCCCTCCACCATTTTCCCGATTGCAATGGCTGAATAACCTATGCTTTGCCCCTGTGGAGGGGTTCCCGAGCGGCCAAAGGGATCAGACTGTAAATCTGACGGCTCTGCCTTCGAAGGTTCGAATCCTTCTCCCTCCACCATCATTTAAAAGACCCGGCCCAGTGCCGGGTTTTTGCTTTGTAAAAATGACTCCATCTGGCACTGTCAGATCTGACAATTGCATCAGCTACTCTTTTTGGAAACAGTAGTGCTCACACAGTTCGGAGTCATGGATCGCCATGTTTGAGATTTGGGATGAGACGGGACAGGCAAACGGCTTGACGCTACCACAGTTGCGGCAGCGGCTGGCCAGCTATCGAGGCGAGGTCATGGTGCGCTACACCAATCGCATCGGCCTGCCGACGACTCTGTTCCTGACCGTCGATCAGGGCCTGGCTTACCAGCGCTTCAAGGCGGATAAACCCCTGCTCGACTGGGCCTGGCTGGCGCAAGCCGTGCAGCCAGAACCTCACCGGCAACCCAGGTTGTCACCATTTGATGCTCTCTTCCGCTAAACACCAGCCAAAACAAGAATCAAATGAACCTGACTCATGGGAGGTTAAAGGTCATATTATGTCATTCAATATCAAGTTTTCATTTCTAAACATCATGAACTGCAGTGGATACCTTGATATGGAGTAAATATAAAAATAAACAGTCGAACATTATCGTTGCATTGCCTTTATTCACGACCGTCGTCATGGTGTCAGTCTTTATCAACCGGGTATCAAACCGGATCTCTTTTGGCATCACGAAAATAATGGCGCCAAAGCCGGTCAATATATTTACCCCGGCCGAGACTTGTGGCTGACTCTCCTGCACCGTATTGGCATCCAGATCGAACCCATCCTCCTGTTTTGGCAATACAGGAATAAACCGGACCCTGAAATAGCGCTCCTTGTCCCGCTCTCCCATAAACAGCAGCCGGGTCGCCTGCACCCCGTTGGCCGGAATAATCATGCGGGACGGGCTGGCAATCAGCGCCCGGCGTCCCTCGGTCAGCTCGGCCGACTCCTGCGGCTGGCCCGCCGCGTCGTAGGTGATCTCGTGAATGGCAACCTTGACGAAGGCGGTGGCGTCCCCCTGATTACGAATGCGCTTCAAATAAGTGCTCTGCTGACCAGACATATAGTCATAAAGCGTGCCTATGCTGATTTCAGCCGATGCCAACGCGTTGCCGCTGAATATCAGCGACAAGATAAAATATATTTTCTTCATGACGATTCCAGACTGGTTTTTACATGCAGTGGTTTGTCTTATCAGAATTATTGATTAGCAAAATACAAACTGACTGCATATCACTGGAGCCAGTCTATTTAGAACCAGGGGGGAAGTTAATCAGAATAGTCCTATATTGACTTGGCAAATTCAGCCGCATTATCAGAGGATTCCTACAGAGCATCCCCCCACCCCTCCTGTATTATGCGCAGCCATATCCGTCTATCAGGTGAGTGCCATGTTTGCGTTCAAAGAAGAGTATCCGATGAGTGACATGGCAACCGTGGCGGTGGCCGAGGTGGCCGTGCCCTTTTACCAGCCGATCATAGGCCGCGACCGTCAGGTCAAAGGCTATGAGGTACTGGCCCGGCGCTGGGAACCGGCGCAGCAGAGTTATCAGGGCATCGACTTTCTCTCCCTCAGCCAGGATGAATCCCTGCATCTGGACATCGTCATGCTCAGGGCCATCATGCGCGATCTGCCGACCCTGGCGAAGGCTGGCCCCTATCTGCTCTCCATCAATCTCAACCCGACGCTGTGCAGCCCGACCTATCAGAACCTCTTGCTGCTGGTACTGATCCAGGCGCACAAGGTGGGCATGGAGATCTGGTTCGAGGTGCTGGAGCACGCCCCGCTGCACAGCAAGCACAGGGCGCTGATCGAGGTGCTGCGCGCTCATGGCGCCCACATCGCCTGCGATGACTTCGGCACCCAGGAGTGCAACTTCCAGCGGGTGATGGCGCTGCCCTACGAGATCATCAAGCTGGATCGCTCCCTGCTGCTACAGGCGGCGCGCACGCCCCATGCCTTCAAGATGCTGACCGGTCTAGTGGAATACCTGCAGCGGCTCGGCATGAAGGTGGTGTGTGAAGGGGTCGAGACCCTGCAACATATCGAGATAGCCAACCGGCTCGGCTGCGACTACCAGCAGGGCTACGCCTACGCCATGCCCTCCCCCCTCTCCCGCTGGGCCTGATCAGACCGGACATTCATCGCGGCTCGCGCCGGCAACCATTGCCTGCCAAATTGCATGATGGCGTGGGGGCGAGTACAATCTCGCACCCCGTATATCAGGTGCATCCCCTGTGATCCTGCATAATGATGTACGCCATCGGGTAGTTGTGACGCGAGCGCCGTCTCGCACCACGGCTCAACCAATCCGACGCCATCAGGTGGCGCCGTCCTGATTTGCAATCAGATACTAAGAGTCCAACATGTTCAGACCAGAATTGCTCTCCCCCGCCGGGACCCTCAAGAATATGCGTTACGCCTATGCCTATGGCGCCGACGCCGTCTATGCGGGCCAGCCGCGCTACAGCCTGCGGGTACGCAACAACGAATTCGATCACGAGAACCTGCAGCTCGGCATCAACGAGGCCCACGCGCTGGGCAAGCAGTTCTACGTGGTGGCCAACATCCAGCCCCACAACTCCAAGCTCAAGACCTTCATCCGCGACATGCGCCCCGTGGTGGACATGAAGCCGGACGCGCTGATCATGTCAGACCCCGGCCTCATCATGATGATGCGCGAAGCCTTCCCGGACATGCCGATCCATCTGTCGGTGCAGGCCAACGCGGTCAACTGGGCCACGGTGAAATTCTGGCATCAGATGGGCCTGACCCGCGCCATTCTGTCCCGCGAGCTGTCCCTGGACGAGATCGAAGAGATCCGCATGCAGGTGCCGGAGATGGAGCTGGAAGTCTTCGTCCACGGGGCGCTGTGCATGGCCTACTCAGGTCGCTGCCTGCTCTCCGGTTACATCAACAAGCGCGACCCCAACCAGGGCACCTGCACCAACTCCTGCCGCTGGGAGTACAAGGTGCACGAGGGCAAGGAAGATGACGTGGGCCAGATAGTCCACCGTCAGGAGCCCATCGCCGTGCGCCCGGACAACACCCTGGGGCTCGGCAAGCCGAGCGATGCCCTGGTGCTGCTGGAAGAGTCCAACCGCCCCGGTGAATACATGACGGCGTTCGAGGACGAGCACGGCACCTACATCATGAACTCCAAGGACCTGCGCGCCGTCGAGCACGTGGAGCGCCTGACCAAGATGGGTGTGCACTCCCTGAAAATCGAAGGCCGTACCAAGTCCTTTTACTACTGCGCCCGCACCGCCCAGGTCTATCGCAAGGCCATCGACGACGCGGTCGCCGGCCGTCCGTTCGATCCGACCCTGATGGGCACCCTCGAGAACCTGGCCCACCGCGGCTACACCGAGGGCTTCCTGCGCCGTCACAACCACAGCGAGTATCAGAACTACGACTACGGCTACTCCGTCTCCGACACCCAGCAGTTCGTCGGCGAGATCACCGGTCGCCAGGGCGACATGGTGGAAGTGGAAGTGAAGAACAAGTTCCTGGTGGGCAACAGCCTGGAGCTGATGACGCCGCAGGGCAACGTCAGCTTCAATCTGGAGCAGATGCAGAACCGCAAGGGTGAGCTCATCGACACGGCGCCGGGCAACGGCCATGTGGTCTATGTGCCTGTCCCAAAAGAGATCGACATCAACTACGGCATACTGCTGCGCAACCTCGGCGATCGCCAGGACACCCGTCAGCCGCACTCGGTGGCCTGATATGTCCCTGCTCATCACCGACAAGTGCATCAACTGCGACATGTGCGATCCCGAGTGTCCGAACCAGGCAATCAGCTTAGGGGAGGAGATCTACGAGATAGATCCCAGTCGCTGCACCGAGTGCGTCGGTCACTATGAGAAGCCGACCTGCATCAGCGTCTGCCCCATCGATTGCATCATCTGGGATCCCGCCCACGTGGAGACCGAAGAGCAGTTGCTGGAGAAGTTTGTCAGGATGCATCGGCAGTAGCATCAGCGTCTGCGGCTCATAGACTGCATCATCCGGGATCCCGCTCACGTGGAGACCGAAGAGCAGTTGCTGGAGAAGTTTGTACGGATGCACCGGCAGTAACCCGGCAGATCGCAATAACGTCATAGAAAAAAGCCCCGCATGCGGGGCTTTTTTTCGTTTGGTGCTGGCCGAGCCTAGACGTATTCCATAAAGACTCGGGAGGTGAGCTTGGTGATGAGCTCGTAGGGGATGGTGCCAATCTCGTCGGCGACCCGCTCCACCGGCAGTCCCTCGCCCCAGAGCACGGCTTCGTCACCGGCCTTGTCGGTGGCGCCCGGCCCCAGATCCACTGTGGTCATATCCATGGAGACACGGCCCACCAGGGGCACTATGCGGCCATTGACCAGCACGGACGTGCCGTTGGGCGCCATGCGCGGATAGCCATCACCGTAGCCGATGGCGATGACGCCGAGCCGGGTATCGCGATCCGACACCCAGTTGGCACCATAGCCCACAGGTTCGCCCGCCTTGTGATCCCGCACCGCGATGAGCTGGGTCTTCAAGGTCATCACGGGTTGCAGATCGTAATCCGCCGCCACCGTATTGGGGAAGGGGGATACGCCATACAGAATGACGCCGGGGCGCACCCAGTCGCAGTGGGAATCGGGCCAGGCCAGGATCCCCGCCGAGTTCGCCATGGCCCGCTCGCCCGCCAGCGGGGCGGTCAATTTGCTGAACAGGTCGATCTGCTCGCGGGTGGTAGCTTGTTCGAGCTCATCGGAGCGGCTGAAGTGGGTCATGATGTTGAATGGCTGCACCACGTTCTTGCACTTGGCGAGGCGCGCGATGAAGGCGGGCATCTCGTCGCTGCGCACCCCGAGCCGGTGCATGCCGGTGTCGAGCTTGAGCCAGGCCACCACGGGAGCCGGCAGTTCGGCCTGCTCCAGCGCTTCGAGCTGCTCCCAGGTGTGCACCGCAGTTTGCAAATTATTGGCCGCCAGCACCGGCAGATCAGCGCTCGAGAAGAAACCCTCCAGCAGCACGATCGGTTTGACCACGGCGCAGGAGCGCAACATCAGCGCCTCTTCGATGCGGGCCACTGCATAAGCGTCCGCATCCACCAGGGTACGGGCGACCGGCAGCAGGCCATGACCATAGGCGTTTGCCTTGACCACGGCGATGATCTTGCAATCGGGGGCGTGCCGTTTAACCACGGCGAGGTTGTGGCGCAGGGCCGCTGTATTGATTTGGGCAATTGCCGCTTTCATCTGTTTTCCCTTACGAGGGCATGATGGCGCGTGAATGCGCCAGGCACCGTGTGGTGTCAGCCCTTAATTGTCATCGTCTAAGGCCGGACCGGCATAATTGTCGAACCGGGAAAACTGTGTCTTGGATCTGGGGGGACCCAGGCACCGATATGGGTGCGCAGACCGACCCCTACTTAGTAATCGTCATCAAACGCCGGGCCGGCGTAGTTGTCGAACCGGGAGAACTGGCCCTGGAAGGTGAGGCGCACGCGACCTATGGGGCCGTTACGCTGCTTGCCTATGATGATCTCGGCAATCCCCTTGTCAGGACTGTCATCGTGATACACCTCATCACGGTAGATAAACATGATCAAATCCGCGTCCTGCTCGATGGAGCCGGATTCCCGCAGATCCGAGTTGACCGGGCGCTTGTCCGCACGCTGTTCCAGGCTTCGGTTGAGCTGGGAGAGGGCGACCACGGGGCACTGCAACTCTTTTGCCAGCGCCTTGAGGGAGCGGGAGATTTCACCTATCTCTAGGGTCCGGTTGTCGGAGAGCGCGGGCACCCGCATCAGCTGCAGGTAGTCGATCATGATCATGGAGAGGCCGCCGTGCTCACGGGCGATGCGGCGCGCGCGGGAGCGCACGTCGGTCGGGGTGAGGCCGGAGGCGTCATCTATGTACATCTTGCCCTTCTCGAGCAGCAGCCCCATGGTGGAGGAGAGGCGCGCCCAATCTTCGTCGTCGAGCTGACCGGTCCGCACCTTGGTCTGGTCGATACGCCCGACCGAGGCGAGCATACGCATGATGATCTGCTCGGAGGGCATCTCCAGCGAGAAGATGAGTACCGGTTTCTCGGCGGTGAGCGCCGCGTGCTCGCACAGGTTCATGGCAAAGGTGGTCTTGCCCATGGAGGGACGGGCCGCCACGATAATCAGATCCGAGCGCTGCAGACCGGCGGTCATCTTGTCGAGATCCCCGTAACCGCTGGAGACCCCGGTCACCCCGTTGTGGGGGGTCTTGAACAGCTCTTCAATCTTGTCGACCGTCTGCTCGAGGATCAGCTTGAGCGGCTGCGGTCCCTCGTTGGCGCTGGTGCGCTGCTCGGCGATCTGGAACACCTTGCTCTCGGCCAGATCGAGCAGATCGCCCGAGGTGCGTCCCTGCGGCTCGTAGCCTGCTTCGACTATCTCGTTGGCGACCGAGATCATCTCCCGCACCACCGCCCGCTCACGCACGATTTCGGCGTAGGCATTGATGTTGGCGGCACTCGGGGTGTTCTTGGCGATCTCCACCAGATAGGCGAAGCCACCGGATTCTTCCAGCTGCTCCGAGCGTTCCAGCTCCTCTTGCAGGGTGATGAGATCGATGGGGTTGCCCACATTGGAGAGGCGGGTCATGGCCTGGAAGATCAGCCGGTGCGGACGGCTGTAGAAATCCTTGTCGATCACCCGTTCGGCGACCCGATCCCAGGCGTCGTTATCCAGCATCAGGCCGCCCAGTACGGACTGTTCGGCCTCAAAAGAGTGGGGAGGGACTTTCAGCTGTTGTGTCTTGGCGTCTTTTTTCGCCGTCACTTGCTCTGCCATACACATAAAAACCGCAGCGGGAAGGGGACGGGAATTTTACAAAAGAAACCCCGCCATCGCGAGTGCTAATGCACGCTATTCACTTCTGGCTGGTGCAACCCTCCTCCTGATGGTGGCTGGCACCACTTGCCGATGAACTGTGCCGGAGGATCACCCCGGCCTCATACCATGAGGAAGGGCCAGATCAGGGTCTGGTCATGGGGCTTGGCTCTCGCCTTGTTGCGCAGCTTGCGCTCCTTGCGGCTCGGTCGTCGACTTTTCATTGCGCTGCTCCTCTGATGCCCCCGATCGGGACAATCTGTTCATGAATAATTCATGCCAACCATGTTAATCATAGTCGCAAGCTGCAATACAACTAGGGACAGGCAGCCTGCCATGCGCCTCGCTGAGCTTGCCAAAGCAGAGCATGCCCCACCCACTGATGAGAGTGAAAAGAGTCAAAATGAAAAAGATGCTGACCCTGTTTGCCGTGATCCTGGCCATTGGCCTGGGGGCACCCATTGCCGAGGCCAAGAAGTTTGGCGGCGGTAAATCCTTTGGCAAGAGCTACAAGACGGCTCCGGCCCAACCGGCGGCCAAGCCCGTCGACACCAAGAACCCGGCGGTCGGGGCTCAGGCCGCACCGAAGAAGGGTGGCATGATGGGCGGTCTGCTCGGCGGCCTGCTGGCCGGTGGCCTGTTCGCCTACCTGCTGGGTAGCGGTGCCTTCGAAGGCCTGCAAGGCATGGACATGCTGCTGATCGCCGCTCTGGCGCTGGGCGCCGTCTTCCTGTTCCGCGCCATGCGCAGGAGCAAGGCGGCCTCGCCCCAGCCACAGGCAGCCTACGCCGGCTATCAGCCGCCATCGGCCGCCCCCCAGCAGTTCGAGCAGAGCAACAGTGCGCCGCAAGCGACCGGCTTTGCCGACAGCGACGTGCCCTTCCGTCTGCCGCCAGGTTTTGACATGAACGGTTTCCTGTCAGGTGCCCGTGATCACTACCGCACCCTGCAAGAATCCTGGAATAAAAACGATCTGGAAAAGGTACGCGAGTACGTGAGCCCTGAGCTGTTCGAGCAGCTCAAAGCCGAACGTGCCGAGCTGACCGGTGAGCAGCATACCGAAGTGATGTATGTGGATACCCAGCTGGTGCGTGCCGACTACGGCAGCGACTGGGCCCAGGTCAGCGTGCGCTTCAGCGGCCGCTACATGGATCGCCAGGAGCAGGTCGAGGAGGACATCAAGGAGGTGTGGCACCTCGAACGCAACCTGGCCAAGGACAATGCGCCCTGGCACATAGTCGGCATCGAGCAGCTGTAAGCACTCCCTTGTCTGCGATGACAACAGAGGCGGCCCTGGGCCGCCTCTGTTATTTTTGAGTCCCCCTTTCCCCTCTCCGCCTCCCTCCCCCGGGACCCCCCTGCCATTGACACCCCGTGGTGACTATGAGAATGGTGGCTGATTGTGTAGTATGACCGACCTTTTTTGTTCAATTTCCGTTCACTGAGGCGTGGTCCATGGCTCTCTCTTTTCTGCGTCGCAGCAACATGCCTCGTCTGCTGGCCAGCCTGCTGTGCTGCGCCTCCTTGATCCTTATCTCCCTCGCCACCCTCTACTGGCAGACCTGGTCTCTGACTCGCCAGCAGGCCCAGAATGCCGCCGAACGGGCCATGGTGCAGATCGACAGCGCCCTGCGCCACTCGACCCAGGCGGCAAAGGCCGCCCTGCCGCTGGCGAGCCGGCCCTGTGCCGAGGTTGCCCGCGAGCTGCGGGTACTGGTCGCCACCTCACCCTATGTGCGCTCGGTCAATCTCTCTCGCCACGGCCGCCTCTACTGCTCCTCCATCTTCGACGAGATAGACCTGATCGATGAGCTGCAAGACGGTCAGCACGAGCGGTTCAAGCTCAACGCCGTCACCCGGCTCGGGAGCAAGCCCTCGCTGTTGTTCTATCACCTGAGTGAAGGAGATCATTCGGTGATGGTCGCCATCAACCCCTATCACCTGAGCAAACCCTTGCAGTGGCGGCTCGCCGGCGCCCATAGCTGGGTGCAGATTGGCAAGCAGTGGCTCGACCTCAAGGGCAAGGTACACGATGGCCAGCCCCCAACATTTCGGGGATTCAACTACCAGCTCAGTTCGACAGCTTTCGGCTACAGCCTCAATCAGGGATTTCCGCTGGAAGCCGTGCTGCTGCTCACGCTGAAAAAGCAGAGCACCGTCATCATCTTGATCCTGACGCTGGGAGGCCTGGCCGGCCTTGCCACCTATCGCTGGTGGAGCCATATCTCCACCCCGACCCAGGAGCTCAAGCGCGCCATCATCAAGCAGGAGTTCATTCCCTACCTGCAGCCCATCGTTTACAGCAAGAGTGGTCAGCTCCATGGCTGCGAGGTGCTGATGCGCTGGCAGCACCATCGTCAGGGGTTGATCCGGCCGGATCTCTTCATCCCGCTGGCGGAGGAGAGCGGCCTCATCATACTGATGACCCAGACCCTGATGCAGCAGGTTCGTCTGGAGTTTGCCCCCCATGTGGCGCAACTGCCGCCCCGCTTTCATTTCGGTTTCAACATCTGTGCCCAGCACTGCCAGGAGATGAGCCTGATCGACGACTGCCGCCGATTCCTGGCTGCCTTCGCCAGCAATCCGATCACGCTAGTGCTGGAGCTGACCGAGCGGGAACTGATCACTCCCTGCCAACTGACTGACCAACTGTTCGGCGAACTGCGCCAGATGGGGGTCAAGATAGGGCTGGACGACTTTGGCACCGGCCACTCCAGCCTCACCTATCTGCAACAGTTTCACGTGGACTACCTCAAGATCGACCAGAGCTTCGTCGCCATGATAGGCACCAATGCCCTCTCTCGTCATATTCTTGACAGCACCATCAGTCTGGCTACCCGGCTGGGACTGGAAACCGTCGCCGAAGGGGTCGAAACCCAGGAGCAGGCTGACTTCCTGACCGAGCGCAACGTCAACTACCTGCAAGGCTACCTCTATGGCCGTCCGCTCACCCCGGCGCAGTTTCTGCGACTGCTGCCCGCCGTCACCACAGAACCGGCGGCCCGGCCCGGTAGTGCCTGATCCCTGATACAACCAGTCGCAGATGCAGCGATGTGAAACTTGTCATTAGTCTGTAGACATGGCGTTGCGCAATGTCGCAAACGTTTGTTCGCTTTATTAATGTGCAGTAGCTCAAAGGAATCAGCTCTCTTTATTTCCAATTATTGCTTTTTGCCTAGAATCGCCACACTCCTGTCATGCAGGAACGATATACAGGACAATAACAACAAGAGGATTATTACCGATGAAGAAGACGCTACTGGCCGTCACCGTCTCTATTACCCTGTTCGGGCTGACCGCCTGCAATTCAGAAAACAGCAGCAAGGAACATATTCCGCTGGATCTGACCATTGCCCACATCAATGATACCCACGCCCACCTGGACCCGACCGAAAATGCGCTGGCCATCCAACCCACCGGCCAGGAGCTGTTCAAATTCAACGCCAAGCTGGGCGGCTATCCCCGCCTGAAGTTCAAGCTGGACGAGCTGCGCAGCCAGGCTGCCAATGAAGGCCGCAACTTCATGGTGCTCAACGGTGGCGATGCCTTCCAGGGCACCCTCTACTTCACCCAGTTCAAGGGGGAAGAGGAGTCTCGCCTGCTCTCCGACATGGGCATAGATGCCATGGTACTGGGCAATCACGAATTCGATCTGGGCAACCAGGCTATTAAAGATTTCGTCTCACGGGTGAATTTCCCTGTATTGGCTTCCAATATGGTGAAATCCAGTAGCGCCACCCTGAAAGACAGTGAAAATATTCATGAATATGTCATTAAGGAAGTAAATGGCGAGAGCGTAGGTATTTTCGGGCTGGTGCTGGAAAATATGCATGACATCTCTTCACCGGATACCGATACCCAATTCCTGCCAATGATTGAGACCGCCCAGAAAATGGTCGACACCCTCAAGTCAAAAGGCGCCAACAAGATCATCATGGTCACCCATATCGGGCTGCAAAATGACCAGGCCGTCGCCAAGGCGGTCAACGGTATCGACCTGATCGTCGGCGGTCACTCCCAGACCTTCCTCGGCGACATCAACGAGATCAACAGCGTCGGCTACACGGCTCACAACCAGAACCCGGCCGACGACAACACCTATGCCCAGCTGATCAACAATCCGGACGGCGGCAAGACCTGTATCGTGCAGGCCGGCGAATGGGCCAAGGGCTATGGCCTGGTCAACGTCTCCCTGAGCAAGGAAGGCCAGATAACCAAGTGCGAGGGTCGCAACACCCTGATGACGGGCGACGACTTCACCAAGGAAGTGGCCAAGAAGAAGGTGCCTCTGACCGGCAGCGAGCAGACCAACGTGGTCGACTTCATCACCAAGTCACCCGTCATCGAAATCGTGCCGGAGAACACCGCCATGCGCGATGTGATCGACACCGAGTACAAACCGGCCGTGGCCGAGCTCGAGGCCAAGATCATCGCCGAGGTGCCGACCAAGCTGCCCCACGTGCGCGTGCCGCTCACCCCGGATGGCGCGGGTCTGATCGATCCCCTGGTGGCAGAATCCCTGTACTGGAAGCTCAACAAGCTCAACACCAAGGTCGACTTCACCATCCAGAACGCCGGTGGTGTGCGCGCCGATGTGAACGCGGGCCCGCTCTCGGTCGGTTACGTGATGGGCACCCTGCTGCCGTTTGGCAACAAGATCGCCGCCTTCAACCTCAAGGGCAAGGACGTGCGCGCCACCCTGGAGTACGCCGTTGACTATTCCATCGGCCTGGAGACCGGGATCGGCGCCTCCAGCGGTGCCTTCCCCTACGTCGGCCACCTGAGCTACAGCTATGACGGCAAACTGGCCAAGGGCTCCCGCATCACCAAGCTGGAGCTGCTGGATGCCAATGGCCAGTGGTTGCCGCTGGACGACGAGAAGGTGTACCGGGTCGGTGCCAACACCTATATCGCCTCCGGCAAGGATGGCTACAACGGCCTGCTCAAGCGCGAAGAGCTGCCCAACAAGGGTGACTACGTCGACTCGGGCGTCGGTGAGAATGAGATGTTCATGGAGTACGCAGAGTCCCAGGGCACCCTCAATCCGCTGCCCTATGCGACCGTGACCTACAACAAGCCCTGATCCGGCTCACAACCTGCTACAACGGCGCCTGAGGGCGCCGTTTTTATGGCATACTCCCCGCCAATCGATGCCGAGGAGACCCTTTGATGGCGAAGTACGACAAGATATCCCCCGAGACCCAGCAGGATGCGCTGAAGATCGCCCGCGCCAACCAGAAGCCGGGACAGACCAAGGAGCAGACCCAGCTGATCGCCCAGGGGATCCAGAAAGGCATAGACGAGTACAAGAAACAGATGAAGGCGCGGGCCCGGGAGGCAAGTCGCCAGAAGAAGTTGCAGAGCAAGGCGAAACAGCAACCGCACGCCGAACAGGTAGAGGAGAGCGAGATCGAGCTTGTCGAGGTCTCCCGCCAACATCCCCTGCCCTGGATCCTGTTGCTGCTGAGCTGGCTGGGCTTTGCCGCCGCTTGGTTCTGGTTGCGCTGATCCCCTGATGGCAAGGCGTTGCCCGGGATCGCCTTCAACGTTTAAACCCGTGCCACGGCTCCTCGCCGGCCTGGGCTGATCCCATACCGCCGGCCCTGTGCGATGACTGAACCCGACCCCACTTACCCACCGTCTGGAGAACACCCGCCATGAACCCGGCTCCGCTCTATCTGCTGGCACCTCTGGTGCTGTTTATCGTGACTCTGGTGCTCTATCGCATCTCGCCGCTGCGGGCCGTCGCCGCCGGCAGCGCCCGCTGGTTTATCCTGCCTGCCTTCACCCTGTTTATCCTGCTCGTCATCATCAATGGGGCGGCAGCTCCAAGCCTGCGCAACCCGGCCTTTCACTGGCTGATGCCAGGGCTCGGCTTCGCGCTCAGCCTGTTTCCGGCCCTGCCCAAGGCGCTAGTGCCGCGTTTGGCCATTAAGGAGGGCGCCTTCGCCGCCCTCGGCCTGATGCTGATGAGCCTGGCCATGGTCTACTGACCGGCTGGCCGCTGGTGCGAACATGACTCAAGGGGCACTCTGTGACGGGTGCCCCTTGTACAAACAATGGCCTGCAGGCATCTTGGTGGGAGGATAGCCAGCAAGGAGGCCAAATGGACAATCCGCCCGATTTCATGGCGCAGTGGGATTACAAGGATCCCGCCGCCAGCGCCCTGCGTTTTCATGCTCTGTTGCCCGAGGTGCGTGCCGCCGCCGACCTGCAACTCGAACTGGAGCTGCTCACCCAGATAGCCCGCACCCATTCCCTGCAACGCCAGTTTGCCGAGGCGCACCAGCTGCTCGACGAGATAGAACCCCGCCTCACCGATGCCACCCCGCGAGCCCGCCTTCGCGCCCTGCTGGAGCGCGGCCGTACCTTCAACTCCGCCGGCGACAAGGCCAGTGCCAGAACCCTGTTCGAGCAGGCCTGGCAGTGGGGGCTCAAGAGCAAGGAGCTGTATCTCGCCATCGACGCCGCCCACATGGTGGCCATAGCCGCACCACTGGAGGAGCAGAGCCGCTGGCATCAGCTGGCAATGGAGCTGGCGGAACGCAGTCAGGATGAAAAGGTGCGCGGCTGGCTTCCCAGCCTCTACAACAATCAGGGCTGGACCCTGTTCGAACTGGGCCGCCTGGAAGAGGCCCGCCAGTGTCAGCAAAAATGCCTGGCCTGGCACGAACAGCACAACAACCCGGCCAAGGCCTTCATCGCCCGCTGGAGCCTGGCGCGGCTGACCCGGGCACAAGGCTTGCACGAACAGGCGCTGGCCGAACTGACGCAGTTGCAGGCGGAGATGGTGGAGGCCGGCGAGCCGGAGGATGGCTATCTGTTCGAGGAGTTGGGGGAAAATGCACTGGTACTGGCTGATCCGGCCGCGGCCGAATACTTCGCCCGCGCCTGGTTTCTGCTGTCACAGGATCGCTGGCTCAAGGCCAACGAGGCGGAGCGACTGGCCAGACTCAAGCAGCTGGCCAAGCTCTAGCAAACAGCCTCTAACAAAGCAGCAGGGCGGCCAGTTGGCCGCCCTGCGCACAAGCTCATCTGCCCAAGATGACGGATGCCATCCCGACACCTGCCTCAGACCAGGCTCGCCTCTTCCCAGCTCTGTTTCTTGCGATAGATGGTGGAAGGGCTGATCTCCAGCAGAGCCGCCGCCTTGGGGATATTGCCGTCACAGCTGGCGATGGCCTGCTCTATGGCGAGGCATTGACCACATGCCCCGCCATTCAAACCAGGCTAGCCTCTTCCCAGCTCTGTTTCTTGCGATAGATGGTGGAGGGGCTGATCTCCAGCAACGCCGCCGCCTTGGGAATATTGCCGTCACAGCTGGCGATGGCCTGCTCTATGGTCTCCTTCTCCACCAGCCAGAGCGGGCGGATCGGCGTATTGAGCAAAGGCTCGGCGCTGCCGCTGGCCGAACTGACCGGCGCCATGGCCGCCGTCATGCCCCTGCGGCCGCTGAGCGGCGGTGGCAATATGTCCGGGCTCACCAGCTCGCGATCATTGAGCACCACTATGTTGCGCACCACGTTTTGCAGCTCGCGCACGTTGCCGGGCCAGGGGTAATCGAGCAGCACCCGCACCGCCTCGGCATCGAAATCCTTGAAGCGCTTGTTCTCTTCCCTGGCGTAGTTTTGCAGCAGGTTGCGGGCCAGCAGCAGTATATCCTCGCCCCGCTCACGCAGCGGTGGCAGGCTGAGGGGGATCACGTGCAGACGGTAGTAGAGATCTTCCCGAAAACGTCCCGCCTTCACCTCCACCAAGGGATCCCGGTTGGTAGCGCAGACGAAGCGCACGTCCACCGTCTCCAGCTTGCCGCTGCCGACCCGCTGCAGGGTGCCGGTCTGGATGAAGCGCAGCAGCTTGCTCTGCAGGTCGAGATCCATCTCGCAGATCTCGTCCAGAAACAGGGTGCCACCGTCCGCCAGACTGGCCGCCCCCTTGCGATCCCCCTGGGCGCCGGTAAAGGAGCCCTTCACGTGACCGAAGATCTCGCTCTCCATCAGATCGTGGGGAATGGCGGCGCAGTTGAGCGCGATGAAGGGCTGTTCACTGCGGGGGCTGCACTGGTGAATGGCCTCGGCGCACACCTCCTTGCCGGTGCCGCTCTCCCCCGTGATGAACACGGTCGCCTTGCTCGGCGCCGCGCTCTCTATGATGCGATAGACGGCCTGCATCGGCATGGAGGCACCGATGAAACCGGCAAACGAGCTGCGCTCGAAGTTCTCCCGGTACTGGGCCACCAGCGAACTCAGCTGCTGATGCTTGAGGGCATTGCGGGCGGTGGCGCACAGCCGTTTGCCGTCAAACGGCTTGGTCAGGAAGTCGAAGGCGCCGAGGCGCATCGCCTCCACCGCCACATCCACCGAGCCGTGGGCGGTGATCACCACTACCGAGCAGGGCAGTTGCTGCTCGGTGATCTGCTGCAGAATGTCCATGCCGGACATGTCGGGCAGTTCGAGGTCGAGCAGCACCACGGGCGGCGGGCTGGTCAGCAGCTGAGCCAACGCCTGCTGACCACAATCGGCCAGCACTACCTCATAGCCATCCTGGGCCAGATACTGTTCATAGACCACCGCCAGACTGCGGGTATCTTCCACCAACAGGACTCGAGGTTTGCTTTCAGCCACGGGAGCCATCCTTGCAATTGATTTTGTTGTCTATTTCGGGTCTTGTACGCCATGTTAGCACAGTTGGCGACTCTCTCTTTTATCCCGCCATTCGCGGGGAGATACAAGTAAAAACGGCTCCCTAAGGAGCCGTTTTTTCAACGATGAGCGCTTACTTCTTGGCGTTGTCGCCATCGGCAGCCGGCTTCTCGATCGCCAGCAGCTCAACATCAAACACCAGCACGGCATTGGCCGGGATGGAGCCTGCACCGTGCTCGCCATAGGCCAGCTTGGACGGCAGGAAGAACTTGAACTTGGAACCCACCGGCATCAGCTGCACGCCTTCGGTCCAGCCCGGGATCACCTGGTTGAGCGGGAAGGTGGCCGGCTCGCCGCGATCGACGGAGCTGTCGAACTTGGTGCCATCGGTCAGGGTGCCGGTGTAGTGAACCTTGACGATGTCGGTGGCCTTCGGCTTGGCGCCGGTACCCATCTTCTCGACCTGGTATTGCAGGCCAGATTCGGTGCTCTTCACGCCTTCTTTCTTGGCGTTGGCAGCCAGGTACTCTTCACCCTTCTTCTGGTTATCCACGGCATCCTTGTCAGCCTTGGCCTTGGTCAACTCGTTGATCTTGGCATCGTACTGCTGCAGAACCTTCTGGATTTCCTCGTCAGTCATCTTGGCTTCTTTGCCCAGACCGTCGGTCACACCCTTGAGGATGACGCCGTTGTCCAGTTTGATGCCGAGTTCCTGCTGACGTTCCAGGGTATTGGCGATATAACGACCCATGGAGAGGCCAATTGCATAGCCGGATTGCTCTTCAAAGCTCTTGGCATCAGCCTTGGGGGCCTCTGCCGGCTTGCTGGCTTCTGCCTTGACCTCTGCGGTATTCGCAGCAGTCTTCTCGTCTTTTTGGCAAGCAGTCAGACTCACGGCAACTGCCGCAGCCAACAGGGACACCTTCAGAAAATTGTTCATCAGTTTCTCCAAAACTCTAAATACCGCTCTCGGTTCCTTCGTGAAATGAGAGGTTTATCGTGATAAGCGCCTTATACTAACGCCGTGATCGCAGGTAACGAAAGCATGAGACAGGAAAAATGATAAAAAGTGCCATTTATCTCATCGGTATTTGCCTGATACTGACAGGTTGCGAACAGAGCTCACTGCCGGACCGGCAAGTCACCCTCGCCAACCAGGGACTGCTGAGCGCCGATCTCGCCAGTGACGGCAAGCAGGCCATCGTCTCCAGCCTGAGCCAGGGCACAGTGGTGTGGGACCTGGAACAGGGCAAGGAGCGCTGGCGCTGGCGCCAGTCCGACAATCAGGACAACTTCGTCATCATCACCCGCTTCTCGGCAGACAACAGCCATGCCGTGACCGCCACCCTGGATACCTTCGCCATCTGGCGCCTGCAAGATGGTCAATCCCAAGGCTACTACTCGCTTCCTGAATCCAGGCTGAGGGACATAGCCCTGTCGGCCGATGGCCGTCAGGTGCTGATCGGCCGCGAAGATGGCAAGGCGGAGCTGGTCGATACCCGCACCGGCCGCAGGCTGCAGTTCCTCGGTCACACCGAGCAGGTCAATACGGTGGATCTCTCCCCCAACGGCCGCTACGCCCTCACCGGCGGCAATGACTACAGTGCCTACCTTTGGGACACCCGCTCCGGCCAGGTGGTGTGGCGATTCAACCACGCCGGCCGGGTGGTGATGGCGAGGCTGGATCCCCAGGGCCGTTTCGCCTTCACCGCCGACAGCCGCCAGGCCAGCATCTGGGATCTGAAAACCGGCAAGGAGGTGAGCCGGCTGCAATTTGATCACCGCTTCGAGGTCTACACCACGGCGCGCTTTGCCAACGACGGCAACTGGCTCATCACGGGCGCCCCCTCCCGTCAGCTCTCCCTGTGGCGGGTGGGCGATGGCAGCCTGCTGCAAAGCTGGCGCGTCTCGCCCCATCCCAGGGTGAAACCACCGAGCGCAGTGGTCTACGGCGTGGCTTTGCGCGACAATAGCCACCTTGTCAGCGCCAGCTCCAGTGGCCTGGCCGAAATCTGGACTATCAAGTAAGGACCCAAAGGCCCATGAGTCAGCAACTTAACGATCGCCTCGAAACCCTGGAAAGCCGCCTCGCCTTCGCCGAATACACGGTGGAGCAGCTCAACGACGAGGTCACCACCCAGGGCCGCGAGCTGGATCGGCTCAAGCATCAGATCCAGCTGCTGGTGGACAAGCTGCAGAGCGTGCAGCCGAGCCAGATCGCCAGCATGGCCGAAGAGACGCCGCCCCCGCACTACTGAGCCGCAACGCCCTCCGCCACCCGGCCATAAAAAAACCCGCGTTAACGCGGGTTTTTTTATCGGGCTATGCCCAGGGCACAGATCAGTGCTGGTGACCCTTGCCACCGCAGCCGCCGCCACCGCAGCAACCGCCATGACCCTGCTCGTCGCCGTGGTCATGACCGTGATCGTGGCCATGGCCACCGCCGCAGCAACCGCCGTGCTCATGGTCGTGACCGTGGTCGTGGTCGTGGTCATGACCATGATCGTGACCGCAACCACCGGCACCGTGAACGTGGCCGTGAGCCAGTTCTTCGGCCGTGGCGGCACGCACGTCCTTGATCTCGACCTTGAAGCCCAGGGTCACGCCAGCCAGCGGATGGTTGCCATCCACCTTGACGAACTCTTCGGACACTTCGATGACGGTCACCGGGCGGTGGCCATCGTCAGTCTCGGCCACAAAAGTATCCCCTTCAGACACTTCCATGCCGTCAAACAGCTCGCCAGGTACTTCTTGCACCAGGCTTTCGTCGTATTCGCCATAGGCCTGGGTCGGTGCCAGCGTGACGTCGAACGCCTCGCCCACGCTACGGCCTTCCAGCTCGGCTTCGAGGCCGGAGACCAGATAACGGGTACCGTGCAGATACACCAGAGGCTCTTTACCGACAGTGGTGTCGATGACTTCACCGTGTTCGTCGGTGACTGTGTATTCCAGCGTAACCACGCTCAGGGGAGCTACTTTCATGTCAGGGATCCTGCGGATAGAAAAAAACGGGCCCAGAATACCTCAAAAAGGCGGCCAAGCATATGGCAGGCCCGGCTCAGTCGTGATGAAAAAGTCATCAATGTGAAGCGGCATGGGCCTGACCCGCACCTCGCCCCCGGGTATTGCGGCTGAACCCTCATTCGGGACGAAACACACCTATGACCTGTTTGGTCTCCCGGATCACCTTGTCCACCTTGGCCTGGCTCATTCGGGACGAAACACCCCAATTACCTGTTCCGTCTCCCGGGTCACCTTGTCCACCTCGGCCTGGGTCTGCACCTGAGTATCACCACAGTCGACACAGGTCACCTTCTCGACTCCATGCTCCATATACAGCATCATGGTGTCCATTTTGCCGCACGCCGGACAAACCGCACCGGCAATGAAGCGCTTTTTACGTCTGGTTTCCATTCTTGTTACCTCCAGGCAGCATCATATCAGGGTTTTTACATGCATCACGCCATCGAATGCCAGCATTTTTCCTCTCCGTACCTGCAAGTCGGCGGCCGCAAACGCACGCTGGTGGGCCAGTTGCTGCGGATAACCCGGGGCGCGGCACTGCTGCGACTCGGCCAGCATGAATTGCTGCTGACGGCGGGCAACAGCTTCTGGCTCTGCGCCGATGCCCTCGCCGCCTTCAGCCCGCTGGCGGGCTGCCACCATGATCTGCTGACCTGTTCCCTGCGGGTTGCCCAGCCAGCCCAGGCGGGCTGGTTGCAACCCACCCCGCTGCTGGATGCCCTGTTCGACAGCCTGGCCCAGTGGCAGCGCCCCCGCAACTGGCAAGGGGCCTATGGTCATCGCCTGCAGGTGATGCTCGACGAGTTGCAGGCCAGCCCCCTGTCACAACACGCGGATCAGCCGCTGCAAGGCGCCTGGCGCGCACTGATCAGCCAGCAAGCGGGCAGTGACGCCGCCTGGCAGGCCTGTCTCTCCCAGCGCGGGATCACGGACCCGGGCCTCGCGGCCGATACCCTGAGCGCCCAGTGGCAGCTGCTGCAGGCGGTACGCCTGCTCAAGAGCGGCAGCAAGCGGGCACAGGTGGTGAGCAAGCTCGGCTACCGCGATGAAGAGGCCCTCGCCCAGGCCTGCCAACGCTGGCTTGGCGCCAGCCTGGATGCACAGCAAGCCGCCTGACCCGGCGGGCCGAAAACCGGGCCGGCCAGGCGAAAAATGGGGGAAATGAGTCCAGTTTTGCGGCAAACGGCCGCTAATAACGGGAGCGTCATTTCTCCTATAATCCTTTATGCTAGGGGCCTGAATTGACTGATACCGTTTTGACTCACAGGACATCTGCCATGAAAAGCAAAGCCAACCAATCCCAGGGCATGTTGCTGTTTCATCTCTCGGCCAAACAATCCTTCGCCATCGGCACCCTCAAGGTGAAGGAGATAGTGCCTTACACCCAGCTCACGGCCATGCCGCACTCGCACCCGACCGTGCTCGGCGCCGCCAGCATGCGGGGCACCACAATTCCGGTGATCGACATGGCCATGGCGGTGGGCTATCGCCCGATCAGCAAGGAGGAGATGCCGAACTGCTTCATCATCATCACCGACTGCCGCCGTACCCTGGTGGGCTTTCTGGTGCGCGGCATCGACAAGATCACCGAGTGCAACTGGCGCGACATCGAATCCCCGCCCGCCGCGCTCGGCCATAACGTGTTCGTGACCGGGGTGACCCGGGTCAACGACCAGCTGATCCAGCTGCTGGACGTGGAGCTGATCCTGTCGCGGGTCTACCCGGACGATCCCAGCCACCTCTACCCTGTGCTGACCGACGTGCAGCGTGAGCGGATCAAGCCGATGCGGATCCTGCTGGTGGACGACTCCTCCGTCGCCCGCCGCCAGCTGATGGCGGCGCTGGACTACATCAACATCCCCTATGAGGTGTGCACCAACGGCAAGGATGCGCTGGCCCTGATGCAGGCTCGCGCCAGCCAGAAGACCCCCATAGATATCCTGGTGAGCGATATCGAGATGCCGGGGCTCGACGGCTACGAGCTGGCCTTCGAGGTACAGAGCGACGCGACGCTGGCGGGGGCCTACATCATATTGCACACCTCGCTCTCCAGCGAGATCAGCGTGGAACGTGCCCACCAGGTGGGCGCCCACGAGGCGCTGACCAAGTTTGAGGCCAACGAACTGATCCAGGCCATGCTGCGCGGTGCCGAGCACCACGACAGCCTGCTGGCCTGACAAGCCGGCGAGAAGCCCCCCTTCTCGCCGCACTTTTGACTGCCCTGATGCCTGTTTCGGACCCCATCATGCTCATAGAGAGTCACTTCCACGCCCCCTGGTGGGCGCGCAATCCCCATCTGCAAACCATATTGCCAAAGTGGCTGCGACGGGCGCCGGCCCGCTTCGTGGCCGAGCGTTTGGAACTGGCGGACGGGGATTTCGTCGATCTTGCCTGGAGCGGCGACATCAGCCAGAACGCGCGGCCACTGATGGTGCTGTTTCACGGGCTGGAGGGGAGCATCCACTCCCACTATGCCAAGGGGTTGTTCGCCCATCTGCAACGACAGGGGGACGAAGCCGTGCTGATGCATTTTCGTGGCTGCAGCGGCGAGCCGAACCGTCTGCTGCAGGCTTATCACTCCGGCGCCATCGAGGATGCACAGGCGCTGATCGCCGAGCTGGGCCGGCGCTTTCCCGGCAAGCCACTGATCGCCATCGGTTATTCGCTGGGGGGCAACATGCTGGTCAATCTGCTGGCGCTGGCCTGCCCCCGTGAGCTGCAGGCGGCCGTGGTGATCTCGGCACCGCTGCGGCTGGACAGCTGCGCCGATCGGGTCAATCAGGGCTTCTCCCGGGTCTATCAGAGCTATCTGCTGCGCACCATGCGCGACAACCTGCAAAACAAGATCCGGCACCAGGCCGAGGCTGGCAAACGCTGGCAGCCACAGCAGGTGCAACAGATTGCCACCCTGCGCGACTTCGACGAGCAGGTCACGGCGCCGCTGCACGGCTTTGCCAGCGCCGACCACTACTACCAGCGCTGCTCCGGCCTGGGGCTGCTGGCCCGCATCCCCATTCCCACCCTGGTGATCCATGCCGCCGACGATCCCTTCATGACAGAAGCCGTGATCCCGCGGCCGGAGCAGCTCTCACCCATGGTGCGTTACGAGTTGAGCCGACGGGGCGGCCATGTGGGCTTCCTGCACGGCACGCCCTGGCGCCCCCGCTTCTGGCTGGAGGAGCGCATCAGCCAATGGGTGAAGGAGCAGACTCAGGGGGCGAGCAGGTAGCCGTTGCGCCCCGTCTCCTTGACCCGATAGAGCGCCTCGTCGGCCCGCACCAGCATGTCGGCAACCGACTCCTGCCCCCGCCACAAGGCTATGCCCTGACTCACAGTCACGCAGGGAGAGACCTCCGACAGGGCATGGGGAATGGCGCGCACGGCCAGGGCGGCAGCGATGCGCCTGGCAATCTGCCCGGCGATCCCGTCGTCGGCGCCGGGCAGCAGGATCACGAACTCCTCCCCGCCATAGCGAGCCACCACATCGGCCGGCTGCCGCACCGCCTCCCGCAGGCAATCGGCAACCGCAATCAGGCAGTTGTCCCCCTGCAGATGACCGTAGTGGTCGTTGAAACGTTTGAAGAAATCCACATCCAGCAGCAGGATGGCAAACTCGCCATGCCGCTGCTGCGCCTCGGCCAGGATCTGCTCGCTGACCTTGGCAAAGTGACGCCGGTTGGCCAAGCCGGTCAGGGGATCCTGCTTGGCCATGCCATCGAGCTGACGAGCCAGCGCCAAGTTCTCATGCTCGCGAGACACCGCCAGCACGAACCAGCCGTTCAGCATGCGGCGCCCCGTCTCCAGCATGATGATGAGGCAGCCTACCGCCAGCCAGTGCACCGCAGGGAAAGGAACCTTGACGAACAAGGCCTCCAGCAACAAGAAAAGCAGGGGCGGCACACTGAAACAGTAAAACAGCCTCACCTCGCAATAGAGGGCCACCAGCGCCGTCATCAGCAACAGGCTGATGAGATCGAAGGCCAGACTGAAGCCTCCCCTCAGCTCGATCAGGGCGATGGCGTAGCCGAGCAGCGCCCAGGCTATTCCCCACAGCAGGGCGCCAGCCCGTAGACAGGGCGGCCAGACGGTCAGGGGTTGATGGGACAGCCAGCGCCAGAACAGCGGAAACAGCAGGCAGACCAGGGTCATCAGGATAACCTGCACCTCATAACTCCAGGGCAGCACGCGGGCGATCACCAGATGGGCATCGCGATAGACATAGAAGCGGGCAAGCAGGAACAGGATCGCCAGCTGGTTGACGGCCCAGAACCAGTGCAACCCCTTGCTCAGGGCCAGACGGCGTGACTCGCACAGGTGCTGATCGAAGTGGGTGGAGAGGCTGCGTTGTTCATCAGACAGCATGTGCACACCCGCTGACAGCCCCATAAATCCCTTGCGCTTGCTGGCAACAGATAGACAATATCCACTCTCTGGTAACTGAAGATGAACCCATGATTATCCCCTGGCAAGACTTGGACTCCGATACCCTCAACAGCCTGCTCGAGCACTTCGTACTGCGGGAAGGCACCGAGTACGGTGAGCATGATGTCAGTCTGGCTGACAAGGTCGACGATGTCAGACAACAGTTGCAACAAGGCCTGGCCGTGATCGTCTACAGCGAGCTGCACGAGAGCGTGAACATAGTGTCAAAGGCCACCCTCAGCAGCGCTCCGGTGGACGATATACCGGAATAGCCCTGCCATTTCCATCCCAATCTGGGTCTTGCCAGCGCGACCCGCAGGATGGCGCCACGGACCCGACAGTTCCCGCCCCGGATCCGCGCATTTCCCGGATATAAAAATGGCCCGCCGAGTCATCGGAGGGCCATTTGGGGCAAATTATGTGCCTGAGCGGCGGAATTTATTCAGCGATCCCGGTTCTATTTTGAATGAATAGAGAGCCGGCCTTGATCACACCAAATAAAAATAGATGTCGTTCACTCTGATATAAACGGGTGTTCATGCTTCCCGGCTGGACGGAAAAGTCCATAGCGGAAATATAATTAAGAAAAAGAGAATCTCATCACAATATTGCCGAAATATGACAAGACAATTTCCCCATATCAATACAGGGTTCATGTCCATCTATGGCTGGCCCGGCACCACCAGCCCCCATATTTGCAATCGATGGCAAGCAGAGTCCTGATGATAGGCAAATCACAGGCGTGCGATGCAATGGCGGGCGCTCATGTCGGTGCGCCCATCCCTTATTTCGTTACCGACTCGCCGCGACCAATGCCGTAGTAATGAAAACCATGCTCCTTCATGCGACCCGGATCAAACAGGTTGCGACCATCCACGATCAGCGGCCATGTCAGCGCCTGCTTGATGGCGACGAAGTTGGGGGCCTTGAAGTGGTTCCACTCGGTGCAGATCACCAGGGCATCCGCACCGAACAGGGCGGCCTCCTTGGTGCCCATCAGCCGCAGCTTGTCACAGTTGCCATAGAGGTGCTGGGCCTCCTGCATGGCCTCGGGATCATAGGCCTGCACGGTCGCCCCGGCTTGCCAGAGCGCCTCCATCAGGGCCCGGCTCGGCGCCTCGCGCATGTCATCGGTATTGGGCTTGAACGCCAGCCCCCACAGGGCGATTGTCTTGCCGGACAGGGTCTCCCCTTCGGATCGGAAGAACTCTGACAGCAGCTGAAAAAGCCGCGACTTTTGCTGCTCATTGACCCGTTCCACCGCCCGGATCAGCGGCGTGTCGTACTCCAGCTCCTGGGCCGTTGCCAGCAAGGCTTTGACATCCTTGGGAAAACAGGAGCCACCATAGCCACAGCCAGGGTAGATGAACTGATAGCCGATACGCTGATCCGAGCCTATGCCCTGGCGCACCATCTCGATGTCGGCGCCGACCCGCTCGGCCAGTCCGGCCATCTCGTTGATGAAGCTTATCTTGGTAGCCAGCATGCAGTTGGCGGCGTACTTGGTCAGCTCGGCGCTGCGCACATCCATGAACAGGATGCGATCATGGTTGCGGTTGAACGGCTCGTAAAGCTCGCGCATCAGCTGGCGAGAGGCCTCGTTGGCGGTGCCCACCACGATGCGATCCGGCCGCAGGCAATCCTGGATGGCGGAGCCCTCCTTCAGAAACTCGGGGTTGGAGACCACATCGAAGGCGAAGGAAACATCCCGCTGCTGCAAGATGGCATTCACCCTGGCCGTCACCTTGTCGGCTGTGCCCACCGGCACGGTCGACTTGTTGACTATAACGACGGGGGTATCGCGATGCAGGGCTATGGTTTCGGCCACCGCCAGCACATGGCGCAGATCGGCGGAACCATCGTCCCCCGGCGGCGTGCCGACCGCCAGAAATTGCACCTCGCCGTGTTTGACGGCCTGCACGGCATCCGTGGTAAACACCAGGGCACCGCTCTTGATATTGCGCTGAAGCAGGGCTTCCAGTCCAGGTTCATAGATGGGAACCTGGCCGGCCATCAATTCAGCCACCTTCTGTTCATCGACATCGACACAGATAACTTGGTGGCCGACATCGGCCAGTACCGTGGCCTGGACCAAGCCCACGTAGCCACTTCCAAATACAGTAATATTCATATTGATACAACCAAAATGTCAGAGATGATGTAATTTGGAAAAACAAGAATCTGGGGGGTTATAAATATTTACCACATTACCTAAGATGACAGCATGAGTTAATTGTTACCAGCTGTTTCTGGCCCATTGCAGGCCCGCTTTTATATACGATATGTTGAGCATCATTTTGAGGGCTGCCCCGCCTGCTGGGCACTGATTAATATTCATTGTTGGATCGCTTATGCAAGATTTTCTGCCATTTTCGAGGCCCGCCATCGGCGATGCCGAGATAAGTGCTGTCTGTGAGGTGCTGAAATCGGGCTGGATCACTACCGGCCCGAAGAATCACGAGCTGGAGCAGCAATTCTGTGACACATTCGGCTGCCAGCATGCGGTCGCGCTCTGCTCTGCCACCGCCGGCATGCACGTCACCCTGATGGCGCTGGGGATAGGCCCGGGGGATGAGGTGATCACCCCCTCCCAGACCTGGGTCTCCACCATCAACATCATCACCCTGCTCGGCGCCGAGCCCGTCTTCGTCGACGTGGACAGGGACACGCTGATGACCAGCGCCGAACTGATAGCGCCGCTCATCACGTCCAAGACCAAAGCCATCATACCGGTCCACTACGCCGGTGCCCCCGTCGATCTGGACCCTATCCTCGACCTGGCACGCCAGCACGGCATCCACGTCATCGAAGATGCGGCCCACGCGGTTGGCACCCGCTACCGGGATCGCTGGATTGGCGCCACCGGCACCGCCATCTTCTCCTTCCATGCCATCAAGAACCTGACCTGCGCCGAAGGGGGCATGCTGGTGACCGATGACAAGGAATTGGCGGACAAGGCCCGCATGCTGAAGTTTCACGGGCTGGGGGTGGATGCCTTCGATCGCATGAGCCTGGGCCGCAAGCCGCAGGCGGAAGTGATCACCCCGGGCTTCAAGTACAACCTGGCCGACATCAACGCCGCCATCGCCCTGGTGCAGCTGGCGCGCCTGCCCGAGCTCAATGCCAGACGGGCCGAGCTGGTGGCCCGCTATCAGGAAAAACTGGCCGGCCTGCCGCTGATGCCGCTCGCCGTACCCGCCTATTCCCATCTGCACGCCTGGCACCTGTTCATGGTACGGGTCGACCCCGAGCGCTGTGGTCTGGACCGGGATCGGCTGATGCAGGCGCTGCAGGAGCGCGGCATAGGCACAGGGCTGCACTTTAGGGCCGCCCATACCCAGAAATACTACCGCGAGCGCTACCCGACGCTCCGCCTGCCTCATACCGAGTGGAACTCATCGCGCCTGTGCACCCTGCCACTCTTCCCGGACATGACGCTGGCCGACGTTGACCGTGTGGTCGCGGCACTCATCGACATATTGGAGTAACGACACGTGAACAACACAGACATCAAGCTGGTTTCGGTGATAATCCCCGTCTACAACGAGGAGGCCAGCCTGCCCGTGCTGCTGAGCCGGGTCACGGCAGCCTGCGAGCTCCTGCCCCAGGATTACGAGGTGATCCTGATCGATGACGGCAGCCACGACGGCTCCACCGAGATCATCAGCGAGGCCGCCGCCAAAGACGGCAGCAAGCTGGTCGGGGTGCTGCTCAATCGCAACTATGGCCAGCATGCCGCCATCATGGCCGGCTTCGAGACCGCCAAGGGGGATCTGGTGATCACCCTGGATGCGGATCTGCAGAACCCGCCGGAGGAGATCCCCCGTCTGGTGGAGGCCGCCATGCAGGGTTATGACGTGGTGGGCACTGTGCGTCGCAACCGCCAGGACTCCTGGTTCCGCAAGACCGCCTCCCGCCTCATCAACAAATCGGTGCAAAGAGCCACCGGCGTGCACATGAGCGACTACGGCTGCATGCTGCGGGCCTACCGCCGCCACATCATAGACGCCATGCTCTGCTGCCAGGAGCGCAGCACCTTCATCCCCATCCTGGCCAACAGCTTCGCCCGCCGCACCATAGAACTGGAAGTCGGCCATGCCGAGCGGGCCCACGGCGAATCCAAATACGGCCTGATGCACCTCATCAACCTGATGTATGACCTGGTCACCTGCATGACCACCACCCCCCTGCGGCTGCTCAGCATAGTCGGCAGCGTGGTGGCGGGCATAGGTTTCACCTTCTCCATCCTGCTGATCCTGATGCGCTTCGTGATGGGCGCAGACTGGGCCGCCGATGGCGTCTTCACGCTCTTTGCCATTCTCTTCACCTTCGTCGGCGTACAGCTGCTGGGCATGGGGCTGCTGGGGGAATACATAGGCCGCATGTACACAGACGTGCGCGCCCGTCCCCGCTACTTCATCCATCAGGTCGTGCGTACCGCCTCCACTCCTTCGCAACAGGAAGCTGAATAATGAAAGTTGTCGTCTTTGCTTATCACGATATCGGTTGTACCGGTATCGAGGCCCTGCTCGAGGCAGGCTACGAGATCCAGGCCGTCTTCACCCACGCCGACGATCCCGGCGAGAACCGCTTCTTCGGCTCGGTCGCCCAGCTCTGCGCCGAGCACGATCTGCCGGTCTACTCCCCCGAGGATGTCAACCATCCGCTCTGGGTCGAGCGCATCAAGGAGCTGGCGCCCCAGGCCCTCTTCTCCTTCTACTATCGCAACATGCTCAAGCAGGCGATCCTGGACATTCCGACCGTCGGTGCCTTCAATCTGCACGGTTCCCTGCTGCCCGCCTACCGCGGCCGCGCGCCCATCAACTGGTGTCTGGTCAACGGCGAGACCGAAACCGGCATCACGCTGCACCAGATGACGGCACGACCCGATGCCGGCGCCATCGTCGCCCAGCAGGCCGTCGAGATAAAAGACGCCGACACTGCGCTGACCCTGCACGGCAAGGTACGCCTCGCCGCCAGGACCTTGCTGGAGGCCGAGCTGCCGAAACTGCGCGCCGGCGACATCTCGCTCACCCCGCAGGATGAGAGCAAGGCCAGCTACTATGGCCGCCGCACCCCGGCCGATGGCGAGCTGCACTGGGATAACCCGGCCCGGACGCTCTACAACCTGGTGCGCGCAGTGACCCAGCCCTATCCGGGCGCCTTCAGCTTCGCCGGCGATCGCAAGCTGACGGTGTGGAAGGCAAATCATCTCGAGCAGACCAGCGACAAGCTGCCCGGCACCATCCTCAGCCAGGATCCGCTGCGCATCGCCTGCGGTGAAGGGGTGCTGGAAATCGTGGCCGGCCAGGCGGAAGGCGGCCTCTATGTGCGTGGCGCCCAGCTGGCCCGTGAGCTGGGTCTGGTGGCCGGCATGCGGCTCGGCCCCAAGGCCAGCAATGCCCTGCGCAAGGAGCGCCTGACCCGGGTGCTGATCCTCGGGGTCAACGGCTTCATCGGCAACCACCTGACCGAGCGCCTGCTCAAGGATGGCCGTTACGAGGTCTATGGGCTGGATATAGGCGCCAGCGCACTGGAGCGCTTCATCGGCCACCCCAACTTCCATTTCGTGGAAGGGGACATCAGCATCCACACCGAGTGGATCGAGTATCACATCAAGAAGTGCGACGTGATCCTGCCGCTGGTGGCCATCGCCACCCCCATCGAATACACCCGCAACCCGCTGCGCGTGTTCGAGCTCGATTTTGAAGAGAACCTCAAGATCGTTCGCTACTGCGTGAAGTACAACAAGCGCATCATATTCCCCTCCACCTCCGAGGTGTACGGGATGTGCGACGATCACAGCTTCGATGAAGACGAATCCCGCCTCATCGTCGGCCCCATCAACAAGCAGCGCTGGATCTACTCCGTCTCCAAGCAGCTACTGGATCGGGTGATCTGGGCCTATGGCAAGAAAGAGGGGCTCAGCTTCACGCTGTTCCGTCCCTTCAACTGGATGGGCCCGCGCCTCGACAGCCTGGACTCCGCCCGCATCGGCAGCTCCCGCGCTATCACCCAGCTGATCCTGAACCTGGTGGACGGCACCCCGATCCAGCTGGTGGATGGCGGCGCCCAGAAGCGCTGCTTCACCGACATAGAGGACGGCATCGAGGCCCTGTTCCGCATCATAGAGAACAAGGGCAACCGCTGTGATGGCCAGATCATCAACATCGGCAGCCCGGACAACGAGGCCAGCATCCAGCAGATGGCCGAGGTGCTGCTCACCAAGTTCGAGGCTCACCCGCTGCGCCACCACTTCCCGCCGTTTGCCGGCTTCAAGATGGTGGAGAGCAAGTCCTTCTACGGCGATGGCTATCAGGATGTCTCCCACCGTCGTCCGAGCATCAAGAATGCCCGCCGCCTGATCGACTGGGAACCGACCATCGAAATGGAAGAGACCATAGGCAAGACCCTGGACTTCTTCCTGCAAGGGGCGGTCACCACGGGAGTCGAGCATGATTGATGTGGGTCTGCGGATCGACGTTGATACCTTCAGGGGGACCCGTGACGGGGTTCCCCGCTTGCTGCAACTGCTCGACAAGCATCAGGTCAAGGCCAGCTTCTTCTTCTCGGTCGGCCCCGACAACATGGGCCGCCACCTGTGGCGCCTGCTCAAACCCCGCTTTTTGCTGAAGATGCTGCGCTCCAACGCAGCATCCCTCTATGGGCTGGACATACTGCTGGCCGGCACCGCCTGGCCCGGCAAGTCCATCGGCAAGCAGCTGGGCTCCCTGATGCGCGACACCGACAGCGCCCGCCACGAGGTGGGGCTGCACGCCTGGGATCACCACGGCTGGCAGGCCAATACGGGCCGCTGGGATGAAGCGACGCTCATTCACCAGACAAGGCTGGGGGTGGATGCGCTCAACCAGATCCTGGGACGGGAGGTGGACTGCTCCGCCGCCGCCGGCTGGCGGGCAGACCCGCTCACCACCCAGGCCAAGGAACATTTCGGCTTTCGCTACAACAGCGACTGTCGCGGCAGCGGCCTGTTTCGGCCCCTGCTGCAGGACGGGCGGCTCGGTACGCCGCAGATCCCGGTCAATCTGCCCACCTTCGATGAAGTGGTCGGCCCTGAGGTGACGGCGGCGCAGTTCAACGCTTTCATCCTGGGCAGGCTCTGCACGCCGCCGCAGGTGGCGCCTCACGTCTACACCATTCACGCCGAAGTGGAAGGGATCGTGATGGCGGATCAGTTCGATGCCCTGCTGAGCGAAGCCAGGGCGCGCGGCATCCGCTTTGTTCCGCTGGGGGATCTGTTACCATCCGACCCCGCTCAGCTGGGCGCCGGGCGGCTGGTACGCGGCACCCTGCCAGGGCGAGAGGGCTGGCTTGGCTGCAAGGCCGACGCATAGACCAGACACAACAAGTCAGGCCACCAGACAGTGGCAGGATGAACCATGACGCAGCACATCGGGCCCCTGAGGGCGGCATGATGAACCATTGCGCTCACCACACAATGCTACAGAGGATGTCATGACGTTGACCAAGTGGGCCCTGCCCCTGTTCTTTCTCTTCTTTTACCTGCTGCCGCTCGACCAGCGGCCGCTATGGAGCCCCGACGAGAACCGCTACGCCGAGATAAGCCGGGAGATGGTGAGCACAGGAGACTGGGTCGTGCCCCACTTCCTGGGCTTGCGCTACTTCGAGAAGCCCATCGCCGGCTACTGGTTCAACAGCATCAGCCAGCAGCTGTTCGGTGACACCAACTTCGCCGTGCGTTTCGCCTCGGCCGCCGCCACCGGCCTGAGCGCCGTGCTGATCTTCTGGTTCGCGCTGCAGCTGTGGCAGTGCCGGCGCAAGGCCTTCCTCGCCAGCCTCATCTATCTGTCGCTGTTGATCGTCTACGGCATAGGCACCTACAGCGTGCTCGATGCCATGGTCACCCTCTGGCTCAACGCGGCCATGGTCAGCTTCTACATCATCCGCAAGGAGGGATCGCTGCGCAGCCGGATCGGTGGCTACCTGCTGTTCGGCCTCGCCTGCGGCATGGGCTTTCTCACCAAGGGCTTCATCGCCCTGGCGGTGCCCGTCATCGTCATAGTGCCCTATGTCCTCTATCAGCGCCGTCTGCTCGAGCTGGTGCGCTTCGGGCCGCTGGCCATCCTAAGCGCGGTCCTGCTGACCGCCCCCTGGGCCATCGCAGTGCACCTGCGCGAGCCCGACTACTGGCACTACTTCTTCTGGATTGAACACATACAGCGCTTCGCGGCGGACAACGCCCAGCACAAGGCGCCGTTCTGGTACTACCTGCCCATGGGGCTGCTCGGCACCCTGCCCTGGCTCGGCCTGTTGCCAGGTGCTCTGCGCAAGGGCTGGCAGGATCGCAAGATAAGCCCGGAGACCCTCTATCTGCTGGCCTGGGTCATCTTGCCGTTCCTCTTCTTCAGCATCGCCAAGGGCAAGCTGCTCACCTACATTCTGCCCTGCTTCGCCCCGCTGGCCATGCTGATGGCCGCCAGCGCCGTCGACCTGCTCAAGGAAGGTAAAGAGCGAGCTTTCAGGGTCAATGCCTGGCTGAACGGCCTGTTCGGCCTCATCTGCCTGGCGGTGCTCGCCGTGCTGGCCTTCTCCCCCAGCCACGCCGTCTACGGCGAAGAGGATCACGGGGCGCTGGCGGTGGCCATGGTCATCTTCGCCGGCTGGGCTCTGCTTGGTTTCATCCAGTTGAAGGATGTCAGCCACCGCTGGACCCTGAGCGCGCTCTGCCCCATGGTGCTGGCCATAGGCCTGCCCTGGGCGCTGCCGCAATCCCTGATCGACTCCAAACTGCCGGAACGCTTCATCGAGGCCAACCAGGCCGTGCTGATGCAGTCCAGCACCCTGCTGGCCAACGATGTGGGGCTGGCGTCCTCCCTCGCCTGGGAAACCCGGCGCAGCGAGATCACCCTGTTCGACAGCAAGGGCGAGGTGCATTACGGTCTCGGCTATCCGGATGCCAAGGGGCGCTACGTGGCGCGCGCCGACTTCCCTGCCTTGCTGGCAGAGGCGCGTAAAAAAGGTCAGGTGGCCCTGTTGATGAAGACGGATCGGGACGGCAACACGGGCCCCGTGCCCCCCGCTGACGAGACGATCGTAAGTCATCGGCTGACCCTGCTGATCTATCACGGGGTCCAGTGATGGACATACTGCTGCTGCTGCTGGTGTGCCTGCTGACCTGCGGCGGTCAGATGCTGCAAAAGCAGGCGGTCATCAGCTGGCAGCGTCAGCCCTGCAGCCACTGGCAGAAGCTGTTGTCACCCTGGCTCATCGCCAGCGTGGCGGCCCTCGGCAGCGGCATGCTGCTCTGGATCTACCTGTTGCAGCGGCTGCCGCTGAGCATGGCCTACCCCATGCTCAGCATCAATCTGGTGCTGGTGCTGATAGGCTCGCGGCTGTTCTTTCACGAGCAGATCACCTATCACAACTGGCTGGGGGCTGGCGCCATCATCATTGGCGCCCTCTTGCTGGGAGGCTTGCTATGAGTGGGGTTGGCAAAGCACCTGAGGTGACGGGGAAGCCCGCACTCAAGGGCTATCTCTATGTGCTCGGCAGCATACTGCTGGTGACCCTGGCCCAGCTCGGCATGAAGTGGGGGGTGATCCAGTTGCCCGCCTGGCAGGCGGATCTCGCCGTCATGCTGGCCCACCCGCTGCCGCTGCTGGTCATCCTCGCCGGGGTGGGCTGCTACGCCCTGTCGCTGCTCTGCTGGCTGGCGGTGCTGCACTCCACCCCGCTCAATATCGCCTATCCCCTGCTCAGCACCAGCTATGCGCTGGTCTACCTGCTGGCGGTCAGCATACCGAGCTTTGCCGAATCGCTGGAGCCGGGCAAGGCGGTGGGGGTGATCTTCATCCTGCTGGGGGCCGTGCTGGTGGGGATAAAGCCGGCGAGCAAGCAAGGCGCCAGCTAGCTATTGCTACACGAAACGGCGGCGCGTCTGCGCCATCTCAATCAGGGCTGCATCGTCAGCCCTTTTTTTTGTGGCGCGACTCCCCCTGCGCTCCCCCTTCATCACTGAGTACCCGGTAACAAGTGTCACGCCAAGCTGCCTGTTGCAAGACAGTACCGACAAGCGGCGCACTTGACCGCACTCGTAACATGCCTTTATAACGGAACTCCCAAGGAAGAGAGAATTCTATGTCGGCCAAGCATCCCATCATTGCGGTTACCGGTTCGTCCGGTGCCGGCACCTCCACCTCCACCAACGCCTTTCGCTCCATGTTTCATCAGCTGGGGTACAAAGCGGCGGTGGTGGAAGGGGACAGTTTTCATCGCTACACCCGACCGGAAATGGACGTGGCGATCCGAAAGGCGCGCGAACAGGGGCGCCACATCAGCTATTTCGGCCCCGAGGCCAACGACTTCGGCCTGCTGGAGAGCTTCTTTCAGGAGTACGGCCAGAACGGCAGCGGCCAGTATCGGCGCTACCTGCACAGCTTTGACGAGGCGGTGCCCTTCAACCAGATGCCGGGTACCTTCACCCCCTGGCAAAACCTGTCAGCCGACACAGACCTGCTGTTCTATGAGGGGCTGCACGGCGGCGTGGTCACCGAGGATCACAACGTGGCCCGCCACGTGGACTTTCTCATAGGCGTGGTACCCATCGTCAACCTGGAGTGGATCCAGAAGCTCATTCGCGACACCTCGGAGCGGGGTCACTCGCGCGAGGCGGTGACCGATTCGATCGTCCGCTCCATGGACGACTACATCAACTTCATCACACCGCAGTTTTCCCGCACCCACATCAACTTCCAGCGGGTGCCGACCGTGGATACTTCGAACCCCTTCAGTGCCAAGGTGATCCCGAGTCTGGACGAGAGTATGCTGGTGATACGGTTTCGTGGCATCAAGCAGGTGGACTTCCCCTACCTGCTGTCGATGATAGATGGCGCCTTCATGTCACGGATGAACACCATAGTGGTCCCGGGTGGCAAGATGGGCTTCGCGATGGAGCTGATCCTGCGCCCGCTGATCCAGCAACTGCTCGAAACCGGCAAGATCACCTGAGCCAAGGAGTTTATGATGCGGTTAGCGTTTCTCTCTGTGGTATTGGCCGCCCTGCTGGGCGGTTGCAGCAGCGGCCCCGCCGCCCCGACCGTCGAGTCGGGCACCATGGTGGTGCGACCGGCGGCCAGCTGGCCGTTCGGGGCGACGCCGCGCTATGCGCTGGCCGAGCAGTTCCAGTATGCGGGTGACAGTGCCGAGGGCTGGCTGGAGCCGGTGCAGCAGGCGGTCAACCAGGAGCTGGGCAGCAAGGGCTGGCAGAGCGTGCCGCTCGCCGAGGCCGATGTCTGGGTTGCCATCGGCGTCGCGGGCAGCAAGGATCTGAGCGATGGCGAGATCTTCGCCCGCCTCGGCATGACGCCCGGGCTGCAGGCCAAGGCAGGCGATCGCAAGGGTACCCTGGCCATAGTGCTGCTCGACCGGCGCACCCAGCAGGCGGTGTGGAGCAGCGCCATCTCCCTCGCCAGCGACGTGGCCATCCCGGAGGCGTCACGCCGCCAGCTGAGCCAGCAACTGGCCAGCCAGATGCTGAACGCCCTGCCGACCCGCTGATACGACGCCCTTCCCCATAAAACAAAACGGCCTGCGCGAGCAGGCCGTTGCGATCACACCATGACGATCACTTGCGCTGACAGGTCAGCAGGGTCACCCCTTTTTGCGTGAGGAGAGCCTGCTTCTCCTGATTCCAGAAGGTGGTGACACCGTCGGAATACTTGGCACCGGATTCCGCTTCCACCCGGCCCAGCTTGTGATACACGCCGGCATAGGGGAACTGCACCATGTCGGCCTGGGCATCATAGGTCACGGCCAACAACTCTTCCCCGCACTGGTACTGGCTGTACTGGTACTGGGTCGGTTGCGGCATGCTGCAGGCCGCCAGCCCCAGCAGGGGAAGTAACACGATCATGTTTTTCATTGCACTTTCCTTATGTCATGGTGTTATTCAATCGGAAGAGTCACGGCTATCAGGCTTCAAGAATTTGATAACTATGGGTAATTTCTACCGCTTTTTCCAACATCAGGGAAACGGAACAGTACTTTTCCATCGACAGGTCCACGGCGCGGGCCACCTGTTTCTCCGCCAGCCCCTTGCCGGTCACGACGAAGTTGAGGTGGATCTTCTCGAATACCCGCGGCACCGACTCCACTCGCTGCCCTTCCAGCTCCACATGGCAAGCGGTCACGGATTGACGCGCCTTCTCCAGGATGGAGACCACGTCGATCGAGCTGCAACCGCCTACCGCCAGCAGGATCATCTCCATCGGGCTGGCACCTTCGCCGGGGTTGGCGCCGTCCAGGGTCACCTGATGACCGGACTCACTCTCGCCGACAAACTTCATGCCTTCCACCCAGCTGACCTTGGCTTTCATCTCACATTTCCTCTTAATGACGACAGATCTGACTGACATAGCATACCCCAGACGGAGCTATAGCGGCACATGTCAGCCATTTTCGCGAACTTGCAGGCGAACTAGATCAAAATCAACATCTGATGCCGCCATCTTCCCTAAAATGGGCGGGATAGCGCAGCAGGCAACAAGGGGAGCTGGCAAAAGCCCTCAAAGCCTTGTCAGCACAGACAAAGGCTCTTATCCTACTGCGACTAATACAAGGAATGGCAAGGTTGGCAGCTTGCCCGGACGCACGAGTCCATAAAAAGACACTACAGAGGAATTCTCATGGTCATTGGCAAACCGCAAAGCGATCCCACCCTGGAATGGTTCTTGTCGCACTGCCACATTCATAAGTATCCCGCCAAGAGCACCCTGATCCATGCGGGTGAGAAAGCGGAAACCCTCTACTACATCGTCAAGGGCACTGTGGCCGTCTTGATCAAGGACGATGAAGGCAAGGAGATGATCCTCTCCTATCTGAACCAGGGCGACTTCCTGGGCGAGATGGGCATGTTCGAGGAGAGCGAGAATCCGGAGCGTTCCGCCTGGGTGCGCGCCAAGGGCTCCTGTGAAGTAGCCGAGATCTCTTACAAGAAGTTCCGTCAGCTGATCCAGGTCAATCCGGAAATCCTGATGCGTCTCTCCGGTCAGATGGCGACTCGACTGCAGCACACCAGTCAGAAAGTCGGCAACCTGGCCTTCCTGGACGTCACCGGCCGGATCGCCCAGACCCTGCTCAATCTGGCCAAACAGCCGGATGCCATGACCCACCCGGATGGCATGCAGATCAAGATCACCCGTCAGGAGATAGGCCAGATCGTTGGCTGCTCCCGCGAAACCGTAGGCCGGATCCTCAAGATGCTCGAAGAGCAGGAGCTGATCTCCGCCCACGGCAAGACCATAGTGGTGTTTGGCACCCGCTGACAGGGTTCCCTGACGGCTCAGCACAGGGCCGTTGGATAAAAAAGGCTGCCACGGCAGCCTTTTCTGATCGTCTCCCCTATAATCCTGCACGCCCTTCCCCGGCCTCAACCAAGCGAGTGTGTATGCATCTTCAATGTCCCCTTTGCCGCAGTCCCCTGCATCTTCACGAAGCATCCCGCGGGGTCTATTGCGACAACAAGCACCATTTCGATCCGGCTCCGGAAGGCTATCTGGATCTCATTCCCGGCAAGAAGAACCCCAAGGACAGTGACAGCCGCGCCCTGATGCGCGCCAAGCGCAACTTCCTGGAACAGGGTCACCAGGCGCCGCTGGTGGATGCCATGGCGGCCCTGCTCGCCCCGCTCGGCCCCCGCGAGCTGATCCACCTGGGTTGCGGCGAAGGCTACTACTGCCGCGCCCTGGCCGAGCGCCTGCCGGGCTGGCAATTTGCCGGCGTCGACATCGCCAAGAACACCATCTTCGCCGCCAACAAGGCGCAGCCGGAAGCTCAGTTCGTTATCGCCGATCCGGCCCGCGCCCCTATCCTGCCGGGTACGGCCCAAGTGCTGTTGGTCAACGACCTCAAGGTCAAGACAGAGCAGCTGGTCAGCTGGCTGGCACCGGGCGGTTACCTGCTCTACCTGCAACCGGGCCCGCGCCACCAGTGGCAGCTGAGGGTCAGCCTCAACCCGGTGAGCATGGAACACCCCCTCAGCTGGCCCACCCTCGGCGGTCTCACCCCCCTGGGTCAGGAGCGTTGCCAGTTCGCCATGACCATGGATCAGTCCCTGCGCAGCTTCATCCTGGAAACCAGCCGCCTCGGCTGGCGCGCCAGCGGTGAACAGCGCCACGCCTTTACCCAGCAGGGACCGGACGAGCTGGAACAGGATCTGCTGCTGAGCCTGTGGCAAAAGCCGCTCTGATGGCACGTCCTCCCATGAAAAAAGGCCCTGACGGGCCTTTTTTATTGAACGAATACAGACGTCACAGCTTGATCCAGGCATCCCCCCATGCCGTGCCCTTGCCGGGCTCATAGGCCCAGGCTGCACCCGCGCACCAGCCGGTGTAGGGGTGCGGCTTGCACTGGTAGTTGCCCCCCAGATTGCTCACCTTGTCCCCCGCCTTGTAGGCAGTACCTGCTTTGTAGGGCGGGTTGCCATCGGGCGGCGTGGTACCGCCGCTGCCCTTGATCAGGATCTCGTGGGTCGCACTGCGGCTGAGCCCCTTCTCGTCGGTCACCTTGAGCACGAAGCCGTAGCGGGTGTCGCTGGTCGGGGTAGCCGGCAGGGTGGCACTCAGGGTGGACTGGCTCAGATCCGAGGCGCTGGCCCCGGCAGGCAGGGTCCAGGCGTAGCTGAGGGGCTTGCCTTCCGGATCGCTCGAGCCCTGGCCGGAGAGCAGCACGGTGGCACCGCCCAGCGCCTCGCTCGGGCCGCTGATATTGGCCACCGGCGGCAGGTTGGTGCCACCGCCGTTGTCCTCGATCACCACCTCGGGGAAGAAGTGCTGCACGCACTGGCTGTAGTCCCGCGCCTTGAAGGCGCTGAAGCGGGTCTGGTAGCCCACCAGCTTGCAGGCGTAGCTCTTGCCGCCGTTGGGGTTGCCCGGCACATAGCTCCAGTCGTTCTCCCAATAGATGGGCAGGGCGCCGGCGCCCGCCTCGTCAAAGTACTTCATGTTCTTGCAACCGAGCACCTCGTCTGCCGGCACGGGTACCCCCAGATACTGGGCCTGGGCCTGGTAGTAATTGATGCGGTTCTGGGACTGGGCGTGCTCGGCCGCGCCGCCGCACTCCACCCCGCCGTTGATGATCTGGGTGGTGACCCCGAAGCCCGGCACTAGGCCGTTCTGCCTGTCGTGGGCATTGGGCTGCCAGGTGCCGTCGATCACGTGCAGCATGGAGGGCTTGGGCGGCTGTGGATAGACGAAGAAGAAGACGGCGCTGGCGAGGTTGAGCCAGGTGTCCGCCACTTTCTCCGGGTTGTCCAGCAGGGTGCGCACTGTGCCGAACATGGCCTCTGAGAAGGGACCGTAGTTGTAGTTGTACGACAGCTGCTTGGCGCCACGGCCGAAGTAGCTCTTGAACTCGCCGTTCTCGAACTTGCCGCACGGCCACTGCTGGCCCTGCCACACATCCGGCCGGCACTCGGCGTTGTAACCGCCGCGCATCTGCTCGGTCCAGCCCATCTCCCGCACCCACACCAGCCCCTGGCGCCACTCGGGCTCGGGTCGCCAGCTCTCGTGACCGCCGGTTTCCTGAGCGAAGTGGGCGAACATGGTGGCCAGCGACTTGCGGCAGATAGCCTCGGCGTTGCGTCCATCGCTGTAGTCGCCGCAGAAGGCCGGGAACTTGGCCACCGCCTGCAGGAAGCCGCGATAGGTGTATTCCGGGGCCCGCAGCGGGAACAGGAAGTTGAACTGCGACTCGCTGATCAACCCCTCGACCCGCTTGACGTTGGCGGGATTGAGCGGCAGCCCTGGGGTCACCGCCTCGACCACGTCGTTGTCGCGGGTCGCGATGGAGGCCTTGACTGCCGCCATGGCAGGGAAGTCGGTGAGCGCCTGCACCCTGGCGTCCAGCTCGCTCTGGCTCAGGTAGACGGGCGAGCCTTCGGTGGCACCGCTGCCCCCCTCCACCGGAGGCGTGATGCCAGCGCCGCCATCGGGCGGGGTAGCTTCGCCGTCACCCATCAGGGCCCACGGAGAGTCCCACTCGTTGGCGACCTGCAGCCCAGGGCTCTGGCCCGGATTGGCGTACCACTTGGCTTCATAGATCTTGCCGTTGAAACTGACCTGGCTGCCGCCACCGTATCCCTGATTGATGTCATACAGGGCGGCGGCCCACAGCTGACCGCTCAGACAGAGTCCTGCCAGCAGGCTGGCCACAGAGGACTTTCTTATCATCATCGTTACCTCTTGCTAGATAAAAGGCGGGGCTTGGCCCCCGCCAGTGGCACCTCGCGTTGCGCGAGGAAAAAACGTCTCAGCGCGCCGCCAGCGGCATGCCGTTGACCGTGTAGCCGAGCCCGGCCGGTGCCGGCGCGAGCTGGGCCTCGTTCTGCTGCTGGTTGCGGCACAGCAGGCTGGCACTGCGCGGCTCGCTGGCGGTGGGCACGTTGACGTGGAACTTGTTCATCACGCCGGCGCTCAGGCGGTGATTGGCGAGCCGGAAGCGCAGCAGGCCATCGCGGGTCTCCACCTGCAGCTGGCAATCACTGTTACCGAGCCGCTCGCCGTCATCGCCATAGGCAAAGCCGTAGGCGCCGTGCAGCGCCGGATAGAGGTAGCTCGGCAGTTGGCCCTGCGGATCGTAATAACCGACCAGGGTCGTCACCGGTACCCCGAAGGCCACGGGTTTGCGATCCACCGCCAAGTCCGCCGGCGGCCCCTCGTTCCAGCGGCTGCCGTCCGAGCGGTAGCTCTTCTTGAAGCCGCGCGAGACGGTGATCTGCTGGCCATTGACGAAGAGGGTGCTGTTGTAGCCGGCGTCGTGATCTATGCTGACGACGCGGCCGCGATTGACCGCCGAGGCCGGCGGCAACTGGATGTTGCGGGTCCAGTTGCCATCCCACATGGCCACCTTGACCAGATCGTACTCGGCCAGCAGGGCCGCCAGCCTCACCTCGCCCAGATCGCTCACAGGTGCAGTTATCTGCTCGGAGAGATCGACCCTGTGCCGGTAAGGCTCCATCCTGGCCTGGCTCTCGTTCCACTTGCTGAAACCCGTGGGCGAGCCGGCATCGAACACCGCCTTGCTCTCGAGGAAGCGCTGGATGATGGCCGCCGAGTTGGGGGTGTAGAGGGTGAAGCGGTTGAAGCCGGAGAGCGGCGCCCCGCCGGCCATGGCATCGAGGCCAAACGTGCGGTCATGGAAGGGAGCCTGGCACTGACCGTCGAGGCAGGTGCTCTGGCCGCTGCGGGTCGCGAAGAAGTTGGGGATGAAGCGATTCTTGTCGCCATCCCAGCCCCAGGTGGCATTGATCTGGTCGGCGCTGCGATGCACAGAGCCGGCAAAGCCGCCCACGTAGTGGCCGAGGCCGTAGTTGTGACCCACCTCGTGGCTGAACTCGTTGCCAAGGGATGCGTCCAGGGTGACTATGCCGCCCCCGCCGGAGCCGCCGTGTACCTGTACCCCGTTGGCGTACTTGCCACGGCTGTTGTGGGCGGCCAGCTGGGCCACCACATAGGGATGGCTGCTCTCCCCCTCACCGGCCGTGCTGTTGATGCCGTAGTTGGCATTGTCGATGCCAAGGGAGATGAGCTCCTTGCCGATGCGCTGACGCATGGTGCCCTCGTGCCATCCCCCCTCGCTCGGATCGAAGTCGGTGAGCAGGGTGCCATCCGGCAGCATCACCTCCGGCAGTGACAGGGGCGCGTACTGGCTGACGATGAGCCGGCTGGCGGGAATGGTCTGGAAATACTCCCGCTGGGCCTCTTTGTCCTTGGCAAAGGCAAACTGGTCGCGCGGACTGGTCAGCATGCCGATGTCTATGGTGTGGATCAGCAGCTCACCCGGCGCCCCCACCTTGAGGTCCGTCAGCTCGCCGTGAAACTGGTTATGACTGAACCACAAGCTGAGTCCAGGTACTATCCATTTGGAGGGCAATACCCCGCTCCAGGCATCGCTGGCGTAGGTGATACCGTTGTTTTCCAGCTCGCCATCGCGGATCCACTGGCCACGCACGAACTTGAACTGCTGGCTCTGGCCGCGGGAGAGGGTCACCTGGCGGCCACTGAAAAAGACGGTCGAGTCGTAGCCGGCATTGGAGGCGAGGCGCACCATCTTGCCTTCCAGCGTCCCATCCGTCGGCAGATACATGTTGCGCACCCAGCGCCCGTCTGCGGTCTGGATGGACACAAGCGCATGGACTCGCAACTTGCTCAGCAGGAAGGCGCCACCCGGATCGCCCAGCTGTGCCAGTTCGCTGCTGCTGTTGATGACGCCCGTGGTGCCCGGGCCCGGAGTGAAATCGACCCCTTCCTCGGGAGAACCCTCCAGGTAGTAGGCGGTTTTGGGTAGTCGAGAGGGGGGGTTGAGACCCATAGAACCAAGCAACTTACCCGTCCCATCATAGGCCATCACCACCATGGGAGCTGTGCTGTCGGCTTGCATCGGTCTGACCAGCAACAGGCTCTTGCGCAGGGCGGTGAGATGGGGCTGATTGTCCCCCTCACGCGGATGGGCGGGCAAGATCTGGCTCTGGGCAAACTGCACCCTGGCGGCCAGCGAACCTTGCAGATCGTTCTGTGGCTGGGTGCCGTCGAAGATCAGGGCAGGGACAGCCTGAGTAGCGGCCAGCAGAGAACCGCTTGCCAGCACTGCGGTGATCAGGCTGGCAATACGGGTAGTGTGTATGGTCATCATGACGCTCGCTGTTGTTGTGGGAAAAAGAAGGGGCATGCAAGCATGCCCCGGTTGGTTCACAGAAAGGCTAGTTGACAAAGAAGTTAATTACAGCTGGCGGCGCCTGCATCCTGCCAGACGTCGTGCTTGCCGGGCTCATTGCCCTTGGTCCAGTACTGGGCCTTCCACTTGCGACCGTTGTGGGTGGTCAGGTCACCGGCGTTGTAGGCCACACCGGCATCCCAGCCCAGCTGCACCTGGCTTGTCAGCTTCCACTGATCGGCGGTGCGGCTCGGTTCATTGCCCTGGGTCCAGTACTTGGCCTGCCACACCAGCTGGTTGTGGCTCACCTTCTCGCCACCGTTGTAGGTGGTCGCGGCCTTCCAGGCCGGCCAGTTGGCGGCATCAGGATCCGTGGCACCACAGTCGCCACCACCGCTGACCGGGGTCACGGTAAGGCGGGTCTTGCCTTGGGCATCCAGCGCGCCATCGGTCACTGTGACCGTGAGGTCATAGCCGGTCTCCACGGTCACGGCAGGGCCAGTCACCACCAGGGTCTTGCTGTTCTGACCGCTGGCGGTCAGGCCTGCCGGCACGCTCCACTGATAGCTGAGGGTGTCACCGTTGGGGTCGGTGGCGCTGGCGGTGATGCTCACCTGCTTGCCGGCCTGGACCGAGACCTTGTCCTGCACCGTCACCACAGGCGGCAGGTTGGGTTGCGGCGCCTTGTTGGTCACCACCACCTGATCCTTGGCACTGAGGTTGTGATCGTCGGTCACCGTCAGTTCGAACACCAGATTCACGTCCTGGCTCACCGCATCGACGCTCACCTTGGCCTTGGCCTGGTTGGCATCGCTCAGGGTTGCCTTGGGACCGGAGATCTGGGTCCAGCTGTAGTTCAGTACGGCCCCTTCCGGATCGCGGGAAGAAGAACCATCCAGCACCAGCTCGGCCGGCCCGGTCACCGCGAGATCATTGCCTGCGTTGGCCACAGGCGGCTTGTTGACCGGCGGTGTTGTGCCTTCGCCGTTGCCCAGCCCCTCGTGTATCGCATTGAGGATGTCGCCGTTGTCGGCGTCGATTTCCCAGGCGAACATGCCGCCGAGCTGGTTGGCCAGCACATACTGCCCCTTGGCCTTGACCGAGCGATCGTCATCGAAGGTGATGAGCTCGCCGGTGGAGGCCTTGAACACATAGGGCGCCTCGGCCACCTCGTCGTAGCTGTACTGCCAGTCACCGGCCATCTTGCCCTTGGCGATGCCGCGGTAGTCGATGACCCCCTTCTCCCAGATCCCTTCCGCTTCGCTGCCCGCGATGGGGCCTGTGGCTGTGCCGGTGAAGGGGTTGTTGCCCTGATAACCGCTGACGCCGGTCCAGCCACGGCCATACATGGCCGCGCCCACCACGACTTTGCCCGGATCCACGCCCTGGCCCAGCAGCGCCTTGACCCCCTTGTCGGTGGTGTACTTGGTGTTGGGATCCCAGCTCGCCTCATAGAGCGCGGTCTGGTGGCCCAGCCCGGTATTGGTCCAGGCGCCGTTGAAGTCGTAGCTCATCAGGAAGATGTGATTCATGTATTGCTGGGCGGCGCGATAGTCCACCTTGGCAATCTTGTCACCGCCGGCGCTGATGGCGGAGGTGAGCTCGTAGGTGCGACCCGTCTCTGCGCTCAGCTCGTCGAGCATGGCGCGCAGCTCCTTCATCAGGAGCACATAGGTCTCGCCATCGGAGGCGCTGCCCAGGTTGGGGTTGGCCCCCAGACCGCCCGGGAACTCCCAGTCGATGTCCACCCCGTCGAAGAATTTCCAGGTCTGCAGGTACTCCTTCACCGAGGCGACGAAGGTGTCGCGTTTGGTCTTGTCACCGAAGAAGAAGAAGGGGTCGGAGAGGGTCCAACCGCCGATGGAGGGGAGAATTTTCAGGTCCGGATAGGCCTTCTTGAGCGCCATCAGGTTGCCGAAGTTGCCCTTGTAGGGCTCGTCATAGGCGGTGAGATTGCCCTGCCCCATCTGGATGGCGGCCCAGGGATCGTGGATGGAGACCTTGAAGTCCTCGCGCCCGGCGCAGGAGCGTTGCAGCGCCTCGAAACTGCCAGCGATCTCTTTCAGGCTGTCATTGATGCCATTGCCCCCGCAGATGGGAGTAAAGCCGTAGAGGATGTGGGTCAGGTTCTGGGCCGGGACCTTGTCCACGGTGAACTTGCGACCATAGACGCCCCATTCCACATAGTAGGCCCCCACCACCTTGCCGGACTTGTTGGCGTAAGGCTTGTTGTTCTCCTGCAGCGGCGCCTTTAGCGGCAACAGGTGGCTGCCGTCGGTATCGGCCACCAGGATCTCTTTCTTGTCGGAGAGGGTGCAACCATCGGCGTTGCACAGCGCCACCTGCATCTGGTAGCGGCCACCCTTGGTCACCTTGAAGTTGGCGGTGCCGGCGGCAGAGGCGGCGCCTGACCACACCTCCTTGCCATCGAGCAGCACCTTGGCGGTCTGGCCGACATCACCGGACCAGAGGTTCCAGCTCACGCTGACCGGCGCGCCATCGGCGTGTACCTTGACCAGCTTGTTGTAGGAGGTGGCGGCTTGATCCACTTCGACGATGGCGAACTTGGTTTCGCCCCAGCCTATGGTGGGTTTGCCGGGGGCGGCAGCGAAGGCGGAGGAGGCACACAGACCCCCGACCAACAACGCCAGTACTGAGGGTTTTGGACTTAACATAGTTGAATATCCTTATTTCGTTCTTGGAATAAATAACGAAAAAGGCAACGCCAACCTGACAGGTAACGCAGACAACATCGCGCCATGGCTTGGCCCATGGACGAAACAACCTGTGGTGGCCCCGCTATCTTAGGTACTGCTGACCCTTAGACCGGAAGCTTTGCGTCCCGGACTTTCGTCCGGTTTGCCTTTTGCACAACTTGATTTGCGACAAAAAATAATCGCGACCTGACTATAAGGGAGTCAAAGGAGGGAGAGCAAACCCCAGATAGGTTATTAATAAACCACTTTTTATCTAAAAAGAGCCTCAAACGAGAAGAAAAGGCACCTTATCGTGTCAGAAAGTGCCGATCTTGCCGCCTGAGAGGCCGAGATTAAAAATCAGATGAATTACTTGTTTCGTGATCATCATCAAGTTTGGCCGGCTGCAATATGCTGTTCATCAGCGCTCGCAACTTGAGCGGCTTGACCGGTTTGCTGATGTAGCCGTAGCCGTGCTCGCGGATCTGCGCCTGCAACTCGCTCTTGCGATCCGCACTGATGATGATGCCGCCTATGTCGTTGCCGTGGGCGAGGCGCAGCATGTGCAGCGCCTGCAAGCCTGTCTTGCCGTCATCCAGGTGGTAATCGGACAGCACCAGCTGCGGCAGGAAGCCACCGGCGATGAGATCTTCCGCCTGAGCCTGACTCTGGGCACAGACCACCTCGCAACCCCAGCGCCCCAGCAGGGAGTGCATGGCGATCAGAATGTCGCTCTCGTTGTCGATGCAGAGCACCCGCGCGCCCTCCAGCTGGCTGTCTCGCAGGGCGGGGGCCGCCACCTGCGTGGTTGCGACAGGACGGGTCGCCAGATTGAGGGTGATGGCAAACACGGACCCCGCCCCCGGCCAGCTGCGCAGGGTCAGGTTATGGCCCAGCACCAGGGCGATGCCGCGGGCGATGGCGAGCCCCAGCCCCAACCCCTGCTCCTTGGCGGTGCGGGAGTGATCGAGGCGGGAGAATTCGTCGAAGATGGCCTCCTGCTTGTCGGCCGGTATGCCGGGGCCGTTGTCCCACACCTCGATGCGCACCTTGTCCCCCAGCCGACGGCAACCGAGCAGCACACGGCCGCCCGGGTTGTAGCGAAACGCATTGGTGAGGAAGTTTTGCAGCACCCGCCGCAACAGGCGCACGTCGCTGTACACGGCCAGCTTGCTCTCCACCACAGAGAACTGTATGCCCCCCGCCTGGGCCAGCACCCCGAACTCCGCCTTGAGGTTGTCGAACACGTCGTGCAGGGCGAAATCGAGCTTTTTAGCCTTGAACTTGCCCGCCTCGAGGCGCGAGATGTCGAGCAGATCCGTGATGAGATCCTCGGTCGCCCCCAGCGCATCGTCGATGTGGCGGGCGATGCGGGCCGTCTCATCCCGGGGCGGCAGCATCTCCAGCAGGGAAGAGGTGAACAGCTTGGCGGCGTTGAGCGGCTGGGTCAGATCGTGGCTCACCGCCGCCAGGAAACGGCTCTTGGAGTGGTTGGCCCGCTCCACCTGCTGGTTCACCAGCAGCAGCTGACGGTTCAGCTCGGAGAGCTCGTGGGTGCGTTCGGCCACCCGTGCCTCCAGGTGCTCGTTGGCCTCGCGCAGCACCCGCTCGGCGTCGCGAAACGGGGTGATATCGGTAAAGGTCATGACGAAACCACCGGCCGGCATGGGGTTGCCCTGCATCTCTATCACCCGCCCATCGGGGCGCTCCCGCGCCGAGATGTGGGGGCTGCCGCGCAGCATGAAGGCGACCCGCCGCGCCACATGGGCCTCGATATCACCCGGGCCGCACAACCCCTGCTCGGCGTTGTAGCGGATGATCTCCTCGATGGATCGCCCCATCTGGATGAGGCCGGGCGGGTAGTGGAACAGCTCTATGTAGCGCCGGTTCCAGGCCACCAGCTTGAGTTCCCTGTCCACCACGGAAATCCCCTGCCCCATGTGCTCTATGGCCCCCTGCAGCAGGCCGCGGTTGAAGCGAAACACGTCCGAGGCCTCGTCCACTATGGTGGCTATCTCTTCGAGCTGCATGTTGCGCCCCTGCAGGGCCGAGGCCAGCACCAGCCGGGCGGACGAGGTGCCGAACACCCCGGCCAGCAGCCGCTCTGTGTGGGCGATGAGCTCGGCCGAGGCCTGCATCTGGGGCGCCAGGGTGCCGCCCCGCTCGCCGGCGAAGCGGCCGAAGGCGCGCTTGACCCGGCTCGAGCCGACGAAACGGGCCGCCAGCATCTCCAGCTCCTTGACCGAGACCCGCGCCTGATAGAGGGCCGTGGTGTCGCGGCTCGGCTTGCCGACGAAGTTGGCCGCCTGCAGCCGCTCGCTCACCGCCGCCCGCGACAGCAGGGAGCCCGCCACATAGCCGAGCAGGTTGAGCAAGAGGCTCAGGAAGATGCACCAGGCCCCCAGGCTCAGATCGCGCACCGCGGGCCAGTCCGGCGGCGCCAGCAGGGCTTCCAGCGGCGAGCCGGCCAACAGGCCGCTCTCCGCCAGCAGGGTCGCAAACCAGAGGCTGACCCCGAGGGCGAGGCCGAGATAGACCCCCTTGCGATTGCCGTGCCGCCAGTAGAGGCCGAGCAGCAGGGCCGGCGCGAACTGGGCCACGGCGCCGAACGACAGATAGCCGATGCGCGACAGGCTGGTGAGATCGCCGAGCCAGAGGTAGAGCCCCCAGGCTGCCAGCAGGATCAGCAGGATGGCGCCGCGGCGCACCTGCAGCAGCAGGCGCACCAGCCGCTCGTCCCGCCCCTGCTGCCAGAAGCGGCGCAGCAGCACAGGCAGCACCAGATCGTTGCTGACCATGATGGCCAGGGCAATGGTGCAGACGATCACCATGCCGGTGGCCGCCGAGGTGCCGCCGAGAAACGCCAGCATCGCCATGCCGTCGAAACCGAGCGACATGGGCAGGCTGATCACATAGGTATCCGAGGCCATGCCGGCCCCCACCCACTGCTTGCCCGCCAGCGCCAGCGGCCAGATGAAGAGTCCCATCACGAACAGGTAGAGCGGGAACAGCCAGCGCGCCCAGTGCAGATCCTGGCCCTGATTGTTCTCCACCACAGTCACGTGGAACTGGCGCGGCAGGCAGATGACGGCGCACATGGCGACCAGGGTGTAGATGGCGAGCTCCAGCAGACCGCCCGGCGTCACCGCCACCACGGCATCGAGAAAGTCGCTGGCCACCAGGGTGCGGGCCTGGCTCGGCTGGCTCAGGATCAGCCAGAGCGCGAAGCCCCCCACAGTCACGAAGGCAAGCAGCTTGACCACGGATTCGAAGGCGATGGCCACCACCATGCCTCTGTGGTGCTCAGTGGCATCCAGGTTGCGGGTACCGAACAGTATGCTGAACAGCGCCAGCAGCAGGGCCACGCCGAGGGCCAGCCCGGCGGTATTGCCGGTGGGGCCGGCAGACACAGAGTTGGCCATCAGCAGATCCAGCCCGGTCACTATGGCCTTCAGTTGCAACACCAGATACGGGAGTATGCCCATGATGGCGATCAGGGCGATCACCATGGCAAGACGCTGGGACTTGCCGTAGCGGGCGGCGATGAAGTCGGCGATGGAGGTGATGTGCTCGCGCTTGGCCACCAGGATGAGGCGGGCCAGCAGTCGCCAGCCAAACAGGAACACCAGCATGGGGCCCAGGTAGATGGGCACAGGTGACCAGGGGGATTCGCTGGCCTGACCGACTGTGCCGAAGAAGGTCCAGGAGGTGCAGTAGACCGCCAGCGACAGGCTGTAGAGCAGGGGTTGCCCCTTGAGGCGGCGGCGCTTGTTCTTGTCCGCCACGTAAGCGATCAGAAACAGCAGCCCCAGATAGGCGAGCGACAACCCGATCAGCAGCCATCCCTGGTGCATCTGTAACCTCTTGTCCATGTTGAATATTTAAGCGCGGCAGCTGCCAGTCTAGAGAGGTGCCCGGAAAATGTCATCTCCTTCTTGTGCATCACGCCTTATCGTTTTTCAATAAAAAACCCCTTGACTGAATATCGAAAAACGATAAACATTGGCGCCGAGTTATCGATAAACAGTAAGCAAATGCCGCACTGTGCGGCCCATGGCATCTATCACGAGGTAGTTAGGATGAAATACAACAAGCTCGAACGCATGAGCAGCCTGATCGAATGGATCCTGCTGTTCGCCCTGCTGGCCACCCCGATCATGACTGTGCTGGGCACCTGGTCCCATCTGCTCGGCGGCAGCGACTACCTGCAGGACGAGCTGATCAGTGCGCTGGCTCAGGAGGGTGACAAGGTGCTCAACGGCGTGCCGCTGACCATGGGGGAGGCTACCGCCGTCCAACAGGCAGCCCCCACCCCCTCGCTCAGCGACTATCCGCTTGACCTGGGCACGCGCCTGCTGGCTACCCTGGTCATGCTGCTGCCGGATCTGGTGTTCATGCTGATCCTGTGGCAACTGCACCAGCTGTTTCGCGGCTATCGGCACGCCATGCTGTTCACCTTCAGCCAGATCCGCCGCTACCGGCTGATCGGCCTGCTGCTGTGCGCCAGCTTCGTCACCAAGATCATCACGACCCCGCTGCTGGACACAGTGCTCACCCTGCCAGGCCCCGAGCTGCACGGCACTATCAACATAGGCTCATCTGACTTCCAGTTGCTGCTGGCCGGCTTGATTGTCTCGGCACTGGCCCTGGTGATGCGCGAGGCCAAACAGCTGGCCGATGAACAACAACTGACGGTGTGAGGATCCCATGCCCATCATAATCCGGCTCGATGCCCTGCTGGCCGAGCGCAAGATGACAGCCCGTGAACTGGCCCAGCGGGTCGACATCACAGAGGCCAATCTCTCCATTCTCAAGAACGGCCACGCCAAGGCGGTCCGCTTCTCCACCCTGGAAGCCATCTGCCGCGAGCTGGGCTGCCAGCCGGGCGACCTGCTGGGCTATGTGCAGGAGCGCTAACCCGCAGGAATACCGCCATGACCCTTGATACCGTCATCCAGAGTCTGTTGCTGCTCCCCTTGTGGGGAGCGGCCGCCGGGGGCGCGCCTGGCCCAAGCTACCAGCTCGTGGCCGGCGCCAGGCCCGACACCCTGCTGGTTCGCTTCACCCCGGAAGGGACGCAGCCGTTCACCCTGCTGCCCGCCCGTACCCTGAGTGGCACAGCACAGCAGGCGCTGCCTACCCTCACCTGTCTGGAGAGCGGCGCCAGAGTCACGCCGGATCAGCCCATCAAGTGCCGCGAGCTGAGCTGGCAGATAACGCTCAAGCCCGTGCCGGCAACCGGGGCTGATGCCTCGGCACAGCAGAACCTCTACTTTCCGCAAGGCGGCTGGCTGGTCACCGAATGGGGCGATTTTCCACGCCAACAGGGCGCAGAACCGGGCCGGGTCTGTCTGCCGGATGGCCGGTGCAGTCCCCTGCCCGGCATGAAGGAGCCGCCGCTGATCCTGCCCTTCGCCCTGCCAGCGACAGCCCGGTTGCGACAGGGATCCCGTCTGCAAATTCATCATGATCGGATGGCCGACGCACTGGACATCCCACAGCTGCAAAAGCAGCTGGAGGCCATTGTCGATTACCTCGCCTTCCAGCTCGATGCCCCGCCCGTGCGCCACCCCTGGCAGCTGGTGTGGCTGGCGCGCGACATCAGTACCCACTCGCTGGGGGGCGCCGCCGGGGCCGGGGCTGCTGTCGCCAACTATCCGGTCAGCGACAACCAGCCCACCGCCGATGCCCCACTGCGTCTGCTGCGTACCAGTGCCCACGAGGCGGTGCACATGCTCGACACCCGGGCCAGACCGACCTGGGTCGCCGAGAGCCTGGCGGAGTACCTTGCCATCAAGTCGCTGCGCCGCTTCCGCCTGCACAGCACCACGGCCGCCGACGAGCTGGTGCAGCATGGCGCCCGCTTGCCCCATGCCGATGCGGGCCTCTATCGGGCCAATGATGCGGTCAAGGCGGGGGATCTCTCCTACTATCCCCTCTTCTACCTCAAGGGGAGCGCCTTCTGGGAGGCGCTGGAGCTGGCCCTGCAACCTCATCACCGCACCCTGTCGGCACTCTTGCCACGCCTCTCCTGGCAAGAGGACGGCCGCTTCGATGCCTCCTCCAGCACCCTGCTGGCGGGTACCCTGGGCAACGAGGTCTGGCAATCCCTGATCCGCCGCTATCTGAGCGAACAGGAGTGACGCAAGTACCATGAAAAAAGGGGAGCACATGCTCCCCTTTTCTCTGGCTGGCGCCTTCATCTTCCACCGGGATCAGGCTGACGCCGCCTCGCCAGTACGCAGCCGCAGGAAGAAGACGGGCGCCACCACCAGCACCATGATGAAGAAGATGCCGCCACCCAGCGGCTCGAACAGCAGGCCGCACAGGGTCATCAGGGCAGCCACCGTCATGCCGAGACCGAGCGCCGCGTAGAGCGCCTGGGTGGGGATCAGCTGTTCGGCCGGCAGCTGGCGGGTCATGAAGCGCACGGCGCCGAGGTGGCTGACGCAGAAGGTGACCGCGTGGAGCAGCTGGCCCGCCACCAGCACCAGGATCTCGGTGGAGGCACCGAGCAGGATCCAGCGCACCACGCACCCGATCGCCCCCACCAGAAACAGGGTCTGGGCGCCGAACCGGTTGAGGAAGCGCTTGTCGGCGGCGAACATGCCGATCTCTGCCACCACCCCCAGCGCCCACAGATAGCCTATGGTGGTGCCGTTGTAGCCCGCCGCCTTCCAGTGCATGGCGCTGAAACCGTAGTAGGCGGCATGGCTGCCCTGCAGCAGGGCCGAGATCAGCAGGAAGCGACGCACCGAGGGGGACTTGAGGGTATCGAGCAGGGAGGCTTTCGCCCGCTCCCCCTGGATGTCCCGCGGCGCCGGATGCAGCGGCAGCCAGCTGAGCAGCAACATCAGCACCAGCCCTGCCACCATAGTATGCAGCACCCAGTCGCTGCCAAAATTGCCCACCAGGGCCCCGACCAGGGTCGAGGCGACTATGAAGGCAAAGGAGCCGCACAGCCGCACCTTGCCGTAGTCGAGGTGTGCCTGCACCACCATGCGGGTGGCCAGCGCCTCCCCCACCGGCATCAGGGTCGGGTAGATGAAGTTCGCCACCAGGGTCAGCCCCACCAGCCACCAGAGGCTGTGACTCAGATAAAAGCCGAGGAAGGCCAGCAGGCTCAGCAGACAGAGCAGCCGGGTAACGGGCAGCAGGTGCCCGGCTCCCTTGATCTGCCCCATCACCAAGAGGTTGCCAGCAAAGCGGATCGCCATCCCGGCCCCCAGCAGCAGACCTATCATCTCGGCGCTCACGCCTATGCCCTCCAGCCAGAGCGACCAGAACGGCAGGTAGGCGCCATAGACGAAGTAGAAGGCGCCAAAGAACAGGGCTAACCAGGAGAAGGCGGGCATAGATCCTCGACAACGAGCAGAAGGGGCACAAATGATAACCGATTTTAGGACGGGGATCCTGCGAGCCAGGCGCAAGCCGAAATGAAAAACATCAATAAAATTGAACTATTGGCGCAAGGCCGGTGTCTATTGAGTAACACCTCCTCCTGGTTAGTGTTGCAATCCTTCCACCCGCTTCCGGCGGGTTTCTTTTTGGCTGCCATTTAGCTGGCATGGGCCGGTTTCACCCCACGAAAAAGGGGCCTGACGGCCCCCTGCTCAATGTACTGCCGTGCTGTGGGATCAGAATATGTACTTGACCCGTGCGCTCAGGTTGCGGCCCGGCTCTGTCTGGTTGCTGGTGTTGGCACTGGCGCTCTGACCTGTGATGCTCTCGTAGCTGACGTACTCCTTGTCAAACAGGTTGAAGACACCCACGTTGAGCTGCAGATCCTGCATCGGCTTGAACTGGGCATAGATGTCCACCACGCCCCAGCCCGCGCTCTTGATGTTGTCGTTGCCCTTGGCATCCTTGCCCACCTTGTCCATGTCGTCGGCAAAGCGCAGCGCCGTGTTGATGTTCCAGTTGGGCTGTTCCAGCCGTACACCCAGGCTGCCGTTGAGCGGGCTCAGGCTGTTTATGTAGTTGCCGTCGCCATCCTTGCCCTCGATGTAGGCCAGGTTGCCCCAGACGTTGACCAGATCATTGAGCCAGTAATCCGCCTTGGCCTCGGCCCCCTTGGTGGTCGCCTTGTCCAGATTCTGGTACTGATACAGCGCGGTGCGGCCCTCGGTACCGATCTCGGTCAACTCGATGAAGTCATCGAACTTGTTGTAGAAGGTCGCCACTTCATAGCTGAAACCGCCGGCGCTGCCGCGCACCCCCAGATCGATGCCGTCGCTGCTCTCAGGCTTGAGGCTCGGGTTCGGCTCGATGCGATAACCGTACGCCTGATGGTTCAGGGTGGAGAAGGCGTTGTCATACATGGGCGCCTTGAAGCCGTGGCTGTACTGGGCGAACAGGTTGGCCGCCTCGTGCGCCTTGAACACCAGCCCCAGCTTGGGCGAGAACTCCCCTTCGGAGAACTGCTTGAGCTTCTCACCCGTGTAGGCGGGATCCTCATCCGGCGTCATCTGGTAATAGTCGTAACGGGCACCGGGGGTCAGCACCCAGCGCTCGCCAAACTTGATTTCGTCGAAGGCCCACAGGGCGCCGTGCTCGCTGGTGGTGGAGGGGAAGCTCAACTCGTTGTAGCCAACGAAATCCCCCGGCACGGTCGGCGCCTTGAAGCGGGTCCGCTCGTTGTCGGTATGCTCATACTCCAGGCCCCAGGCCAGACGCTGACTGGCCAGCGCCTTGCTGAATTTCACCTGGGCGCCCAGGCTCTTCTGCTCGAAGCCGTTGCTGTCCAGCGAGTTCTTGGTCACATAGGGGTTGGTCGGCTTGACCGGGTACTTGGACGAGGCGTACTGATCCAGGGTCTGCTTGGTGCGGGCGTAGTAGATCTTGCTGTCGATGCGATCGACCCAGGGCGCGTTCAGGGCGATGCCGTGATCCAGCACCAGCGAGAGGTTGTCCGTGTCCTTGTCGGTGATCGGCTGATTGAAGACGGAGGCGGCCTTGGTGAGATCGACGGCATCCGGATCCTGCCCTTCGCTGAAGTAGTCGACGGTCAGCTTGAGGAACTGATCCTCGCTCAGGTTCCACTTGCTCTTGAACAGCACGGCCTGGCTGGCGATGTCGAATTCGTTCTTGTCGCCGTCGTAGTTCTGGGTCACACCACCGTCACGCCAGGTGTAGCGCAGCAGGTTCTCGAACTCGCCGCTGCGCAGGGCGCCGGTGAAGCCGGCCATCTTCTGGTGACTGCTGGAGGCATAGCCGGTGGTGGCGTCCAGATAGCTGTCGCGGCCCTTCAGGAAGTCGCCGGCATCCTTGGTGGTGATGGCGATGACGCCCCCCAGCGCATCTGAGCCATAAGCCGCAGAGGCGGGACCCTTGGCCACCTCGATCTGCTTGATCATGTCGGTGTCGAAATAGCTCTGGCCCACGCCGCCGTTCTTGTAGGCGTCGTTCTGGCGCACGCCGTCACGCACTATCTTGACCCGGTTCTCACCCATGCCGCGGATGATGAAGGTCTGGGCATCGCCGGCGCCGCCGAGGGCGGTGACGCCCGGCTCGTAACGGAACAGGTCGGCGACGTTGCTCACCACCTGCTCTTCAATCTGTTCGGCCGTGATCACCGAGATGGGGCCGGAGACATCCTCCAGTTTTTGCTCCATCCGTGAGCCGCTGACGACCATGACTTCATCTGCTTTCTTGTCCGCCGCGAAGACCGGGGAAGCGAGACCGGCTGCCACGGCAAGGGCAACCAGCGATAGGGTGTTGTTATGGGCCACTGCAAATCCTTATTGAGAACTGTTATCAAACAGCTGGCATATTACTCAGCCCGCAACAAAGATCAATAATAAACGGAATCATTCTCATTTTCTTTTGTCGTGATTAGGTTCTACACTATTCCCCTCTGTTTTCCGGCCCGCCATGCTGCCATTGTATGGCTCTGGCTCTGCTTCGTTGTGAGATACCATGACTCGATTATTGCCCCTGTTCACCCTTCCCCTGCTGCTGGCCGCCTGCACGACAGTGCCCGATGACGATGCCGGCACCCTCTACCACTATCGCCTCAGCGCGAGCCAGCCCGATGCCGGCCAAGGTGAACTGACGCTGACCCAGGCGGTGGCCAGGGTGGCGGACGCCGACATAGTGCTGGTGGGCGAGCTGCATACCCATCCGGCCGTGCACCTGCTGCAGGCCCGCCTGCTGGCGGGGCTGGCCAATACCTCCCGGGCCGATGGCCGCGGGCTGGCACTCTCCATGGAGCAGTTCAGCCGCGCCGATCAGCCGGTGCTGGACGCCTATCTCGCCGGACGCATCGGCGAGGCCGCCCTCATTCGCGATGGCAACGCCTGGCCCAACTACCAGAGCGACTATCGTCCGCTGGTGGAGTTCGCCAAGGAGCAGCATCTGCCGGTCATCGCCGCCAACGCCCCCAAACCCCTGGTGAGCTGTGTCGGCCAGGAAGGGCCCGCCTGGCTGGACAAGCTGCCCGCCAGTCGCCGCAGCCAGCTCGCCCGCGAACTCACGCTCACCGACGATCCTTACCGCCAGAAATTCATGGCCTCGCTCCATCACGGCGATGCCGACGGCAATGCCCGCCGCTTCGCCGCCCAGACCAGCTGGGACGACACCATGGCCGAGAGCATGGTGGACTACCTGCGCAGCCACCCGGGCCAGCGCATCATGCACATCGCCGGCAACTTCCACGTCGAGGGGGGGTTGGGGCTCGCCAGCCGCATCGCCAGCCGCAACCCGGCGCTCAAGGTGGCGCTGGTCGTGCCAGAGACAGAACCGCAGAGCGATGCGCAGGCACCCGCCGGGCGGACCGCCGACATCCGGGTGCGGATCAGCCCCCTGCCAGAACGCTGGCTAAATGCCGATGAAATGAAGCAAGATATGGGCGCACTGCATCAATCCCGAAGCCGTGACTGCAGCCAGTGGCTGCAACCCTGAAAATTGCCTAAGGATTTCATATGGATGTGTTACTGGTCATCGACATGCAACAGGGGTTGTTTACCGACCCCCGCCATCAGGACGCGCAGGTCATCGCCAACATCAACCGCTTGGCAGACAACGTGCGGGCCAATCAGGGGCGTGTCATCTATGTGCAACACGACGCACCGGGTTCTGAACTGGAACCCGGCAGTGCAGGCTGGCAGCTTCACGCCGATCTCACCCCGGGCCGCGGCGACAGCCGGGTACGCAAGACCGCCTGTGACAGCTTCCTCGATACCGAGCTCGGCTTCCTGCTGGCGGAGCAGGCGGTGGACAGGCTGCTGATCAGCGGCTGTGCCACCGATTTTTGCGTCGACACCACGCTGCGCAGCGCCGCAGCCCAGGGGTTCGACGTGTTTGCGGTGACGGATGCCCACACCACGGCGGATCGCCCTCACCTGAGCGCTGAGAAGATCATCGAGCACCACCACTGGATGTGGCAGCATCTGAGCCTGCCAAAGGGCAGAACCGTGACCCTGCTCACCACTGATCAGCTGCTTGAGGCCATCCAGCCCGAGCTGGCGTGTTAATCTGCCTCTCTTGAAGTGATCACCCGATTGGAGTCTTGTGTGCGTCTACTGTCTGCCGTTGCATTCATGCTGTTGTTACCGGCAATCACTGCCTGCTCCGGTTTGCCGGGGCAGCAGCCGGCTGGCCCGGCCCCCCTGTTTCGAACCCATATCAACGAAGAGGGGAGCAAGCGCTTCACCTTCGAAGCCGCGCAGCTCGACACCCTGCCCACCCGGCTGCAGGAGAACGACGGCAGTCGCCTCAGCCGCAGCAAGAGTCTGCTGGAACGGCGTGATGCGCTGCAGGATGCACAGTTGACCCAGACCCTGGCCGAGCGGAAGTATTGCCGCGATGGCTATATCGTCCTCAGCCAGACCTCCTGGAAGATCCGGGGCGAATGCAACGAGACGGCCAATCAGGCCGATCGGGATGCCTTCCCCAACAAGGCCTCCTGGCAGGACTAGCGCTCAGGGGTGACACGCAATAAAAAAACGGGCAGCCAGGCTGCCCGTTTTTTATGCGATGTGGTCGCCGTCAGACTGGCGCATCGGCCGGACTGGTCAGCTCGGCACCGTTGTCGACCCGTTTGTGCCCTTCCACCAGGTGGACGAAGTCCACCAGCTCGTCACCTGAGACCCGAAACGCCTGACCGAAGCCCTTGACGAACAGCCCCTGCTCGGGCTTGAGCCGGAACAGCACGAAATCCTTGAGGTTGGAGAGCCCCTTGACGATGTCGCCGAAGCGCCCTTCCAGCGCGGCGATCGCCTGGCCCCAGCGCACGTCGTCGCGGGCCACCACTTCGGCCAGCGCGTCGAAGGTGAGTCGCTTGCGGGCAAACAGCTCGCGGGCACCGGTTTCATCCTCGATCAGCATCAGCGACACCTTGTGCACCTGTTGCAGGTTGCGGGCGTGGCGGGCGATCTCGGAGATGAGCACATAGTAGCCATCCTCCTGCAGCACGAAGGGGGCATAGCTGGCATTGGGGTTGCCTTCACTGTCCACCGTCGCCAGCTGCAGGGTGCGGCAACCGTCGCGAAACTCGCGGATCTCCGGTTGCAGGCGATTCTGCAGACGCTCCTGACGTTCACTCATGCTTTCACTTCCTCTTGATACTGGTGGCGCAAGGCCATGAAGCGTTCCACCTGGGCGGGCAGCAGCTGGCGCTGCTCGTCACGTCCCAGATAGACCTTGAAAATACAGCGACCGCTGTGGCCGAAGAACTGGAAGGAGTGCCCCTCCTTGCCCATGAACAGCTTGCTGACCAGCGCCATGCCGACCACGTTGTCGAGCTTGAGGTGACCGTGCATCTCGCCGTCGCGCCCCATCAGGTTGTAGTAGCCGCGGGCGCTCTTGCCCTTGGGAAACGGCGCCTTCACCTCGAAGATGGAGCCATCGGATTCGACGATGGTGGTCACCTGACCCCAATCTGCCAGATCCGCCAACAGGGCTTCGGCCCGCTCGCCGGGCACCAGGGTCACCAGCTCGGCAGGCAGGTGGCGTACCACCTCCCACTCGCTGACCGCCAGCTGGCTGGCAATGGTGGAAGGATGGGCGCTGGGGTCTTGTTCCAGCAGCGCATGAATGCGTTGTGCAATGCTCATAGGTTCTCCCTTGGGATGCGTGCTGCATCCCTCTCCTGTCATGGCGAATACTCTAATAAAGCACCAGATCCAATGCAATTGATAATCGCTTTCATTCTCAGTGCATTTTTTTCACCGGCTTGATATTCTCGGCGGCAACCCAACTTCATTCACCCTTCGGAGGTTAGCATGGGCCGTCGTTTTGCCCTCGCACTCAGCCTGCTCGGCTGTTCAGTCCTTTCCCTGTCTGCTGCCGCGCAGGAACGTATCGTCAGCATAGGTCCGGCCACCACAGAGCTCATTCTGGCACTGGGCGGTGAACAGAGCCTGATCGCCACCGACATCAGCAGCACAGAACCGAAAAATCTGCCCAGGGTCGGTTATCACCGCGCCCTCGCCGCCGAGGGGATCCTCAGTCTGGCGCCGACCCGGCTGATCGGCAGCGACGAGATGGGGCCGCCGCCGGCGCTGGAGCAGCTGCGCCGCGCGGGAGTCGAGGTGGACGTGCTGCCGACCGCACCGACCCTCGCCAACCTCAACCAGCGCATCGACACCCTGGCCGGCCTGCTCAATGACCCGGCCGCCGGCACGCGATTGAAAGCCGAGATCCAGGCTCAGACAGCGCAACTGGCGGCGCAGGCGAAGCAGAACAAGCCGCTCAAGGTGGTCTTCCTGCTGCTGCACAAGGGGCAACCCACCAGCATAGCCGGCGGCAATACCACCGCCAGCGCCCTGCTCACCCTGGCGGGCGGCGTCAATCCGGTGGCCCAGCTGAGCGACTACAAGCCCGTCTCCACCGAATCCCTGATCGAGCTGCAACCGGATCTGGTGCTGGTGAGCGGCCGCGACTGGCAGCAGTATCAGGATCCGGAAGCCGTGCTGAGCCAGGTACCCGCGCTCACCGCTACCCCGGCGGGTAAAAACCGGGCCATCCACGCCATCGACGGCCACGCCCTGCAAGGGGGCCTCAGCCTCACCTCGTTGCAGCAGGCGAACCAGATCGCCAAGTGGATCAAGCTGGGTTCATGATGCGCCTGCCTCTGCCCTGGCTTTTCGCGCTCACCGGCGGCGCGCTGGCGCTGCTGCTGGTCGGGTCGCTGGCGACCGGCCCCATGGCCCTCTCTTTCAGCGAGAGCCTGCGTGCCCTGTTCGCCGGGCAGGAGAGCGGGATTGCGGCCCACAAACTCTTGATCGTGCAGGAGATCCGCCTGCCACGTACCCTACTCTGCATCGCAGTGGGGGGCATACTCGGCCTCTGTGGTGCCGTCATGCAGGGGCTGTTTCGCAATCCGCTGGCCGACCCCGGCATCATAGGGGTCTCCGGCGGGGCTGCGCTCGGCGCGGCGCTGGCCATAGTGCTGCTGGCCCCCCTCGGCCAGCAGTGGCAGAGCCTGCTCGGCATAGGCCTGCTGCCCCTGCTCGCCTTCCTCGGCGGCGCGCTCACCACCACGCTGGTATATTTGCTGGGCACCCGGGAAGGGGGCACCTCCGTCACCGTCATGCTGCTGGCGGGGGTGGCCATCACGGCACTGTCCGGCGCCGTGATAGGGCTGCTCACCTACCTGGCCGACGACCAGATGCTGCGCAACCTGAGCCTGTGGCAGATGGGCACCCTGGCGGCGGGCAAGCCGGTGGACGTGGCCTTGGCGCTGGCCACCCTGATCGTCCTGCTGCTGCTGCTCATGCGCGATGCCAATCCCCTCAACGCCCTGTTGCTGGGGGAAGGGGAGGCCCGTCATCTGGGGGTCAATGTGCAATCCCTCAAGCGGCGCCTGATCCTGCTCACCGCCGCCGGAGTCGGCGTGGCCGTCGCCGTGGCGGGCATGATCGGCTTCGTCGGTCTGGTGGTGCCCCATCTGGTGCGGCTGCTGGCCGGCCCCAACCATGTCAGGCTGCTGCCGCTCTCTGCCCTGCTGGGCGCCGCCCTGCTGCTGGGCGCCGACATGCTGGCCCGCACCCTGCTGGCGCCGGCCGAGCTGCCGGTCGGCATCATCACAGCCCTGCTGGGCGCCCCCTTCTTCATCTGGCTGCTGGTCAAGGGCCGCCGGACGCTTTAACCGGAGGTCTATCTTGCCTGCATCAACCCCCCTGCTGCGCTGTCACCAGCTCAGCCTCACCCGAGCTGGCCGCCCCATCCTGGACAGGCTCGACCTCAGCCTGCAGGCCGGCACGCTCACCGCTCTGCTCGGCCCAAACGGCGCAGGCAAGAGCTCGCTGCTCAAGTGCCTGACCGGCGAGCTGGAACATCAGGGGGAGATAAGCCTGTTTGGCCGGGAGCGGCAAGCCTGGCCCTCCATAGAACTGGCCCACAGCGTCGGCGTGCTGCCGCAGAGCTCGTCCCTCAACTTTCCCTTTCTGTGCGAAGAGGTGGTCGCCATGGGGCGCCAGCCCCACAGCGAGCCCACCAGCCGGCGCGACCAGATAGTGCGGGCCGCCATGACCCATGCCGGGGTCGAGCACCTGGCTAGCCGCCTCTATCCCGGCCTCTCCGGCGGGGAGCGGCAGCGGGTACAGTTCGCCCGGGTACTGGCCCAGATCTGGCAGGCACAGGACGATCCCCAGCAGCCACGCCTGCTGCTGCTGGACGAGCCCACCTCGGCGCTCGACCTCAAGTACCAGCACCAGCTGCTCACCATGGCCCGCGCCCTGGCCGCTCGCAACACAGCCGTGCTGGTGGTGCTGCACGATCTCAACCTGGCGGCCCGTTACGCCGACCGGCTGGTGATGCTGGAGCAGGGCAGACTGATGGCCGACGGCACCCCAGCCGAGGTGCTGACCCCGGATCTCATCGACCAACTCTATGATTATCCCGCTCAGGTGATCCATCACCCTGAGACTGGCCTGCCCATGGTGGTGTGACGCCAGGCTCATCACCTTCCCGGTAGCACGACTACCCGATTCGGGTACTCCACCCCCAGAAGTCGGTCTGCCCATGGTGGTATGAGAGGGTTCAGGATCCCGGATAGCAAAAGAGCGCCATCAGGCGCTCTGTTTTGTTTGCATGAAGCATCTCGACTCAGGCTAGCTGATAGCAGCCCGGCTTGTGTCGTTGAACGTCAACACCCGACATGCATATCGGATGAGTGCAATATCGGGATCTCACGCTATCTGATAGCGGCCCGGCTTGTATCGTTGAACGTCAATACCCGGTATGCATATTGGATGAGTGCAATCTCAGGATCTCACGCTATCTGATAGCGGCCCGGCTTGTGATTGAGTGTCAACACCAGGTTACAGATGATGGCCGCCACCACGGAGAGCGCCAGGATCCAGGGTTGCACCACGAAGCAGGAGGCGATGACTATGGTGCAATCAAGCCCCATTTGCAGCTTGCCGGCGCGGATGCCGAAGCGGTCCTGGATAAACAGCGCCAGGATGTTGAAGCCACCCAGACTGGATTTGTGGCGGAACATGATGAGCAGCCCCATGCCGATCAGGGTGCCGCCGATCAGGGCCGCATAGACGGGTTCTATCTTGCCTATCTGCAGCACGGCGTTGAGGTGATCCGTCATGAAGGAGACAGCGGCCACGGAGACGAAGGTGTTGAGAGTGAAGCGCGGCCCCATCCTGAGCCAGGCCAGGGCGTAAAACGGCAAGTTCATGCCGAAGAACAGCAGGCCGAAGCTCAGCCCCGTCACCTGTTGCAGCAGCAGTGCCAGCCCGGCGGTGCCGCCGGTGAGCAGGCCGACCTGATGAAACAGGAAGATGCCGAGTGATACGAAGCCTGCCGCAGTCAGCAGGGCGAGTACATCTTCATAGAGGGGATGCGCAGAACGGGCTGAGCGCGCAGAGCCTGGGGTGTTGTCCATAACCTGTATCCAATAGCGAAGTGAAAAGAGTGTCTTGTGTCCGTCGTGGCGGGCGCGAGCCCTGTCCGCAGGGCTTCGTTATGGGTTCCAGTCTATTTTTTGCGACCAGGATCACAATAGCCACGGGGAACGCCCCGTTTTGGTGCCTGTCATTCTCCATTGACAGTCAGTGCACCAAGATGCAGCATGCCGCGCCTGACGAGCCAGCCCTCGTTCACCATGGCGCCGCCTCCATGTGGCGCCGGGGCCCGCGCTCTGGTACAAAGCGCCCAGCCCTTTTTCAGCCCCCACTCAGGACCACAGGCCCCCATGATCAGCACAGGACAACACGTATGAAATATCTGGTGACAGGCGCCGCCGGCTTTATCGGCTTTCACGTCGCCAGACGGCTGTGCGAGGCGGGCCATCAGGTGGTGGGGCTGGACAACCTCAACGACTACTACGAGGTGAGCCTGAAGCGGGCCAGACTGTCACGGCTGGTTTCCTTCCCCCATTTTCGCTTCGAACAGCGGGAGCTGGCGGATCGGGACGGCATGGCGACCCTGTTTGCCGAGAGCGGGTTCGAGCGGGTGATCCACCTGGGGGCCCAGGCGGGGGTACGCCATTCACTGGAGAACCCGTTTGCCTATGCCGACAGCAACCTCACCGGCATGCTGACCGTGCTGGAAGGCTGCCGCCAGCACGGCATAAACCATCTGATCTACGCCTCCTCCAGCTCCGTCTATGGCCTGAGCGATCAGATGCCCTTCTCCACCGAACAGCCGGCGGATCACCCCGTCTCCCTCTATGCCGCCACCAAGAAGAGCGGCGAGCTGATGGCCCACGCCTACTCGGCGCTCTACGGCCTGCCCACCACAGGGCTGCGCTTTTTCACCGTCTACGGCCCCTGGGGTCGCCCCGACATGGCCATCGCCAAGTTCACCCGCGCCATCCTGGCCGACGAGCCCATAGATGTGTACAACCAGGGCCTGCTCAGCCGCGACTTTACCTACATAGACGACATAGTGGACGGCATACTCGCCGTCGCCGAGCTGCCGCCGCGCGCCAATCCGCACTGGCACGCTAGCCAGGGCAGCCAGGCCGAAAGTGCCGCCCCCTACCGCCTCCTCAACATAGGCAACGGCCAGCCAGTGCGGCTGCTCGACTTCATCGAGGCGCTGGAACAGGCGCTGGACAAGCCCGCCATCAAACGGATGCTACCGATGCAGGCGGGCGACATGCACGCCACCTGGGCCGACAGCGAGCCCCTGCACACCCTCACGGGCACCCGCCCCGCCACCCCGCTCAGGCAGGGTGTCGCCGAGTTCGTGCGCTGGTATCTGGCCTACCACCAGATCGCCGATTGATCCCGCTCAGGGCCTGCCAGGCCGCATCGCCCGTGATCCGCCACTTCATCGATACCATGAGCGAGCAGATGAACCTGGCGTCCGATGAGTGATGAATGAATCAGATCGCCCTGTCTCGCCCGACGCATCAGGATGTGCGCGGTGACCACCACATATGGACACAGACACGCGCAGGCACGGCGCGGTATACTGCCGGGCGTGGCGTCATACGGGAACAGCTTCCGGGCCATGCCAGATCACCATGATGAGAAGGAGTCACCTCATGATCCGAACCCTGCTGTTGCTGGGCGCCGCCCTCGCCGCCTGTGCATTGCAACAGAGCCATACCCTGCTGCCCCTGCTCAGCCTGCTGGCCCTGCTCTCGGTCTGGGTGGCGAGTGAAATCGGTCTGATGTACCGCCAGCTGCCCGCCGCCAGCGAAGATGAGCAGACGCATCATCTCGACGTCTAGCTGCGACGCCACTGACAACCTCTGCTCCCAACCCTTTGCTCGGCCAGTGCCGCCCGGAATAGCCATGACCCAGATCCGCCCCCTGTTATCCCTCCTGATACTGCTCACAGGCCTGCATGTCGTCCCAGCCCAGGCCCAATCCCCCTGCCCGGCAGGCACGGACTGCGCAACCCACGCCGCTGCCAATGACAGCAATATGGAGGATGAGAACGGGACCGATGGAACCGACGGAACCAATGGAACTGATGGAGCCGATGGAGCCGATGGAGCCGATGGAGCCGATGGAGCCGATGGAGCCGATGGAGCCGATGGAGCCGATGGAGCCGATGCTAGCCACTAGAGGCGTGTCTGCAACTCTCTTTTTCTACCCATAACGCCTGGATGGCACGGCCACAGCTCCTGCCGTGCCTGCATTTCACACTGGTTCCATACCGTTTTGATCTCTGGAAGAGTGGATCCATAACAACAGGATCCACTGGATTAATGGCGGAACGGGCCATGTTCCCCTATATCTTCTGTATCCAACAGGAGAGAATCCATGTCGAGCTTCAGCGAAAACAGGCTGTTTTTGCTGCTTTTTTTATCGCTGTTGCTGGCCGGTACCGTGCAGGCAGCGGCGCAAAGCAGGGATTTCAGACAGGCACCCAAGGCGCTCAGCGCACTGAAAAAAGGCCAGGTGGCACAGAGTCAGGGCAACCTGACCCAGGCCATCCACTTCTACTGCGCCGCCGCCACGACGGGCAATCCGGAAGGTTACTTCCGCATCGGCCGTCTGCTCGCCACAGGCCCGGGCTCGGTGCGCAACCCCAGGATGGCCAACGCCTACCTCGCCATGGCGATGCGTCTTGGCAACCAGCAGGCCACTCGCTACTACAACGCCCGCATCGGCAATGCCGTCATGGGGGATCAGTGTGGCGCCGGGGTCGGCGGGGGTGGCGGCTACTTCGCCGAGATCCCCAGTACCCCCTTCAACCTGGATGCCTATCTGGCCCGCCAGTCCCCGGCCAAGCAGAAGCTGGTCATCATGCTGCGCAGTGCCGCCAAGCGTCACCGCATCGATGAGCGGCTGGTGCTGGCCATCGCCATCGCCGAATCCAATCTCAACAGCAGCGCCGTCTCCCCCAAGAACGCCCAGGGGCTGATGCAGCTCATCCCCGAGACCCAGCAGCGCTTCGGCGTCACCCGCCCCTTCGACCCCGAGCAGAACATCAAGGGTGGGGTGGCCTACCTCAAATGGCTGCACACCCACTTCGACGGTAACTGGACCCTGATGTCGGCGGCCTACAACGCCGGCGAGAAATCGGTGGAGCAATACGGGGGCATACCCCCTTATCAGGAGACCCAGCAATATGTACGGCGGGTCCTCTACTTCGCGGGTCACAAGCAACCCTGAGATATGCCGCCAGCGGCGGCATTTATTGACAACATTCACATCCGCGTTTGCGCAACCGTTTGCCTTTCGGTAGGATCCTGCGCTTCCTCGCAAGACCAACAGGTAACCCATGAACTTCATCAAACGCTGCTCGCGTCTGCTCACACTGTTTGCCCTCTTCTCCTCTGCCGTCACGGCGGCCAGCCCGACCCCCGCCCCCATCCTGATCCAGGGAGCCATGGACGTCGAAGTGGAGACCCTGGTGGCCGCCCTGAAAGACAAGAAGGAGCTGACCGTGGGGGCCTGGACATACTGGCAGGGCACTATCTCTGGCTATCCTGTGGTCATCTCCCGCACCGAGGTGGGGCTGGCCAATGCCGCTGCCGCCACCACCCTCGGCATAGAGCACTTTCATCCGCGCCTCATCATCAACCAGGGCACGGCGGGCGGCCATGATCCGGCGCTGCACCGGGGAGATATCGTCATAGGCACCAGGAGCTTCAACATGGGCGCCTATCGCAGCGACCTTGCCCCGGCCGGGCAGGGGGTCGACCCGAGCAAATGGCACAACTTCGATGTGACCATGCGCCTGCGGGACAAGGGCAAGCTGGTGGAGCACAGCTCGTTTGCCGGTGACCCCGAGCTGGTCGGCCGCGCCCTCGGCATAGCCGAGCGCTATCAGCACGGTCGCGTAGTCCCTGGCATCATAGGTACCGCCGACGAGTGGAACCGGCAGGTGGCCCGCATCAACTGGCTGCACCAGACCTACAACACCGCAGCAGAAGAGATGGAGACCTCCTCCGCCGCCCTGGTGGCCGAGGCCTACAAGGTGCCCTTTGTCGGGATCCGGGTGCTCTCCAATACGGATCTCCATGACGAGGAGTTCGATCCCCAAACGGCCATCCACTGCCAGCAGTTCGTCATCGATTACGCAAAGGCGCTCATCAACGGCTTCAACAAAGCCTGATACGCCAAAGAGGCCGCCACAATGGCGGCCTCTTTGCCTTGCCTACCCAGATCCACCGCCAAACCCAAACCAGCCGCAATATCCCGCACTTCCATCAAGGTCCTGACCGGGCCAGCCAGCAACACGGCAACACGGACCCGCATATGACTAGCTAACACACGCCTTGCGCCCATGGTAGCGGTAGTAACCCACCAGATTGCTGACCAGAAACAGCCCCTCCATCAGTACCGCCGCCGGTGAGCCCACCAGCAGGTTGTTGGCTAGCCAGCAGAGGGTGCCGAGCAGCATCCAGCGCCGCAGCAGGCGATCATCCTGGCAGAAGGCGGCCCGGGTTTGCAGCAGGCTGCCCAGCAGGCCGAGCAGCGCCAGCGGCCCCTGATAGGTCGCCAGCACGGCGGCGCAGGCCAACCCCATAAATAACCACATCAGGACGCGGCTCGTTGCCAGCATGCTGACCAGAAAACGCACGCTGGCCAGCAGCAAGAGGCTGGCGGCCGCCCCCTGCCCCAACAGCGCGAAATGGCCGGCATTGAGGGCGCAGGAGAGGGCCAGACAAGCCAGGATCCCCCTGCGATCCCGCAGCTGAAACGACAATAGATCCAGCAGCAAAGCCAGGCTCACCACCAGTTGCGACCACAAAAACAGCGACATCATCCATCCCTCCAACCACCTTCGAATGGTGCAGCATGAGGGGATGACAAGGGGGCGGCATTAACCGGTGTTAATGCGCCGGCGGATCCGCGACAGAGTGACCGGGCTGATGCCGATGTAGTTGGCGAGCTGCACCTGAGTGAGCCGCGCCGGCCAGTGGGGGAAGGTGTGGCAGAGCTCCCGGTAGCGTTCCTCGGGGGAGTGCAGCAGCAAAAAGGCCTCCTTGCGCTCCTTGTAGCCCAGCTGCTGGCGCAGCAGGGCCAGGCAGAGGGGCTGAAACGCCGGCTCATCCAAGAGGGCGAGCGGCACCCGCACCACCTGCAGCGCCGTGAGTGCCTCCAGCTGGTAGCGGGCAGGTACGCCACTCAGCCAGCTGTCATAGAGCAGGCAGAGTTCCTCTTCGAAATAGAACTCCTTGCAACGCTCCTGCCCGTCCCGGGTGTAGTGACAGGCGCGGGCTATGCCCTGTTCGACATAAAACGCCGCCTCCTGCCGTGCCCCTTGCGCCAGCAAAACTTGACCGGCGCTCAGGGTCAGTCGTGGCAAGCGCTGGCAAAGGGCGTCACTCATCGCCACGTCCAATCCCATTGCGGTGAGAAAGGCCGCCAGTGAGGGGGCCTGGGGGGATGCGGTCATGACAACTCCGGGACAAAAAGAAGCCCACATGATGCCAAGATTGCGCGGCTGATGCAGCAAGACGTGACAGCCTCGGCAAAGGGGGGGCGCCAACCGGGCGCCACCTTTGCCCACCCCTGTCCATTGGTTTACAATCGACGGGTTTTTTGGAACCGGGTTGGCGGCGTGCCGACCTGGCCCCACCACGACATCAGTCCGTTAGTGCCAAGACATTAACCTGCTGAAAAGGAAGAGAATTAGCCAATGGCTCAATTTATTTACACCATGAACCGGGTCGGCAAGGTAGTGCCGCCCAAGCGTCATATCCTCAAGAACATCTCCTTGAGCTTCTTCCCGGGCGCCAAGATAGGCGTACTGGGTCTGAACGGTGCCGGTAAGTCCACCCTGCTGCGCATCATGGCCGGCATAGATACCGAGATCGAAGGGGAAGCCCGTCCGCAGCCCGGCATCAAGATCGGCTACCTGCCCCAGGAGCCGAAGCTGGATCCGGAGCAGACAGTCCGCGAAGCGGTGGAAGAGGCGATCGGCGAGGTCAAACGCGCCATGGCCCGTCTCGACGAGGTCTATGCGGCCTACGCCGATCCGGATGCGGATTTTGACAAGCTGGCCCGCGAACAGGGCGAGCTGGAAGCCATCATCCAGGCCCAGGGTGGCCACAACATGGAGAACCAGCTGGAGCGCGCGGCCGATGCCCTGCGTCTGCCGGCCTGGGACGCCAAGATCCAGCACCTCTCCGGTGGTGAACGCCGTCGCGTGGCCCTCTGCCGCCTGCTGCTGGAAAAGCCGGACATGCTGCTGCTGGATGAACCGACCAACCACCTGGATGCGGAATCCGTGGCCTGGCTGGAGCGCTTCCTGCACGACTACGAAGGCACAGTCGTGGCCATCACCCACGACCGCTACTTCCTCGACAACGTGGCTGGCTGGATCCTGGAGCTGGACCGCGGCGAAGGTATCCCGTGGGAAGGCAACTACTCCTCCTGGCTGGAGCAGAAAGATGCCCGTCTGGCTCAGGAAGCCAGCTCCGAAGCCGCTCGTCGCAAGTCCATCGAGAAAGAGCTGGAGTGGGTTCGTCAGAACCCGAAAGGCCGTCAGGCCAAGTCCAAGGCCCGTATGGCTCGCTTCGAAGAACTCAACACCAACGACTACCAGAAGCGCAACGAGACCAACGAGCTGTTCATTCCGCCCGGACCCCGCCTCGGCGACAAGGTGCTGGAAGTGGCCAACCTGCGCAAATCCTACGGTGATCGCGTGCTGATCGACGATCTGTCGTTTGCCATTCCGAAGGGGGCCATCGTCGGCATCATAGGGCCTAACGGGGCCGGTAAATCCACCCTGTTCCGCATGATGTCGGGTCAGGAGCAGCCGGATTCCGGCACCATCACCCTGGGCGATACCGTGGTGCTGGCCTCGGTGGATCAGTTCCGCGACAGCATGAATGACAAGAAGACGGTGTTCGAAGAGGTCGCCGACGGCCAGGACATACTGCGCATCGGTACCTACGAGTTCCCGAGCCGTGCCTATATCGGCCGTTTCAACTTCAAGGGCGCCGATCAGCAAAAACGCGTCGGCGAGCTGTCCGGTGGTGAACGTGGCCGTCTGCATCTGGCCAAGCTGCTGCAGACCGGCGGCAACGTGCTGCTGCTGGATGAACCGACCAACGATCTGGACATCGAAACCCTGCGCGCCCTCGAGAACGCCCTGCTGGAGTTCCCGGGTTGTGCCATGGTCATCTCCCACGATCGCTGGTTCCTCGACCGTATCGCCACTCACATCCTGGATTATCAGGACGAGGGCAATATTGCCTTCTTCGAAGGCAACTTCACCGAATACGAAGAGTGGAAGAAGAAGACCTACGGCGCCGAGGCAGTCCAGCCTCACCGCGCCAAGTACAAGCGCATCACCAAATAAGGGTGACGGCGTCACAAGGGGAGCTCAGGCTCCCCTTTCTATTGCCTTTTGGCATACAATCCAAGACGGATGCCTTTGCATGGATGTAGCAAGATGACGACCCAGACCCCCACAGAGAAGAAACTCACCATCCAGATCCGGGTCGAGCCCGGCTGCCTGGGACCGGATGGCAAGGAGCATATCGAGACCTTCTGTGTCGCCGCCGCCAAGATTTTCTCTGTCATCGATCCTGACCTGGTGAGCTGGGTGCTGATCCCGCGCTACGACAAGCAGTTGCCGGAGCAGGAGTTCTTCATCGAGGGACGCAAGCTGACCGAGGAGCAGGCCAGCCTGTTTCTGCGCCGTGTCGGTCGGGAGCTGGGAGAGGTGCAGGATAGACTCGACTCTGTGCTGGCCCAGCTGGTGGAGCGTTACTTCAAGACACTTTAAGTCCCCTCTTCCCGAAAAAAGGTTCTCTAGCGAGAACCTTTTTTCATGCTTAAATAGCAAACGTTTGAATTTTTGCTCTATTCATTGATCCGCTTCGCAGATCCGGGGTTTGTAAACGGCGCCGCCTGTGTGAAAATGTGCGCGCTGTCACGGTATCAGGACGAGTCTGGTCACTTAACCACCAGAAACAGGGCAACCACTCCCGCATGGATGGGATGGCCCTTTCCCCTGCTGCTTATTTCACGTCACCTATTGGAATCCAACATGAATCAACCACACCAGGCCCCCACACAGGCCGCCGGGCAAGGATTGCTTGAGCGTCTGTTTGCCCTGCAAGGCCATGGCACCACGGCCCGCACCGAGGTCATCGCCGGCATCACCACCTTCCTGACCATGGTCTACATAGTGTTCGTCAACCCGCAGATCCTCTCCAATGCGGGCATGGACACCCAGGCGGTGTTCGTCACCACCTGCCTCATCGCCGGCATCGGCAGCATACTGATGGGCCTGCTGGCCAATCTGCCCATCGCCCTGGCCCCCGCCATGGGGCTGAACGCCTTCTTCGCCTTCGTGGTGGTGGCCGGCATGGGGTACTCCTGGCAGGTCGGCATGGGCACCATCTTCTGGGGCGCCCTGGGTCTGTTGATCCTGACCCTGCTGCGGGTGCGCTACTGGCTGATCGCCAACATACCGCTCACCCTGCGGGTCGGCATCACGGCCGGCATCGGCCTGTTGATCGCCCTGCTCGGCCTGCACAACGCCGGCATAGTAGTGGCCAGCCCCGCTACTATGGTGACGGTGGGCAACCTCACCTCCCTGCCCTGCCTGCTGGGTCTGCTCGGTTTCTTCCTGATCTGCATCTTCTCCGCCCGCGGCGTTCACTCCGCCGTGCTGATCGCCATAGTGGTGACCACCACCCTGGGCTGGCTGTTTGGCGATGTCACCTTCAAGGGCTTCGTCTCCATGCCGCCGAGCATAACGCCGGTATTCGGCCAGCTGGATCTGATGGGGTCGCTGGACATCAGCCTCGCGGGGATCATCTTCTCCTTCATGCTGGTCAACCTGTTTGACTCGTCAGGCACCCTGATCGGCGTCACCAACCGCGCCAAGCTGGCCGATGACAAGGGCCACTTCCCGCGCATGAAGCAGGCACTGCTGGTGGACAGCGTGAGCTCGGTGTGCGGCGCCTTCATGGGCACCTCCTCGGTCACCGCCTTTATCGAGAGCAGCTCAGGCGTTGCCGTCGGCGGCCGTACCGGTCTGACCGCCATAGTGGTCGGCGTGCTGTTCCTGCTGGCGATCTTCTTCTCCCCGGTTGCCGCCATGGTGCCTGCCTATGCTGCCGCCGGCGCCCTCATCTATGTGGGCGTGCTGATGTGCTCCGAGCTGACCCGGGTGAAGTGGGAAGACCTGACCGAAGCGGTACCGGCCTTTATGACAGCCGTCATGATGCCGTTCAGCTTCTCCATCACAGAGGGGATCGCCGTGGGCTTCATCTCCTACTGCGTGATGAAGGCGGGCACAGGCCGCTGGCGCGAGATCAACCCCTGCGTGCTGGTGGTGGCCCTGCTGTTCGTGCTCAAGTTCGTCTGGGTCGACAGCCACTAAGCCTGACTTTCTCACACAAAAATGCCCGTCATCGACGGGCATTTTTTATGGCTGACAGATAACGGCACTCAGCGAATACCGCGCGCCTCGCGGATCCACTCCCAGGCCTGCTGTATCTCCTGGGTCTTCTCCTTCGCCATCTCCATCATCTCGGGCGGCAGCCCCTTGGCGGCCAGCTTGTCCGGATGATGCTTGCTCATCTCCTTGCGGTAGGCGCGCTTGATATCCTGATCGCTGTCGTTCTCGCTCACTCCAAGCAGCTGGTAGGCATCCTTGAGGCGATCCTTGGAGGGCGCCTCCTGCCGGTACTGCTGCCCGCCGTGCCCACCGTCCTGATACTGGCCGCCGTGAGCCCGGTTGAAGAAGTTCATCTGCGCCTCGGCCATGGCCAGGATCCGGGCCAGCTCGATGCGGCTGAAACCCAGCTCATCGGCGATGGTGTGCAGTATGGCGCGCTCGTTGGCCTCGACCTTGCCATCGGCAAAGGCGGCCTGCAGCTGCACCTCCAGGAAGAAGCGCAAAATGTCGCGCTGCCCCAGGCTGGCACGGCGGAATTCGGCCAGGGTTTCCTGCAGCGGGAACCCGGCCTCCTTGCCCAGCCGGAACGACTCCTGGGCGCGGGCCCGCTGCTCGCCCACCAGCCGCATCCGATCCATCAGGTTGGACGCGACCCGGATCTCCTGCTCTGTGACCTGGCCGCTCGCCTTGGCGATATGGCCCATGACGGCGAAGGTGGCGTGGAAGAAAACCGCCTGCTGTTGCTGACTGGGGCCACGCTGGAACGCCCCCCGAATACCCATGCCCCGATCGAAACGATGGCCGATCCAGAGGCCAAGCAGGGCACCAAAGATGTTGCCGAGCAGAAAACCGAAGAAGGCGCCAAGCACCTTACCCCAAATACGCATGGTTCAAGACCTCGTGATGTTAATGAGAGTGCCCCAGCAGCTGGTCATCCAGCTCGCGCAGCCGCGAGACAGTGCCTATGTCCCGCCATTCGCCGGCCAGCATGGTGCCACCAACCCGGCCTTGCGCCATCCAGTCGCGCAGCAGGGGGGCCAGCTTGCGCGCACCCGGCGACAAGTCGGCAAAAGCGGCGGGGTCATAGAGCCCGATACCGCTGAAGGTGAAGGCCGGCGCATCCTGTACCCGACCCGCGTTAAGAGAGAAATCCCCGCCTGGATGCTGGGGTGGATTGGGCACCAGCCAGAGGTGGGCCAGATCCTCCCCCAGTGGCTGGGTCACCAGGGTGCGATAGTCCAGGTCGAGCCAGGTATCGCCGTTGATCACCAGAAAAGGCGCAGGGCCGAGCAGGGGCAACGCCTGCACTATGCCACCGGCGGTTTCCAGCGCACTCGCCTCTGCCGACCAGTGAATCTGGACCCCGAACGCACTGCCGTCACCGAGCGCCTCCACCAGCTTGTGGCCGAGCCAGGCATGGTTGATGACAAGTGTGGTCACCCCGGCCGCCGCGAGCTTCTCGATATGGTGCACTATGAGCGGCTTGCCCCCCACCGCCAGCAGCGGCTTGGGCAGGCTGTCGGTGAGCGGGCGCATGCGCTCGCCACGGCCGGCGGCCAGGATCATCGCCTTCATGGTGTCACCTGCGCTGTGCGGTTGATCCCGGGCAGCACCACCTGCTCCAGCCACAGGCCGAAACGGGCCAGCACGGGATAGGTGGCGCCATGCTGGTGGCACGCGTCCACCACATAGCCCAGGGTGCGGGGAATGTCCTTGAGGTAACCGGATTTGCCGTCGCGATGGTAGAGGCGGGTGAAGATGCCCGCCGCCTTCAGGTGACGCTGCATGCCGGTCAGGTCGGCATGGCGACGGAAACTGGCATAGTCGAGTTCGCCAAGCAGTCCCGCCTGCTGCAGGGTATCGAAGCCCTGCTGCATGCCCTGTTCGATCACCGCATCCGGCCAGCGCACGTAACAATCCTTGAGCAGCGAAACCAGGTCATAGCTAAGAGGCCCGATGACCATGTCCTGAAAATCGATGATGGCCAGGGTGCTGGTCTCGGGCCTGTCGCCACCACACACCATCAGGTTGCGGCTGTGAAAATCCCGGTGCATCACCCCCTGCGGCTGGGCCAGGTTGTTGGCGGTGAGGCAGGCGAAGGTGTCATCCAGCAGCCGTTGCTCGGCCTCGCTGAGCTGCAATTGCAGGTGATGACCCAGCAACCACTCGGGAAATATGCTGTTTTCACGGGCCATGAAGGCTGCGTCGAAGGGTTCCAGCACCAGATCCACAGCCCCCAGCCGGGGCAGCAGCACTATGGCCTTGCCATACCAGGCCTGCACGTTGTGCACATCCAGACAGCCGATAAGCTGGGTATCCCCCAGATCCGTCACCGCCAGCAGGCCCTGCTCGTAGTCCACCGCCCTGACCTCGGGCGCCAGCAGCCCCACGGCGTGCAGGGCAGCCGCATTGCGAACGAATTCATGATTTTTTTCAGTTTTCGGATTGGCATCTACCCACACCAGGCCAGCGCCACGGTGGTAGCGGCGAAAACTGGCGTCACCGGAAATCAGGGTCAACTGAAGGTTGGCATCACCGGAGATCCGGCGCGCCCATTGCAATAGCAGGGAATCGCGATCGTACATAAGTCGGGGACCAAATTGGAAAGCAGCACTTGGCTGTTAGCCCTGGCCGCAATAATGCTTTATCATTGCCGGCTAACATAAAGCAATGACATGCAATGTCAACTCGATGAATCCTGTCGTAAAATGCATGTCTTGAATCAGCCGTAGCTACCACGGATTGCGCGAGTCTTTCACATGACAAAATGGACACTGGGGTACGCTTATCCCATCGCCCTGACCATCAGCCTTGTTCCAGCCCTGACCCCTGCCATGGTGCAGGCGGCACCGCTGACGCCGCCGCCCGCCACCGGGATCCTGGACGGGCTCTGCTATGACTATGTTCCCAAGATAGAGCGGCTGGCCCCGGACAAGGATGCCAACGCCCAACCCGTCGAAGTGGATGCGGATCGGCTCGAGGCCAAGCAGGGCGGCACCGCCGTCTATCAGGGCGACGTCAAGGTTCGCCAGGGTGTGCGCAAATTTGACTCAGATTATGCCGAGCTCGATCAGAAGAGCCGGGATGTCATCGCCATCGGCAACATCTATTACAACGATGGCCAGATCACTGTCACCAGTGACAAGACCCTTAAATCCAACCTGGATACCAAGAATTCCGAGCTGGAAGAGGGCAAGTATCAGGTGCATGGTTCGCCGGTGCGCGGCTCCGCCGACCGGGTCACCATGACCAACAACAACCAGAACATCACCCTGGAAGGGGCCCAGTACACCACCTGCCCGCCGGGCCAGGAAGTGTGGACCCTCAAAGCGGGCAGCATAGACATAGATCAGACAGAGGTGTTCGGGGAAGCTTGGAACGCCAGCCTCTGGCTCTATGACTATCCGGTCTTCTACTTCCCCTATATCAACTTCCCCATCAAGGATGAGCGCAAGACGGGCCTGCTCTACCCGGGGTATACCCAGAGCTCCAAGAACGGCATGGACATCACCCAGCCGTTTTACTGGAACATAGCGCCCAACTACGACGCCACCATCACCTCCCGCTTCATGGACAGACGGGGCCTGATGGAGCAGGTCGAGTTTCGCTACATGCCGGATCCGACCCACGTAGGCAGCCTCTATTTCGAGAACCTGGCAAACGACAAGCAGTACGACGAGACTCCCAGCCTCAACGATTATCTCTCAGATGGTCATCGCTACCTGTTGAACGCACACCACACTTCCATGTTCATGGACAATGCGATGCGGGTGTCGGTGGACTACACCAAGGTGCGGGATCGGGATTACAACTACTTCAACGACTTCTCCCCCAAGGTGGGCACCCAGGTCGACAACCAGTTGCAGCAATCCCTGATGGCCGGCTACTTCCAGCCCAACTGGAACATCAACACCGAGGTGCGGACCTACCAGATACTGCTGGCAAGCGCCCAGCAGCCCCACGAGCTGATGCCGCGCATCGATCACAACTACTACCAGCAGGGCAGCTGGTATGATCTGGCCTGGAATACCGAAATCACCAAGTTCGGTTACAACAATGCCCAGGCCATAGAGCAGAACCAGGGCAGCGCCTACACGGGTACCCGGGTCTACACGGCCCCGACCCTGACCATGCCGCTGATCGACGAGGCGGGCTACTACCTCGACAGCCAGTACAAGCTGATGTACACCCGTTACGATCAGGAAGTGCCGGACAACATGAGCTCCACCTTCGTCAGCCGCTTCACCCCTGCGGGTGCAAGCGGCGTCACCCTGGACGAAGGCATCATCACCCGGACCCTGCCCTCCTTCCGCCTCAAGGGCGGCATGACCTTCGAGCGCAACCAGAACTGGTTTGACGGCGACGCCAACCAGACCCTGGAGCCCGAGTTCCAGTACCTCTATGTGCCCTACAAGGATCAGGACAACATAGGCGTCTATGACTCCACCACCATGCGCCAGGACTACTACAGCCTGTTCAGCGATCGCCGCTACGCCGGTCTGGATCGTATCAGCGACTCCAACCGTCTGTCGGTCGGCGTCACCAGCCGGATATATGATGGTGCCGGCGATGAACGAATTCGGCTGGCTGTTGCCCAAGCTTTCGATTTTGTTGCGCCCAGGGTCAAGCTCTACCCCAGCGATGCTCTGACCACCAATACCCGCTCCCCGCTCTCCTTCGAGGGGGATGCCAAGATCAATGAACAGTGGTTTGCCCATGCCGGCGCGCAATATGATGTGGACCAGAGCCGCTTCAGCTCTGCCAACAGCGCCGTCGAGTATCGCCGCGAGAAGCTGATCAGCCAGCTGAACCATCGTTTCGTGCGCGATGCCAACCTTGTGCCAAACACCAATAACGAGGTCACCGACCTCAACCAGATCGGCCTGCTGTTGACCACCCCGCTCAACGATCAGTGGCACCTGTACGGGGGTTACTATCAGGAGCTCAATCAGAGCGTGAAGTCTGACCGTAAGGTAGGTCTGAAGTACGACTCCTGCTGCTGGAGCATCAACTTCAACCTGGAGTGGGTCAATACGCCCAACAACGTGAACAATACGTCCACAGCCGAGCGCAGTTTCGGTATTCAGTTTGAAATGAAAGGATTGGGTAGCGTGGGTACCGGCACCAAGGGCACCTCCCTGGACACCGAAGCACTGCCTTACATTCGTCCGTTTAACCTGCGAGACCAGTAACCGGTCTGGCAAACGCCTTGAGAGATGGATATGAAGAAGACGTTGATTTCCCTGCTGACTGCAGGCCTGTTCGGAGCCATGAGTCAGGGTGCCTTCGCCGCCCCCGAGCTGATGGACAAGGTGCTTGCCGTGGTCAACAAGGACGTGGTGCTGGCCAGCCAGCAGGACGCCCTGGTACAGAAAGTCAAAAGCTCGGCCCAGGAGAGCGGTCAATCCCTGCCTGACGATGCCACCCTGCGCAAGCAGGCGCTGGATCGCCTGATCCAGGAGAGCCTGCAGCTGCAATTGGCGGATCGTCAGGGCCTCAAGATCAGCGACACCCAGCTGGAGCAAGCCATCCAGAGCATAGCCGCCGACAACAAGATGACGGTGGAGCAGCTGCGTGCCCAGCTGGCCCGCGAAGGGCTGACCTATGCCCAGTACCGGGAAGAGGTGCGCCGCGAGATACTGATGAACGAGGTGCGCCGCAACCAGGTGCGCCGCCGCATCAACATCTCCGAGCAGGAGGTCAAGCAGGTGGTGGACATACTCGCCAAGCAGGGCCAGCAGCAACAGCAGTACCATGTCGGCCATATCCAGATTGCCCTGCCGGACAACCCGAGCGCCGAGCAGCTCAACACCGCCAAGAGCAAGATTGAGCGCATCCTGGCCGCCCTCAAGCAAGGAGCCGACTTCCGCAAGCTGGCCATTGCCGAGAGCAACGGTCCCAAGGCGCTGGAAGGGGGCGACTGGGGCTGGATGAGCCCGCAAGAGATGCCGACCCTGATGGCCGAAGCGGTACAGGGCGCCAAGAAAGGTGACATAGTGGGTCCGCTGCGCTCGGGCGCCGGTCTGCACATCATCAAGGTGTTCGATGCCAAGGGTCAGCAGCAGGTCGTGCAGACCGAAGTGCGCGCCCGCCACATCCTGATCAAGCCCTCCATCATCCTGAGTGAAGAGAAAGCCAAGGGCATGCTGGACGGCATACTGCACGACATCAAGAGCGGCAAGGCCAGCTTCGCCAGCCTGGCGGAGAAGTATTCCGAAGATCCGGGCTCTGCAGTGCAGGGCGGCGAGCTGGGCTGGTCTGATCCCAACGTCTACGTGCCGGAATTCCGCGACATGGTCAACCGCCTCAAGCCGGGTGAGCTGAGCGCCCCCTTCCGCACGACCCACGGCTGGCACATTGTCCAGCTGGAAGAGCGTCGCAGCCAGGATGCCACCAACAAGGCCCAGGAACAGCGCGCCTATCAGCTGATCTTCAACCGTCGCTTCACCGAAGAGTCCCAGGCCTGGCTGGACGAGCTGCGTGACGAGGCCTACATCCAGATCGAAGGCGCCGGCAGCTGATGAGCTGTCGTCGTCTCGCCGTCACGCCGGGTGAACCGGCCGGGATTGGCCCGGATCTGGTGCTGCAGATAGCCCAGCAGGATTGGCCCCACCAGCTGGTGGTGATCGCTAATCCCGCCCTTATGCTCGAACGGGCCGCCCTGCTGGGGCTGCCCATCGAGCTGGAACCCTATGACGCCAAGGCTCCTGTCCAGCCGCAGCGGGCGGGCACCCTGACCCTCTGTCCGGTCACCCTGGGCGCCCCCGTGGTGCCGGGTGAACTCGATGAAGGCAATGGCGCCTATGTGCTGGCGACCCTGCAGCGCGCCTGCGACGGCAACCTCAGCGGCGAGTTCGCCGCCGTGGTGACCGGCCCGGTGCACAAGGGGATCATCAACCAGGCGGGTGTCTCGTTCAGCGGTCATACCGAGTTCTTCGCCCAGCAGTCGGGCACCGCCGATGTGGTGATGCTGCTGGCGACGGAAGGCTTGCGGGTGGCGCTGGCGACCACTCACATCCCGCTGGCCTACGTGGCGATGGCGATCACCGAAGATAGGCTCGGCAAGGTGATCCGCATCCTGGATGCGGATCTCAAAACCAAGTTTGGCATCGCCAAGCCCCGAATTTACGTCTGCGGCCTCAATCCCCATGCCGGGGAAGGGGGCCATCTCGGCCGTGAAGAGATTGACGTGATCGAACCCGCCCTGGCCGGCTTGCGCCAGGAGGGGATAGATCTGGTCGGCCCGCTGCCGGCCGATACCCTGTTCCAGGACAAATACCTCAAGGATGCGGATGCGGTACTCGCCATGTACCACGACCAAGGACTGCCCGTGCTCAAATACAAGGGCTTCGGCAGTTCGGTCAATATCACCCTTGGACTTCCTTTCATCCGCACTTCGGTGGATCACGGCACTGCGCTGGATCTGGCAGGCAAGGGCCTGGCGGATCCGGGCAGTCTGATCACCGCGATTAACCACGCCATCAAGATGGTAGAGAAAAAAAGATATGAGCAGTAAGGTGCAGAGCAACAAGGTGCACATGGGCCACACAGCCCGTAAGCGTTTCGGTCAGAACTTCTTACACGACCGCTATGTGATCGATCAGATAGTGGCCGCCATCAATCCGCAGCCGGGTCAGAACCTGGTGGAGATAGGTCCCGGTCTGGCCGCGCTGACTGAACCGGTCGCCTCCCAGATGGACAAGATGACGGTGGTCGAGCTTGACCGGGATCTGGCCGCGCGCCTGCGTGAGCATCCGACCCTCAAGGACAAGCTGACCGTGATCGAGGCCGACGCCATGCGCTTCGACTTCGGCACCCTGATGGGGGAAGGCAAGGGGCCGCTGCGCATCTTCGGCAACCTGCCCTACAACATCTCAACCCCGCTCATCTTCCACCTGTGCGATTTCGCCGACCGGGTCGAAGACATGCACTTCATGCTGCAAAAGGAAGTGGTCCTGCGGATGTCCGCCGGTCCGGGCAGCAAGGCCTATGGCCGTCTGAGCGTCATGGTGCAGTACTACTGCCAGGTGATCCCGGTACTGGAAGTGGGCCCTGGCGCCTTCAAGCCAGCACCGAAAGTGGATTCTGCCGTGGTCCGTCTGGTGCCGCACAAGAACCCGACAATCGTCGCCAAAGACATCCGCTGCCTGAGCCGCGTCTGTACCGAAGGCTTTGGCCAGCGCCGCAAGACCATCCGCAACAGCTTCGCCAACTTCATCACGGACGCCCAGCTGACCAAGCTTGGCATCGATGGCAACCTGCGCCCGGAGAATCTCTCCCTGGAGCAGTTCGTCATGATCGCCAACTGGCTGGCGGATCAGCAACAGGCCTGATCCCGTGGCACACCCGCACATAGTGATCCGCCCATACCCCAGTTATGTGGCGGATACCCAAGACCCTTACCAGTTCCACTATCTGATCGAAATTGAGAATCTGGGGCCCGGCCCGGCGCAGCTGCTGCACCGGCGCTGGCTCATCACGGATGCCAATGGCAAGATGCTGGAAGTCGAGGGCCCCGGCATCGTCGGGGAGCAGCCCCTGATTGCGGAAGGGGAGACCTTTCGCTATCAGAGCGGCGTGCCACTCGCCACCCCGCTGGGGGTGATGGAAGGGAGCTACACCCTGCAAGATGCGTCGGGACAGCAGTTCGAGGCGCCCATAGCGCCTTTTACGCTGGCCGTCCCCCACATTATTAATTGAGGTTTCATGGCGAACTGTTTTGTTGGCGATATCCAGGGCTGTTATGACGACTTGCGCCGTCTGCTGGATCTGGCCGAGTTCGATCCCGGCAACGATGTGCTCTGGCTCTGTGGTGACCTAGTCGCCCGCGGTCCGGACTCCCTCAACACACTGCGCTTCGTCAAGTCACTGGGAAGCCGCGCCGTCACAGTGCTCGGCAACCACGACCTGCACCTGCTGGCGGTAGCCGATGGTGTCGCGCCGCTCAAGAAGAAGGACAAGCTTCAGGCCCTGATGGAGGCCCCGGATCGGGACGAACTGCTGGAGTGGCTGCGTCATCGCCCCCTGCTGGCGGAGCATCCTGACCTGCCCATCATGATGGTGCATGCCGGCATCTCCCCCGCCTGGGACGCCCGCACGGCGCGCAACTGTGCCCGCGAGGTGGAGAGTCTGCTGCGCGGTGATCAGTACAGCTGGCTGCTGCACAACATGTATGGCGATCTGCCCGATGGCTGGAGTGAGGATCTGGCCGGTATCGAGCGTTACCGCTACATCATCAACACCTTCACCCGCATGCGCTTCTGCTATTTCGACGGCCGGCTCGAGTTCAAGTGCAAGAAGGGTCCCACGGAATCCACACCCGGCCTGCGCCCCTGGTTCGAGCAGCGTGAACACCACGTGGATGACCCCATACTGGTGTTCGGCCACTGGGCGGCCCTGATGGGCAACACCGGCAAGCAGGATATCAAGGCGCTGGATACCGGCTGCGTCTGGGGCAACAGTCTCACCCTGTGGCGTTATGAAGACGATGCCCTGATAGCGACACCCTGCCCCACTCACGCCAAATAAGCTTGCTCAGTGAATACTTTTAGTAATAAGCCCGACGCGATGTCGGGCTTTCTACTTCAGATATAAAGAGCTATTCATCTCCCACCAATTTAAATGTATTTAAAACATATAAATCACGATATATAAATTAATATATGACGTATATCTGTTGAAAATCACACAATTAAAAACATTATTTTTCTTGTTTAAAAATTAAATATAATTTCAACGCTCTGCCCCAGAGCACACCACTAATCAGCCCACTTAAAAAGCCAAATAAAAGATTGAAAGATAATGACCCCCTCAATTCTGGATCTACATTAAGAAAAGCATTCAACGTGTACTTTGTAATAAAAGCAATCATCACATATATAATAACCCATGAAGTACCAGGCCAGATAATCAGATCACTTCCCTCTTTACTTTTTAACTGTGGACCACGACTCAAGATACACCAACCACATCCACAACCGAGCACTAACCCCACCACCATGGCTACTAACCCCCAGAACGAGAAGGCTAGGTCATAGCTCACACTGATTCCTCCCCATAAGAGAAAAAACAATGGCATAACGAACAAATTTTGAATCTCCATCTCTCTATCATTTAATGCACTGATCCCATTTACTATCAAGACGGCAAATAAGATCCAGACCCATATTGGAGTGCCAACAATGATATTTACAAAAAACATGTCCCCTCCTTTGTAATCAATGGAGAAATCTAACAGTACTTGCCACAAACCATTTAATTAGCTATTCATAAAATAAATTTAAAACCACGCTTAACTCGCAGTGGAAGATATTACAACTTGCGTCCCAGCCGTTTCTCTATCTGACGCCGTTCCCACTCGGGCCCGAACAACTTGAAGGGCTGGAACAAATTGATGGCATGGGAGATCAACCCCAATCCCCAACCCAGCGCCGGCCACCAGGCCCAGATATAATCCGGATTGCTGAGGTAGTTGATGACAAACAGCCCGCAAATTACCAGCACATAGCTGGCAATGTGGTAGTAGAAGCCCTTGAGCCCCTCCACATAACGCATGGCCGCCCGCTCCTCTGCCGACACCTGTACCGCATCCTGACCCATGGTTTCATTCCCTCTCATCTCGCGCTCCTGTTGTTGCGTCCCGTCTAACTGAGCCACATCAAGTTCAAAGACGGAGGCCAGGGCCTTGAGAGACTCCAGTCCGGGCTGCTGACCCTGTTCGATCCGCTGTATGGTGCGAACGCTCAGGCCAGTCAGGGTCGCCAATTGATCCTGGGACCAACCCCGCTGCAATCTCAACTTCCTGACGATCATCATGAGCTCCTTGTGGTGATTGACAGGGCCAGCATAGGGCCTGAGTGGAGGGCGGTGACACGACAGATGCCCGACATCAACCTGACTATCCTTTAAAATCAATACGTTGAAAACATGTTATGAGCACTGTTGTCAGTCGGCGGGCCAAGCACCTGGCTCGACCCGCCACAGTGACAAGCCCTGCCTGACAGCTTACAGGCTATTCATCAGCTCGGCCGCAATCTCGAAAGAGCGCAGACGGGCCTGGTGATCAACGATGGGGCCGTTGAACATCAGCTCATCGGCCCGGGTCTCGGCCAGCAGCGCCTTGAGGCCGTGACGCACCCGCTCCGGATCGCCGACCAGGGAGCGGGCCAGGGTCTGCTCCATCGCCATCAGTTCGCGGGGTGACCACTCTTCTCCCAGCTTGATCACGGGCGCGGGCAGCTTGCCCGCGTCACCGCGGTAGAGACGCAGGAACTGCTGCTGCACAGTGGTGAACTGGAAGCGGGCTTCCCGCTCGCTGTCGGCGGCGATCATGTTGATGCAGACCACGGCATAAGGCTTGGGCCAGCGCGCCGAAGGGCGGTACTGGGTACGGTAGATCTCCAGCGCCTGCAACAACAGGGCGGGGGCGAAGTGGGAGGCAAAGCCGAATGGCAGCCCCATGGCCGCCGCCAGCTGGGCGCTGTAGAGGCTGGAGCCCAGTAACCAGATGGGCAGGTGCAGTCCCTGACCCGGCACCGCCTGTACCGCTCCCGCCTCGTCCCCAAAGTAGCTCATCAGTTCGCGCACATCCGCCGGGAACTCGTCCACCTCGCCGCTGCGCTGACGCCGCAGCGCCTGCATGGTGCGCTGATCTGTGCCGGGCGCCCGGCCCAGCCCCAGATCGATGCGATCAGGGTAGAGCGAGGCCAGGGTGCCGAACTGCTCGGCGATCACCAGCGGCGAATGGTTCGGCAGCATGATGCCGCCGGCGCCGATCCGCAGTGTGTTGGTGGCACCCGCCAGGTGGCCGATCAGCACAGAGGTGGCGGCGCTGGCGATGCCCGGCATGTTGTGGTGTTCGGCCAGCCAATAACGCAGGTAGCCCCAGCGCTCGGCATGTTGTGCCAACTCGCGCGAACGACGGAACGACTCGGCCGGCTGGGATCCTTCGGGGACGGGCACCAGATCGAGCACGGAATAGGGGATGGCAGACATGGGTCACTCCATTGATTCACAGACCAGTAACAAGGAGGGCAATGTAGCACGAGATACCTGAATGAATCACGCATCGGGCCGGCGAATTGCCCCCGCTCAATCTCTGGCAGGCCGACAACCGAAAGCGTCACACAGGCCGCACACCTGATTTACCCTGCCCTGGCATCAGGTGGGGTGGTGCTATGCCAGCCCTGACGGGGCGTCAACTGACAAGTTGCACAGTTACCCTCTCCGGCCGCAGGCGCTAGCATGCTGTGGCTCGTCATCTGGTTGTGAGCTACACCCACCCTCTTCTTGCAGGAGAATACAGGCATGAATGCAATCACAGACACCAAGACCGGCCTCTTCCTCGCCTCTTTCGAGATTGGCAAAGCCATGCCGGGAGCACAACTGCTGCACCTGAACCTGGCCGTCTATACCCCGGGGGAGACGGTGAACGGCGTCGCTCACCTGACCCAGGCAACCAATCCACCGCTGGACATGGCCTCCGAACTGAAGGGCCAGTACACCTATATGTGTGTCATGCCCAAGCTGTGCCATATCCTGGTAACCGCCCAGGGTTATCCCATCATCAAGTGGCCGCAGGGTGGCGGGATCGGCCCCGTGATCCAGCCCAACTTCGAGCTGCGCATGGTGCTCAGCGAAGACTGGAAGTCAGGCACGGCCAACTACAAGTACCAGGACAGCCATCAGGTTTGGCACGAGGTGAAAGACGCCCCCGTCAACCTGGTCCCCGCCGCCGTACTGGCGTGACCCCCAAGACGGCCCCGCCAGGGGCCGTCACATCCGACGCCATATCCTGATACCGCTCAATCATTTATTGTGTTTTCTGTCATCCTGTTGGCACACTGGTAGTTGATCGTCTCTGCAATCGCCCGTGTGACAAGGATGCGTCCATGACAAGTGCCAGGCCAGGTCGTAAACCCTTCTATGTGCATATCGCCACCCTCTTCATCCTGCTGTTTACCCTGCTGGGCAGCGCCCTCATAGCGTTGCAGTTCCAGCAAGGGGCACGCCAGGGGCTGGAGCATGAGCGACAGAACTTCCTGCAATACCGGGAGCAGTTGTCCCTCGCACTCCAGCTGAACGAGCGACCGGCCCGCATGTCGCTGAGCCTGCTGCGCAGCGGCCAGCTGGCGGCCATGACCAGCCTGGATGCTCGCCTGGGCTACCTGCCGCAACTGGCGGAGGTGCTGGCCAACAGCCCCAGCTATGGGGCCGTCTACGCCGGCTATGAGGATGGCGACTTCTTCCTGGTGCGCAAGCTGACCGGACGGGCCAGAGCCCAGCTGGACAAGGTGCCCGCCGCCAGCACCCTGCTGGTGCAGAGCCTGCATCAGGGCAAGGGGGAGTTTCTCTACTTCGATCAGCGGCTGACCCTGCTCGAGCGCCGGGCCATGCCCCTGTACCAGTTTGATCCCCGCAGCCGCGACTGGTACAAGCAGGCACGCTGGCGCACGGGGATCGCCACGACCAGTCCCTATCTCTTCTTTACCACCAAGGAGCCTGGCATGACGCTGGCGGTGGAGAGCGATGACAGACGGGCGGTGATCGGGCTGGATACCAGCGTCGAGGGGCTGTCGGCCCTGATCGGCAAGCTGCACTTGCCAACGCAGAGCCAGGTGATCCTGTTCGACGAATACGCCACCCTGCTGGCCGCCGATCCCAGGCATCTGCCCAGCTTCGAGCAGCTGAGCCAGCTGCCCACGCTGTCGGCGCTGTCCCATCCCGTGCTGACCCGGCTGCAACAGCAGATCAGCAGCCAACCCGCCCTGCTGAGCAGTCCGGTGGAACTGAACCTGACCGCCGCCGATGACAGCGACTGGCTAGTCAACCTCTCCCCCCTCGGCGAGGGTTCCCCCTTCCATATCGCTCTGCTGGTGTCGGCCGATCTGCTCTACCAGCAGGCCCGCGACGAGGCACTGGTCAATCTCGGCTGGGCGCTGGCGGGCTTGCTGTTGCTGCTGCCGGTGATCTGGCTGGTCTCCCGCCGTACCGCCACCCCGCTGCTGGCCCTGACCCAGGAGGCGGAGCGGATCCAGCACTTCGACTTCGGCGAGAGCCGGGTGCCTGAGTCGGCGATCCGCGAGATCGACGATCTGGCCCGTACCATGTCCGGCATGCGGCTGACCCTGGGCAACTTCATGAACATGGGCCGGGCGCTGGCGGCCGAACACCGCTTCGACTCCCTGCTCAGCCGCATACTTCAGGAGACCATAGCCGCGGTGCAGGCCCAAGGGGGCTGCCTCTACCTGGCCCAGGAGCAGAGCATGGTGGCGGTCCAGGCGAGCTGGCGACAGCAAGCCCTGCCCGCCGGGCAAGTCCCCTGGCAGGAGGCGCTGCTCGGCAAGCTGGCCCAGACAGAGCGGCTCACCCTAGCCGTCGACGAGCGCGGCTGGCGGCAGTATCTGGCGAGCTGGGGCCCCTTCCCCGGCCCCTGCCAGCTGGTGGCCGAGCCCCTGCGCAACCATAGACAGGAGCTGATCGGCTGCCTGCTGCTGATCCTGCCCGACTGCTCCGCCCGCGAGCTGGCCTCGCGCATCAGCCTGATCGAGGCGCTGGCGGGCACCTCGGCCTCCGCCATCGAGAACCAGCGCCTGCTGGAGGAGCAGAAACAGCTGCTGGAGTCCTTCATCGAGCTGATGGCCGGCGCGATCGATGCCAAGAGCCCCTACACAGGGGGTCACTGCCAGCGCGTGCCCGAGCTGACCCGGATGCTGACCGAGGCGGCCTGTGCCCAGCAGCAGGGCCCGTTCGCCGACTTTCGGCTCAATGAGGAGGAGTGGGAGGCCATCCATATCGCGAGCTGGCTGCACGACTGCGGCAAGGTCACCACGCCGGAGTTCGTGGTCGACAAAGCCACCAAGCTGGAGACCCTCTACGACCGGATCCACGAGATCCGCACCCGCTTCGAGGTGCTCAAGCGCGACGGTTACATAGAGGCGCTGGCGGCCCGCCTGCCGGCGTCAGAACGGGAAGCGGCCAGAGCGGAGGTGGCGCCGCTCTGGAGTACCCTGGACCAGGAGTTTGCCTTCGTCGCCGAGTGCAACCTGGGGGGCGAGTGGATGGCGCCGGAGAAGCTGACACGGCTGGATGCCATCGCCAGCCGCACCTGGCTGCGCACCCTGGATGACAGACTCGGCATCAGCCGGGAGGAACTCAAGCTGCGCCAGAGCGAGTCCGCCGCGCCGCTGCCCTGCGTCGAGCCTCTGCTGGCCGACAAGGCGGCCCACCTCATTCCCCGCCCTGTTCACGACCGCCTGGATGAGCACAACTCCTGGGGTTTCAAGGTCAAGGTGCCCACCCATCTCTACAACCGGGGGGAGCGCTACAACCTGGCCATAGGCCGCGGCACCCTCACCGAGGAGGAGCGCTACAAGATCAACGAACACATCATCCAGACCATCCGCATGCTGGAGCGGCTCCCCTTCCCGCGCCACCTGCGCAGCGTGCCCGAGATCGCCGGCGGTCACCATGAACGCATGGACGGCAAGGGTTATCCCCGTCAGTTGCTGGGGCAGCAGATGAGCATTCCGGCCCGCATCATGGCCATCGCAGACATCTTCGAGGCGCTGACCGCCAGCGATCGCCCCTACAAGTCAGGCAAGACGGTGGCCCAGTCGCTGGCCATCATGCAGAGCATGGTGCGCGAGCAGCACATAGACCCGGCGCTGTTTGCCCTGTTCGTCGGCAGCGGCATCTGGCGCGACTATGCCGAGCGTTTCCTCGCCCCCGAGCAGCTGGATCAGGTGGATGAAACCGCCCTGCTGGCCGCGCTGACGTAGGGCGGGATCATATTTTCTTACATTTGTGCGCTGGTCTGAGCGCACCGGCTTGGTTATAACTGTGCCCCTATAGCGAAGGGGGAGCAAAAGACTCCCCCTCACTCTTTGTCACACCACACTGTTCAGGTTATCCATGTCAAAACATCTCATCATGCTGGGCGCACTGGCGCTGTCCGGCTGCTCCCTGTTGTCGCCTCCCCCGCCCACCGTCACCCCGGTGCACCTGGCCGATGCCAGCCAGCACGGCTTCTATATCGAGTGCAGCAGCATGGCGGCCTGTTTCAATCAGGCCAACCAGACCTGCCCCCAGGGTTACAAGGAGACGGATCGCCGTCAGCAGACGCTCTACTCCACCCAGTACACGACGGGCAGCTATGACGAGGAGAGGAAGCTCTACAAGGCGGGCAAGCCTTATCGCGTGGCCAGTACAGTCCATTCGCTGACCATTCAGTGCCCCACGGACTTGAGCATCACGCCGCGCTAGCAAGCAGCCGGCAACGAAAAAGGGCCCGCGGGCCCTTTTTCGTTGCACCAGAACAGCCTCAGCGCGTCGCCTCGACATGCTGACGGGCCAGCTCATCGCTCATTGCCTCCCGCATCTTGAACTTCTGCAGCTTGCCGGTCACCGTCATGGGGTACTCCTCCACGAAGCGGATATGCCTGGGTACCTTGAAGTAGGCGATGCGGGCCGACAGGAAGTGCTTGAGCTCCTCCTCGCTGACCTCCTGCCCGGGCCTGAGCTTGACCCAGGCGCACACCTCCTCGCCATAGCGCTCGCTGTCGACCCCGAACACGGCCGCATCCTGCACCGCCGGATGGTCGTAGAGCCGCTCCTCTATCTCGCGCGGATAGATGTTCTCGCCACCACGGATGATCAGCTCCTTGCTGCGCCCGACGATCTGCACATAGCCCTCTTCGTCCATGATGCCGATGTCCCCCGAATGCAGCCAACCCTCCTCGTCTATGGTCTCCGCCGTCTTGGCAGGATCCTGCCAGTAACCCTGCATCACCCCCTTGCTGCGACAGCAGATCTCCCCCCGCTCGCCGATGGCCACCGTCTCGCCGCTCGGGTCAACCAGCTTGATCTCGGTGTGATCGAGGGCGCGGCCAACCGTGGTGACCCGCTTGTCCAGCGGCGCATCGATGGCGGTCATGTGGTTGATCGGGCTGCACTCTGTCTGGCCGTAGGCTATGGTCACCTCGGTCATGTGCATCAGGGTCTGCACCTTGCGCATCAAGGGCTCGGGGCAGATGGCCCCGGCCATGATGCCGGTGCGCAGGGAGGAGAGATCAAACTCCGCAAAGCCGGGCAGCTCCAGCTCGGCGATGAACATGGTCGGCACGCCGTGCAGGGCGGTGCAACGCTCCTCGCTCACCATCTGCAGGGCCGCCACAGGGTCGAACGCCTCCGATGGAAACAGGGCGCAGGCCCCCACGCTGATGCAGACCAGGTTGCCGAGCACCATGCCGAAACAGTGATAGAGCGGCACAGGTATGCAGAGCCTGTCCTGCTCGCTGAACGCCATGCCCCGCGCCACCTGGCGGCCGTTGTTGAGTATGTTGCCGTGGCTCAAGGTCGCGCCCTTGGGGTTGCCCGTGGTGCCCGAGGTGAACTGGATGTTGATGGCATCGTCCGGCTTGAGGCCGGCCGCCACCCGGGCAAGCCGGGCCGGATCCTGCTCGTCCCCCAGCGCCAGCACGGCACCGAAGTTGAGCATGCCGGCGCTGTCCTCCTCCCCGAGCCGGATCACCATCGCCAGGCTCGGCAAGCGGGCGCTGACCAGCTGCCCTGGCGGCGCACTGGCCAGTTCCGGAGCCAGCTCATTGAGCATGGCGAGGTAGTCGCTGCCCTTGAAGGCACTGGCACAGATGAGGGCACGGCAGCCCACGTTGTTGATGGCAAACTCCAGCTCGTAGCTGCGGTAGGCGGGATTGATGCAGACCATGATGGCGCCGATGCGGGCGGTGGCGAACTGCACCAGACACCACTCTATGTTGTTTGGTGACCAGATGCCGACCCTGTCCCCCGGCTGGATGCCGAGCGCCAGCAAGCCCAACGCCAGCCTGTCTATCTGGGTCAGGTATTCGCGGTAGTTCCAGCGGATCTGCTGGTGGCGCACCACAACGGCGGGCCGTTCGGGAAAGCGTTCGGCTATCTCTTGCAGGTATTCGCCTATGGTCTGATGAAGCAGGGGCTGATCGCAAGGACCGGCCCTGTAGCTGAGCAGTGAGGTCATGGGGTGACTCCTGGCCACGTTCGATTTGAATTGCCTACTGCTCGGCTGGCACGCTTTTTTCAGCTTGTTACATTAATGTAAAACCCCACTATTAAAAAGACTCACTTTGGTCTAATGCCGACCACAAAAAACGGCCAACCCAGGTTGACCGTTTTGCATCCAGAACAACTGCCCTAGAACAACAGATGCGCCACACCGGCGATGACCGGCAGCGTGACCAGGGTGCGCAGCAGGAAGATGACAAACAGCTCCCACAGCTTGACCGGGATCTTGCTGCCCAGCAGCAGGGCACCCACTTCCGACATATAGATGAGCTGGGTGACCGACATGGCGGCGATCACGAAGCGGGTGATGTCGCTCTCTATGGTAGAGGCCAGCACGGCCGGGATGAACATGTCGGCGAAGCCCACCATGATGGTCTTGGAGGCGGCTTCCGCATCCGGCAGTTGCAGCAGCTCCAGCAAGGGCACAAAGGGCGCCCCCAACCAGTTGAAGATGGAGGTGTGCTCGGCCAGCATCAGGGCACAAGTCCCTATGGCCATCACCACAGGCAACACGCCGAACACCATGTCGAGTGCGTTCTTCACACCTTCTCGCGCCACCGCGCCCATGTCCGTCATGCTTTCGGCCTTGGTCAGCGCCCGCTCATAGCCATAGCTCAGCACGCTGTGCTCATGAGGCACTGACTCCTGCTGACGGCACAGGGGGGTGCCATCGGCATAGACGTCCTTCTTCCAGGAGAGCGGCGGCAGGCGTGGCACGACTATGGCAGCCACCACACCGGCCAGGCAGACGGTCAGGTAGAAGGGCACGAACATGTGTTCCAGTCGGACCTGGGAGATCACCACCAGACAGAAGGTAATGGAAACCGCCGAGAAGGTGGTGCCTATGACGGCAGCCTCACGCTGGGTGTAGAACTTGCCTTCGTACTGCTTGCTGGTCAGCAGAATGCCGACACTGCCATCCCCCAGCCAGGAAGCGAAGCAATCCACGGCGGAACGGCCCGGCAGGCGGAACACTGGGCGCATGATGCGGGTCATCATGGTGCCGACGAACTCCAGCAGACCGAAGTCCAGCAGCAAGGGCAACAGCAGACCGGCGAAAATGAACACCGAGAACAGCACAGGCAGCAGATCGTGCAGCACCAGGCCACCGGTGGCACCGGAGCGCAGCGCCTCGGGCCCGGTCTCGAAGAAGGTCAACAGCACGAACACGCCGCCCAGCACCCGCACGCAGGCCCAGAAGGGGGAGACATTGAACAGGCTGTTGAGGAAGGGGCGCCTGACCAGGATGGCCGGCTTGAACAACCAGGCAACCAGCGTCATCAACATGGTGGTGGTGATGATGGCACTGACCATGGCCACCAGATAATCGGCAAACACCGTCTGTACCAGCTTCGCCAGCACGGCGACGGGTATGGTGACGTTTCCGTCATAGATGACGGGGGTCATGAACAGCAGGATCCCGATGAGTGACGGGACCAGGAACATCAGCACATTGCGGCGGGTATTGAGCGCAGGTGCTTGCAGAGTCTTTTCCAGCATGGTTTACAGCCTTAATGTTACTTTTCCTTAGCCAGGCAAACCTGCATATTCATGCTCTCACCCAGCAAAACGGGCGCAAGAATACCCCAATAAAATGCACAAACAAGCTTTTAACGGATCATTCCAAGCATAAATATTTTCACAGGCAAACCTTCCATAAGAATGACCTCAAACAGATATGCATATCAATTCATTGTTAATGGTTAGCACATTGTTTCAATTAGGTTGCATTCAGGTGCGCAGTATAATCAGTTGCGGTTGGCAGGCAATAAGTGACATAAGAAATATATCTATATGATGATCGGGCCAGCCGGATGGGCCCCATAAAAAAACCGGAGTCTGTTGCCAGACTCCGGTTTTTCTCATCGATGGGCCAGGATGCCACACCGATCAGGCAGGACAGGGTGATCAGTCACGAACATAGATGACTTCAACGCCATCATCTTCGTCATCATCCCAGTCGTCGTCATCGTCGAGGGTCGCATCGAAGGCCAGGGAAGCCGCTGCGGCCTCAGCTTCGGCCTGGGCCAGCTGGTTCTTGTGGTAATCGTCCCACTTGAACTCCACCTTCTCGATGGCGTCCTTGGCATCTTCGACCAGCGTGCGCGGCATGGTATCCAGCAGATCCAGGATGTCGTAGCACACCTTCTTGGTGCCTTCCTTGCTGATGGCCGTGATCTGGTAGACAGGGCCTTCGTATGCCAGCGCAGCCTTGACGCGCTCCATCACCTCGACCGCTTCCTCTTCCAGGATCAGATCCATCTTGTTGAACACCAGCCAGCGCGGCTTGCCCGCCAGCTCGGGGCTGTATTTTTCCAGCTCCTTGACGATAGTCACGGCATTCACGGCCGGATCGGAGCCATCTACCGGGCAGATATCCACCAGGTGAAGCAGCACGCGGCAACGCTCCAGGTGCTTGAGGAAGCGGATCCCCAGACCTGCGCCTTCGGCGGCACCCTCGATCAGACCCGGAATGTCAGCAATCACGAAGGAGCGGGAGTTCTCGCCACGCACCACGCCCAGGTTGGGTACCAGGGTGGTGAAGGGGTAGTCAGCCACTTTCGGACGGGCCGCAGAGACGGCGCGGATAAAGGTGGACTTGCCCGCGTTGGGCAGACCCAGCATGCCGACGTCGGCCAGCAGCAGCAGTTCCAGCTTCAGGGTACGTACTTCACCCGGCGTACCGCTGCTCTTCTGGCGCGGCGCCCGGTTGACGGAGCTCTTGAAGCGGGTGTTGCCCAGACCGTGGAAACCACCCTTGGCAACCATCAACTTCTGACCATGAGTGGTCAGGTCGCCCAGTCGCTCACCGGTATCTTCATCACTGGCGCGGGTTCCGACCGGAACGCGCAGTACCTTGTCTTTGCCACGATGACCGGTACAGTTGGCACTGCGGCCGTTCTCACCGCGCTCGGCCGCATGGAAGCGTTCGAAACGGTAATCGATCAGGGTGTTCAGGTTTTCATCGGCAATCAGATAGACATCGCCGCCATCGCCACCGTCTCCGCCATCCGGACCACCGTTGGGAATATACAACTCCCGGCGAAAACTGACACAACCGTTACCACCGTCACCGGCATCGACTCGAATCTGGACTTCATCAACAAACTTCATAGGTAACCGTCACCTTAATTCGAAAAACCGATACGCAATTATAGTGGTACAGGCCCCTGCGGGCGATACGCATCTTAGCGATGAATGCCTCGCGCAACACCAGGCACATCTGCGTTCCGTTTTTTCGTAAACTGCGTCAGAAAAACAAAAGCCCCGCCTGTTGGCGGGGCTTCGGATCCTTGCGGTCCGTAATTACTCAGCAACTATGCTAACGTACTTACGATTCAGTGGACCTTTAACTTCGAACAGGATCTTGCCAGTCGCTTTCGCGTACAGGGTGTGATCGGTGCCCAGACCAACGTTGGTGCCAGCGTGGAACTTGGTACCACGTTGACGAACGATGATGCTGCCTGCCAGAACTGTTTCGCCGCCGAAACGCTTAACGCCAAGGCGTTTAGCTTCAGAATCGCGACCGTTGCGGGATGAACCGCCAGCTTTTTTGTGTGCCATCTATCGGACTCCTCTAATTAAGCGCTGATGCCAGTGATTTTGACTTCAGTGAACCACTGACGGTGGCCCGCTTGCTTACGATGGTGCTTACGACGACGGAACTTGACGATAGTCACTTTCTCGCCACGGCCGTGAGCCACAACTTCAGCTACAACCTTGCCACCTTCAACGAAAGGAGCACCTACTTTAAAAGTGTCGCCTGCAGCAACCATCAGAACTTCGTTGAAGTCGATGGTAGCGCCAGTCTCAACGTTCAGCTTTTCCAGACGAACGATTTGACCTTCGGCCACACGGTGTTGTTTTCCGCCGCTTTGGAATACCGCGTACATTTGATTAACTCCGTAAAGGCGTGTCTTTTGCTCAAGGCCAGACACGCGCAAAAACCTATAACAATGGGCCGGCATTCTACGCAAATCGATTTGCTCAGGCAAGGCCAATTTAGCAAAAAGTTTATTTTGTGCGCATATCTGCCGCCGTGAATAAACGCTTAACTGTAACCCATTGTGAAATCGTGTAGAATCCCCGCCATTACTAAAACCGCAGTTATTGCTGCCGTCACGTTACGAGACTTATGGACCAACAGACTATCCGTGCGCTCTGTGCCGCCGACATGACGGCGGTGAATGAACTGATCCTGGCGAGACTTCAGTCCGATGTCAGCCTGATCAACCAGCTGGGTTTCTATATTGTCAGTGCAGGCGGGAAACGGATGCGCCCCATGCTGACAGTGATGGCCGCCCGCGCACTGGGATACGAAGGGCAGGATCATCTCAAGCTCGCCGCCATCATAGAATTCATTCACACCTCTACCCTGCTGCACGACGACGTGGTCGACGAATCCGACCTGCGCCGCGGCCGGGAGACAGCCAACGCCCTGTTTGGCAATGCCGCCAGCGTGCTGGTGGGTGACTACCTCTACAGCCGCTCCTTCCAGATGATGAGCGAACTCTCCAACCTCAAGGTGATGGAGATACTGTCGGATGCCACCAACACCATAGCCGAGGGCGAAGTGTTGCAGCTGATGAACTGCAACGATCCGGATACCACGGAACAGAGCTACATGACGGTCATCTACTGCAAGACCGCCAAGCTGTTCGAGGCCGCCACCCGCCTCGCTGCCGTGCTGACCCATCAGCCCGAGCCCGTCGAGCAGGCCATGACCGACTATGGAAAGTATCTGGGTACCGCCTTCCAGATCATCGACGACGTGATGGACTACTGCTCCCAGAGCGACGAGATGGGCAAGAACGTCGGTGACGATCTGGCCGAAGGCAAGCCAACCCTGCCGCTGCTGCGAGCCATGGAAGTGGGCTCGCCCGAGGAGCGTCAGCTGGTACGCGATGCCATCGAGCACCGCAACGGCATGGAGCATCTCGACCGGATCCTGGCCATTCTGGATCGCACAGGTGCGCTGGAGTACTCCCGCATGCGTGCCCGGCAAGAGGCCGACAAGGCCATCGCAGCGCTCGCCGTCCTGCCGGACTCCCAGCACAAGCAGGCGCTGGAAACCCTGGCCCAGATGGCGGTACAGCGCAGCGCCTGAGTCAACGACTCCTGCTGGATGAAAAAAGAGGCCCTGGGGCCTCTTTTTTATTGTCTGCGCTTTGCTGGTAGCCTGAGCCAGCCAGATGGCTCAATGACTCAGCATCCAGAGAATCACGGTGCCCGCCACCACCAGCGAACCACCGATGCGACGCAGCTGCTCGGGGGGCTGATCACTGAGCAGCCGCAGCATCTGCTGCCAGGCCTTCGGCATCAACAGGGGGCCAAGCCCTTCAAACAGCAATAGCAGCCCCAATCCCATCAAGATGGATGTCAACATTCCCGCTCCTTGCACAAAAAAGCCGCCCGTATCGGCGGGGTCTGGCGCCATAAAGCAAAAGGGCCTGAATCATCAGGCCCTTTGGTCTTATTGCTTGTCCCTTACTGCTTGGTGCCGTGAGGAGACTTGAGGTAGCGGAAGAACTCGCTGTCTGGTTTGAGCACCATCAGGTCGTTGCCACCGGCAAAACTCTTGCGATAGGCCTCCATGCTACGCACGAAGCTGAAAAACTCGGGGTCTTTCTTGTAGCTGTCGGCATAGATCTTGGCGGCTTCGGCATCCCCTTCACCACGCAACTGACGCGCATTACTCTCGGCGTCGGCGATCATGACGGTCACCTTGCGGTCGATGTCGGCGCGCAGGATTTCGGCCTGCTCGCGGCCCTGGGAGCGATGCTCACGGGCTACTGCAGTCCGCTCGGCACGCATCCGCTGATAGATGGAGCTGGAGACTTCCACCGGCAGGTTGATCTGCTTGATCCGCACATCGACCACCTTGATGCCGAGCTCGGAGGAGCGCGCCATCTTCATCAGGGCATCTTCCATCACGGTACTGCGCTCACCAGAGACTATGTCCTTGATGGTGCGGTTACCGATCTCGGAACGCAGACCGTTGTTGATCTTGCGCTTGAGCAGGTCTTCGGCCTGGATCTTGTTGCCACCACCGGTTGCCAGGTAGTACTTGGAGAAGTCCTCGATCTTCCACTTCACGTAGGAGTCGATGATGAGGTCTTTCTTCTCCGAGGTGACGAAGCGATCCGCCTGGCCTTCCAGGGTCTGGATGCGGGCATCCATCTTGCGAACCTGATCGATGAGCGGCACCTTGAAGTGCAAACCAGGCTCATAGAGCCGCGGCTCGCCGGATTCAACCCGCTTCACCTTGCCAAACTGCACCACTATGCCCTTCTGGCCTTCATCAATGATGAAGATGGAAGAGAAGCAGACCATGGCGGCCACAGCGATGACACCAATAGCTATTTTTTTCATCTATTAGTTTCTCCCTGAGCTGAAACGGTCACCGCTGCGCAGCGGGGTCGGTGTGGAATTGGCCCCTTCGTTGGACGGCGTGGTCGATTCAACTACCGGCGTACCAGCCGGACGAGCCGGTTGTACCGCATTCGCCTTGCCAGACAATTTGTCGAGCGGCAGATAGATCATGCTGTTGTTACCCGCCGGCATGTCCACCAGCACCTTGTTGGCCTGTTGATAAAGCTCTTCCATGGTTTCCAGGTAGATACGCTCGCGAGTCAACTCGGGCGCGGCCTGATACTGAGGCAGCAACTCGTTGAAGCGAGCCACTTCACCCTTGGCCTTCAGCACTATCTGGGACTTGTAACCTTCGGCTTCCTGTTCCAGACGCTTGACCGAACCGCGGGCCTTTGGCTCCACTTCACGGGCATAGGCTTCCGCTTCACGAATGAAGCGCTGCTCATCTTCCTGGGCGGAGATGGCGTCATCGAAGGCGTCTTTCACCTCTTCCGGCGGACGCGCCGGCAGGAAGTTGACGTCGACGATCTGCAGACCCATGTGATATGGCTCCACGATACTGTCGATCACCTGCCAGGTTTCCTGACGGACCTTTTCCCGACCCGTGGTCAGCACATCGTCCATCCGGGTGTGACCCACCACATAGCGCAGGGCGCTGTCAGTGGCCTGACCCAGACTCTCGTCAGCATTGGTGACGCTGAACAGGTACTGCTCGGGATCGACCACGCGATACTGCACGTCCATCTCGACCCGCACCACGTTCTCGTCCTGGGTCAACATGAAGCCGGAGGCCGGCAGGGAGCGTACAGACTCGACGTCCACCGGGATCACCCGGTCGATGAAGGTCGGTTTCCAGCGCAGGCCCGGATCCACGTTATGGGAATACTCCCCAAAACGCAGCACCACGCCCCGCTCGGCTTCGCGAATGGTGTAGAAGCCGCTGACGACCCACACCACCACGGCCACGACCAGTGCGATAGAGAGACCAAAACGGCCCATCTCGCCACCTGACTTGCCACCACCCAGCAAACCACCAAAACGGCGGCTTACCTTGCGCAACATCTCGTCCAGATCAGGGGGTCCCTGATTCTTGCCGTTGTTCCCCCAAGGGTCACGGTCTTTGCCGTTGTTTCCAGGCTCATTCCAAGCCATCAGCATCTCCATTAATACAAGCGGATGGATATCAACTCTATCTGGCCATCAATCGTTGATGAAGCCTGTAAGCATTCATCTTCATCGACGAATCAATGCCTGATAAAGCGTTGTAAATTCTCGCCTTCCTGTTTCACGAGGCGGTTCCAGTCGGCAAGCTGCAAGCGTACCTCCAGGACAAAATCCCCCTCCTCGCTGAAACCTTCCTGTTCAATGCCCTTCAGACGATAGAGCGCACTGCGCAATCTGGCGGCCGAAGGGGGCAACTGCAGGGTGTGATGCACCATGGAGCCGGCCAGCAACTCGGTCAGGGCCGTAAACAGGTATTCACAGCCTTCACCCGTCTGGGCAGACAACCAGAGCCGCACCGGGCGTCCCTCATCATCCCGCTCCAGACCCGCCGGACGATCGGCCAGCTTGTCGATCTTGTTGCAGATCATCAACTGGGGTCGGTCGTCGGCCTCAATCTCGGCCAATACCTGCTGCACCGAATCGATATTTTCCTGCATCTGCTCATCGGCACAGTCCACCAGGTGCAGCAGCAAGTCCGCTTCACGGGTCTCTTGCAGCGTCGCCTTGAAGGCCGCGACCAGATCATGGGGCAAGTGTCGAATAAATCCAACTGTATCCGCCAAGATCACATCACCCACATCCCGGATCACCAATTTACGCAGGGTGGGATCCAGTGTTGCGAACAATTGGTCGGCAGCATACACGCTGGCAGCTGTAAGTTGGTTGAACAAAGTGGACTTTCCGGCGTTGGTGTAACCCACCAGTGAAACGGTCGGCACCTCATTGCGGTTGCGGGCGCGACGGCCCTGCTCCCGCTGTTTGGCCACTTTGTCGAGCCGACGCAAAATCGCCTTGATGCGTTCACGCAACAGGCGGCGGTCGGTTTCAAGCTGGGTTTCGCCCGGGCCGCGCAGACCGATCCCGCCCTTCTGACGCTCAAGGTGGGTCCAGCCTCGCACCAGGCGAGTAGAAAGATGGCGTAACTGGGCCAGTTCGACCTGCAACTTGCCTTCGTGGGTACGGGCGCGCTGGGCGAAGATATCCAGGATCAGGCCGGTTCTGTCCACGACCCGACACTGGAACAGGCGTTCCAGGTTGCGCTCCTGGGCAGGGGTCAGGGCATGGTTGAAGATCACCACATCTGCGCCCAGCATCTGCACCTGGGACGCGATCTCTTCAGCCTTGCCGCTGCCGACAAAAAATTTGGCGCTGGGTGCACTGCGGTTGGTGGTGACCACCCCCAACGCATTGACCCCGGCCGAGCTCACCAACATTTTGAGCTCTTCCAGATCCTCCCGCTCACCCTCATCGCTGAAGTTGACATGTACCAGAACGGCCTGTTCGCCGGCTTCATAACGGTCAAACAAGCGCTTGCTCCTTGACAGGAATCATGATGAATCTGGGTTGGCGAGTCGTCTCGCCTCGGGATATCACGCCTCGGCTTCACCCTGTTCTTCGCCAGCTGCGCCAGGGACGTGCTGGTGATGGTTGACGGCACGGGCCGGCACCACGGTGGAAATGGCGTGCTTGTAGACCATCTGGCTCACGGTGTTCTTCAGCAAAATGACAAACTGGTCAAACGATTCGATCTGACCCTGCAGTTTGATGCCGTTCACCAAATAGATAGAAACAGGAATCCGCTCACGGCGCAGCGCATTCAAAAACGGGTCTTGGAGAGATTGCCCCTTAGCCATCTTCTTTTCCTTATAGTTTGTTGTTTTTAAACACCGGATATCAATATAACAACCTGATTATACAGGAGTGTCAAGCCACTCCGGCACGGGCAACGACCCTTGCCAGATTGCCAGACTCACCAGATTCCAACCAGGTGACTTCAGGCCAACCGCGCAACCAGGTCATTTGACGCTTGGCCAACTGGCGGGTGGCAACAATTCCGCGATAGCGCATCTCATCATACTCCACTTCCCCAGCCAGGTAGTCCCACATTTGGCGGTAGCCAACGCAGCGAATAGCGGGCAGGTCGGGGGTGAGATCGCCCCGCTCATAGAGCGCCCTGACCTCTTGTTCGAACCCGCCTTGCAACATCTTGTCAAAGCGCTGTTCGATGCGCTGGTGCAACAGGGCGCGATCGCTCGGGGCGATGGCAAATTGATGCACGCGATAGGGTAATCCTTCCCCCTGTACCTGGGTCAGCTCGGTGAGCGTCTTGCCACTGATGCGATAGACCTCGAGTGCCCGACTCAGACGCTGCGGGTCATTGGGATGGATGCGCGCCCCGGCGACCGGGTCTATGCGCACCAGCTCCTCGTGCAGCGCCTGCCAGCCGAGGCGAGCCGCCTCTTCCTCAATCCCGGCACGAATGACAGGGTCGGCGGATGGCAGCGGCGAGAGTCCCTCCAGCAGCGCCTTGAAATAGAGCATTGTGCCCCCCACCAGCAGCGGAATGCGGCCACGGGCGACTATGTCGTCCATCTCCCGCAAGGCATCGCGGCAAAAATCCGCCGCCGAATAGCTCAAGGCAGGATCGAGCATGTCGATCAGCTTGTGGGGTGCCAGGGCCAGCTCGTCGGCCGTCGGCTTGGCGGTGCCTATGTCCATGCCGCGATAGATGAGCGCAGAGTCCACGCTGATGATGTCGCAGGGCAGGGCCTGACACAGATTGATGGCGAGATCCGTCTTGCCGGAGGCCGTCGGCCCCATCAGAAAAATTGCAGTCGGCAAGTCAGCCACGTGAAAAACTCCCCTTGCATGGTCGCCACCGGAGCGGGCGCACCTGCAAAAACTTATCTATTGGTCGAAGAGGCGGTCATCCCGCCCCTCAGTTGCCATCGGCAAACTCGGCCAGCACGCTCGCCAACGACACGGGGCGCACCATGCGCGTGTCTGCCAGTTGGTCACCGTAATCGGTCACAAGTTCCGTCAGCAAACGACTGGCAGTTGAAAAATCATATACTTTTTCGCGGCTTATCCCCTGCTCCACCAGCCATTGGCATAATACTTCAGCCAGCTGGCTCGCATCACTGTCAGATCCGCTCTCGATAATTTGCAACAATTCGGGTAATAACCGCACCAGATCGGTCTGGCGCAGCAAGGCTGGCACCCGAGTCAGGATCATGGTGTCGCGCCCCCCGTTTTTCAACTCCAGCCCCATGCGTTTGAGCAAACGTTCCTGCTCTTCAACCAGCGCTATCAGGTTCTTTGGCAACTTGAAGGAGACCGGCAGCAGCAAGGGTTGCGCCGCCAGTCCCTGCCCCCAGGCCTCCAGCAGCCAGTTGCGCAGCAGCAGGCGCTCGGCCCGCACCAGCGAGAGCAGTGCCAGCTGGCCGTCTCGCGCCAGCAGCAGATAGGCCTGCTCCACCAGGGTGAGCGCCCGCCAGGCACTTGGCGCGGCCTGAACGGCTGCGTTGGCCGCCACCGCCGAGGTGACGGGTACGACAGACGCGGGACCCGCCCCGGGCAAGGTGGTGAGCAGCGCGCCCATGCCACGCATCGCCTCCCGGCTGGGGGGCTCGGGCGGCTGATAATTGCCGGCCCGTCCTGCACCGCCCCCTTCTCGCACTTCACCCGGCGAGGCCGGCGCCCGATAGTTGTGCTCGGCGCCATACCACTCGGGACGGGGCGCCTGGCCCGGGTATTCAATCTGCCCGCTGACCGGCAGCTCGACCAGGGTCTCGGCCAGCGGCTCGCCCTGTTCGGCTCTGGCGGCCGCCTCCCGGTGCAGGGCGGTGAACAGCGCCTGAAAGATGAAGTCGTGGATGAGGCGCGCCTGATGGAAGCGCACCTCGTGCTTGGCCGGATGGACGTTCACATCCACCTGATGGGGATCCAGCTCGATATAGAGCACATAGGCGGCAAAGCGGTCGGCGGGCAGCAGCTCGTCATAGGCCTGGCGGATGGCGTGATTGATGAGCTTGTCGCGCATCATGCGGCCGTTCACATAGGTGTATTGCAGATCGTTTTGCGGTCTGGCCCCCTGCGGGGTCGCCAGCCAGCCCCACAGGCGCACGTCGCTGTGCTCGCTTTCCACCGCCAGCGCGTGGTGCATGAAGGGGGTGCCACAGACGGCGGCCAGGCGGCGCTCCTGCTCGGGCACCGTATTGGCGGCCTTGTACTGGCGCATCACCTTGCCGTTGTGGCGCAGGATCAGGATGACATCGAAACGGGAGAGCGCAATGCGGCGCACCAGCTCGTCGATATGGGCAAACTCGGTCTTTTCGCTGCGCATGAACTTGCGCCGCGCGGGGGTATTGAAGAAGAGATCCACCACCTCCACCGTAGTGCCCACCGGATGGGCCGCCGGCTTGACGGTGACCTGCATCTCGCGCCCTTCCGCCTGGGCTTGCCAGGCCTCGGACTGATCCTGGGTGCGGGAGGTGAAGGTGAGACGGGAGACAGAGCTGATGGAGGCGAGCGCCTCGCCGCGAAAGCCCAGGCTGCAGATCCCTTCCAGATCATCCAGAGTCGCCACCTTGGAGGTGGCATGGCGCGACAACGCCAGCACCAGCTCGTCTTTGGCGACGCCGCAGCCGTTGTCACGGATGCGGATCAGTTTGGCGCCGCCCTTGTCGATGTCGATCTCGACCCGGTCGGCCCCCGCGTCCAGGCTGTTTTCCACCAGCTCCTTGACGACCGAAGAGGGCCGCTCCACCACCTCGCCTGCGGCAATCTGGTTGGCCAGAATGGGCGGTAAAATACGGATCGGCATGGCTTGCTCCTGACCTTTGGTCTTGCGGGATCCAGACCCAGTCACCACTGAGCAGGGCCGCTCCCTCCCCTCTCCTGCGGCAATCTGGTTGGCCAGGAAAGGCGATAAAACAGGGAGCTGCATGGCTGCCCACTGTCTCTATTCTTGGGGGATATAGAGCACCTGCCCTATCTGGATATCCCGTGATTTGAGTTTGTTGATCTCCACCAGGCGCGCCTGGCTCACCCCGAACTTCTCGGCGAGGCGAGAGAGACTCTGGCCGCGGGTGACCACGTGGCGGATCATCCTGGCCTTGTCGTTGCTCTGCACGCTGCTGACAGGCACGCTCGGCTCCTTGGCAGCCACCACATAGGGCTTGATCACACCGGCGCCGGACGAGCTGCTGACGCTGCTGACCGGGGCGCCGCCATCGCTGCTGCGGTTTGGCTCGGTGGCCGGCATCCGGTTGGTCACCACGGGCTGCGACTGCACCTGCGCCGGTTTGCTCACGGCGGCAGGCTTGCTCACCGCCACGGGTCTGCTGACCGCGGCTGGCTTGCTGGCCTGCCCCTTGCCGGTCAGCATGGCGCCCTTGGTCGGGTGGGCACGGTAGTAGTTGCGGATGCCTTCGAAGATGGCGCGAGCCAGCTGATCCTGATAGGCCGGGGTCGCCAGCAGCTTCTCTTCGGCGTGGTTGGAGATGAAGCCCGTCTCCACCAGCACAGAGGGAATATCAGGTGCTTTCAGCACCGCCAGACTGGCGTGCTCCGGCGCCTTCTTGTGCAACCTGGCCACCTTGCCCATGGAGCGCAGGATCTGGCGGCTGACGTCGTAGCCCTCGGCGCGGGACTTGTCCATGGAGAGATCGAGGAAGGTCTGCGCCAGATAGGGGTTGGGATCGGATTCGGCCAATACCTTGCCCACCCCGCCCAGCAGTTCGCCCTGTTTCTCCTGCTTCTCCAGCCAGCTGCCCATCTCGCGATTGGCACGGTTGGTCGACAGCACCCAGACAGAGGCACCGCGCGGGGTGGAATTGTGGAAGCTGTCCGCATGCACCGACACCAGCAGGTCGGCCTTGGCCTTGCGGGCTATCTCGGAGCGCTTGTTCAGATCGACGAAGTAATCGCCACGACGGGTCAGCACGGCGCGCATGCCCGGTTCCCTGTCGATGAGTGCCGCCAGCTTCTGGGAAACAGCCAGGGTGACCCGCTTCTCATAGGTGCGGCGCGGACCTATGGAGCCCGGATCTTCCCCGCCATGGCCCGGATCTATGGCGATCACCACCCCCCGGCCCTTGCCGCCCACAGGCGCAGCCTGCACGGCGGCGGAGGCTTTCTCTTCATAGGGCAGGTCGATCACCAGCCGGTGACCATAGGGACCAGCCGGCGCCAGCGGGAACACCACCGGCTTGATAGTGGAGCTCAAGTCCAGCACCAGTCGCAGGCCGCCCTTCTCCAGCGGAGAACTCTCGCGGATCTTGCGCACCAGCTCGCTGTTGTTCTCGATGCGAGCCAGATTGGTGACGTTATTCGCCCCTTTCAGGTCGATCACCAGCCGGTCGGGGCCTGTCAGGGTGAAGTAGTTGTAATTGGGGGCGCTGCTCATGTCGAGCACCACCCGGGTGTTATCCGGCGATGGCCACACCCGCACACTCTTGAGCTGATTCGCCCAGGAGGGTAAGGCCATCAGAGAGAGGGCAATAACAAGGATCAAGCGCACGTAGATGACAACCGTTCCAGAATGGCTTCGCCAATCGCAGTGCGAGCCTCTATCAGAGCCTCACGCTGCTCGTTTACATAAGTCAGGGTAATGTCCAGATCGGGCGCTGGCAGCCAGCCTTCACCCTTTTCTGGCCACTCCACTAGGCAGAGGGTATTGGCGGCAAAGTAGTCCCGAATGCCCATGAACTCCAGCTCTTCCGGATCGGCCAGGCGGTAGAGATCGAAGTGGTAAACCTGCCACTCGGCCAGTTCATAGGGCTCGACCAGGGTGTAGGTCGGGCTCTTGACCTTGCCCTGATGGCCCAGCCCCTGCACCCAGCCACGGGTCAGGGTGGTTTTTCCGGCCCCGAGGGAGCCGTGCAAGAACACCGTGGTCGCCTGCTGGCAGGCGTGTGCCAGACGGCCACCCAGTGCCACTGTTGCTGCCTCGTCCGGCAGTGTCATCATCAACTGTTTTGCCATGTTCTTCTTTAACTTGTTATGGTGTCGGGATTAACCAGTCGACGGATAAAAGGCAGCAGGTCCGATGCCAGCATGCCCCGCTCTCCGTCTGCGGCGGCCAGATCGGCCGCTTCCCCGTGGATCACTGCGCCCAGCCGGGTTGCCTCGACGGCAGACCAGCCCTGGGCCAAAAGGGCGGCGATTATACCAGATAACAGATCGCCCATGCCGCCACTGGCCATGCCGGGATTGCCCTCGTCACAGAGCGCAATTCCCTTGCCGTCACAGATGAGCGTTCCCGCCCCCTTGAGCAGCACGACACCGCCAAAAACTTGCTGCAAGCGCCGCACGGCGGCAAAACGATCTGCTGCAATCTCGGCAATGGAGCAGCCCAGCAGGCGGGCCGCCTCACCCGGGTGAGGCGTAAGCACCCAATTATCCTGATGACGGGGACATAGCGCCAGCCAATTCAATCCATCGGCGTCCAATACCAGCTGTGTCCCCTCATTGACCAAGGACTCAAAATGGCGGCGACCCCATTCGTCCTGACCGAGTCCCGGCCCCACCAGTCGCACCGAGGCCCAGTGCTCATCCGCATCGGCCTGCGTATTCATCAACTCGGCTTGATAAAGGCTGACGGAACCATGACTCGGGTGCTGACATACCCGTACCAGACCGGCCCCTGCCCGCAGGCAGGCAAGACCCGCCAGCACTATGGCGCCCTGCATGCCCACATTGCCCCCCACCAGCAGCACCTTGCCGTGGGAACCCTTGTGGGCCGAGCGCTGGCGCGGTGTCAGCCACTGCTTGAGGCCGGGGTAATCGATCCGTTCGGCAGCCGCTTGCAGGCCAGCCTCCGGCGTGACGCCGAGGGGATCGCAATCGAGCCGGCCGACACCATCCACCCCCTCGCCGGTGAGCATGCCCTGCTTGATGCCGATGAAGGTGAGGGTGCGGCTGGCACGGACCAGGGCCCCCATGGCACGGCCCGTGTCGGCATCGAGGCCGGAGGGCAGATCTACCGCCAACACCGGTGCTCCCAAGCTATTGATTGTTGCGACGATCTTTGTCAGAAGCGGCGAGAGGGGGGTATGGACACCTGTGCCGAGCAGTGCATCTATCACCAGATCCGGCGGCGGCAGTGAATCAAGCTCGCTCGCGCCGGCCATCAGCACAGTCCCGCCCTGCGCCAGCCACTCATCGGCGGCCCGTCTGGCATCCCCCTTCAGCCCGGCGGGATCCCTCGCGGCGATCACCTGGGGCTCGAGACCGATCTGCCTGGCGAGGCGGGCCAGCACATAGCCGTCACCGCCGTTGTTGCCCGGCCCGACGAAGATCCACCAGTTGCGGCTCTGCGGCCAATGGTGGGTGGCATAGGTGCGCAGCGCCGCACCGGCCCGCTCCATCAGGGCGTAGAGCTCCTGCCCTTCGCGCTCGGCCCAGCGCTGCTCCAGCGCGCGGATCTGTTCAGTCCGCCACAGTGATTGTGGTAAACTGCGCACCTCTTTCCCGCTGATAGCATCCCCGATGACCTGTACCATGATGGCTCCTGACTTTCATCCATTGGCCCTGGCTGACACGCGCCGGGCACCCGATGCGACATGACCACAGCTGATTTTCACTGCCGGTTGACCCAGGACATCCAGCCTTTGGGACCGGATGCCGCATGAGCACGCCTGAGTTTCACCGCAGGTTGACCCAGGACATCCCGCCTTTGGGGCCGGATGCAGCATGAGCACGCCTGATTTGCAGCAGTTGGCCCACGATATCAAGCTATGGGCGAGCGAGCTAGGATTTGACCAGATCGGCATCACGGACACGGATCTCAGCCTCGAAGAGCCCAGGTTGCAGGCCTGGCTGGATGCCGGCCATCACGGCAGCATGGACTACATGGCCCGCCACGGCATGATGCGCGCCAGACCCCACGAGCTGCTGCCGGGCACCCAACGGGTGCTGTCGGTGCGGATGAACTACCTCCCCTTCGAGGCCGGTTTCGCCGCCACCCTGCGCGACCCGACCCTCGGCTACATCAGCCGCTATGCCCTCGGTCGCGACTACCACAAGGTGCTGCGCAACCGCCTCAAGCAGTTGGGCGATCGCATAGAACAACGCTGCCGGGAACTCTGTCAGGCCACGGGAGAGTGGCGCCCCTTCGTCGACTCGGCCCCCATACTGGAGCGGCCGCTGGCCGCCAAGGCGGGGCTGGGCTGGATCGGCAAGCATTCGCTGCTGCTCAACGAGTCGGCGGGTTCCTTCTTCTTTCTGGGAGAGTTGCTGATCAGTCTGCCACTGCCGCTGGATGCCCCGGTGGAAAAAGAGCAGTGCGGCAAGTGCGTGGCCTGCATCAATATCTGCCCGACCGGCGCCATAGTCGCGCCCTATGTGGTGGATGGGCGCCGTTGCATCTCCTACCTCACCATAGAGAACGACGGCCCCATCCCGGAAGAGTTCAGACCGCTGATGGGCAATCGCATCTATGGTTGTGACGACTGCCAGCTCATCTGCCCCTGGAATCGCTATGCGGATGTGAGCCCCGAGCCCGACTTCAGCCCGCGCCCCAACCTGCACCGCCCGCCGCTGCTCGAATTGTGGCGCTGGAGCGAAAGCGAGTTTCTCAAGCACACTGAGGGGAGCCCGATCCGGCGTATCGGCTATCAACGCTGGCGCCGCAACCTGGCGGTGGCACTCGGCAACGGCCCGGCCACCCCGGATGTCATAGCCGCGTTGCAGCTGGCACAGGACGAGGCAGAGCCCATGGTGGCCGAGCACATAGCGTGGGCGCTGGCGACCCTGGCCCGGCGCCAGCAGGATGACAGCAAAAAAACCCGCTTGTTGATCCGTTGCATAGAAAAAGGTCTGCCGGATCACGCATAAGTGATCTGCCCCTTGCCGGATACACGTCATTTTTTCATGCTCTGCCGACGGTTAACCGTCGGCACTATAAAAGGAACAATCTGATGCAGATGTTGGGAGTGGATATCGGTGGCTCAGGGATCAAGGGATGCCTGGTCGATACCGAAACGGGCGAGCTGATTGGCGAGCGCCATCGTCTGGTGACGCCGCAACCGGCCACCCCGGCCGCCGTTGCACATACCCTCAAGGCACTGGTGGAACACTTTCAATGGAAGGGTCCGGTGGGCTGCGGTTTTCCCGCCACCATCCACAACGGCATCGCCAAGAGCGCGGCCAACATCGACAAGAGCTGGATTGAGACCGATGCCGCCCACCTGTTTGCCGATGTGACCGGCCTGCCCTGCCATGTGATCAACGATGCCGATGCGGCTGGCCTGGCCGAGATGCGCTTCGGGACCGGCAAGGATCGCAGCAAGGGTGTCATCATCCTCATCACGGTCGGCACCGGCATAGGCACAGCCGTGTTCGTCAATGGCCAGCTGCTGCCCAACACCGAGCTGGGCCATCTGATGCTGGAAGGCATGGTTGCCGAGCACTACTGCTCGGATGCGGTGCGCAAGCGCGAGGATCTCTCCTGGAGCCGCTGGGGAAAACGCTTCAACAAATACCTAGCCAGACTGGAGTTTCTGTTCTCTCCCGACCTCTTCATTCTGGGGGGCGGCAGCTCCTCCAAGCTCGACAAGTTCATCGACAAGATTGAGACCCGGGCCCCCCTGGTGGCGGCCGCCAACCTCAATCAGGCCGGCATCATAGGCGCCGCCCTCCATGCCGCCGAGCTCAGCCGGGAACAAGCCCCCCGCTGAGCCGGACGCCAGGCAGAGAATGAGAGAGGCCCGGCATCTGCCGGGCCTCTCTCATTCTCTGCCTGTGCTAGATATCGTCGAGTCTATGCACCCCGTGCACCAGCCGGGTCAGGCGGGTCTGCTCCAGCGATGACAGCGCACTCAGCAGTGCGGCCGTCTCTTCCGTCGGGCATTCGCTGGCCAGGTGGCCCAGCTCGCCGATGAGTTTCTCCTCCTGACGGCACACCTGCTGCACTATGTCCTGAGTCTGGGCCGTGGCAGGCAGTGACAGCCGCTGGATGTCAGGCAGCAGATCCTCGCTGAACCCTCGCTCAAGCCAGGTCTCCCTGATCCCGCCCCCCAGCTGGCCCAGGTAGTCGTGCAGATGGACCCTGGCCGCTTCCTCCCGCTCTTGCAGATAGGCCAGCAGCATGCGGCTGCGCTCGCCATCCACCTCGGCCATCAGCCGCCCGTAACAGAGCCCGAGCTGGTGATGAACCAGTTCCAGATACAGCAGCAAGTCCTTGATCTGTTGAAATCGCATTGCTCCGCCCTCCCGCATACCATGCTCTTTCAGTATAAAAAACAGGCAATTGCAATCCAAGTCCAAGCGTGGCGCTTGTTGCGCTGCATCAAGACGCAGGCCAAGAAAGCAGCGATCAGAACAAAGTGGAATGATTTGTGCCGATCCGGGTGCGATAGCAGCATGACCAGGCAAATCCGACTCGCGACTAATAAAGAAGGAGATAAGACCACATTTACCATGTGATATTCGGCGATATAGCTACACTGCCAAATACAATATTGATGTGAGCCAGATCACCGTCCACGTTAGTCGGCAGACGGGAATCCTTAGCACTTTTTTAGACGTCTAGAAGTATAAACACGCGTTGACACAGCCATCCAGACATCTTAGCATCATCCTCCATGATGACAGAGCAACCCAGTGGAACCTCTGCCCAATTCACCCGCCTGTAGCGCCCTGTGCTTTAAGGCTGTTAGCACGGAAGAATCCATGATTAAGTTGAACGGTCTCAACAAAGTCTACGGTAAAGGCAGTGATGCCGTGCACGCCCTGCGTGACGTGAGCCTGCATGTGCCACAAGGCAAGATTTTCGGGGTGATCGGCGCCTCGGGGGCCGGCAAGAGTACCCTCATTCGTTGCGTCAACCTGCTGGAGCGCCCGACAGAGGGCCAGGTCATCGTCGATGGCCAGGATCTGGTCGCCCTGCCGGAGCGGGAGCTGACCCAGGCCCGCCGCCAGATCGGCATGATTTTTCAGCACTTCAACCTGCTCTCCTCCCGTACCGTGTTCGCCAATATCGCGTTCCCGCTGGAGCTGGCAGGCTGGAGCAAGGCCCAGATCCAGGCCCGGGTCGACGAATTGCTGGCCCTGGTCGGGCTGGAAGCGCGCGCCCACGCCTATCCGTCCGAGCTGTCAGGCGGTCAGAAGCAGCGCGTCGCCATCGCCCGCGCCCTGGCACCGGCCCCCAAGGTACTGCTGTGTGACGAGGCCACCTCAGCCCTGGATCCGCAGACTACCCGTTCGATCCTGAGCCTGCTCAAGGAGATCAACGTCAAACTGGGGCTCACCATCTTGCTCATCACCCACGAGATGGACGTGGTGAAGGGGATCTGTGATGACGTCGCCATCATCAGCGACGGCAGCCTGATCGAGCAGGGCGAGGTCGCCTGGTTCTTCAGCAACGCCAAGACCCAGCTGGCACGGGACTTCATCCACTCCACCATACATCTGGAGGTGCCGCAGGAGTATCAGGACAGGATGAGTGCCGAGCGGGTGGCCAACAGCTATCCGCTGGTGAAGCTCGGCTTTACCGGCAGCACGGTCGATACGCCCCTGATTTCCGAGGCGAGCCGTCGCTTCAACATCGACATCAGCATTCTGAGCGCCGATATCGAGTACGCCGGGGGCGTCAAGTTCGGCTTCCTGCTGGCGGAGCTGTTCGGGGATGAGGCCCAGTGCGAGGCGACCCAGCAGTTCCTGATAGACAACCATATTCAGCTGGAGGTCATGGGTTATGTCCGCAGCAATGACTGATCTGCTCATCACTGCCCTCAAGGGCTGCCAGACGCAGTCCCTGATCACAATCGCATTCAGCTGGAGGTAATGGGTCATGTCCGAAGCAATGATTAATCTGCTGGTCACAGCGCTCGGCGATACCCTGCTGATGGTGTTTGCCTCCGCCCTGTTTGGCTGCCTGCTCGGCCTGCCGCTGGGAGTGGCACTGCACGTGACCAAGGCGGGCCAGATCCTGGCCAACCCGGCCCTGAACAAGTTGCTCGGCATCCTGGTCAACATTGGCCGCTCAGTGCCCTTCATCATTTTGCTGGTCGCCATCATTCCGCTGACCCGGCTGATCGTCGGCACCAGCATAGGCACCATAGCCGCCATAGTGCCGCTGACCATAGGTGCCGTGCCCTTCATCGCCCGTCTGGTGGAAGGAGCCCTGATGGAGGTGCCGGACGGCTTGCTGGAAGCGGCCAAGGCCATGGGTGCCAAACCCCTGCAAATCATTACCAAGGTGCTGCTGCCCGAGGCCCTGCCCGGCATAGTCAACAGCGTCACCATTACCCTGGTCACGCTGGTGAACTACTCCGCCATGGCCGGTGCCATCGGAGGCGGTGGTCTGGGTGATGTGGGTATTCGCTACGGCTACCAGCGCTTTAACCCCACCGTCATGCTGGCAACCGTCGTCATTCTGGTTTTACTGGTTCAACTCATCCAGAGCGCAGGTGAGCGCCTGGTCAACACATGTGATCATCGTTAATCGTCGATTTCTGACAGGAGGTTTTTATGAAATTTGGCATTAAATCCGTTGCGGCTGCCCTGCTGGCGGGCCTGGTTCTGGCCGGTTGTGGTCAGAAAGAAGAGAACAAAACCCTGAAAGTGGGTGCCATCGCCGGGGCGGAATCCCAGCTGGTGGAAGCCGCGGCCAAGGTCGCCAAGGACAAGTACGGTCTGACCGTCGAAGTCGTTACCTTCTCCGACTTCGCCACCCCGAACGTAGCCCTGAACGATGGCAGCATCGATCTGAACGCCTTCCAGCACAAACCGTATCTGGATAGCCAGGTCAAGGATCGCGGCTTCGATCTGGTGCCGGTCGGCAACACCTTCGTCTACCCCATCGCCGGCTACTCCAAGAAGATCAAGGCCCTGGCCGATCTGAAAGAGGGCGCGCAGATCGCGGTGCCGAACGATCCGACCAACCTGGGCCGCTCCCTGATCCTGTTGCAAAAGCAGGGCCTGCTGACCCTGAAAGAGGGTACCGGCCTGGAAGCGACCGTGCTCGACATCACCAGCAACCCGAAGAAACTGAAGATTGTTGAACTGGAAGCGGCCCAGCTGCCCCGTTCCCTGGAAGACGTGGATCTGGCCATCATCAACACAGTCTACGCCTCCCAGATCGACCTGCTGCCAAGCCGTGACGGCCTGTTCGTGGAAGACAAGGACTCCCCCTACGTCAACCTGATCGTCTCCCGTGGCAACAACAAGGATGACGCCAAGGTGAAGGAGTTCGTCCAGGCCTTCCAGAGCGACGAAGTGTACAAAACTGCTGACGAACTGTTCAAAGGCGGCATAGTCAAAGGTTGGTAATCACTCACTCTGCAAAAAAGGCCACGCCAAGCGTGGCCTTTTTTATTGCCGCGGTTATCATAACCGGGAGCACGGCAACACGAACGTAACAGAACATGAAAAAATGGTATCTGGCCTACTGCAAGCCAAAGGAAGAGGCCCGCGCCCGCGCCCATCTCGAAGCCCAGGGGATTGAATCCTATTACCCCATGGTCGAAATCGAGAAACTGCGGCGGGGCAAGCGTGTCCCGGTGCGGGAACCCATGTTTCCCAACTATCTGTTCATCTATGTGGATCTGGAAGAGGTCACCCCCGTCACCCTGAAGTCGACCCGTGGCATCAGCCGCATCATCCACTTCGGCAAGGAGTGGACCTCCATCAGCAGCCAGCTGGTCTATCAGTTGATGAGCCGCGACGACAGCGACGAGGCGAGAGCCAGCTACGCCAACCTGCCGACCCAGGGCGACAAGGTGTTGATCGAATCTGGCCCTTTGGCCGGATTCGAAGCCATCTATCTGGAACCGGATGGGGAGAAACGTGCCATCCTGCTGGTCAGTCTGCTCAATCAGGAGACCTCCAGCAGCTTCGACAACCAGTCTTTCCGCCGACTGGACTAAGCCTCATCAGGCGTCTATGGCGAGCAAGGCCTCACACCTGCTGGTCAGCCTGCTCAACCAGGAGACATCCAGCAATTTCTACAATCAGGCCTTCCGTCGCCTGGATTGAAAAAACGGGGCAGGCCCATCGGCCTGCCCCGTTTTTTTGCCGTCTTGCTCCGCCTCAGGCATCCAGCTCGAAGCGACTGATGACGGACGTCAGCCGCCCCGTATCCTGCGCCAGTCTGGCCACTATCTCCTCCCCCTGCCGGCTGCGCTGACTCGACTGCCGGCTGAGCCCGGCGATCTCCTCCACAGTGCCCGCCACCTCCTGGGCAACCCGGGACTGCTGCTCGGTGGCGGTGGCGATCGCCCCCAGCTGACCGGACAGATCCTGCACCAGCTGCAGCATGGCACTGAGGGTCTCCGTCACAGACGCGACCGCATCCCGGCCCTGTTCCACCAGCTGGGTCCCGCTGCCGACCGTGCTCACCGTCTGGCGAGTCTGTTGCTGAATGCTGGCGATGGTCTGGCTGATCTCGGCCGTCGACTGGCTGGTACGGCTGGCGAGCAGGCGCACCTCATCGGCCACCACGGCAAAACCGCGCCCCTGCTCCCCCGCTCGCGCCGCCTCGATGGCGGCGTTGAGCGCCAGCAGATTGGTCTGCTCGGCTATGGTGGCGATCACCTCGGTGACGCGCCCCACCTGCTCGCTCTGGGTGCTGAGCAGCCCCATGGCCTGATTGGCCTGGGCAATCATGGTCGCTATCTCCTGCATGGTGGCGGTCATGCGGCCGAGGGCATTGCCCCCCTGCCGCGTCTGCACCTCGGCCTGCTGGGCGGCTCGGGCCGCATCGGCTATGTTGCCCGCCACATCCCGGGTGCTGACCGACATCTGTTCGATCGCCGCCGCCACAGTGTCGACCCGCTGATTCTGGCTCGCCAGATCGGTGACTATGGCCCGGGTGGTGTCGCCGACCTCGACACATGCCCCCTCCACCTGCCCCACGGCCCCCTGGATCTCGCCGACCAACTGGCGCAGCTGCAGGGACATCTGGTTGATGGAGCCCGTCAGCCCGCCCAGTTCATCCTGGCTCTGCACCGGCAAAGGGCGGGACGGCAGACGGCCGTTGGCCACCAGATCGGCCCGCACCACCAGGCTGGCGATGTCCCGGGTCAAGCGGCGGCTGAACAGCAGGGCCACCAGGGTGCCCAGCACTATGACGGTCAGGGTGGCCAGCAGCAGGGTACGGTTGATGGTTTGTCCGGCGCTGGCCATCTTGTGGCCCATGCTGTCCACCTCGGCGCGGGTCTGGGTAACCTGGGCCGCCAGCTGGCCGGCCAGCTGGGTCAGCGCAGGCTCGATATCGGTCGCCATCAGGTAATTGGCCTGATCCCAGTCCGGCGCCTGACGCTTGCTGATCACCTGACCGACCAGCTCGGCGAAGGGGGCGGACATCTCTTCAAACAGCGACCAGAGGCCCTTCTCGGCCTCGGTAAAGTTGGCCTGCTGCTGTTTCACCTCGGCGACACGCTGCTGGTGGAACTGGTAGTAGTCCTGATATTTGGTGCGATATTCGGGATCACCCGAGATGAGGAAGTCGCGCAGGGCGGAGAGCGCATTGGAGAGGCCGTTGTAGGCATCCCCCACCTGCTTGAGCAGCAGCCGGCGATCCCCCGGCAGCTGATCCTGCGGGGTGGCCACCTCTTCATTGGCAAAGGATTGCAGCTGATCGAGGGCCGATTCCGCCAGCGGGCCCGCCTCCAGCAGCATGAGTGTGTGGGCGGGCAGGTTCTCCTCGGTATGGGCGATGGCCCACACCTTCTCCTGATTGCCCTTGAACGCCTTGAGGGACTGGGCGAGGGCCGGCGTGAACGGCTGCCGTTCGATGGCCTGCCAGGCCCCTTCCCACTCCTGCTTGAGGCGGGCGGCCTGGGCCGGATCCTTGCCGAGGATGAGGTAACCGCGCAAGGAGGAGACGGTCGCCACCAGCGCCTTCTGGCTCGCCTCATCCCGCTGCAGGGCGGGCAGCGCCTGCTCCAGCAGATTGGTTTCGGCTTGCCCGATCCGGCCGAGCTGGTGATAGACCAGGGCGGAGGAGAGGAGCACCAACAGGTTGATAAAACAGAAACTGAGCAATAACTTGCTTGAAATTTTCATGAACGTCCTTGTTCAACTGCGGGCATGCTGCCCGGCACTCAGTCCCCGATCAGACCCGGTAACCGTTCGCGCCAGGTGTCATGCCACCCCATCAATTCATCGCGCGGCATGGGCCGGGCGGAGAAGAAGCCCTGACACACGTCGCACCCCAATCTGGCCAGCAGTCGCCAGGTCAGTTCATCCTCCACCCCTTCGGCGACCGACTTGAGCCCCAGTTTGCGGGCCAGTTCGATACTTGACTCTATTATGGCCAAACGTGAGGGGTCCTCATAGCAGCGATCGACGAAGGACCTGTCCAGCTTGAGCTCGGTGAAGGGCAGCAGGGCCAGCTGCTGCATGGAGGAGTAGCCGGTCCCGAAGTCGTCGATGGAGAGCCCGAAACCGTGCATGCGCAGCCGGGTCAGCACCTCCAGCGACTTGCCCAGATCCTTCACGAACGAGCTCTCCGTCACCTCCAGGGTGATGAGCTCGGGGTTGATGCTCCAGCGCTGGCACTGGTTGATCAGGGTGTTGCAGAGATCCCCCTCGATGAGGGAGGTGGTGGAGAGGTTCATCGACAGGTTGAGGGAGAGCCCGGTCTGCTCCCACAGGTGGCCATCGCGCAGGGACTTGCTGATGATAACCTCGGTCAGCTGGTCGATGAGACCATTGTGCTCCGCCAGCGGAATGAAGCGAGCCGGCGAGATGAGGCCATAGTCCGGGTGCTGCCAGCGGGCCAGCGCCTCCATGCCGACCCACTGGCCCGAGCCAAAGCTCACCTTGGGCTGATACCAGGGCAGCAGCTGATCCTGCTCCAGCGCCTGACTCAGCTCATCCAGAGTCAGGCTGTGGCCATCCTCCTCCTGGGCCCGCTCCTGTTGCGGCCGCCAGGCGCCGATCAGCTGGCTGATCTGCTGCTGGCTGGAGGGCTTCTCGATGCGCCCCAGCACCTGTAGACCATAGGCGGCGCTCATCCGCAGCACGGCTTCGACCACGTCATCTTCCAGCGCGCTGGAGAGGATGATGCCGCCACGAAAGCCGCCGAGGGAGAGGCGGCGCAGCAACGCCATGCCATCCATGCCGGGCATGCGCAGATCGCAAAACAGGATGTCGACCTGATGACGCTGACACATGGCCAGCGCCTCCAGCCCGTCCTGAGCCTCCAGCAGGGAGGGATAACCGAGCCCACGGATCTGGTGCATCAGTGCCTTGCGCTGGAACGCGTGGTCTTCCACCACCATGATCACCAACTCATGCTGTGTCTTGTTCATCGAGCCATAGTCCAATTTCGCGTGTAATAGAGTTCATCAGCGCCTGTACTGTCTGGCTCAACTCGGTGAGTTCTTCCAGCTGCTTCAGACGGGCCGCCGCTTCGAGTCGAGCCGCTTCCTCTGCCAATGCCAACTGCCCCACCATGCGGGCAGCGCCCTTGATGCGGTGCGCCGTCTCCACCAGGGCATGGGTATCCTGGCGGGCCACCGCCTGCATCATGTCATCGCCATCCTGGCGGTTGGAATCCAGGTACTCCCGCGCCATGCTGCGGGCCACCTCCTCATCCCCGAACAGCGAGATCCAGCACTCCCCCTGCTCTTTGGCCGGTTCAGTCGGCTGTGCCGCCGCCTCGTCCACCGGCACGACCACCGGCAGCCAGCGGGCCAGCATCTGGCGCAGGGTATCCAGGGTGTAGGGCTTGAACAGCATGTCGTTCATGCCGGCCTGCTGCATCTGCAGGCCGGCCCCTTCCGACGTATCGGCCGTGACCCCTATGATGGGAGCCAGCTCCCCCTGCGCCCGCAGGGTCCGGGCCAAGCTGTAGCCATCCATCACCGGCATGTGACAGTCGGTCAGCAGCAGGGAAAAGTCCTGCCCCTGCCAGGTGCGCAGCGCCTTCTCGCCATCGTCCACCACCTCGGCATCCACCCCGAGAATGGCAAGCTGGCGCGCCAGCAGGGCGCGATTGATGGGATGATCGTCGGCCACCAGCACGCGCCCCTGCAACTGAGCGGCATGGGCCTGCACCGGATGGATCGCTTTTTCCCCCAGCAACTGGTGGCAGGTCTCCAGCAACAGATCGGGGTAAAGCGGGGATTGACCCAGCCGCCACCAGGCATCCGAACCCATGCGGCCACGCAACGCTTCCAGCGGGGAGAGCACTATGCCCTTGAGGGCGGATTGCTGCAAACGCGTCACCCACTCGCTGCCCAGCGCCTGCTCGAGCCAGCTCTCTTCCGCCAATAACAAACCACTCACCGGCTGCTGCCACTGCTGCGGGTCCAGACGATCCAAGCTGGCCCCCAGCCGCTGCATGGCAGACTGCAGGGCCGCATCCTCGCCAAACAGCCACCAGTGCTGGCCTGCCAGCGGCGGCGCATCCCATTGGCACTCCGTCAGCGGGAAACCGAACGTCAGCCGGGTACCCTGACCCGGTTTGCTCTCAAGAACCAGGCTGCCCCCCATTTTCTGGGCCAGCTGATGACAGATGGCCAGCCCCAGCCCGGTGCCACCGAAGCGTCGGGTTATGTCGGATTCCACCTGCTCGAACGGGGTAAACAGGCGATCCTGCTTCTCTTCGGCAATGCCGATGCCGGTATCGCTGACGGCGATGAACAGTTGCTCGGCGCGATAGCTGACCTGGATACGGATCTCGCCCCGCTCGGTGAACTTGACCGCATTGTTGAGCAGATTGGAGAGCACCTGCCCCACTCGCACGACGTCGATGCGGGCCTGATCCGGCACCTCGGGCGCCCACTCCAGCGTCACCTTCAACCCCTTGCCATGGGCCAGGGTGGCATGACCGCGGATCACGTCGCAGATCACGGAGGCGAGGCGACCATCCTGATAATGCAGCTGCAACTGACCCGCCTCTATCTTGGAGAAGTCGAGCACGTCGTTGACCAGATAAAGCAGGTTGTTGGTGGAGGTGATGACGTTGCGCAGCATGTAGCGCTGATCTTCGTTCAGCTCGCTCATCTGCAGCAATTCCAGCATGCCGTGCATGCCGGAGATGGGGGTCCTGAGCTCGTGGCTCATGGTGGCGAGGAAGCGGCTGCGCACCTGCATCGCCTGCTCAGCGTAGGCGCGCGCCTCTCGCAGCTCGTTCTCCTGACGCTTGAGTGCCGTTATGTCCTGGATCACCCCGTTGAGGATCAGATCCCCCTCCTCTTGCGGCACGAAACTGCCGCGTACCTGCAAATAGCGATCCCCTTCGGGGCGCGCCACCCTGACCTCCAGATCGAGCGGCGCCAGCGTCTCGGCATGATTGGCCACCTTGCTGACAAAGTCCTGCAGCGCCTCTTCGGTAAAGCCGAACACCTCGCCACCCGACTCGGCCGACATAATATCTTGCTGACTGGCGCCCAGGATCTCGCTCGCCCCCTGGGAGGCATAGAGGAAGCGGCCCTTGCCAGGCCCCTGCCACAGGTATTGATAGACTATGCCCGGCATGCTGTCGGTGATCTGGGTGAGCCGGGTCTCCGCTTTGCGGGCCCGCTCCTCGGCCTCCTTGATGCGGGTCACGTCGGTGAGCACGGTCAGTACGCCCAGCATGTCGCCGTTCGGGGAACGATAGGGGCGCTTGGCATAGATGACGTGGAACATGGCACCATCCTGGCGGCGGCTGTAGCCCGCCCCTTCCAGCTGCTCACCGCGCTGCCACACCGCCAGCTCCTCCCTGAACACCCGCTCCCGCTCCTGGGGCGGCATGCCGTCGAGATCGTCGCAATCATCGCCGACCTTGGCCCCGATGAAGGCATCCCGGTAGGCCTGATTGCAGAGGGTGATACGCTGCTCGCGATCCCGCAGCGCCACCATGTTGGGCAGGGAGTTGAGCAGGGTCTGCACGAAGGTCAGCTGCTCGTTCAACTTGTGCTCGGCCAGCTGGCGCTGGACGATCTGGCGGCGCAACGTGCGGTTCCAGCCAATGAACAGCAAGACGCTGAGCAGGAAGGCGCCGATCCCGAAGGAGGACCAGAGCAGCACGGTCGCCGGATTGATGCCGGTCTGTATGCTCAAGGAGAGCCATTTGTGCTCCAGTTTGGCCAGCTCTTCCGGCCGGATGGAGATCAGCACCTTGGTCAGGATCTGCTGCAGCATGGGATCTTGCTGGTGCACCGCCATGGCGACCGGCACCCGCAGCTCGTTGCCGGAGAAGACCACCTGATAGCGATTGTTGAACCCCTTCTGCAGCGCCTGCTCCAGGGTCGTCATGCTCATCAGCACATAGTCGACCTCATGCTGATCGAGCAGGGGCAGCAGCCTGGTGTCACTGCTGACCGTCACCGGATAGGCCCCCACCTCCTGAAGTATCAGCTCCTCGACCGAACCACCGACTATGCCCACCTTGTGGCCCTTGAGTGCGTTGAGGTTTTCCAGCTCCTTGCCCCCCTGCCTGGCGGCGATCACCCTGTGGATGAAGGCGTAATCCGGGGTAAACAGGCTGTACTGGCGCCGCTCGGCTGTGGGGGTAATGGCCGGAATGAGATCCAGCTTGCGCGCCTTGAACAGCGCCTGAGTCTCGGCCCAGCTGCTGGTCGGCACCAGGGTGAATTTGAGGCCGGAGCGCATGCTGAGCAGCTTGAGCAGATCGGCGAGGAATCCCTTGAGCTGACCATTGCCGTCAATTTCACTCACCGCCGGCCAGTCGGGGGCGACGCCGAATCTCAGGGTCGGGTGCTGCGCCAGCCACTCCAGCTCGCTCTGGTTGAACACTATCTGACGGGGGCCGTTGGCCAGTTCATAGTCGACTATGCCGCCAGTCTCCAGAATGCGGCGTCGCTCATCGAGAGGGATATCGTTGAGAGCCAGCTCCAGCAGGCCCAGCAGACCCTGATTGTTGGGGCCTACCGCCATGGCCAGCGAGGTATCGGTCACCCATTCAGGGGTGATCACCTTGAGCCCGGCCTGCTGTTGCAGGCGCTGCAAGCGCACCAGGGCTGGCAGATCCGCCAGATAGGCATCCGCCAGCCCTTTCTTCACCATGAAGACAGCCTCGTCGCTGCTGTCGGCCTCCACCAGGTGCGCCATGCCAAGCTGCTCCAGTTCCTCACAGGAGCTGAAACCGTGTTCACACACCCAGCGCAGTTGACGGGCCGCCGGCAGGCTCAGCTGGTCATCCCCCTTCGCCAGCAGGATGCCACGGGGCAGCCCCATGAGGTCCGAGGTAAAACGCATCTGTTGCTGCCGGGAGTGGCTGGGGGTCACGCCGATCAGCATGTCGACCTCGCCATCGAGCAAGGCCTGCTGGGCTCCGGCATAGTAGGGATAGGTCTTGTAGCGCAGGGTCAGTCCCAGCCGGCTCGCGACCAGGGAGGCAAAATCATCGAGCGGGCCGCTGAAACCACCCCGGCTATTGGCATAGACATAGGGGGGCCAGGCCACCGAGGGCATGCCGACCACCAGGTCGCTGCGCGAGGCGAGCCACAGCCGCTCGGACAGCCCCAGTCGATCCTTGTCCAGACCGGTTTCTGCCGCGGCGGCAAGGCTCCAGCAGGCAAGCCAGCACAACAGGAAGGCGCGATAGCAAAGACGCAACATGGACAACTCCTGAACAAATCGGAGAGCGATGATAGAGATTTTGGCAAAATGTGCGAATGAAAATTCGTAACCAAACTCAAGCGGATACGAAAAATGGCAGGCCTAAGCCTGCCATTTTCCTGCAAGAAGGGGGCCAGGCCCCACATCATCAGGTTATTCGATTCCCAAGCCGGAAGCCGGTTTGATATTCCTGCTCACGGACGTGGGCGATCTGCACATTTTGCCCTTCCAGACCTATGTCTTTCAGCAAGGCGGGCGAGAGGTGCAGGTAACTGGTGCGGCGTTCCAGCCGGGTGATCCGTTTCTGAACCAGGGATTCGACGGTGCGCAGCAGGGTCAGTTCGATAGACATAATATTCTCCAGTTGAACGTGCGGTTCTCCCGGAGAGGGGGCATCACCCTGCGGGACAACCGCGGGTGATGAAAAAGCAGGTGTTACCTGTTTCCTCCACGCGGCAGAAAAAGAGCACGAGTCTTCGCGCTGCTGATGCAGCGGTCGAACGCAACGTTTAGCATTGAATGTTGCATATCCGTCTCCTTACCGAGTGAAAGTTGAACAAGTTGCCACAGTCTAAAAAAAGACCGAATTTTATACAAGAACCTCACCCCCCATATGGGGAGTGAGCCATCTATCAATATCCAGACGAGACACAGGTCTCTCGCCCGTCAGCCGCACACATCCGCTCCCGGACGGCACGCACAGGATTTGCCTGGCGCGAGTCAGATCCCGGACAAGAGGCGGAACTCTTCCAGCGCATAGGTATCCGTCATGCCGCTCACATAGTCGAGCAGCAGCCGCACCCGGTAGTACCACTCCTGTTCGGCCCCCTTGTCGAAACGGGGATCCCGGTTGGCCACCGCCAGCCGGTATGCCTTGAGATGACGGGCCGACAGGCGGTGAAACAGGCGGCGGGCGAAGAACAGCTCGCTGCCCCCCTGCCCGGCCAGCAGTCGCTCGAACTGGCTGGCAGGCAGCGCCAGCAGGCAGGCATAGGTGGAGAGCACGCCACGCAGGGCGGCATAGCCTTCCAGCTCCAGCGCCTCCACCTCGGGTCGCATGAACACCTGCTCGCGGGCCACCTGCTTGAGGGTGTCGAGCACCTGCGCCGCCGGCGCCTGACCGTGCAGTAACGCCTGGGGATAGGCGCCACTCAGTATGATGTCGTGCTCGCTCACATAGGTGTGGGCGGCCAGCGCGATCAGATCCCGGGTCAGCTGCTGGCGAAAATGGGGGAAGAAGCCTCTGTCAGAGGCGGTGGCATCCGCCAGCAAGCCCGCCATGTAGGCACCCTCATCGGCCAGACGCAGCGCCTGTTGCAGCTCGCTCAGGCTGAGAATGCGCCTGTCCACCGCATCTTCGAGATCGGCGATGCAGTAGGAGATGTCGTCGGCCGCCTCCATGATGTAGACCAGCGGGTGGCGGCAACCGGGCGCCAGTCCCAGGCTCTGGCTCAGGGAACGGTAGAGGGGTTGTTCACTGAAGAAGATGCCGCGCTTGCTGGCCCAGCCATGATGCTGACCGTCGTGCAGGGGCTGCTGCGGATACTTGCACAGGGCGGCCAGCTGCCCCAGAGTCAGATTCAGCTCGTGCAGGCTGTGCACCAGCCGCAGGCTCTGGGCGTTGCCGTCGAACACCAGCAGATCCTGGCGCAGTTCGGCCCACTGCGGGCTGGGCGCCTGGCCAAGAGCAGCGGCAAACAGATCATCCAGCGCCTGTGCCAGCCACTGGCTCATCACCTGCTCGCCAAAGTGGCCGAACGGTGGGTTGCCGACATCGTGCAGCAGGCAGGACATCTCCACCAGATTGATGAAGGCCCCCTCGCACACCGAACCCGCCGGCAGCGCCGCCAGAACGCGGCGGCTGATCTGGCGGCCGGTCTCCTGCACCTCCAGCGAATGGGTGAGACGGCTGCGTACCGAGGCCTTCACATCCAGCGGAAAGACCTGGGTCTTCTGCTGCAGCCGGCGCACCGGCGCGGCCTGCACTATGCGGGCGCGATCCAGCTCGGTCGCCTCCAGCAGCGCTTCGTCGCCCCAGCGATGGATGCGCTCGGGGGTAATCAAACGGCTATACATGTTGCGGCTCCTTGCCTGCGACTCGCGTCTATGAGAGCAGCCAGCGTTTCAACCTGGCGATATCACCCGGACACTCGCGGCGCAGCGACTCTATCCAGTCCTCCACGTTCTCCCACCAGGCGGGGTGATCCGGGCTCTGGATCAGCTGGGCCAGCTGCTGCAGGCGGCGCAGACCGATGGAGCCGGCCGCCCCCTTGATCTTGTGCGCCTCCTCCACCACGCCAGCCTGATCGCGGGCGATCATGTTGGAGTCGAGCACCGCCATGTAGTCCGGCATCATCTTCTCGAACAGATCGACACTGGAGAGCAGCACCGGCTTGCCCACCGTATCGGCGTAGTCGGTGAGGAAGGGCAAGTCCAGCAACTCATCCTGGCTGCCCGCATCGGCCTGCTCATCCGCCTCATCGTCGGCGAGATCCGCAAACAGGTGGCCAATCACCTCCCGCACCGCCCTGGAGCCCAGCGGCTTGTTGATCACATCCTGCATGCCGTGATCCCGATAGTACTGGCGATCGCCGGTGGCGTTGGCGGTGAGCGCCACCATGGGTGGCAAACTGTCGCCGTAGCGCTCAAGCAGCTGGGCCGCCACGTCGAAGCCGGTCATGTCCGGCAGCTGGATATCCAGCAGGATCAGGTCAAAGTCATCGGGATTGGCCATGGCCAGCGCCTGGGCACCGTCCCGCGCCACCTGCACCTGATGACCGAGCTTGTTGAGCAGAGCGCAAGCTACCGTCACGTTCAACTCCACATCCTCCACCAGCAGGATATCCAGGGAGGGCATCTCGGGCTCGGCGTCAGCGGCCTGAGGCTCGACACAGTCCACCTCCAGCTCGGCGGTGAAGCAGGAGCCCTCACCCGGGTCGCTGTCCACGTAGAGCTGGCCGCCCATGGCCTGTACCAGCTGACGGGAGACCGCCAGCCCGATGCCGGTGCCGGTGGCGTGCTTCTTGCCCTGTACCTGATAGTACATGGCGAAGATCTTCTCCTGCTGGGCGCGAGGAATGCCGACGCCGGTATCCTCCACCTCGAAGTGCAGGGCCAGCTTGCCCGGCTCATCGGCCGCGTGGGAGAGGCAACGTACCGTCACCCCGCCCTCATCGGTAAACTTGACCGCATTGCCCACCAGGTTCCACAACACCTGACGCAACCGGGTGCCATCGGCCATCACGAATTGCGGCATGTCGCCATCCCGGTCGAAATGCAGATAGAGCCCCTTCTGCTCCGCCTGGATGCGTGACAGCGTCTCCAGCTCGTCGAGGAAGGCGGGCAGGTCGATGGGGGTCGGCGCTATTTCCAGCCGGCGCCGGTCGAGTTTGTCCAGATCTATGATGTCGTTGAAGATATTACCAAGGGTCACAGCGCTCAGGTGGATGGTCTTGAGCTGCTGATGCTGCTTGGGATCGAGCGGCGTATCCATCAGCATGCGGCTCAGCCCCACTATGCCGTTGAGCGGGGTGCGCAGCTCATGGCTGATGGTGGAGATGAAGGTGGTCTTGTCGCGGCTCGCCTTCTCCAGCTTGTCCTGATACTGCTTGCGCTCGGTGATGTCGCGGCCAAAGCCGAGCAGGCCGAGGCGCTTGCCGAAGCGATCGAAGAAGGGCACCTTGCGCAGCTCGAAGTAGGCCTTGCGACCGTCGGGGTACTCCAGCCACTGCTCATAGGTGAGCGGCTCGTTGCTGGCAAAGACCTGCTTGTCGGTCTCCACCACCTTGTTCGCTATTTCCTGCTTGTAGACGTCGAACGGGGTCAGCCCGATGAGTTCGGCCTCCACCTTGCCGGTGAGTTCCTCCATGGCGCGGTTGCAGCCGGAGAACTGCTCGTCTTCGTTGCGGTAGTAAACCAGATCGGGGGAGCAGTCGATGAAGGAGCGCAGCAAGGCGGTGCGCTCACCCAGATGCAACTGGGCCTTCTCGCGCTGGAACACCTCGTTCTCCAGATCCTCGATCGCCTGCTGGCGCAGGGTCTCGGCCCGGTTGGTCTCGGCGATCTGGGCGTTGAGACGGCTGATGTTTTCCTGCAACTGGCTGTTGAGCTCCAGATCCCGCTCACGCATGTCTTGCAGCTTGCGCACCATGCGGGTCAGCCGCTGGCGGGAATCCTCCAGCTGATCCACTACGATGGAGAGAAAATAGACGGCCCAGGGGGTGACCAGCAGGCCGAAGAAGACAGAGCGCACCAGATCGACAACGTCCACTGTGCCGCGCAAAAACAGGGTGACCCCCATCTGGATGGAGACAGCCAGCACTATGATGGCGGTGGCCAGGAACATGCTGAAGCGCACCAGTCCCAGCTTGGTCATCAGGTCGACGTAATATTGCGCCCAGGATTTGATTTGTTTCATCTTGTTGTTTTCTCCCCCATATTCGCCGAACAGAATACCAGCACGGCGCGCCGAACTCTTGTGCCGTCGCACGATAAATTATCGATTAACCTCCTCCTTGCACTGGGGTAGCATGCCGGAGTCAATTCGGTCAGCCCGAGTTAAGCCTGGCTGGCTATAATGTCCGGCTGTTCAATTCAACCATCTGATATTTCAGGAGTCTCATCGATGCGCAATCTCACCCTGCTGAGTCTTGGTCTGCTGGCAGCCAATGCCGCCCACGCCGATCTGGGCGAGATCCCCAAGCAGTCCGGCTGGTCCGGCTTTCTGCTGGGCGGGGTCAACGCCGTCAGCTACAAGTCCAACTTCTATGCCGGCGATGACAACCACAGTCGCATCGATGACCTCGGCGCCCCCGACAGCGAGAGCGGCCTGACGCCGCTGCTCAACGCCGACATCCGCTACACCTTCGCCGATACCCGTACCCAGATCTTCCTCGGCAACCTGATCCAGGATGCGGTGCGCTTCGACTTCACCCAGCAGCTCGGCCTGCGTCAGGAGATGGGTGACAAGGGCATAGTCGCCACCTCGCTGGTGTTCAACGTCATGCCGGTCGAACTGTGGAGCGATCCCTTCGCCACCGGGGTGGATCGCAGCTCGACCGATGTGAAGTCAAAAGGGGTGCGTTTTGCCTGGGACAAGATCTGGGGCAGCAACTTCTACGGCACCCTGACCACCCGGGAAGTGGACATGGATGAGGAGCACAGCGGTCAGCAGTATGACCAGAGCCACGGCACCCACTACGCCGATATGCTGGATCGCAACGGCAAGATGCACGACATGGAGCTCTCCTACCAGTGGCACTTTGGCGGCAACCAGTTGCTGGAGCCCGCCATCGTCTACAAGGAAGCCCGCCTCGACGGCAGTGCCGAGAGCTTCAAGAACACGGGTCTGAAACTGACCTACGCCCAACGCGGTCCCCAGTGGTCCATCGTCAGCAACCTCTATGCCGGCAAGCGCAAGTATGACGAGGCAAATCCCCTCTTCGGCCAAAGTGCCGATGCGGACGAGTTTGCCATCAACGGCACCTTCTTCTGGCACAAGCTGTTCGGCGTCGATGCTCTCGCAGCCACCTTCACTGCGGCCTACTCCAGGGCCAACTCCGACATCAGCTTCTACGACAGCCAGTCCAGCCGCGTCAGTACCGGCCTGCTCTACAACTTCTAAGCCCTCCCCCGGCAACAAACAACAAGGCCACCCCATGGGTGGCCTTGTCATTTGTTCAGCATTGGCTGACGTCAGATACCGAGCGAGTCGAGCAGGTCGTCATGCTCGTTGGCGACCGGTGCGGCCACCGGGGCCGGCTTGGCGGCCGCCAGCTTGGTCTGGGCGATCAGGGCATCCGGATCCAGCTCCTCCTCATCCATGCCATCGTTGTGAATGCGGATAAACTCTGTCCTGTCCATCGCCAGCTCCAGATAGAAGATGTTGTTGCGGGCGGTGAAGAAGGTGACCCGGCGCGCTTCCGGGTTGTCGAGGTTGGTATCGACGCTCAGCATCACCTGCTTGTTCAGCGCCAGCATCTTCGGCTGGTTCTGGGTGATGTGAGTCTGCAGATCCCGGCCCACCTTGACGGTGAAGCTGCCGACTATCTGGTTCATCAGCTCGCCCATGACGTTGCTCACTTCGTCCGAGGTGTGGGAGATGGCGAGATCTTCCTTGGAGAGGCCCATGCTGAGCATGTAGCTCTCATAGAGCTCCATGGCCGCAGAGGCGGAGAAGTTGATCACCACCAGGCCGGAGAAGCCGCCATCAAACAGCACGAAACAGCCGATATCCGGCTTGAGGCAGGTCTTGCTGATCCGCTGCACCATGCCGGAAAAACGCACCTGACTCTGGGTCGCCGCACTCAATACATCCGTAACCGAATGACACAGACTCAGCAGCACATCTTCTGTGGTCAATACGGCATCGTTGTCGGCTCTTGTCACTATCATGGGACCTTCCTGAACATCGAAAATGGGCTTATCTATACCATAACTCTAACAGATAGCGCGGCTTGGGCTTCGAAATAGCGAGCCGCCTCTCACTTGACTCAATTATCAGCGGCAAGCGGAATGAAACCGGCCAGATGGCTGAGCTTGAGGCGCCAGCCGGCGGCCTCCTGCTGCAAGCTGGCCTCGTCATGAGGCAAGGAGGGATGCGCTCCCCAGATGGGACCTGGCCATGCCCGATCCGTGGTAAAGCGGGCGACATGATGCAGATGCAGTTGCGGCACCAGATTGCCGAGCGCCGCCACGTTGATCTTGTCCGGCCGCAGCGCCTGCTCCATCAGGGTGGCCAAGGCGCAGGACTCCTGCATCAGCTGCTGCTGCTGCGCGGGCGCCAGATGGTGAATCTCCCGCAAGTTGGCGACCCGTGGCACCAGGATGAGCCAGGGATACTGGCTGTCTTTGGCAAGCAGGACACGACAAAGCGGCAGATCCCCGAGCAACTGGGTATCCGCCTGCAGGCGAGTGTGCAATTCAAACATGAAGACCTCGTTGGATAAGGTGGGCGCAATGCACGAAGAGAGCCCCCACGTTACTGCAACGGGCCGCAAACTTAAAGTCGCGGCACGGCCCAGCCGATGAAGCGCTTGCGAAGCTCGGGATCCGCTTTGAGGAACATCTGCTGCAACTGCCCTTCCAGCTCGCGGGTAGCCAAGGCGGGAGCCGTGGCGCCTGCGGTTGCAGTGGTGGCCACGGCGGCTGTCGTCAGCGCCGCCTTGCCGGCGCCGCGATTGTACTCATCGAGCCGGGCACGCCAGTCCATGCCGAGCAGCATGCCGCTGGTCACCAGCGCATCCTGCTGGATGGAGAGCGCCCGGCCATCCGCCTGCAACACCACCACGGGGGCCCTGGCATAAAGCTGCATCCCCTTTTCAGTGGCCGGTACGCTGGCCACCAGTTGCAGGCGCTGTTGACTGGCCTGATAGCGCAGCACCTGCGGCTCGGATCTCACCTGCCGATCGTTTTCGCTGCTATTGCGGCTCGGGATCACCCCCTCATAGCGTACCAGCAGTTGCTGCTCTCCGTCCGCCAGGGTGGCGTGCTGCTCATCCTGCAACTTGCCACTGCTCACCGCCAGGATCTGGAAATCCGTTGGCACCGCCACCTCGACCTCGGCCTGCGCCGTACTCATACCCATCGCCGCGCACAGCAGCGTCAATCCAACCCAACCCTGATAACCCTTCATGCTCGCTCATCTTCCTGATCGCTGTGATGGGCGCAGGGTAACAGCCGAAGATGACAGAAAAATAACGGCGCAGAGCCCTCACAACAGGTAGTGGGGCCGCTCGGCAAACCACTGGGCCAGCACCTGCTTGAACAGCCGGATCTTGCGCGGTACCCGCCGCTGCTGGGCGTGCAGCACGTGCAGCGGGTGCAGACCTGTCTGCCACTGATCCAGCACGGCCACCAGCTCGCCGCTCGCCAGCCAGGGCTCCACCAGCATCAGCGGACACTTGGCGTATCCCATGCCCGCGCGGGCCAGTTGCAGTACGGTACTGTAGTGATTGGCCCGCACCTTGCCCTGCACCAGAATGTGAGCCTCCTCCTCTCCCTTGCGAAAGTGCCACTGCTCCCAGGCCGGGTTGTGGCCCTGCAACAGGCAGGGGCGACCGCTCAGTTCATAGGGCGTGGCGGGGAGGCCTTCCCGCGCCAGCAGGGCGGGACTGGCCACCACCACGTCCTTGAGCTGACCGAGCGGCAGCGCCACCAGGTTGTCGGGTATGCTGCTCATGGCGCGCAGGGCTATGTCGTGCTCCCCCTGACTCATGTCGACCATGGCGTTGGTGAAGTTGAGCTCGACCTGCACCCCCGGGCAGAGCTCGGCAAAGCGGCCGAGCAGCTCGCTCACCATGCGATCCCCCGTGCTGACCGGGCAGGTGAAGCGCAGCCGGCCACTGTCCTCCTCGGTCAGCGCCTGTATGTCCTGCTCCGCCTGGCGGGCCAGTGCGAAGATCTGCCCCGCCTGCAAGTAGAGGGTCTTGCCCGCCTCGGTCAGGCTGAGGCGGCGGGTGGTGCGCTGCAACAGCTGGGCATTGAGGGCGGCTTCCAGGGCGCTGACATGGCGGCTCAGCATCCCCTTGCTCACCCCCAGGGCATCGGCGGCGGCGGAAAAACTGCCCCGCTGCACCACCTCGTAAAAACTGGTCAGATGGGAGATATCCATCATTAGCTCCAATATGGAAACAATGCGTTTATTTTACGCGCTTTTTCTCCCTTTTTATCGCGCTAGAATCAACACATCCCAACCAGGAGTGAAACAGATGAAGATTGTGATTGTGGGTGCCTCCGGCACCGTCGGCTCGGCCGTCAGTGAGTTGCTTGCCAAAGACCACCAGGTGATCCGGGTCGGTCACAGTCGTGGCGATGCCACTGTCGACATGCGTGACCCCGCCTCCATCAAGGCGCTGTTTGCCAAGCTGGGGACGTTCGATGCACTGGTGGTGGCCAGCGGCAGCGTGGCCTTCAACGGCCTGACCGAGATGACGGACGAGCAGTGGCAAGTGGGGATCGAGAGCAAGCTGATGGGCCAGATCAATCTGACCCGTGCCGCCATCCCCCACCTGAATGACAAGGGTTCCATCACCCTGATCAGCGGCATTCTGAGCGAGGAGCCCATCAACTGGGGGGCCAGTGCGACCACCATCAACGGCGCCATAGAGCACTTCGTCAAGGCGGCAGCCTGCGAACTGCCCAAGGGGCTGCGCATCAACGTGGTGAGCCCGACCGTGCTGACCGAGTCGATGGACAAATACGCCGCCTTCTTCCCGGGCTTCGTGCCGGTGCCGGCCGCCCGGGTGGCCCAGGCCTACCAGAAATCCGTGCTCGGCGTGCAGACCGGCCAGGTGTTCAAAGTCAATGGCTGACGCCTTGCCAAACAGTTGAAAAACCAATAAAAACGGGCCCCGCACTGGGGCCCGTCTGTTTGTCGGCTGTTCCTTTCACCACCAGCAAACGTTTGTTTCCCGGCGACAAAAAAAGCGGCGATCCTCAGTCGATCAGACCGTACTGCTCCCGCAGCACCTCGATGATCTCCTGCTTGGGATTGGCACTGCGCACCAGCGGCTGACCGATGATCTTCTCGGCGATCCCTACATAGGTGTTGGAGATATCCATCATCACCTCGGTCGGCAACTTGTTGTCACGGGCCAGGGCGAAGCGTTCCGGCATGCGGTGCTTGTTGAGCAGGATATCCGGATCCGGGAAGTGGTTCAGCAGCCACTGACGGAAACCCTCTTTGGACTTCTCGACGATCTGGCCGTCGCGCAGGGCGGCACCATCCCAGATGCGGGAGCTGTCGGGGGTACCCACTTCATCCATATAGATGAGCTTCTCGTTGCCGGCCGCGTCCTGGACATAGCCAAACTCGAACTTGGTATCGACGAAGATCTGATCCAGCTCGGCCAGGGCGTCACTGATGACGTTGAAGCCTTCCTTGAGCAGCACTTCGTAGCGGTCGATATCGGCCAGCTTGCTGAAGTTGAAGCCCTGGTAGTGGCGCTCTATATCGGCGCGGGAGACGTTGACGTCATCGGCCTCAGGCACGCCATCCAGCCCTGTCAGCACACCCTTGGTGGAGGGAGTGATGAGGATTTCCGGCAGCTTCTGATCCTTCTTCAGGCCTTCCGGCAAGGTGATGCCGCAGAACTCGCGCTCGCCATCCTTGTAGGCACGCCACATGGAGCCTGTGATGTACTGGCGGGCGATCGCCTCGATCATCACGGGGCGGGCTTTTTGCACGATCCAGACGAAGGGGTGCGGGATGTCCAGGATGTGGCTGTCGGCCAGTCCCTTCTCCTTGAACAGCTTGAACCAGTGGCTGGAGATGGCGTTGAGTGCCGCCCCCTTGCCAGGTACGCCGTTCAGCCCGTCCACACCTTGCCAGATGCAGTCGAAGGCAGAGATGCGATCGCTGATCACCATGAGGGCAAGCGGCGCATCGGCTGGCACATCATAGCCTTTCTCCTTGATGAGCCGGGCACTGTCTGCGGGGGTCAACCAGTAGACGCTGCGCACTTTGCCGGAATGGACAGGTTTATCGGTACGGATCGGCAAATCGTCATTCACCGCCAATACTTGATCTGCAAGACTCATGGCTAATAACACTTCCTGTTTGTGGGAGGAATAAAACAGGAGCACAGGGCCCCTGTTTCTGGGGGTTAACATATCAAGCGCATCAGACCCTGTATTTACAGGGGGATTAACCTAACAAAACAGGGGCACTAGGCCCCTGTTTTTATTCTGTTTTTGCTGCCTGGTCAGCCAGGCCCTTGGCGAATGCCTCGGACAGGCTGATGTACATCTGGGAGATGACGCCGGACGACACTGGCTTCTTGTCCTTGTCGAACAGTGTGATGGAGGTCTTGCCCCCAGCCATCTCGCCAAGCTGGAAGCGATACTTGTCCTCTTCCAGTTTGAACGGCTCGCTGCCCTTGGCCTTCCAGAAGTCGCTGCCCGGCTCGTCGTACTCGACGTCGATCCAGCCCAGAGACTGCTGGGTATCCTTGATGGTGAAGCCATAGCCAGGCAGTACCTGGTTGAGGCGACGCCACACCTGATCAAAGGAACCGTCGGCAATCCAGGCACTCAGCTCGTTGTTGTCCAGCCCCAGCTCCAGCCCCATGCCATCGTTGGCCTTGTGCTGTTCGCGGGACTTAAGCTGCTTGTCGTAATAGAGGGAGAACTGGTTCAGGGCGCGGGTGGCGTAGCGCTGGGCATCGGCCGGCGTCAGCACAGTGCTGGTCTCGCCGTCTATGGTCTCTTCGTGATCCAGTACCCGCACCGACATGTTGACCGCGTGACGCTGGACATCGTTGCGCAGGGTGAACTGGTAACGCTGACGGATATTGAAGTCGTCATCCTCTTCGCTCCAGCCATCGAGGGCCTTGGTGTTGTCAAACCAGCCGGTCTGCAACACGCCGGCCTGCTGGTCCAGCTTCTCCGTGGTCACCTTGTACTGGGCCAGGAAGTTCATCAGGAAGGCCCAGGTATCGCGCTCCACGCTCTGGGAGGTGCTCAGGGCATAGAAGGCCACTGTGGGCTCGCTGGCATTGGGCACCACCTGGCTGCCCGGCACCACGGTCAGCAGCTGGGCGGGCGGGCGCACGTCAATCTTGGCGCCGAGGGCACCTTCGCGGCTGCTCTCGGGCAGCGCCGGGATGTCGAAGCTGCTGTTAAAGGCGGGGGTACTCAACCCGGCCGGCACCAGGAACGCGCGGCCTTCAAGGCGGGCATCCTCGTACTCGAAACCACGGTTGGCCATCTTGCGCTCTTGGGGTGAGCTACAGGCTGCCAGCACGGCAACGGTCGCCACACTCAGCACCAGGCGCACTGCATTTCCCTTTCCATTTGCTTTAAACACTCGCCATCAACTCCGCAGTGGTCAGTGCTCGCGTCATCGCTTGTTCGCCCTCGGGGGTGAGGTCGGTGAGCGGCAGACGCAAGGTCGCCGTCGCCATCAATCCCAGTCGGGCACAGGCCCACTTCACCGGGATGGGACTCGGTTCGCAGAACAGAGTCTGATGCAACGGCATCAATCGATTGTTGATGTCATGGGCCAGACCGGCATCACCGGCCAGCGCTGCACGACACATGTCGGCCATCTGGGCCGCTGCAATATTGGTGGTGACCGAAATGACTCCGTCGCCACCTTGCAGCATAAAATCACATCCACTGGCATCATCGCCACTATAAAGCGCGAATTCCGCTCCGCACAGCTCACGCAGCAGCGGAGTACGGCTCAGATCCCCGGTGGCCTCTTTCAGACCTATGATGCCGGGCACCTTGGCCAGTCGGGCTACCGTCTCCGGTTTGAGATCGCAACAGGTGCGACCGGGCACATTATAAAGAATTTGGGGCAGACCACTAGCCTCGGCGATCGCACAATAGTGACGATAGAGGCCTTCTTGGGTGGGTTTGTTGTAATAAGGGGTAACCGAGAGACCCGCCACCACGCCCGTTTCGGCGAATCGTTTGGCCAGGGCGATGGCATGGGCGGTATTGTTGGAGCCGCAACCGGCGATGACGGGAATGCGTCCGGCGGCCAGTTCCACGGTTTTTTCCACGACGGCAATGTGCTCCTGCTCGCTCAGGGTCACCGATTCCCCCGTGGTGCCAACCGCAACTATGGCGGTGGTGCCTGCGCTGACATGATAATCGACCAAGGCGGCCAGACTGGTCCAATCGACTTCGCCTGAAGCCAGCATGGGGGTAACGAGGGCAACGATACTACCGCGTAACATGGATATTTCTCCCGATTTTCAGGGGCGTTATGGTAAAGCTGCCCCCTTGGAAAAACAAGGGAGGCAGGGGGCAAGCCGTGATACCATTCTGCACCAAAAGCGGTGCGCGAGCGCGACGGCCTGCGCCAATCCCGGGTCTTCTCGACTCGAGACAAGGCTCGCGACCACGGCATTCTTACAAGGTTGCCATGTAACAGCGCAGGGAATGGCCCAAGGCCGGCCACCCGGTCAGGGCGGCACCCACTGCGCTCACATTCGCAACAAGCTAATGGACGAGAGAAGATTTATGACTCACTACCTGGTCGTAACGGCCATAGGCACGGACAGGCCTGGCATAGTCAATGAGGTCACCCGCCACGTCAGTGGCTGTGGTTGCAACATTGTCGACAGCCGTCTTGGTATCTTCGGTAATGAATTCACCTTCATCATGCTGCTGTCCGGGGACTGGAACAGCCTGATGCAACTCGAGATAAGTCTGCCCCTGCGCAGTCAGGAGTGGGATCTCATCACCATGATGAAACGTACCGAGCGCCACCACTCACTGCAGTACGACATCAGCGCCAACGCCGAGATCCTGATCCGTGACCAGCCCGGCATCGTAAGCCAGTGCACCCAGTTCTTCAGCGACCACGGCTGGGACATCCAGGCCATGCAGACCATTACCCTGGAGCAGCAACCGTTCAACCTGCTCAAGGCGAGCTTTCAGCTCAATCTGGCCAAGCAGGGAGAGACCGCCGGCTCGGAAACGGCCTTCGCCGGATTCTGTCGCGAACTGGGCGCAGAATCGTTCGAATTCATCGTCAACAACAAACACGCCTGACGGCGTTCGGAGACCCCATGCAACCACTACAGGCTGGTACCCAGGCCCCCGACTTTTCCCTGCCCGATCAGGACGGCAACCCGGTTCGTCTTGCCGATCTGCGTGGCAAGAAGGTGCTCATCTATTTCTATCCCAAGGCGATGACACCGGGCTGCACCACGCAGGCCTGCGGTCTGCGTGACATCAATAGCGAGCTGGCGGCCCTCAACGTGGTGGTGCTCGGCATCAGCCCGGATCCGGCCAAGCGTCTGAAGAAATTCGAGGAGCGCGACAGCCTCAATTTCCGCCTGCTGGCCGATGAAGATCACGCGGTGGCCGATGCCTTTGGCGTCTGGGGCCCGAAGAAGTTCATGGGCAAGGAGTATGACGGCATTCACCGGCTGAGCTTCCTCATCGATGAAGAGGGCAAGGTCGCCCACCGCTTCGACAAGTTCAAGACCAGCGACCACCATCAGGTGGTGCTCGACCTCATCAAGGGTTGAACCCGCCCGGCCTGAAAAACACCCAATACAAAAAGGGCCTGCAACTGCAGGCCCTTCGTTGGTCCGCTCGCCAGTCTCGCTGCGTGATGACGGCATCAGCCAGCGCATCCCGGCGGCGAGCCATCTCGGCCGCCCTTTCCTTGCCCCGTCGGCCAGAACCTGTGGTCACGGCGACTGAGTCCTGGTTGTGATGGTCATGCATGCACCTGTATCGGGGCCTTGGTGAGTCAGTTGGTGCAATCCAAATGACACCCATATTGTTGCCAGCTCAGGCCGAAACACAAGTGCGCAGCCGCTACCATTAATTAACCCGTCGCAGAGCCATTTTGATTTCCCGACCCGGCTTTCTCGCCAACCTCCCCTGCCAGATCAAAAAATTCATCTGAGATATGGGTTAACGTGACCCCAGTTTCATTTTCCAGTGAGAAAAGCCCATGAACATGAGCCACACCGAACGCCTGATCCTGAGCAACCAGTACGAGATCCTGGCCAAACTCAATCCGGAGAAAGCGGCGTCTTACCAGCGGGCCAGCACCATCATAGCGCGCGGCTACTGCCTGCAGATCCTCGAACTGGAGAAGAGTTTCGGTCATCTGGATCTGGCCACCTGCCAGGAGGTGATCGACACTCTGGAGCTGCACCATGCGCTGGCCATCTCCTGGGGCAACCTGGATGGCGCCGATCAGGGTGAAATCAATGCCAGCCGGCTGGAGTTCAACGGCTACAGCCGCAGCCAGGAGCGGGAGCTGGCCGACTACGTCTGCTTCCTGCTGGAAGTGGACAAACGCTTCCCCGAACTCAAGTGCCCGTGTGACGAGCTCTCCAGCGATATCGCCATGCGTGACAAGTACCAGCGCATGCTGACCGTATGGCGCCAGTGCCCCCGTCAATACAAGCTCTCCATCCAGGAGATCCGCAAGGTATTGGCGGCCTGATCGCGATAGATGGAAAAGGCGCCTCTGGGCGCCTTTGTCTGATTGGAAAACCTTGTTCGCCTATTCGTAGAGAAAGGATTTGTCCAGCTGCTTGAAGGCGGCATTGAGGGTATCGGCCAGCTCTTCGTAACGGGGCTGGGCCACCAGTTGGCGATGTCCGCCCTGCTCGTTCATCTTGCCGTTGATCTCGCGATACCAGCTGGCAAGGGAAGGAGGCAGCCGGGTATCGGCGCGCTGACCGAGCCAGTAGTAACCTTGCAGCGGCAAACTGAGCAGAAACAGCACAGAGGCCATGACCGAAGGCCAGTAGTGCAGCTCACCAAGCTGGAACTGCAGCATGACGCTGAGCACCGCCAGCGCCGGGATGATCTTGAGGGCGAATTCGGTGGCCTTGATCACCCGGTTCTCGGGAAACATGGAATTAAGCTCGGGACGGCGGGGCCAAAGGGTCATATAATGACGGCCTTGCTGTAATTTAGTTCCAAAAATGTTCATGCTCATGCTACCTCCGAGCTTTTTTTGAACGTATTAACGGCAAAACCTCGACTATATTTGATGTGCAATAACAAAGGTTGAGGATGACTTTGTTATTTTTCAACAATCGGGTTATCCTTTGTACGCCCAATTTTTGCGCCAATGGCCTGCCGTTGCGCTGTCAGGGACGTCTGGATTTCGGGTCTTGTATCACTATACAAGGGGCAAGCAACAGATTGCCAACCCTCATAAGGATAAGTTGAAAGTTTTTGGACGCAACGCGTCCAACGCATCCTCCTACACAACCCAATCTGCGATAGGATTTATTCATGAGTAAGCTGGTTCTTGTACTTAACTGTGGCAGCTCGTCCCTGAAGTTTGCTGTCATTGACGCAACCACCGGTGATGATCTGTTGTCCGGCCTGGCCGAGTGTTTCAACCTCGACGACGCCCGCATCAAGTGGAAACTGAATGGCGAGAAAGGCAGTGCCGATCTGGGCGCAGGTGCCGCTCACCAGGAAGCGCTGGACTACATCGTCAACAAGATCCTGCCGCTCAATCCGGAACTGTCCAAGAATCTGATCGCCATCGGTCACCGTGTTGTTCACGGTGGTGAGCGTTTCACCTCCTCCGTCGTGATCTGTGATGACGTGATCGCCGGCATCGAAGCCGCCGTACCTTACGCACCGCTGCACAACCCGGCTCACCTGATCGGTATCCGTGAAGCCCGCCGTATCTTCCCGGCCCTGGCCGACAAGAACGTGGCCGTGTTCGACACCGCCTTCCACCAGACCATGCCGGAAGAAGCCTTCCTGTACGCCCTGCCGTACAAGCTCTACAAAGAGAACGGCATCCGTCGCTACGGCGCCCACGGCACCAGCCACTACTACATCAGCCTGGAAGCAGCCAAGCAGCTGGACAAGCCGGTGGAAGAGCTGAACATCATCAACTGCCACCTGGGCAACGGCGGTTCCGTCTGTGCCATCAAGAACGGCAAATCCGTTGATACCTCCATGGGTCTGACCCCGCTGGAAGGCCTGGTCATGGGTACCCGCTCCGGCGATCTGGACCCGGCCATCATCTTCTTCCTGCACGACAAACTGGGCATGAGCGTGGCGGATATCAACACCATGCTGACCAAAGAGTCCGGTCTGCAGGGTCTGACCGAAGTCACTTCCGACTGCCGTTTCGTTGAAGACAACTACGACAGCAAAGAAGAAGCCAAGCGTGCCATGGACGTTTACTGCTATCGCCTGGCCAAGTATATCGGCGCCTACGCCGCCGCCATGGACGGTCGTCTGGATGCCGTGGTCTTCACCGGTGGTATCGGTGAAAACTCCGCCCCGATCCGTGAAATCACCCTGAACAAGCTGGGTCTGCTGGGCTTTGACGTCGATCACGACGCCAACCTGAAGGCTCGTTTTGGCAAGGGTGGCGAGATCACCAAGGCTGGTTCCACCAAGGCCCTGGTTATCCCGACCAACGAGGAGTGGGTCATTGCCCACGATGCGCTGGAACTGGTCGGCGCATAATTTCGCTGTAGAGCAAGGCCGCCCCAGGGCGGCCTTTTCCTGATCCCAAAAAATGAGCAAGGGGTATTAAGTGGCACGCACTATTATGCTTATCCCGGTCGGCACTGGTGTCGGCGTAACTTCCGTGAGTCTTGGCGTTGTCCGCGCCATGGAACGTCACGGTGTCAATGTCAGCTTCTTCAAACCGGTCGCCCAGCCGCGTCCGGGTGAAACCGGTACCGAGCGCTCCACCGCCGTGATCCGCGCCGCTGCCAACATCAACCCGCCCGAGCCGTTCGCCCTCTCCTACGCCGAGAACATGATCACCTCCAGCAACACAGATATCCTGCTGGAAGAGATAGTGGCCCGCTTCGAAGAACACGTGAAGGCGAGTGGTGCCGAGGTGCTGGTCATCGAAGGCATGGTTCCGACCGACAAGCAGCCGTTTGCCAACAAGCTGAACTACGACGTCGCCAAGGCGCTGGATGCCGACATGGTGTTCGTGACCCACCCGGGCAACGACTCCAGCCAGAAGCTGAAAGAGCGCATCGAGCTGGCCTGCTCCAACTTCGGTGGCGTCAGCAACCCCCGTATCGTGGGTTGTGTCATCAACAAGGTTGGCGCTCCGGTTGACGAGCACGGCGTGACCCGCCCCGACCTGACCGAGATGTTCGAGGCGCACCACCACACCTCTGAAGCGGCTCACAATCTGGAAGTGCTGCAGGTATTCGGCAAGAGCCCGCTGCGCATCCTGGGTTGCATCCCCTGGAATACCCAGCTGATCGCCCCGCGCGCCAAGGATCTCGCCAAGCACCTGGCCGCCAAGATCCTGCACAAGGGTGAGCTGGACAGCCGTCGCCTGCAGACCGTGACCTTCTGTGCCCGTTCCATCCACAACATGGTTGAGCACTTCCGTCCGGGCAGCCTGCTGGTGACCTCCGGTGACCGTTCCGACGTCATCGTCTCCGCCTGCCTCTCCGCCATGAACGGCGTCAAGCTGGGTGCCCTGCTGCTGACCGGCAACTATCATCCGGAACCACAAGTGCTGGCCCTGTGCCAACAGGCCATGGCCACCGGCCTGCCGATCATGATCACAGGCACCAACACCTGGCAGACCGCCGTCAGCCTGCAGAACTTCAACGTCGACATTCCGGAAGATGACCGCGAGCGTATCGAACTGGTGCAGGACTATGTGGCTGGCCACATCGACAAGCACTGGATCGAGTCTCTCTCCGCCAAGTCCACCCGTTCCCGTCGTCTGAGCCCGCCGGCATTCCGTTATCAGCTGACCGAGCTGGCCCGTCAGGCCAACAAACGCGTCGTGCTGCCGGAAGGCGAAGAGCCGCGTACCATCAAGGCTGCCGCCATCTGTGCCGAGCGTGGCATCGCCCGTCCGGTGCTGCTGGGCAACCCGGAAGAGATCCGTCGCGTCGCCGAACAGCAGGGCGTGGTGCTGACCGACCGTGTCGAGATCATAGATCCGCTGGAAGTGCGTGAGCGCTATGTGCCGCGTCTGGTCGAGCTGCGCAAGAACAAGGGCATGACCGAAGTGGTTGCCCGCGAACAGCTGGAAGACAACGTGGTGCTGGGCACCATGATGCTGGAGCGTGGCGAAGTGGACGGTCTGGTATCTGGCGCGGTACACACCACCGCCAACACCATACGTCCGCCGATGCAGATCATCAAGACAGCCCCGGGCTCCTCGTTGATTTCGTCGATCTTCTTTATGCTGCTGCCTGATCAGGTGCTGGTGTACGGCGACTGCGCGATCAACCCGGATCCCACTGCCGAACAGCTGGCCGAGATCGCCATCCAGTCCGCCGACTCCGCTGCCGCTTTCGGCATAGAGCCGCGCGTCGCCATGATCTCCTACTCCACCGGTACCTCTGGCGCCGGTGCCGATGTAGAGAAAGTACGTGAAGCGACCGAGCTGGCCAAGGCCAAGCGCCCCGACCTCATCATCGACGGCCCGCTGCAGTACGATGCGGCCATCATGGAGAACGTGGCCAAGTCCAAGGCACCGAACTCACCGGTTGCCGGCAAGGCCACAGTGTTCGTGTTCCCGGACCTGAACACCGGCAATACCACCTACAAGGCGGTACAGCGCTCCGCTGACCTGGTCTCCATCGGCCCCATGCTGCAAGGCATGCGCAAGCCGGTCAACGACCTGTCCCGTGGCGCCCTGGTTGACGACATCGTCTACACCATAGCCCTGACCGGTATCCAGGCAGCTCAGGCCGAGTAATCGACCTTCAGCCGACCTTGTGAAAAACCCGCCGAGAGGCGGGTTTTTTTATGGCGGACGGGCGACATGTTGATCCGCAAGATCAAATCAGGATCCTGACCGGATCCCAATCCTCATCGTCAGCGCCTGCCTGGCAAGGGAGAGAGGATAAGCAAACACTCACACCCGCCAGAGTGGATTGCACAATTGCACCCCAGCAGAGATCAGATCAAAATACCCCTTTAAGATCAGCTAACTAACGCTAGACACACCGCTAATCTACAGAGTTTTCCACAGCTTTTGTGGATAGTTTACTGATCATTTGAAAGAAAATGACAGACTCGCACTTCCCCCTTGCTCACCTTGCGCCCATGAAAAAGGGCTCCGCAGAGCCCTTTTGGAATAACAGTCTTCTCGGCGAAACAATCAGGGGCGCAGTGCCTTGTCAGCCCGGGAGATGCCACAAACCCCCGAGCGCACCACCTCGATGATCTCGTTGGTCTGGGCCGCGGTCTTGATGAAGGCGTCCAGCTTCTCGCTGGTGCCCACCAGCTGTACAGTGTACTGCTCCGGGGTCACGTCGACGATCTGGCCACGGAAGATGTCCGCCAGCCGTTTCAGCTCGTCGCGAGCGCCACCGGCGGCACGCGCCTTGATCAGCGCTATCTCCCGCTCGATATGCTCACCCTCGCTGAGATCGCACACCTTGAGCACGTCCACCAGCTTGTGCAACTGCTTCTGGATCTGCTCCAGCACCCGCTCGTCGCCCATGGTGACGATTGTCATGCGGGACAGAGTGGGATCCTCTGTAGGCGCCACCGTCAAGGTCTCGATGTTGTAGCCGCGCTGGGAGAAGAGACCTACCACGCGACTCAGGGCGCCGGACTCGTTTTCCAGCAGTACTGAAATGATATGCCTCATCAGGTTCTCTCCGTCTTGCTCAGCCACATCTCGTCATTGATGGAACCAAACTTGAGGTCCCTGAGTACGACCGAAATAATGTGCCCCATTGTCAGGTCCTCTCCGTCTTGCTCAGCCACATCTCGTCCATGGCGCCAAACTTGATCTGCATCGGATAGACGTGCTCGTCTGGATCGACCGAGATGTCCATAAACACCAGTCGATCCTTCATGGCGAAGGCCCTCTCCATGGCACTCTGGAGCTCCGCCGGATCGCTCACCGCTATGCCGACGTGGCCATAGGCCTCCGCCAGCTTGACGAAGTCCGGCAGGGATTCCATGTAGGAGTGGCTGTGACGGCCGCCGTAGAACATCTTCTGCCACTGCTTGACCATGCCGAGGGCGCGGTTGTTGATGGAGATGATCTTGATGGGCACACCGTACTGCAAACAGGTGGAGAGTTCCTGGATGTTCATCTGCACCGAGCCGTCACCGGTGACGCAGCAGACCACGGCATCCGGGTTGGCAAACTGGGCGCCCATGGCGGCCGGAATGCCAAAGCCCATGGTGCCGAGGCCACCGGAGTTGATCCACTGGCGCGGCTTGGCGAACGGATAGTAGAGCGCGGCAAACATCTGATGCTGGCCCACGTCGGAGGCGACGAAGGCCTCCCCCTTGGTCACCTTGTAAAGCGCCTCTATGACCTGCTGCGGCTTGATCAGGGTGGGATGGGTTTCATAGGCCAGACAATTGCGGGAGCGCCACTGGGCGATCTGGCTCCACCAGTCCGCCAGCGCCTGCTTGTCGTTGTCGAAGCCACACTCGCGGATCACTTCCAGCATCTGCTCCAGCACGGTTTCCACCGAGCCGACGATGGGCACATGAGCCTGCACCGTCTTGGAGATGGAGGTAGGATCGATATCGATGTGAACTATGGTGGCGTTGGGACAGAACTTGGCCACGTTGTTGGTCACGCGGTCATCGAAGCGGGCACCCACGGCGAAAATGAGATCCGCGTTGTGCATTGTCTTGTTCGCTTCGAAGGTGCCGTGCATCCCCAGCATGCCGATGAATTGCGGATGAGTGCCGGAGAAGGCCCCCAGCCCCATCAGGGTGGTGGTCACCGGCAGGTTCAAGAGCTCCGCCAGCTTGGTCACCAGATGATCGGCATTGGCATTGATGGCGCCGCCGCCCACGTACATGACGGGGCGCTGTGCCTCCACCAGCAACTTGGCGGCCCGCTTGATCTGGCCCTTGTGTCCGGCCTTGGTCGGATTGTAGGAGCGCAGCGAGACGGTCTCGGGATACTGGTAGGGAAATTTCTCTTTCGGGTTCTGCACGTCTTTGGGCAGATCCACCACCACGGGCCCCGGGCGGCCACTGGCGGCTATGTAGTAGGCCTTCTTGATGGCCTCGGGGATCTCGCTCGCCTTCTTGCACAGGAAGCTGTGCTTCACCACAGGACGGGAGATGCCGATCATGTCGGTCTCCTGGAACGCATCTTCCCCGATCATGCTGGTCGGCACCTGGCCGGACAGGATCACCAGGGGGATGGAGTCCATGTAGGCGGTCGCGATCCCCGTGATGCAATTGGTGGCGCCGGGACCCGAGGTCACCAGCACTGTGCCCACCTTGCCGGTGGAGCGGGCGTAACCGTCCGCCATGTGCACCGCGGCTTGCTCGTGCCGCACCAGGACATGCTCCATCTTGCCGTTTTCAAAGAGAGCGTCATAGATGTCGAGCACTGAGCCACCAGGGTAGCCGAAAACGTGCTCAACTCCCTGATCTTCCAGCGCTCTAACCACCATCTGGGCGCCTGATAACATCTCCATGATAAAGCCCTCCAGGCTTTGCTCCGTTAAGCGAAAGCTATCGACAGTCCGCTGCTTCCCGGCAGCGCCGGTCCGTGTCTTGTTGTTGTCTGAATACGGGCCAGGCGAGTTCGGTGCCGTCGATAGTAGAAAAATAGGTTTTTTCCATCATTCACCCGCAAAGCGGGTGAAAAACCAACTTAACCCGCTTGTGAACGCTTGTCCACGGCTTTGTCTGACCATAACAGTCATAAATTTCAAACAGCTATTAACATTCAGTGACTTGGTGAAACGGGTGGGAACAATGCTGGGAAGATGGGGGACTGGCTAGCGGATCATGCTGTCACAACGAGGCAATCTGGAAAAAAATAGCCCACCCCTTGGGATGGGCCGTCGAGCAGAGCACAGACTTACTGTTCGTCTTCCGGCTCTGCCAGCCAGATCTGCTGATCCGGATCCGTCTCTTCGCAGACAGAGATGCTGACCCCCATGTCCAGCAATTCATGCAGGGTCAGGTTGTCTGCCAGGGTCATGGTGTCGCCGTTTTCATTGGTAAAGCGCATGGTGTCCGTCCTCTCCTTGGTGGGATCGCTTTCAGTCTAGTCAAAGGCGCTCACTTGCGATAACCAACTGCTGCTCAACGGGCATCCGCCTTCCAGCTCGCTCAAGCGATCACACACCTCTTCCGGAAACAGGGTGCGAGCCCACAGCCGGCGCGAGAGTTCGGCCACGCTCTCCTTTGCCCCGTCCGCCAGCCAGCCCGCCAGTTCGCCCGCCACATCGGGATAGAGGATCTGGCCCGGGGCCGAGGCATCCAGCCAAGCCCGCACAGCATTGGCATCGAGCGCATCCATCAGCCGGGCCAGCCCCATCAACTCCAGCGTCTTGGCGTTGGTCAGCTGCTCGAACTGTCCTCCCAGCGGCTTGACCAGCAGCTTCTTGCCGAGCGTCAGCGCCTCCGAGGCCAGTTCGAAACCGCCGTTGGTGATGACGCCGCGACAGCCGGCCAGCACCTGCTTGAAGCTTTCCCGCGCCTGCGGCTCGAACGCTATGTTGCGCCACTGGCTGGCACTGCGAATGGCCGGGTGAAAGCAGACGAAGCGCTGCTGGTTGAAGCGCGACAACAGGGCCGCGATGGCTTCGGTCTGCTCAAACGGCAGATAGACCAGGATCTGCTGATTGTCGTGGGCCTGGGCGATGGGATCTATGATGGGCGGCAGCAGCGGCTGGCCGAAGTGAAACCAGTGCAGTCCGAGGGACTGGCGGACCGGGGCGAAGTGGCGCATCAGCTGGCGATTGAAGCCGCTCTCGCCCCAGCGCGGGATCGGCCAGTCGAAGCTGGCCTGATGGCTGATGGTGAGGCTGGGCTTGCCCCAGCGACGGGCGGCATGGGCACTGAGTGGCTCAAAATCGCTGATCACCAAGTCGTAATCGCGGCAATCCAGGGCCCGCATGTCCCGCAAGAAACGCAGGGGCGAGAGGCCTTTGAGGGTACGCCAGCCCGAGATGGCACCCTCGTGGCTGACGAAGGTGATACCGGCAAAGGTACGATAATCGCCAAACTCGGCCATCTCGAAATAGCCGTCGGCGGGGCGACCGCTGAACAGGTAGTCGACCTCAAGCCCACGGGCGCGCAGCGCCCGCGCCAGGGTGCGACTGCGGCTGATGTGACCGTTGCCTGTGCCCTGTACCCCGAATAGTATCCTCATCCCTGACTCCAGCTGAGCGCCAGCAGGGCGCAGCCACCACCGAGCAAGGCACCGGCCACCAGATCGCTCAGGTAGTGCACCCCGAGCAGCAGGCGTGACGCCCCTACCAGTGCGGCCCAGGCAAACAGCAGGGGCGCCCAGAGCGGGAAGCTGGCAGCCATCACTGTCGCCATCAGGAAGGCGGCTGCGGTATGGCCGGAGGGCAAGCTATAACGATCGGAAGGGGTGATGAAGACCGGCAGGCCTGCCGGACGCTGGCGTTTCAGCGCGTTCTTGAGCAGCAGATAGAGCGGCAGTTCGATGGCAAAGGCAAGCAGGGCCACCCCCACCAGCTCACGCTCCGCCTCCCCCTGCCACCAGAGCAGGGCGGCCAGCACGGCGTAGAGCGGGCCGTCACCGGTGCGGGAGATGAGTCGGCTGATCCTGGCCTGCGGTCGGTTGTAGGCGTGGAGCAGGCAGATGCGGCACACCTGCAGGTCCCATTGCTGGATCTTGTTCATAACCCCTCCTTCCCTGAAGTCTCAGTGCAGACTAGGGCGGTGAGGTGACACTTGGTTGACGGTCAGATAACAGATTGATGAAAAAAAGGGCCGAATGGCCCTTTTTTTACGACAAGCGCGGCAAATGATCAGTTCAGGGTGCCGCGCAGGCCACTCTCCATCAGCCGGCAGTTGTGATCCGCCAGACGGGCCATGAAGTGCTCATCCACTGTCAGGCCAAACACCTGCTCGTAGAGATCCTTCATCACGAACGGTTGCCACATCATGCTGAGGAAGGAGATCTTCAGCATCTCGGGATCCAGGTTGTCACCCAGTTCACCGTTGTTCTTCATGGACTCCAGCAAGGCATCGAACTGGGGCAGTTGACGCTCCAGCAGACGATTCAGCACAAAATCCCGACCCGGGCTCTTCTCGGTCGATAATGCGCTGGAGATGGCGGAGGTCAGTTCGCTGTTGGGGGCCATCACCTGATAGTAGGTGTTGAGCAGATCATTCAGACTGCGATTGCCGGTCTCATCATGCCAGGCCTGGTCCAGCGGCTCGGCGACATCGCCCAGCACCGCCTTGTAGAGGCCCTCTTTACTGCCGAAGTAGTAATGGATCATCGCCAGATTGGAGCCAGCCAGCTCGGCGATCTCGCGGGTAGTGACCTTGCTGTAGGGCGTATTGAGAAAACGCTCACGAGCAGCGGAAAGCAACTTGTCACGAATGTCAGAACGCCCGACCGGACGACCAGGTCTACGTTTTTCCATTGAATACCTCAGATAATTCAGCAAAAACTGATAAGTCGATCTGATTGCGCAGGTGATCGAGTACAGCAGGAATGACCAGATAATCGGGCAAGGGCCGAATATGGGACAAGTAAATTTGCACTCCTTTACAATCCGATTAAATAAACCAGCGGATTGAACCTGTGAGTTCGGGTTGACACAGCATAAAAATCTCGATATTGGTAAAAGCGTTATCGACTGGAAGGATTGAGTCATCATGCCTATTGCCGCTCCGCTACTACTACTCTCCCTAATCGCGACCAGTCGCGCGGGATCCTTGTAGCCGGGCTCAGGCATAGCCGGAATTTACAAAAACCCGTGCACCCTGCACGGGTTTTTTTATGCCACCGCAGGATGCACGTCACCGAACTTAGGAAGAGGGAAGTCACATGTCAGATAGGGTCATCATATTCGACACCACCTTGCGTGATGGTGAGCAGGCCCTGGCGGCCAGTTTGACAGTCAAGGAGAAGCTGCAGATAGCCCAGGCGCTGGAGCGGCTCGGTGTCGACATCATGGAGGTGGGATTCCCTGTCTCCTCCCCCGGTGATTTTCAATCGGTGCAGACCATAGCGCGCCACATCAAGAACAGCCGGGTCTGCGCCCTGGCCCGCGCCCTGCCCAAAGACATAGACGCCGCCGGCGAAGCCCTGCGGGTCGCTGAAGCCTTTCGCATCCACACCTTCATCTCCACCTCCTCCATCCATGTGGAGAGCAAGCTCAAGAAGAGCTTCGAGGATGTGCTGGAGATGGGCATCAGCGCCATCAAGCATGCCCGCCGCTACACAGACGATGTGGAGTTCTCCTGCGAAGATGCGGGGCGCACCCCGATTGATAATCTCTGCCGCATGGTCGAGGCCGCCATCAAGGCGGGTGCCCGCACCATCAATATTCCGGACACCGTGGGCTACACGGTACCGACCGAGTTCTCCGGCATCATCCAGACCCTGTTCAACCGGGTACCGAACATAGATCAGGCCATCATCTCGGTGCATTGTCACGACGATCTGGGCCTCTCGGTGGCCAACTCCATCGGCGCCGTGCAGATGGGGGCCCGCCAGATCGAGTGCACCATCAACGGCATAGGTGAACGGGCAGGCAACTGCTCGCTGGAAGAGGTGGCCATGATACTGAAAACCCGCGCAGATCTGCTCGGGGTGCACACCAACATCCGCCACAGTGAAATTCATCGTACCAGCGCCCTGGTCAGCCAGCTCTGCAACATGCCAGTGCAGCCCAACAAGGCCATCGTCGGCGCCAACGCCTTCTCCCACAGCTCCGGCATTCATCAGGACGGCGTGCTCAAGGCGAAAAACACCTATGAAATCATCACCCCCGAGAGCATCGGCCTGACCCAGAACAACCTCAACATGACCTCCCGCTCCGGCCGCCACGTCATCAAGCACAGAATGGAATCCATGGGCTACGCCGAGAGCAGTTACGATCTCGACGACCTCTACGGCAAGTTCCTGACCCTGGCCGACAAGAAGGGGCAGGTGTTCGACTATGACCTCGAAGCGCTGGCCTTCTTCAGCCAGATCCACGAAGAGCCCGAGCACTTCAAGCTGGAGTATCTCGGGGTCCAGAGCGGCAGCTCTGTGATGGCCACCGCCTCGGTGAAATTGAAAGTGGGCCAGGAGACCATCAGCGAAGCGGCCACCGGCAATGGCCCTGTGGACGCCGTCTACCAGTGCATCAATCGCATCACAGGCTACGAGATCCGCATCGACAAATATGAACTCAAGGGCAAGGGCGAAGGCAAGAACGCCCTCGGCCAGGTCGATATAGTCGCCGAATACAAGGGCCGCAAATTCCACGGCATGGGCCTGGCCACCGACATCATAGAGTCCTCGGCCCAGGCGTTGATCCACGTGATCAACAGTATCTGGCGCGCCGATCAGGTAGCCGAACAGATGGAACGCAACGTCACAAAAACAGACAAGATCAATACGGAGAGTGTGTGAGTATGAGCAGTTATCGGATCGCAGTGTTGCCGGGTGACGGCATAGGCCCGGAAGTGATGGCCGAAGCCGTCAAGGTACTGGAAAAGGTGCAGGCCAGATTCGGCTTCGCCCTCGACTATGATCGCCACGACGTCGGTGGCATCGCCATCGACAACCACGGCACCCCGCTGCCACAGAGCACCGTCAAGGGCTGTGAAGCGGCCGATGCCGTGCTGTTCGGCTCGGTCGGCGGCCCCAAGTGGGAGCACCTGCCACCGAACGATCAGCCGGAGCGCGGCGCCCTGCTGCCCCTGCGTGCCCACTTCAAGCTGTTCTGCAACCTGCGTCCGGCCCGCATCTACACAGGTCTGGAGCAATTCTCCCCGCTGCGCGCCGACATCTCGGATCGCGGCTTCGACATCGCCTGCGTGCGCGAGCTGACCGGCGGCATCTACTTCGGCCAGCCCAAGGGGCGTGAAGGTGAAGGGGCGAACGAGAAAGCGTTCGATACCGAGGTGTACCATCGCTTCGAGATAGAGCGCATCGCCAAGATTGCATTCGAATCGGCCCGGGTACGCAAGGCCAAGGTCACCTCCATCGACAAGGCCAACGTGCTCGCCTCCTCCATCCTGTGGCGCGAGGTGGTGACGCAAGTCGCCAAGTCCTACCCGGACGTGGCGCTGAACCACATGTACATAGACAACGCCACCATGCAGCTCATCAAGGATCCGTCCCAGTTCGACGTGCTGCTCTGCTCCAACCTGTTCGGCGACATCCTCTCCGACGAGTGCGCCATGATCACCGGCTCCATGGGGCTGCTCCCCTCCGCCAGCCTGAACGAAGCGGGCTTCGGCCTGTTCGAGCCGGCCGGTGGCTCGGCGCCGGATATCGCAGGCAAGGGCATTGCCAACCCCATAGCCCAGATCCTCTCCGCCGCCCTGATGCTGCGCTACAGCCTGGGCCAGGAAGCCGCCGCCCAGGCCATAGAGCAGGCCGTGGCCCAGACCCTGGCAGAGGGTTACTTCACCGCCGACCTGCATCAGGCCAGCGCCCACCATCCGGTGCAGAGCACGTCCGAGATGGGCAGCCAGATCGCCGCCCGGATCTGAGCCGCACAACAGATAACAAGGAAGAGAGAAGCAATGGCCAAGACCCTCTATCAGAAAGTATTCGACGCCCATGTGGTGCGTGAAGTGTCAGGCGAAACGCCGCTCATCTACATCGATCGTCACCTGGTGCACGAAGTGACCAGCCCGCAGGCATTCGACGGCCTGCGCGCCATGAAGCGCCCGCTGCGTCGCCCGGATCTGACCTGGGCCACCATGGATCACAACGTCTCCACCACCACCAAGGACATAGCCGCCTCCGGCGAGATGGCCCGCATCCAGATGGAGACGCTCGCCGACAACTGCAAAGAATTCGGCGTCCGGCTCTACGATCTGAACCACAAATACCAAGGCATAGTCCACGTGATGGGCCCCGAGCTCGGCATCACCCTGCCCGGCACCACCATAGTCTGCGGTGACTCCCACACAGCCACCCACGGCGCCTTCGGGTCGCTGGCCTTCGGCATCGGCACCTCCGAAGTGGAGCACGTGATGGCGACCCAGACCCTGAAACAGGGCCGCGCCAAGACCATGCGCATTTCGGTCAACGGCAAGCTGGCCGCAGGCATCAGCGCCAAGGACGTGGTGCTGGCCATCATAGGCCGGGTTGGCCATGCCGGTGGTACCGGTTACGTAGTGGAGTTCGCTGGCGAGGCCATTGCGGGCCTCTCCATGGAAGGGCGCATGACGGTGTGCAACATGGCCATAGAGCTGGGTGCCAAGGCTGGCATGATAGCCCCCGACCAGCTCACCATCGACTACATCCGTGGCAAGGAGTTCGCCCCCAAGGGCGAGTCACTGGAACAGGCCATCGCCTACTGGCAGAGCCTCAAGAGCGACGAAGGCGCCCGCTTCGACGCCGAAGTGGTGCTCGACGCCGCCGACATAGCGCCGCAGGTGACCTGGGGCACCAACCCGGGGCAGGTGATCGCCGTCAATGAACCCATACCTGCACCGGAATCCTTCGCCGATCCGATGGAGCAGCAGTCCGCCCGCAAGGCGCTGGCCTACATGGACTTGCAGCCGGGCCAGAAGCTCACCGATGTCGCCATCGACAAGGTGTTCATCGGTTCCTGCACCAACAGCCGCATCGAGGATCTGCGCGCCGCCGCCGCCATCGCCCGTGGCCGCAAGGTGGCCGCCGGGGTACAGGCCCTGGTAGTGCCAGGTTCCGAACAGGTCAAGGCCCAGGCCGAGGCCGAGGGACTGGACAAGATCTTCCTCGACGCAGGCTTTGAGTGGCGCCTGCCGGGTTGCTCCATGTGTCTGGCCATGAACAATGACCGGCTGCAACCGGGGGAGCGCTGCGCCTCCACCAGCAACCGCAACTTCGAAGGGCGCCAGGGCCGTGCCGGCCGCACCCATCTGGTGAGCCCGGCCATGGCCGCCGCCGCCGCCGTCACCGGCCGCTTCGCCGACATTCGCGCACTGTAAGAGGAGATAGCGATGACAGGATTCAAACAGCATAAAGGGATCGTCGTCCCCCTCGACAGCGTCAACGTCGACACCGACGCCATCATTCCCAAGCAGTTCCTGCAGAAGGTGAACCGCATCGGTTTTGGCAAGCACCTGTTCCACGATTGGCGCTTCCTGGACGATGCCGGCCAGCAGCCCAACCCCGAGTTTGTGCTGAACCAGCCGCGCTATGCCGGTGCCAGTATCCTGCTGGCCCGGGAAAACTTTGGCTGCGGCTCGAGCCGCGAGCACGCCCCCTGGGCGCTGGCGGATTATGGCTTCAAGACCCTGATAGCGCCGAGCTTTGCCGACATCTTCTACGGCAACGCCATCAACAACGGTCTGGTGCCGGTGCGCCTGAAAGAGGAAGAGGTGGAGGCGCTGTTCCAGCTGGTTGCCGCCCACCCAGGCCTGCAGATCGAGGTGGATCTGGAGGCCAACCTGGTGCGTGCCGGTGAGCTCAGCTTCGGCTTCGAGATCGACGAGTTTCGCCGCTACTGCCTGCTCAACGGGCTGGATGCCATCGGCCTGACCCTGCAGCACGAAGCGGCCATCAGCGCCTTCGAAGCCAAGCAACCGAGCTGGATTTGACACGCCAGCGGCAATAAAACGAGTAGAATCAACAGGGAGCCTTGGCTCCCTGTTTTATTGTCCGGCCACGCCACCCACCATGCATGGCTGGCCATCACGGCGCCACGGAGAGAAAACCTTGATGAAGAGAACGAGCGGCATCCTCCTGCTCTGCTGCCTGTGGTTCACGCTTCCGGCCAGCGCCGGGCAGACCTATTTCAACAGCCACGGCGGTCAGCTCAACGTCGGCTGGCAGGACAAGGATGGCAAGGCGCAGCAGCTCACCTACCGGCTGGAGCCGGGCAAGTTGCCGCCGCTCATCGCCTATAGACCAGCGCGAATGCAGGAGGAGGTGTTGCAGAGCCTGTTGCAACAGGCCGCTACCGAATTCCCCGCCGTGCAGATCGCCCTCTCCCGTCCCGACATGGAGCTCAAGATCAAGGGGCGCCAGCCCGACCAGGTCAACAAGGCACTGGCCTGGCTCACCCAGCAACGTGACAAGCTGGAATCCGAGTGGCTCAAGCAGCACTACTTCCAGCCCTTCACCCCGCCCGATGGCGTGCCTGCCATCAAGCAGGATCATGTGCGCATTGCGCTGGAGAGCCGGACCGAGCTGGCCCCGCTGGCCGATCAGCTCAAACAGGCGGGCACCACAGAGACGGAGGCCCGCCAGAAGACGGTGGCCCATATGCTCGGCTTCATCCAGGCCATCCCCTATCAGCTGCTCGACAGCCAGTCGGGGCGCTCGGGCAAGGGCTTCCTCAGCCCGCGTCAGGTGCTGGAGCAGAACCGGGGGGATTGCGACAGCAAGGTGACCCTGATGGCGGCCATGCTGGCCCAGCTCTTTCCCGAGCTGAAACAGGCCATGGTGTTCGTGCCGGGGCATGCCCTGCTGGGGGTGGCCCTGCCGGCCAAGCCGGGTGAGGCGACCCTGAGCTGGGAGGGCGAAACCTACCTGCTGATGGAGCCGACCGGCCCGGGTCAGTTTGCCATGGGCCGGATCGCATCGACTAGCCAGACGCTGGTTGATAGCAAGCAGTTGAGCGTGCAGCCGGTGCAGGCCAGGGAGTGACACTCGGGCTAAATGACAACACCCAAAATGACACAAGCCAGCGAACTGCTGGCCTGTGGTAGACGGTGGGTTCTGTTGTTGATTCAGGCCTGGGATTGAAACTCGATGGCCAGCAGCAGGCCCTCTTCCTCTTCCAGCACCCGAATGATGCGGGCCTGGGCCTCGAACGGCGGCAGCAGGTTGTTGTTGGTGGCCAGGCTCACCCGGATGGGCTGGCTCACATCGAGCCGATGCTCGGCGACGGCGATCCCCATGCCATTGGCGCTGAGATCCCGACAGATCCCCTCCAGCACCTGCTGTTGCTGGACGACGGTGACGGGGGCGTTGATTATCATGCGCTGGAAGGCGCGTCTTTCCTTGGTACTGGTGATCACGCGAACATCCTCTGTTGTGCTGACGCCATCTCGGTGGCCCGCAGGAACAATTGTGCTGGCCTCCCCCCAAGAACGTTAATACAATGCGGTTCGTTTCTCAAACGGGGTGCGGTTTACCGCTGAGATTATACCCGTGTACCTGATCCAGATAATGCTGGCGGAGGAATTTGAGGCATGGCGCTCATTTTTTGCGCCCTCATCCGCTGGCACCTCATCATTAACAGGGAGTGCCACTTGATGAAAACCCTGCTGCTGGTTGCCACCAGCCTGCTCAGTACCCAGGCCTTCGCGGCCGACACCCTCACCGTCTATACCTACAGCTCCTTCACCGCCGAATGGGGACCCGGTCCCAAGATCAAGCAGGCGTTCGAGAAAGAGTGCGGTTGCAACCTCAACCTTGTGGCGCTGGAAGATGGCGTCGCCATCCTCAACCGGCTGCGGCTGGAAGGCAAGCACAGCAAGGCCGATCTGGTGCTGGGGCTGGATGATGCCCTCATCAGCGAAGCCAAGCAGAGCGGCCTGTTCGCCCCGCACACCACCAGACTGGATGGCATCAAGGTGCCGGGCGGCTGGCAGGATGACACCTTCGTCCCCTATGACTACGGCTACTTCGCCTTCGTCTACAACAAGGACAAACTCAAAGCGCCCCCCAAGAGCCTGAAAGAGCTGGTAGAACGCCCGGATCTCAAGGTGATCTATCAGGATCCGCGCACCTCCACACCGGGTCAGGGGCTGATGCTGTGGATGAAGTCGGTCTACGGGAATGAGGCGCCGGCAGCCTGGGCTGAGCTTGCCAAGAAGACGGTCACTGTCACCAAGGGCTGGTCCGAAGCCTATGGCATGTTCCTCGATGGGGAAGCGGACATGGTGCTCTCCTACACCAGCTCCCCCGCCTATCACCTGATCGCCGAGAACAAGCCCCAGTATCAGGCCGCCGCCTTCGAGGAGGGTCACTACCGTCAGGTGGAAGTGGCTGCCAAGCTGAAAAGCGCCAAACAGGGCAAGCTGGCCGACCAGTTTCTGCAGTTCATGATAAGCCCCGCCTTCCAGCAGGAGATCCCTGCCGGCAACTGGATGTATCCGGTGACAGATGCACCGCTGCCCAAGGGCTTCGAGCAGATGATCACAGTCAGCAAGCCGCTGAGTTTCACCAGCGATGAGGTGGCCGCCAATCGCAAGAACTGGATCCGCGAGTGGCTGCAAGCCGTCACCCAGTGAGCAGTCTCTTCGTAAAACCACAGGTTCGCCCCCTCTGGTGGCTGCCGGGTAGTGCAGCCACCCTGTTGATCCTGCTGTTATCCTTAGGGCCGCTCGTCGCCCTGCTGTGGCAGGCCGGTTCGCTGGCCCCCCGCACCCTGCTGGCGGACCCTTACCTGCGCCATGTGTTGGGCTTCAGCCTGGGGCAGGCGCTGCTCTCCACCCTGCTGAGCCTGGGGCTCGCCATTCCGGTGGCAAGAGCCTTGGCGCGGCGCCGCTTCATCGGTCGACGCCTGCTGCTCAAGCTGTTTGGCCTCTCGCTGGTGCTGCCGGTCATCATCGCCATCTTCGGCATAGTGGCGGTGCACGGCAAACAGGGCTGGCTCTCGCAGCTGCTGCGCGGCTTGGGGCTGGATCCCGGCAACTACCTGTACGGCCTGTTTGGCATACTGCTGGCCCACGTCTTCTTCAACATGCCGCTGGCGGCGCGCCTCATGCTGCAGAGCATAGAGAGCATACCGGAATCGAGCTGGCGTCTCGCCAGTCAGCTGGGCATGCGCTCTTCCCATATTTTCCGGCTGCTGGAGTGGCCGCTCCTTCGCGGCATACTGCCGGGACTTGCCAGCCTCATCTTCATGCTCTGCTTCACCAGCTTCACCACTGTGCTGGCGCTCGGCGGTGGCCCCAGGTCCACCACGCTGGAGGTGGCCGTCTACCAGGCGCTGCGCTTTGATTTTGACCTCGCCACCGCCGGCGGCCTAGCGCTGGTACAGCTGATCCTGACCGCTACCCTGCTCCTGCTGCAACACAAGCTGCAGACCACACCGGCCAGCCGGATCAGCAGCCATCGCCCCTGTCTACGACCGGATCGCCATCAGCCGGGGGCAGGCCTGGTAGATGCAGTGGCGCTCTGCACCGGGCTCGCCGTCTTCCTGCCCCCCCAGCTGGCGATCCTGGTGGCCGGTTTCAATCCCGGCCTGCTGACGGCGCTGGCCTCGGCGCAGCTGTGGCAGGCCAGCGGCCAGTCGCTGCTGATCGCGCTGGCGGCGGGTACCCTTGCCACCCTGCTCGGCAGCGGCCTGCTGCTCACCAGCCGTCATCTCAAGGTTCGTACCCGTCAGCGGCGGGCGGCGGCCATGTGGGAGGCCAGCGGCTCCATGATCCTGATGATACCGGCGGTCGTGCTGAGCACAGGCCTCTTCATCATGTTCATGCCCTTTACCGATGTGTTCGCACTGGGGCCCTGGCTGGTGGTGCTGGTCAACGCCCTGATGGCGTTGCCCTATGTGCTGCGCACCCTCTCAGCTCCCATGCAGCTGGTGGTGCGCCAGTACGATAGACTGGCCGACAGCCTGGGGGTGCGCGGGCTGCATCGCCTGCGGCTGGTGGAGTGGCCCCTGCTGCGCCGCCCGCTGGCTCTGGCGATGGCGCTCTCCATGATCCTCTCGCTCGGGGATCTCGGTGCCATCGCCATGTTCGGCAGTCAGGAGCTCACCACCCTGCCCTGGCTGCTCTATCAGCAGCTCGGCAGTTACCGGCTGACCGAGGCGGCCGCCACCGCCCTGCTGCTGCTCATTCTCTGTTTTTCCCTGTTCTGGCTGGTAGAACGCGGGCTTGGAGGAAAAAATGCTGAACATTGATGGGCTGGTCACCAGCTACCCCGATTGGCGAGTCAGCTTCAGCGCGACCCTGCCCAAGGGAGAGATCACTGCGCTGATAGGGCCAAGCGGGGCGGGCAAGTCCACCCTGCTCGGCATGATCGCCGGTTTCGTGCCGGTAGAGTCCGGCACCCTCAGCTTCGATGGGGAAGATCTGCTGCCGCTGGGGCCTGCCGAGCGGCCGGTGACCACCCTGTTTCAGGATCACAACCTGTTCCTGCACCTGTCGGTGTTCGACAACATCGCCATCGGCCTGCATCCGGGCCTGCGTCTGAGCCCGGCTCAGCGGGCACAGGTGAAACAGGCCGCAGAGCGGGTCGGCCTTGGCGACATGCTGGCGCGGCTGCCGGAGCAGCTCTCCGGCGGCCAGCAACAACGGGTCGGGCTGGCGCGAGCCCTGGTGCGTGGCAAGCCCTTGCTGCTGCTGGATGAGCCTTTCTCGGCGCTCGATCCCGCCCTGCGCCGGGAGATGCTGGCGGAAGTGGCCCGCCTCGCCTGCGAGCAGGGCATCACAGTGCTGATGGTCTCTCACAACCCGGAGGATGCCCAGCTCATCGCCGACCAGGTGCTCTTCATCGACGAGGGGCGCATCGCCCTGCAGGGCAAACCCGACATACTGCAAAACAGCGATCACCCCGGCCTGCTGCGCTACCTTGGGCACACGCAAGGGTCATGACCGGCGACGGGATCAAAAAAGGGGAAGCCGCTTGGCTTCCCCTTTTTCATATGAAGACAGTCAGTTAAATCAGAGATTTTCCTCGGCGAAGGAGGCGAGCTTGCTGCGCACCACCCCGTTCAGGAAGATGTTGGCACTGCCGTCGAAATCCTTGAAACGCTCGACTATGTAGGTCAGACCCGAGGTCACTGGGCTCAGGTAGTTGGAGTCGATCTGGGCCAGGTTGCCGGAGCAGACTATCTTGGTGCCCTCGCCGCAACGGGTGATGATGGTCTTGATCTGGGACGCGGTCAGGTTCTGGCACTCGTCCAGCAGCACAAAGGTGTTCTGGATGCTGCGCCCACGCATGAAGTTGACCGATTTGAACTGGATATTGGCCTTCTCCATGATATAGCTCAGCGAGCCGCTCATGTTCTCGTCCTGCTTGTGCAGCACCTCCAGGGTATCTGTCACCGCCGCCAGCCAGGGCATCATCTTCTCTTCTTCGGTGCCGGGCAGGAAGCCAATGCTCTCGGCGATTTCCGGGGTGTTGCGGGTGACGATGACTTTCTCGTAAATCCCCTTCTCAATCACCAATTCCAGTGCCGCCGCCATGGCCAGCAAGGTCTTGCCGCAACCGGCCGGGCCAGTCAGGATCACCAGATCGATGTGCGGATCGAGCAGGGCATCCAGCGCCATACCCTGATAGACGTTCTTGGGATGGACGCCCCAGGCCTTGCGCGACATCAACCGCTCGCGGCCCAGATCCTTGATGCGGATCTTGTGGCCATCGTTGCTCAATACCCTGGCGGCGAAGAAGTTCTCCTCGTCGAGCAGGTACTGGTTGACGTGAACCCCCTCCAGCAAGTTCGAGTCGATCACATGGACGGTATCGCGGCCATGGGTCTCGCTGTCACACTCGCCGACCCGCTCCCAGAAGCTGCCGGGCACCACCTGGAAGCCTTTGGCCAGCAGACGGATATCGTCGATCAGCTGGTCGCTACGGTAGTCTTCAACGTGCGCCAACCCGGCCCCCTTGGCCTTGAGGCGCATGTTGATGTCCTTGGTGACCAGCACCACCTGGCGTTTCATCTCATGCTTTTGCAGATAGAGGGCCGCGTTGATGATGCGGTTGTCGGCCTCCTTGTCGGTGAACACCTCGGCATCCTGGGGCAGATGGTGGTCACTGAAGATACAGATATTGCCGCTCGCCTCACCCGCCAGCGGTACGCCCTGGGTGATCTGCTCCGGCGTTGCATCGCGGAACACGTCTTCCAGCGCACGAATGGCCACCCGCGCGTCGCGGCTGACATCCTTGTGGCGATCCTTGATGTTGTCGAGCTCTTCCAGCACCGTCATGGGGATGAGCACGTCGTGCTCTTTGAAGGAGTAGATGGCGAGGGGTTCGTGAAGCAGAACGTTGGTATCCAGGATAAACAGCTTTCGGTCCGTATTGTCCATAAGCATCCTCCTTGGCACTGAAGGTGCCACGTGTGTGAATCTCAGATGTCATTGAAACCACACGAGCGTGACAGTTTTATTATCCCCAACGCTACGCCCGATTTTACCATCACGCAACAAATCGCTTGAGCGGCAGAATCGTTCGAACAGAAAAGCATCAATAAAAAAGACCGGCTCTGTGGCCGGTCTTGTTCAAGTGCTCGGTGGCTTGTCAGCCACACTTGGAGTCACCGCAGTTGAGACAGGTCATGCAGCCATCCTTTTGCACCAGCGCCTTGGTATTGCACTTGTAGCAGAGTGCCGCACTGGCCGGGAAACCACTGCCTGACTGCTGGGCGTCAGCCTCCTGTTCGACCTGCATCTGTGCCTGCTTCTCGGCCAGAAACGCCTGCTGATGCTCATCCAGCCCCGGCAGCGTGATCATGCCGATCTCGGTGAGATGGGTCTCGATCACGTTGCCAATTTCGGCGATAAGGGAGGGAACATACTTGCCCTTGTTCCAATAGCCGCCCTTGGGATCGAACACGGATCTCAGCTCCTCCACCAAGAAGGTGACATCCCCCCCCTTGCGAAACACGGCTGAGATGATGCGGGTCAGCGCCACTATCCACTGGTAGTGTTCCAGACTCTTGGAGTTGATGAAAATCTCGAACGGGCGGCGGGTCTCGTGAACCGTGCCCTCATTGAGAATGATGTCGTTGATGGTGATGAACAGCGAGTGCTCGGAGACATGCTCCGGCGTCTTCAGCTTGTAGGTGGTGCCCATCAGCCGCTCCGGGCGCAGCACCGTCTCGTGCATGTGCACCACGTCATCCTGCGGGGCCAGATCTTCCTGCGGCTCATCCCGGGTTTTCACCTTGTAGGCGACGATTTTCTTGTCGATCTTCTTGACCATAATCTGTTCTCAGAATTTACCGTAATAGCCTTCTTTCAAGGCGTCATAAAGGTTGGCGGCGGTATGCAGCTCGCCATCGTATTCGATCTCTTCGTTACCCTTGACGGAGATGACGGAGCCATCCTCCAGGGTGAACTCGTACTGAGTGTTCTCCAGATCCTTCTCCTTCACCAGCACGCCCTGGAAGGCCCCAGGGTTGAAGCGGAAGGTGGTGCAGCCCTTGAGCCCCGAGTCCGAGGCATACATGTAGATGTCCTTGAACTGCTCGAACGGAAAATCGGTCGGCACGTTGGCCGTCTTGGAGATGGACGAATCTATCCAACGCTGGGCCGCGGCCTGAATGTCCACGTGCTGGGCCGGACTGATGTCGTCGGCCGTGATGAAGTAGTCAGGCAGGCGGCTTGCTTCGTCCTCCGAGTAAGGCATGGCGCCGGCGTTCACCAGCTCGCGGTAGGCGAGCAGCTCGAACGAGTAGACATCCACGCTCTCCTTGCTCTTCTTGCCTGGCTTGATGACGTTGCGGCTGTAGTGATGGGCAAAGCTCGGCTCGATACCGTTGCTGGCGTTGTTGGCCAGCGACAGGGAGATGGTGCCGGTCGGCGCTATGCTGCTGTGGTGGGTGAAGCGACCACCCACCTCGGCCAGTTCGGCCACCAGGGCGGGATCCACCTCGGCCACCTGCTGCATGTAGCGGCTGTAGCGCGCATGCAGCACCTTGCCCTTCACCTTGTCACCCAGCTTGATGCCATCGGCCGCCATCTCGGGCCGCAGTCGCAGCATCTTGCCGGTCACCTCGAACTCCTGCTCCATGATGGGAGCCGAGCCCTTCTCCCTGGCCAGACGCAGGGACTCCTGCCAGCCGGTCATGGCCAGCTCCTGAGATACCTGCTCGGTGAAGGCGACGGAAGCCGCAGAGCCATATTTTATCTGCAGCATGGTGAGGGTCGAGCCGAGGCCGAGGAAGCCCATGCCGTGACGGCGCTTGGCTGTGATCTCCTCGCGCTGCTTGGGCAAAGGCAGCTTGTTGATCTCCACCACGTTGTCCAGCATGCGGGTGAAGATGGCCACCACCTTGCGAAACGCCTGCCAGTCGAAGGCAGCCCGCTCGGTAAAGGGGTCGCGCACAAACTGGGTCAGATTGACTGAGCCCAGCAGACAGGCGCCATAAGGGGGCAAGGGCTGTTCACCGCAGGGGTTGGTGGCGCGGATCTCTTCGCAGAACCAGTTGTTGTTCATCTGGTTGACCTTGTCGATCAGGATGAAACCGGGCTCCGCATAGTCGTAGGTGGAAGTCATGATGACGTTCCACAGCTTGCGGGCAGGCAGGGTCTTGTAGACCTTGCAGGCGACCTGCCCCAGCGCGTTGATGACCACCCCTTCCTTGTTGGGCCAGTCGGCCCAGAACACCACTTCGGGATCGTCCAGCGCAATACCGTCCTGCTCCACCTCTTTGGCCGTGTAGGGGAAGATAAGCTGCCAGAGAGCATCCGCCTTCACCGCCTTGACGAAATCCTCGGTGATCAGCAGAGAGAGGTTGAACTGACGCAAGCGGCCATCTTCGCGCTTGGCCTGGATGAATTCGATCACATCGGGATGACGGATATCCATGGTGCCCATCTGGGCGCCACGGCGACCACCGGCTGACGAGACGGTGAAACACATCTTGTCATAGATATCCATGAAGGAGAGCGGGCCCGAGGTATAGGCACCAGCACCCGAGACGAAGGCGCCACGCGGGCGCAGGGTCGAGAAATCATAACCGATGCCGCAGCCCGCCTTTAGAGTCAGGCCGGCCTCGTGCACCTTGCCGAGAATGTCATCCATCGAATCTTCGATGGTGCCGGAGACGGTGCAGTTGATGGTCGAGGTCGCCGGCTTGTGCTCGAAGGCACCCGCATTGGAGGTGATACGCCCCGCCGGGATGGCGCCGTTGCGCAGCGCCCACAGGAAGGGCTCATACCAGGCATCAGGCTCCAACTCCTGCTCGGCCAGGGCGCGGGCAACCCGCTGGTAGGTCTCGTCGATGGAGCCATCTATAGGAGCCCCATCCTTGCTCTTGAGACGATACTTGCTGTCCCAGATCTCGAGGGACGTTTCCTGCAGGGGGATGAGGCGGGAGCCGAGTTCACTCTCCTGCACCGGGTTGGATTTAGCCATTTTCAATCAACCTTATGTGAATGCATCAACGTCATGACAGCGACAAAAACACAACCAATAGTGACACCTATAAAAAATAACACAATATATAGTACACCTACTGCCATGAGGGCGCCGATTCTATCCTAAAAAAATGCCCCGGCCAGCAGGTTTCTGGGCCGAGGCATTTAACTGATTCATTTCCTGAAAGATTTAGCGATCAGGAGGCACTCAGGGTTTCTTGACGTACACGGTAGGCGTCTCGCCAGCCATATTCAGATAAAACTCGTAGACCCCATCCGCATCCGGCGAGAACTTCATATCCTCATACTTGGAGCAGGGGTTGACCGGCACGGCTTCTCCACCCAACACGGCGACACCGTCACTCGGGCTCTTGTAACCGAAGTTGGTGCCACAGCTCCAGCCGGAGTCGGCAAACTTGAACTTGTAGGGGGCCCACTCTTTCTTGAGCGTGCCTTTGGCCATGTAGAGCTTGTCAGCGACCTTGACCACCTTGCTCGCATCGGTTGCCATCCAGTCGTTCATCTCCCCACGCAGGTAGATGGACTTGCCACCGAAATCGCTGTTGTCTGCCGCCTGTTCTGCACCACCATGGGATGCGCAACCGCCTAATACCAGGGTTCCCGCCGCCAGCATCATCGTTACTGTTCTTTTGAACATGTGTCCATTCCTCAAATTATTGTGATTCCTTGGCCCATCGAACGTGAGCAGACGAATTAAAGCAGAGCGGGCATCACAAGAAAGGTAGAGGCATCACATTCTGTGCTTTTTATATTCAGACAAGCGACATGGACGGGGATATATCACGCTGGATGGCGCAGCCATCCGGAACAAAGCGGGGAAAAATAAACGAGTGAGGGGTCAGAAGGAAAGCATCGCCTGGCCATTGCAACCCGGCGCTTGAATATCAGGCAATAAAAAAGCCCGCTCATCTGAGCGGGCTTTCAATGTTGGGTGCCTGGCAGTGTCCTACTCTCGCATGGCGAATGCCACACTACCATCGGCGCTACCGCGTTTCACTTCTGAGTTCGGCATGGG
>NZ_CAWQXH010000033.1:0-340 GCF_963899385.1 Aeromonas sp. MR7
GAGGGCGAGGTGTTCCGCATCAGCGTGGCGAGCAATGGTACCGTGACGCTGACCCAGTCGGCGGAGCTGGATCATCAGCCGGAGGACGTGGACAACAGCAACGACAACAGCCTCATCAGCCTGGCCAATGGCAAGGTGCTGCTGAGTGCAACCGTGACGGTGGTGGATGGCGACAACGACACCGCGACCGGCACGGTGAGTGCGGACTTGGGCGGCAACATCAGCTTTGAGGACGATGTGCCGAGCGTGACCATCAATGCCGTGGTAGACGGTGGCATTAGCCTGACCACCCAGGATGCACAGACCATCGGTGGGGGCAGTGACACGGCGACCGGCAGCT
>NZ_CAWQXH010000034.1:0-318 GCF_963899385.1 Aeromonas sp. MR7
CCACGGCACCTTCTCCATCGATACCAATGGCAATTGGAGCTATCAGCTCAACAACAATGACCCCGCCGTGCAGGCCCTCAAAGAGGGTGAGTCCCTGCCGAGCGAGACCTTCGTGGTCCACAGTGCTGACGGCTCCGCCCAGCACACCGTCACCGTCGCCATCACCGGTACCAATGACATCGCCACCATCGGCGTCGCCACCCCGGGCGCAGACCAGGGTGCCGTCAAAGAAGATGTGACCCTCACCACCGGCGGCAAGCTGGTCGCTACCGATATCGACAACGGCGAAGCCGTGTTCCAGCCCCAGACTCAGGTGAA
>NZ_CAWQXH010000035.1:0-306 GCF_963899385.1 Aeromonas sp. MR7
TGTACAACAAGGACCAAAATAAATTTTGGTTTTCGCCAAGAAGTTTCCAAAGCACTTGTAACAAATGTTTGAGAACTACTTTTTAAATCAGCTTTCCAGATTGTTAAAGAGCATGTTTGCAACAGCATTCACTTATAAAGTGCGCTGAAGAAAACAGACATAAACATTACATGCTTATGTCTGCATTCTTGTTAGCAAGAAGAGAAGTGGCGTCCCCTAGGGGATTCGAACCCCTGTTACCGCCGTGAAAGGGCGGTGTCCTAGGCCTCTAGACGAAGGGGACCCGGATTTGTCTTTGCGCTCGCG
>NZ_CAWQXH010000036.1:0-304 GCF_963899385.1 Aeromonas sp. MR7
AGGAACTGATATCCCGCTTCGCTTCCCGCAGGCTCATGTACCCCGTGGTCGGAAGCCATTCCGTCTTAAGGCTCCTGAACAGCCGCTCCATCGGCGCGTTATCCCAGCAGTTGCCACGCCGACTCATACTCTGGGTCATGCGATAGCGCCACAGCCGTTGCCGAAATACCCGACTGCCGTATTGGCTCCCCTGGTCGGAGTGAAACAGCACACCGGACGGACAACCTCGTTGCTGATACGCCATCTCGAGCGCTTTCACGGCCAAGTCAGCATCAGGTCTGTCAGACATTGACCAGCTCACGAC
>NZ_CAWQXH010000037.1:0-294 GCF_963899385.1 Aeromonas sp. MR7
AGCTGCCGGTCGCCGTGTCACTGCCCCCACCGATGGTCTGTGCATCCTGGGTGGTCAGGCTAATGCCACCGTCTACCACGGCATTGATGGTCACGCTCGGCACATCGTCCTCAAAGCTGATGTTGCCGCCCAAGTCCGCACTCACCGTGCCGGTCGCGGTGTCGTTGTCGCCATCCACCACCGTCACGGTTGCACTCAGCAGCACCTTGCCATTGGCCAGGCTGATGAGGCTGTTGTCGTTGCTGTTGTCCACGTCCTCCGGCTGATGATCCAGCTCCGCCGACTGGGTCAGCG
>NZ_CAWQXH010000038.1:0-264 GCF_963899385.1 Aeromonas sp. MR7
TGGTCTTCCGGCGAGGAGGCTTTTCACCCCCTTTATCGTTACTTACGTCAGCATTCGCACTTCTGATATCTCCAGCATACCTCTCGATACACCTTCGCAGACTTACAGAACGCTCCCCTACCACTCATACATAAGTATGAATCCGCGGCTTCGGTGCCTGGTTTGAGCCCCGTTACATCTTCCGCGCAGGCCGACTCGACTAGTGAGCTATTACGCTTTCTTTAAATGATGGCTGCTTCTAAGCCAACATCCTAGCTGTCTGAG
>NZ_CAWQXH010000039.1:0-264 GCF_963899385.1 Aeromonas sp. MR7
TGGTCTTCCGGCGAGGAGGCTTTTCACCCCCTTTATCGTTACTTACGTCAGCATTCGCACTTCTGATATCTCCAGCATACCTCTCGATACACCTTCGCAGACTTACAGAACGCTCCCCTACCACTCACACATAAGTGTGAATCCGCGGCTTCGGTGCCTGGTTTGAGCCCCGTTACATCTTCCGCGCAGGCCGACTCGACTAGTGAGCTATTACGCTTTCTTTAAATGATGGCTGCTTCTAAGCCAACATCCTAGCTGTCTGAG
>NZ_CAWQXH010000040.1:0-256 GCF_963899385.1 Aeromonas sp. MR7
GTCGGGCTCATAACCCGAAGGTCGTCAGTTCAAATCTGGCCCCCGCAACCAACTATTTGTGCTCATGGCGAGGCTGATGCCAAGCGATGGGTGTAAAGACAGCACGCTACTTCTGCTCGGTAGTGTGCGGTGATAAAGGCAGTACAATTCGGACGCGGGGTGGAGCAGCTCGGTAGCTCGTCGGGCTCATAACCCGAAGGTCGTCAGTTCAAATCTGGCCCCCGCAACCAACTATTTGTGCTCATGGCGAGGCTGA
>NZ_CAWQXH010000041.1:0-255 GCF_963899385.1 Aeromonas sp. MR7
TTATCCAACCGCCTGCGTGCGCTTTACGCCCAGTAATTCCGATTAACGCTTGCACCCTCCGTATTACCGCGGCTGCTGGCACGGAGTTAGCCGGTGCTTCTTCTGCGAGTAACGTCACAGTTGACACGTATTAGGCGCCAACCTTTCCTCCTCGCTGAAAGTGCTTTACAACCCGAAGGCCTTCTTCACACACGCGGCATGGCTGCATCAGGGTTTCCCCCATTGTGCAATATTCCCCACTGCTGCCTCCCGTAG
>NZ_CAWQXH010000042.1:0-255 GCF_963899385.1 Aeromonas sp. MR7
CAATTAACCTTCCGGCACCGGGCAGGTGTCACACCCTATACGTCCACTTTCGTGTTTGCAGAGTGCTGTGTTTTTGATAAACAGTCCCAGCCATCTGGTCACTGCGACTCCCAACTGCTCCATCCGCGAGGGACTTCACTGTCAAGAGCGAACCTTCTCCCGAAGTTACGGTTCTATTTTGCCTAGTTCCTTCACCCGAGTTCTCTCAAGCGCCTTGGTATTCTCTACCCGACCACCTGTGTCGGTTTGGGGTAC
>NZ_CAWQXH010000043.1:0-282141 GCF_963899385.1 Aeromonas sp. MR7
ATCCAGCTGAGCTACGGGCGCTCATCAACTTTTGGTACTGCTAAAATGGTGCGCCCGGGAGGATTCGAACCTCCGACCACCTGGTTCGTAGCCAGGTACTCTATCCAGCTGAGCTACGGGCGCTCATCAACTTTTGGTACTGCTAAAATGGTGCGCCCGGGAGGATTCGAACCTCCGACCACCTGGTTCGTAGCCAGGTACTCTATCCAGCTGAGCTACGGGCGCTCATAAACTTGTATTGTTGCTTTAAATGGTGCGCCCGGGAGGATTCGAACCTCCGACCACCTGGTTCGTAGCCAGGTACTCTATCCAGCTGAGCTACGGGCGCCCTGATTTAAAACGATAAAAAAAGCTTACTTATCAGTAAGCCTTTTCCAAAGTGTCGACTTGCTGATGGTCAACACATGACTCTTGCTTGAGTCGTAATATGGTGCGCCCGGGAGGATTCGAACCTCCGACCACCTGGTTCGTAGCCAGGTACTCTATCCAGCTGAGCTACGGGCGCAAATGGCGGAGAAGGGGGGATTCGAACCCCCGATGCGGGTATAAGCCGCATACTCCCTTAGCAGGGGAGCGCCTTCAGCCTCTCGGCCACCTCTCCGTTTGCGGGGCTGATAATACTTCACAGGGATTTTTAGTCAAACACTTTTTTGGAGAAAAAAGCGTGTTCGCTCAGCATTTGGTCAAAGCGTGGAATATTCAAACAATATCGGTACTTATCCCGCAGTTTAGTGCCTTGCAGGGCGATTTCCGGGGCACGGAAAAACAAAAGGCGACACAGAGGTGTCGCCTTCAAGCAGCTATCGATGCGGCTTAGAAATTCGGTTGGCCCGGAACTTTCTCGGCCTGTATCCGCATGTAGATCTCTTCGCGGTGCACGGAGACCTCTTTCGGTGCGTTCACACCGATACGAACCTGATTGCCTTTAACGCCCAGTACGGTGACAGTCACTTCGTCACCAATCATCAGGGTTTCCCCTACACGACGAGTCAAAATAAGCATTCGCTTGCTCCTGTATCCTGTTTTGTATTTATATCGATATGCGACATTATCTTACAAAGATACCGATATGGTAAATGGTTGAAACTAAATCAATCAGGGATTGTTCCCCAAGGGCTGCTCATGAGGCTCATTATCCAGCCCGAAAGCGGCGTGCAACGCGCGCACCGCCAGCTCCAGGTACTTCTCGTCAATCACCACGGATATTTTGATTTCAGAGGTGGAAATCAACTGCATGTTGATCCCCTCCTCGCCCAATACCTTGAACATGGTGCGGGCGACGCCAGGATGATTCCACATGCCGACGCCGACGATGGACACCTTGGCTATCTCGCCGTTGCCCTGCACACAGGCGGCTCCCAGCTCGCTGGCAGTCTCCTCCAGCAGGGCGCGCGCCCGACGATAGTCATCGCGATTCACCGTGAAGGTGAAATCGGCGGTGCCATCGCCCAGGGTGTTCTGCACTATCATGTCGACATCAATGTTGGCATCGCTGATCGGATTCAGGATCTGCGCCGCCACCGTGGGCCGGTCCGGCACACCCAGAATAGTCAGGCTGGCCTCGTTGCGATTGAACGCAATCCCGGATACCAGGGGAGCTTCCATCCTCTCACCTCCATATGTGATTAAGGTTCCCTCTCCATCGACAAAGCTCGACAGCACCCTTAGTGGCACGCGGTACTTGCCCGCGAACTCCACCGAACGGATCTGCAGCACCTTGGCCCCCAGGCTCGCCATCTCCAGCATCTCCTCGAAGGTGATGGTGGAGAGACGACGGGCCTTGGGCTCGATGCGCGGATCCGTGGTATAGACCCCATCCACATCGGTAAAGATCTGGCATTCATCGGCCTTGATGGCAGCCGCCACCGCCACTGCCGTGGTATCCGACCCACCGCGCCCCAGCGTTGTGATGGCGTTGTGCGCATCACGGCCCTGGAAGCCGGCGATCACCACCACCTTGCCCGCGCCCAGTTCAGCCTGAACCTGCTCGGTATCTATGTGGCTGATGCGCGCCTTGCCATAGGCGGAGTCAGTATGAATGCGTACCTGATCGCCGGTCATCGAGACCGCGGGACAACCGCGTTTGTTCAACGCGATCGCCAGCAGCGCTATGGTGACCTGCTCACCGGTGGAAACCAGCACATCCATCTCGCGCCGGTTGGCATCCGGATCCAGCTGCTGGGCCATGCCCAGCAACCGGTTGGTTTCGCCCGACATGGCGGAGACAACCACCACCACGTCGTGTCCCTGGGCGCGGGTCAGTTGAACCCGCTCAGCCACCGCCTCGATCCGCTCCAGCGTGCCGACCGAGGTGCCGCCGTACTTCTGTACATAGAGTGCCACAGATCACCTCGCCCGATTACAGGCGCTCTTCCAGCCAGGAGTGAACAGATTGCAGCGCCGCAGGCACGGCTTCCGGCTGGGTACCACCCGCCTGCGCCATGTCGGGACGACCACCGCCCTTGCCGCCCACCTGCTGGGCCACCAGATTGACCAGCTCACCGGCCTTGACCTTGCCGGTCAAATCGCTGGTCACGCCGGCGATCAGGTTGACCTTGTCATCGCTGCTGGTTGCCAGCAGCACGACACCGGACTTCATCTGGTTCTTCAGCTCGTCCAGCATGCCGCGCAGTGACTTGGGATCGGCCCCTTCCAGCGCCGCGATCAGCACCTTCCGGCCATTGATCTCGATCACCTGACTCAGCAGGTCGCTGCCGGCCTGAGCCGCCAGTTTGGCCTTGAGCTGCTCCAGCTCGCGCTCCATCATCTTGGACTTGTCCAGCATCTGGCGCACTTTGTCGGCGATGGAGAACTGATCCCCCTTCACCAGAGCCGCCGCCTCTTCGATCTGCTCACCCAGCTGGTGCATGAAATCGATGGCACCCTTGCCGGTCACGGCTTCGATACGACGCACACCGGCGGCAATACCGCTCTCGGCGATGATCTTGAAGAAGCCGATGTCACCGGTGCGCTTGGCGTGAGTACCGCCACACAGCTCGGTGGAGTAGTCGCCCATGCGCACCACGCGCACGTCGTCTTCGTATTTTTCGCCAAACAGCGCCATGGCACCGGCCGACTTGGCCGTTTCCAGATCCATCACCTGGGTGTTGACGTCATGGTTGGCACGGATCTGGGCATTGACCAGCTCTTCGACCCGGCGAATGGTCGCCATGGTCAGGCCTTCGAAGTGGGAGAAGTCAAAGCGCATGCGCTCGGCGCCCACCAGAGACCCTTTCTGGGTCACGTGATCACCCAGCGCCTGACGCAGGGCGGCGTGCAGCAGGTGAGTCACAGAGTGGTTCAGGGCCACGGCCTGACGGCGCTCGCCATCGACCACGGCTTCGACCTCGGCGCCCTTCTCCAGGGTACCCAGCTCCAGATATCCCTTGTGAATGATGGCCTTGCCCGCTTTCTGGGTATCGGTCACGGCGAAGATGCCGTCATCCACCTTGAGGATGCCGCTGTCACCCACCTGACCGCCGGACTCGGCGTAGAAGGGGGTTTCGGCCAGCACGACCACGGCTTCTTCACCTGAGATGAGGCCGTTCACTTCGACGCCATCCTTGTAGATGCCGACGACGGTCGTCTTCTGACTCAGCTGCTTGTACCCGGTGAACGGGGTCTCGAAGTCGAGCTTGAGCACTTCGTTGTAGTTCACACCGAAGCTGGAGGCCTCTTTCGCACGGGCGCGCTGCTTCTCCATCTCGGCGTTGAAGCCCTCTTCGTCGATACCGATCTCGCGCTCGCGTACCACATCGGCGGTGAGATCTGCCGGGAAGCCATAGGTGTCATACAGCTTGAACACCACCTCACCCGGGATGATCTTGGCATCGCCCAGATTGGTCAGCACGTCTTCCAGCAACAGCAGGCCGCGATCCAGGGTGCGGACGAACTGCTCCTCCTCGATGCGCAGCACGCGCTCGACCAGCGGCAGCTGGGCGATCAGCTCGGCCGCCACGTCTTTCATCTGCACGGCCAGTTCGGCGGCCAGCTTGTAGAAGAAGACGTCGGTGGCACCCAGCTTGCGACCGTGACGCACGGCGCGGCGAATGATGCGACGCAGCACATAACCACGCCCTTCGTTGGATGGCATGACGCCGTCCGCCACCAGGAAGGCGCAGGAGCGAATGTGATCGGCGATGACCCGCAGGGACTGGTTGTTCAGATCCGTGGTGCCGACTATCTCGGCCGCTTTCTTGATCAGTGCCTGGAATATGTCGATTTCATAGTTGGAGTGCACACCCTGCATGATGGCGGAGATACGCTCCAGCCCCATGCCGGTATCCACGGACGGACGGGGCAGCGGTTCCATGGTGCCGTCGACCTGACGGTTGAACTGCATGAAGACCACGTTCCAGATCTCGATGAAACGGTCACCATCCTCTTCCGGTGAACCGGGAGGGCCACCCCAGAGGTGATCGCCGTGGTCATAGAAGATCTCGGTGCAGGGGCCGCACGGACCTGTATCACCCATCTGCCAGAAGTTATCGGAAGCAAACGGAGCGCCCTTGTTGTCGCCGATGCGCACTATGCGCTCGACCGGCACACCCATTTCCTTTGCCCAGATGTCGAAGGCTTCATCATCCGTTTCATACACGGTTACCAGCAAGCGCTCTTTGGGCAGCTTGAGGGTCCCGGTCAGGAATTCCCAGGCAAAACGGATGGCGTCCTGCTTGAAGTAGTCACCGAAGCTGAAGTTGCCCAGCATCTCGAAGAAGGTGTGGTGACGCGCGGTATAGCCGACGTTTTCCAGGTCATTGTGCTTGCCGCCAGCCCGCACGCAACGCTGGGCCGTGGTGGCGCGGTTGTAGGCACGCTTGTCGGCGCCAAGGAATACATCCTTGAACTGGTTCATGCCTGCGTTGGTGAACAACAGGGTCGGGTCGTTATGCGGCACCAGCGAGCTGGAGGAGACAACCTGGTGCCCCTGGGAGCGGAAATACTCGAGGAACGCTGAGCGTAACTCTGACGTGGACATATACATGGAAAATCCTGCTTGATTCGAATACGGACTTTTAACCGCATTAATGTAAGTTTTCTGCGGGGTAAAGTAAAACGTACCAGCCCGTGACGGGTGAAAAAGCGCGCATAACGCCGTGTTGGCAGACAAGGGAGACAAACCTGCCGTTTTTAGCGGGGAAATGCGGTCAGCAGCGGGAGAATTTTCAGGCTTAAATCCGAGGGGCTATCGCCCGACGGCATGTCGGCGATTCGGCCAGCCATGGCTGAATCGCGAACCGATGACGCTAGGCGGCACGGCCGATGGCATTGATGGCCCCTGCGGGCCAGATCGCTGGCAAGGAGCCAGTGCAATGCAACCACAGTAAAAGAAAAAGCGCTCACTTGGGGGCGTTCAGGAGAAGCGCTGGGCGGTGAAGGCCATGGGGCGGCAAACCGCTCCACCGCCAGAGTGATGAAGCCAGCCGCGATGATCATGACAAAGAGCCGCTCAGACCCCCTCTTCAAGCCGTTTTCCTGGCGACCCATTCAACCGTCAGTGGCAAACGCCACGCTAGGCACTCTGCGCCATCATGGCTGCGATGGCATAACGGGCCTGATCCTGGTTGAATCCGCGTCCCAGCAGATACTTGATCCACTTCATCCGCAGTTTGAAATCCCCCAGATCACTGACCCTGGCCCGTCGTTGCAGCAACGCAAATGCCAGCTCGAACCAGTCCAGCTCGGGCTGCTCGAAGGCGGCCTCTATCTGTGCATCACTCAGTCCCTTGCGGCGCAGATCGAAGCGGATCTTGATGGGCCCCTGCCCCTTGGTCGCACCGGCTCGTACCGCCATGGCGCCATAACGCTCGTCATCGACCCAGTTGTAGCCGCGACAGTAGTCGAGCACAGCCTCGATCACTTCATCATTGAAACCCTGCTTGCGCAGCCGGTTGGCCAGCTCTGACTCGGCGCTCTCGCGGCGGGCCAGACTGCGCATGGCAAAGGCTCGGGCCGCCGCCAGCTGCTCTTCAAAGGTGAGTTCGACAGACTCGTCAGCAGATTCATCAAGCATAAATAACAAGGCCGGGTATCAACCCGGCCTTCCTTTGTTCCTTATTCGAACTCTTGTTCGCTTTCGGCTTCGAGCTCGTCAGCGTCAGCCGCCACCGGCTTCTCGGCCGGCGCATCACCGGAGAGCAGCAGCTCACGCAGTCTGGCTTCGACCTCGGCCGCCATCGCCTTGTTCTCGGAGAAGAGCTTCATCACGTTGGCCTTGCCCTGACCAATCTTCTCGCCGTTGTAGCTGTACCAGGCTCCGGCCTTGTCGATCAGCTTGTGCTTGACGCCCAGATCCACCAGCTCACCCTCCTTGGAGATACCGACACCGTAGAAGATCTGGAATTCAGCCTGCTTGAAGGGAGGGGCAACCTTGTTCTTGACCACCTTGACGCGGGTCTCGTTACCGACCACTTCGTCACCTTCCTTGATGGCGCCGATGCGACGGATATCCAGACGCACGGAGGCGTAGAACTTGAGCGCGTTACCACCGGTAGTGGTTTCCGGGCTGCCGAACATGACGCCGATCTTCATCCGGATCTGGTTGATGAAGATACAGAGGCAGTTGGCGTTCTTGATGTTGGCGGTCAGCTTGCGCAGCGCCTGGGACATCAGACGAGCCTGCAGGCCGACGTGGGAGTCGCCCATCTCGCCTTCGATTTCCGCTTTCGGGGTCAGGGCGGCCACCGAGTCGACTATGATGACGTCAACCGCGTTGGAGCGTACCAGCATGTCGCAGATTTCCAGCGCCTGCTCACCCGTATCCGGCTGGGAGATCAGCAGGTCGTCGACGTTGACGCCCAGCTTGGCCGCATAGATGGGGTCGAGGGCGTGTTCCGCATCGATGAAGGCACAGACCTTGCCTTTCTTCTGGGCTTCCGCAATCACCTGCAGGGTGAGGGTGGTTTTACCGGAAGATTCCGGGCCGTAGATCTCGACGATACGACCACACGGCAGGCCGCCTATGCCCAGCGCCACGTCCAGAGAGAGAGAACCGGTAGAGATGGCTTCGATATCCATGGTCTTGCTGTCGCCCAGACGCATGATGGAACCTTTGCCGAACTGCTTTTCAATCTGACCCAGCGCAGCCGCCAGTGCCTTCTGTTTGTTCTGATCCATGCCAATCTCCGCTGGAAATCGTGAGTAAGAAGTGAAGTTGGGCTAAGTATACTGTCTATTCATACAGTATCAAGCCCAATTTATCTGAGCAGGGCCAACAGACCGGCCAGGGCCTGCCTGACCGCCTGCTGGCGTACCTGTCGCCGGTCCCCGTCGAAACGGGCCAGCAGGGAGTGATGACGACCACTGCGATCCGCCCAGGCGAACCAGACGGTGCCGACCGGTTTGTCCTCTGTGGCGCCGCCGGGGCCCGCGATGCCGCTGATAGCCACGCTGATGGCGGCCGACGAGTTCGCCAGCGCGCCACGGGCCATCTCCAGCACCACAGCCTCGCTCACGGCGCCCTGCTCCCGCAGGCTCTGATCGCTCACCCCCAGCATCTGCTGCTTGGCCTCATTGGTGTAGGTGACAAAGCCGCGATCGAACCAGCCGGAGCTGCCGGCTATGTCGGTGATGGCCGTGGCCACCCCGCCACCGGTACAGGATTCGGCGGTGGCCGCCAGCCAGCCACGCTGGCTCAGGGCCAGGCCCAGCTCGGTGGCAATCTGCTCTATTTCGGCGTCCAGTTTCATCCCGGCTCCTTCTGATCCGCTCAAGAGGCACATTATGCGATCCCGATCCTGTCGCCCGCAACCGCGGCAGGGCAGAACCCGATCGCCCCCGTCGCGGCACCGATGTGCGGCTCTGAGGCCCAGTGGTGCAGGCGCAGCCTGCCAGGGCTTGCCGACTGGGCCCGGGCCAGGCCGACAGCGCCATGGAAGCCATGCCTCCACTGCGGCGGCGCTTATGTGTAGAATGGCCTCCATTCGTTCAGAGCCCATCACCGCAGACCCAGGCCCGCAGAGGCCCCTTCTGGAATAGAACATGACAGCACAATACCAAGCCAGCGGCGCCAACCTGAGCGCCCACACGCCCATGATGCAGCAGTACCTTGGCCTCAAGGCCGAGAACCCGGAGATACTGCTGTTCTACCGGATGGGCGACTTCTACGAGCTGTTCTACGACGATGCCCGCAAGGCCTCCCAGCTGCTCGATATCTCCCTGACCAAGCGCGGCCAGTCGGCAGGCAACCCCATTCCGATGGCGGGGGTGCCCTACCACGCAATTGAGGGCTACCTGGCCAAGCTGATACAGCTCGGTGAATCCGCCGCCATCTGCGAACAGGTGGGGGATCCCGCCACCAGCAAGGGGCCGGTGGAGCGCAAGGTCATCCGCATCATCACCCCGGGCACAGTCTCCGACGAGGCGCTACTCAGCGAGCGGCAGGACAACCTGATCGCCGCCGTCTATCACGATGGCCGCCGTTTTGGCTACGGCACCATGGACATAGGCTCGGGCCGTTTCTTCATCAACCAGTTCGACAAGGAAGAGACACTGCTGGCGGAGCTGCAACGCACCAACCCGGCCGAGCTGCTCTATCCCGAATCCTTCGCGTTTTTGCAGCACGTCGAGGGTCGCCGCGGCCTGCGTCGTCGCCCCGAGTGGGAGTTCGAGATCGCTACAGCCCGCACCCTCTTGTGCCAGCAGTTCGGCACTCAGGATCTGGTGGGCTTTGGGGTCGACCAGAGCGAAACAGCCCTGTGCGCCGCCGGTTGCCTGATGCAGTACGTCAAAGACACCCAGCGCACCGCCCTGCCCCACATCCGCAGCGTGCGCCTCGAGCAGCCCGATCACGCCGTCATCATGGATGCCGCCACCCGCCGCAACCTGGAGCTGACCCAGAATCTGGCTGGCGGCCATGAGAATACCCTGAGCGATGTGCTGGATCGCACCGCCACCCCCATGGGCAGCCGGCTGCTCAAGCGCTGGATCCATCAGCCGATCCGGGATCGGGTGATCCTCAAGGGGCGCCAGAGCACCATCAAGGAGTTGATCGAGCAGAACCTCTACGACGAGCTGGGCAACCTGCTGCGTCAGGTAGGCGACGTGGAACGCGTCTTGGCTCGCCTGGCCTTGCGTTCCGCTCGCCCGCGCGACCTCACCCGGCTGCGGCAGGCATTCGCCCAGCTGCCCGAGTTGCAGCGCCTGCTGGCGGATAACCAGCACGAGGCGGTGCAGCAACTGGCCGAACGCGCCAGCACCTTCCCCGAATTGCTGAGCCTGCTGGAGCGCGCCGTGATGGAGGTGCCGCCTGTGCTGATCCGCGATGGCGGCGTCATCCGTGACGGCTTCAACCAGGAGCTGGACGAGTTGCGGGATCTGGCCAACGGCGCCACCGCCAGCCTGGCCCGCATCGAGGAGCGCGAGAAGCAGCTGACCGGCATCAACACCCTCAAGGTGGGCTACAACAGGGTGCACGGCTTCTATATCGAGGTGAGCCGGGCCAACAGCCATCTGGTGCCAGCCCACTACATACGCCGCCAGACCCTCAAGAACAACGAACGCTACATCATAGACGAGCTGAAAAAGTACGAGGACAAGGTGCTCACCGCCCAGGCCCAGGCGCTGGCACTGGAGAAACGGCTCTACGAGGAGCTGCTCGACACCCTGCTGCCCCACCTCGGCGATCTGCAGGAGTCGGCGTCCGCGCTGGCGGAGCTGGACGTGCTGGCCAACCTGGCGGAGCGGGCCGAGACCCTGGACTACCGCTGTCCCGCCCTGATCGACGAGGATCAGATCCTGATCGAAGGGGGCCGCCACCCCGTGGTGGAGCAGGTGATGAGCGATCCCTTTATCGCCAACCCCATCCGGCTTGAGCGGGAGCGCCGGATGCTGATCATCACAGGTCCCAACATGGGCGGTAAATCCACCTATATGCGCCAGACCGCGCTGATCGTGCTGTTGGCCCATATCGGTGCCTTCGTGCCCGCCAACAGCGCCCGCATCGGCCCCATAGACCGCATCTTCACCCGCATCGGGGCGTCGGACGATCTCGCCTCCGGCCGTTCCACCTTTATGGTGGAAATGACAGAGACCGCCAACATCCTCAACAACGCCACCGCCCGCAGTCTGGTGCTGATGGACGAGATTGGCCGCGGCACCAGTACCTACGACGGCCTCTCGCTGGCCTGGGCCTGCGCCGAACAGCTGGCGAGCAAGATTGGCGCCTACACCCTGTTTGCCACCCACTACTTCGAGCTGACCCGGCTGCCGGAGCTGATCGAGGGGCTGGCCAACGTCCATCTGGACGCGGTCGAGCACGGCGACACCATCGCCTTCATGCACGCTGTGCAGGAGGGGGCGGCCAGCCGCTCCTACGGCCTGCAGGTCGCGGCGCTGGCCGGAGTGCCGAAATCGGTGATCCATCAGGCCCGCCACAAGCTGGCGGAGCTCGAAAGCGCCACGCCTCCGGCCGCAGGTGAAACCCGCCCGACGCCGGTGACGCTGGCACCCCAGTCCCATCCTGTGGTGGATGAGCTGGAGGCGGTGCGCCCGGATGAGCTGACCCCCCGTCAGGCGCTGGATCTGCTCTATCGCCTCAAGCAGATGCTGTGATCGGCCGCTGAGCACAGGAAAGAGCAATGAAAAAGGGGAACCTCGCGGTTCCCCTTTCGTTTTGCACTATTTGCCACTGCGTGGTCAGGCCGGGCCTATGCGATCCAGCAGGCTCAGGTTGACCGAGCCGGGATGACGCTTGAGCTTCTGCCGGTACTCGAACTGGTGCTGGCTCTCCTGCTTGAGTCCCAGCATCAGCGAGTAGCACATGGCCAGCATGATCAGCGAGAAGGGCAGCGCGGCTATGATGCTGGCCGCCTGCAAGGCCGCCAGTCCGCCGGAGACCAGCAGGATGGCCGCCACCAGCCCCTGCCCCAGACCCCAGATGGCGCGGTGCAGCACGGGGGGATCCTGATCGCCGATGGAGAGCAGGGTCGTGATGACGAGCGTGCCCGAGTCGCTGGAGGTGATGAAGTAGGTGCAGATCAGCAAGGTCAGCACCCCCTTGGCAATCCAGCCGAAGGTCTCCCAATGCAGCAGTTCCACCGTCTGGTAGAGCGCCAGAGTCACATCTTTATTGACCGCCGCCACCACGCCACCGCCGCCGAACAGCTCCAGATTCATGGCCGTGCCGCCGAACACGGTCAGCCAGAACATGCCGAGCAGTGAGGGCACCAGCAGCACGCCGAGCACGAACTCACGTATGGTGCGCCCCTTGGAGATGCGGGCGATGAACATGCCGACAAACGGTGCCCAGGCGATCCACCAGCCCCAGTAGAACGCCGTCCAACTCGATTGCCAGGCCGAGGTGCCGTTGGCCTCGGTGTTGGTCCAGAAGCTGAGTTTGACGATGTTTTGCAGGTAGTCGCCGATGTTCTGCACATAGGCGTTGAGGATATAGGTGGTCGGCCCCAGCACCAGGAAGAGGCCGAGCACGAACACACTCAGCCAGATGTTGAGCTCGGAGAGCAGCTTGACTCCGCGCCCCACGCCGGAGACCGCCGACAGGGTGGCGATCAGGCTGATGCCGCCGATGAGCCAGAGCTGATTGGACTGAGACACCGCCATGCCGAACATCTGGTTGAGGCCGGTATTCATCTGGGAGACGCCGAGACCGAGGGAGGTCGCCACCCCGAACACTGTGCCGAACACCGCCAGCACGTCGGCGGCATGGCCCCAGAAGCCGTAGATCCGCTCACCGAGAATGGGATAGAGCACGGAGCGAATGGCCAGCGGCAACTTGCGGCGATAACTGAAGAAAGCCAGCGACAGGCCGACGATCACATAGATGGCCCAGGGGTGCAGGCCCCAGTGGAAGAAGGTGAGGCGCATGGCGATCTGGGCCGCCTCCGGGGTCATGCCTTCGGTGATGAAGGGATTGCCCTGCAGGTGGTTCATGGGCTCGGCTATGCTCCAGAACACCAGCCCTATACCCATGCCGGCGCTGAACAGCATGGAGAACCAGGCAAAGTAACCGAACTCCGGTACCTGGTCGTCGTCACCCAGCCGTATGCTGCCGAAACGGCTGAACATCAGATAGACGGCGAAGAACAGGAACAGGGCGACCACCAGAATGTAGTACCACTTGAACCCGGCGATGATCTGATCCTTGGCGCCGACGAACCAGGCGGCGGCCGTTTCGGGCACGAATACGCCGAACAGCAGGAACAGGGTGATGACGGTGAGCGCCGTCATGGCCATGGTCGGGTTGAGGCCTTTCAATAGCCCTTTGGTTGCTCTCATCGGGCCTCCTTAGTCGTTGTTGAAAAAGTCTTCGCCCACATGCTCACCGGCACCACCGATGGCGCGATAAACCATGCGGCCCGCGGCCAGTTCACGGTGGTCCACCAGGGTGACGGAAGGCTGGCCATTCACGGCGTGGCGCTTGCCGAGGAAGATGGCCATGGGCACGCCCAGATTGGAGATGCCGCTGGTGATCCAGAGCCGGTTGAAGTCATAGGAACCACCGATGAACTCCAGCTGAGCCAGGCCGGTATCCAGACCGGTCAGGTAGAAGTTCATGGCGCTCTCGTCGGGAAAGAGGTGGACCAGCACATAGGCATAACGTAATTCGTTTACCAACTCCTTTAGGTTGAAAGCACCAGTCTCGCTGCAGGAGAGGGGAAGCTCACCATCATAGTGGTGCACCTTGAGGGTGTTGGGGTCTTCGTCATAGGCGGGCTGATAACGCACGAAAGCCGAGGTGTCAGGCAGTTCGTAACGCACTCTGACCACCCGTAGCTCGGCAACCAGAGACTTGATGTCCAGATCGTTATTCATCATCTCGCTCCTCAAATATCGGGTTAAAATCCGGAAAACGGCGGACAACCTAACACAAAAATCATTAGAGCAGAAATCATTAGACCAAAAACCATATTGACCTGATGAGGAATTAGGCGGAGAATTTTGCGCCTCTCAACAGCCCCCCAATGACTCAGATCCCATGGAAAAACATGATGAAGTGCTGGTCGCACTGCGCCAGATTATTCGTGCCATCGATATGCACTCCAAGCGCTTGATCAAGGAAGCCGGGCTGACATCGCCGCAGCTCTTGCTGCTCAAGGGGATCAACGAGCTGGGGCAGATCTCCATGCGTCAGCTGGCGGATCACACCAACATGAGCCAGGCTACCGCGACCACCATCATGGACCGCCTCGAGAGCCGCCAGCTGGTGCAGCGCATTCGCAGTGAAACCGACAAGCGCAAGGTCCACGCGACACTCACTGACGCAGGCCGTGCCCTGCTGGCCCAGGCGCCGACCCCGCTGCAAGAGAGCTTCATCCAGCGTTTTCAGGCGCTGGAAATCTGGGAGCAAGGCCTGCTGCTCTCCTCCCTGCAGCGTATCTCAGCCATGATGAATGCCGATGGCATAGATGCCGCCCCCGTTCTGAGCGTCAGACCGCTCACCGAAGAACGGGCATGAGAAGGGAGCAGGCATAAAAAAAGCTCCCGACGGGAGCTTTTTTCTATGGGGACTTTTTCGACAGATCCCGTGCGATGTCACTCGTCCAGGCTGATGCCTATGTTGGAAACACCGTCCTGGGCCGCAAATACCCTGATCGCCAGGATGCGGTCGCTGTCACGCTCGTGGGCCACCCGTTTGAGCAGCTCGACCTGAAACTCCAGCTCGGCCTCGATGTACTCGTGCTCGTAGAGTTCCTCTTCGGTCATGTCGCGCTCTTCCAGCATCTCGATGAAACCGGCCACGGTTCCCACTGAGGCATGGCTGGCGTCTTCGGCTTCTTCGCCGACTCGGCAGATCACCGAGTTGTAAGCACAACCCAGCGCCACGCAGGCGTCCAGCGCCGGATAGGCACCGTAGGATTCAAACTTGCCTGGCTCCGGAATGTAGACTTCAAACGCCTCCAGGATGGCCCCCAGATTGACGCGGGATCCCTTTACCGTCAGGTAGTTCCACATCTGATCCAGCGCGTTGCGAAACGCCTTGGCATCGCCGAAACCGGATGCCTGGGCAAACAGCGCATAGTTGGGGTACATGCGCTCCGCCAGCGCCAGGGTGTAGACGGTCTGTTGCCAAGGCTGTAGCTCGGCCAGTCGCTTATAAAACTTGTCACCAAACACTGGAGTCGGATCCTTTGCAAAATGTGGGGCAGATTGTAGCCCACGAGGGGCCGCGCGAAAACGAATAAAGCGGCCCGGTCGACTATCTTGCCCGATCAACTCGGGTAAGATAAACATAGAGCGGCCTCTCTCCCGCGCCGCAAATCTGATAAGGAACAAGAGTATGAGTCAACGTACCCTTCTTTTGCTCAGCCAGGACAACGCGCACTACGAGCGCCTGCTCAAGGCGGCCCATCTCCCCCATTTGCGCATTCTGAGAGCCGACAACCAGAGCGAGGCCGAGAAACTGATCGGAGAGGCCCACATACTGATGGCCGAGCCGGCGCGGGCCAAGCCGCTGCTGGCCAGGGCCAACAAGCTGAGCTGGTTCCAGTCCACCTATGCCGGCGTCGACGTGTTGCTGGATGCCAGCTGCCGCCGCGATTATCAACTCACCAATGTGCGCGGTATCTTCGGCCCGCTGATGAGCGAGTATGTATTCGGCCACCTGCTCAGCCTGATGCGCCAGCTGCCGCTCTACCGGGAGCAGCAGAAGCAGCGGCTGTGGCAGAGCCACCCGTATCAGGGGCTAAAGGGACGCACCCTGCTGATCCTGGGGACCGGCAGCATAGGCCAGCACCTGGCCCACACCGGCAAGCATTTTGGCATGAAGGTGCTCGGCGTCAGCCGCAGCGGCCGTGAGCGGGCCGGTTTCGATCAGGTGTATCAGCTGCCGGCGCTGAACAAGATGCTGGCCCAGGCCGACGTCATCGTCAGCGTCCTGCCCGCCACCCGCGAGACCCATCATCTGTTTACCGCATCCCGTTTCGAACATTGCAAGCCGGGCGCCATCCTGTTCAACGTCGGTCGCGGCAATGCCATCAACGAAGGCGATCTGCTGACCGCCCTGCGTACCGGCAAGCTGGGCATGGCGGTGCTGGACGTGTTCGAGCAGGAACCCCTGCCCGCCGACAGTCCGCTCTGGGGCCAGCCCAACCTCATCATCACCCCGCACAACAGCGCCTACAGCTTCCCCGATGATGTGGCCCAGATCTTCGTGCGCAACTACATCCGCTTCATCGACGGTCAGCCGCTGGACGGCAAGATAGACTTCGACAAGGGTTACTGATCCGCCCATGGCGCCAACGAAAAGGCCCCGCCAATGTGGCGGGGCCTTTTTCTATTCGGCTGGAAACCGGCCTCAGCCTGCCTCCATCTCCTTGCGATAGCTCTTCACCTTGGCGAGGAACTGGCGCTTGGCCTTGCCGGAGAGCGGCTCCGCCATCGGCAGCTTGACCTTCATGGCATCGACCGGGCGGTTGTTGATCCGCACCTCGTAGTGCAGGTGGGCACCGGTGGAACGGCCCGTGTTGCCGGAGAGCGCAATCTTGTCGCCCATCTTCACCTTCTGGCCGGTTTTCACCAGCAACTTGCTCAGGTGCAGATAACGGGTCATCAGGGTACGACCGTGCTTGATCACCACATAGGTACCGGCCAGCGGGTGACTGGTGGCCTTGAGCACGACACCGTCACCGGTAGCCAATACAGGTGTGCCCACCGGCAGGGCAAAGTCGGTGCCCTCGTGAGGGCGAACCTGACCTGTGATCGGGTGGCGACGATTCGGGTTGAAGCTGGAGCTGACCCGATAACGGCTGTGGGTCGGATAGCGGCGGAAGCCGCGCTCCAGACTGTTGCCCTGGCCGTCATAATAGTTGCCATCTTCCGACAACCAGGCCGAGACGCCCTGCCCCTGATTGAACACTTCGACCCCCAGCAACTGGGTGTTTCCCGTGCTCTTGCCCTCGACCGTCTCCTGACGGACCAGCACCTTGAACTTGTCGCCCTTTTTCAGATCCTTGGCGAAATTCAACCGCCACTGGAACAGGTTGGCAATCTTCTGGATGTGGTTGGCCGGGATCCCCGCATTGCGGGCACTGACATAGAAGCTGCCGTTGATGACGCCGTCATAACTCTTCTGCTGCCACTGCACCTCTTCATTGAGCATGCTGGCGCTGTAGGTGTCATCGGTGCGCTCCAGGATCAGGGTCTGCTTGATGTTCAGACGAATCTTCATCTGTTGCAGTATGTTGTCCTGATCGATCAGCAACTCTATGGTCTGACCGGGTTTGAGGCGGGCCAGATTGTTTTTGCCATCCGCATCCAGCACCTTGTAGAGGGTGGTGGTCGAGAGCCCCAGGTTGTTGAAGATGGTGGTCAGGTTTTCACCGTTGCGCACCCTGTAGTCCTGCCACTGGGGAGTGGCATCGGTCGGGATGTCATCTTCCGGGGTCGCGGCTTCCACCAGCTCATGATCCGGGATGTCGTTAAAATCCGTATTGTCTTCGTTGGTTGCCGTGCCGTTGGTGGCAATGGGCAACTCCAGACGCAATGGCCGCTCCAGGATGTCACCTGGTGCCGGCAATATGGCTACCGCTGACAGCGTCATGGCCGTGAGCAGTAACATGGCGTAAAAATGCTTGCGGGGAACCGGGGGTTCCCAATTGGCAGCCTGTGCTACCAAGGGACGGAGACGTTTCATCCGCTATCCTGTCATTAGATCCAAGGGTGTTAGTGGTCAGTCTGTTTGCTATAGAACCGTATAAAACTGATTGTTTGACCTAAATACTCACAATTAGTTCATAGCAATCTGCATGAACCTCACATTTTATGCATAACATTCCGCTATGGGCAGAAATGATCGTCTTTTTTAACCATTTTTTTCCTATTTTTAAGAACCGGGTCCGATTGTGTTTGACCCAAGGTTTCATGATGTTGCGATAACTTTTCCATGGAGTGGATATGTCGTTAGCAAAACTGTTAAACCGAATCATCCTGATCCTGTTCGTTATCGGTGCCGCCCTGTTGTTCATGCTGGAGGTCACCACGGTACGCCAGTCCATCCTCGACCAGATGTCGGCCAACCTGGAAACGGCCATCACGGCCCTCGGCCTGGTGCTGCAAGGCACCCTGCTCAACGATGACAAGGTGCTGGCCGAAACCATAGTCAACGCCATGTTCGACGGCGGCTTCGTCAGCTCAGTCACCCTGCTGGACCCCGACGGTCAACTGCTGTTCCAGAAGGTCTTTCACACAGCGCAGCAGAATGTGCCGAGCTGGCTCCCTTTCGTTATCGACATGCCGCCGGTCAAGATTGAGCAGGAGTTGACCGATGGCTGGCGCATGCTGGGCACCCTCACGCTCGAGGGACACAAAGGCTATGCCTACCAGCACCTGTGGAATGCCATCAGCCGCACCGGCCTGGCCCTGCTCGCTGGCCTGCTGGTGTTCACCCTGGTGATCTCCTGGGTATGCGGCCGCCTGCTGCGCCCCCTCGAACTCATCAACCAGCAACTGGTCAGGATCCGTAAACGCCAGTTCAGCGGCAATCTGGATTCTCCCTGGCTGCAGGATCTCAAGGAGCTGGTCATCTCGGTCAACCAGCTGGTCTCGGAGCGCAAGCGGGATCTGCTGCAACAGCGGCTCAAGATCACCCAGCTCGGCAAGCAGCAGGCGGCGACAGCCCCTCAGCCCCTGCTGGGCTTGACCGAGGGGGGAGACGGCCTGCAACAACAGCATTTCTTCTCCACCCAGGGCAGCATCCGCCTCTACAGCCGCCTCATCCCCACCCTACCTCCCTCGCAGGAGAGCTCGCCGGACGAGATCCAGCACCTGCTCGGCCTCTGGCTGCATCATCCGGTGGAGGGACTGCAACTGCCCCTCAGCCTGCTCAATCATGCTGACTGGGCGCAATTCGCCCCGCTGCTGGCCAAGGGCAGAGGCAAGACCCTCGACTGGCGCTGGGATCTGGCAAACTTCCCGCCCCTCGGGGCAGAACGGCTCGCCACCTTGCAGGAGCAGGGCGTCGAGATGGCGTTCAGCGCCATTCCCATGACCAACGACACCTTCAATCAGCTCGACCCCATCAATCCCGTCTTCATCAGCTGCCAACCAACCCAGGCTCCTCTTTACTGGAATCTGGTGGCCCAATGCCTGCACAGTGCGGGCTACACCCTGCTGGCAGAAGCCGGCGAGATCCAGGATATCGACACCCTGCGCAGCTGGGGCATAGACGGTTACGCCAGCAAGGAGATCTCATGAACAGACTCGGGTTGTTGCTCGCCCTGCTGTGGCCGCTGCCGCTGCTGGCCAGTCCCATGATCATCGCCACCGGCGGTGAGCAAGGGATCTATCATCAGGTCGCCAAAGAGTTCTGCCGGCTGGCCAACAAGAGTGACCCCGAGCTGCAATGCAAGCTGCAGGCCACCTCAGGTTCCATCGAGAATCTGCGCCAGTTGCAGGCAGGGCAGATACCCTATGCCCTGGTGCAATCGGACTGGCTCTATCAGGCCAGCCGAGGCCTGGGGCCTTATACCAGCCAGCCGCAGCCAGAGCTCAGAGCCCTATTCGCCACCCACGCCGAGCCTTTCACCATAGTGGTGCGGGCGGATGGTGACATCACCACGCTGGCGCAGCTCAAGCTGGCGCCCATCGACATGGGGCTGAAGAGCTCGGGCACTCGCCAGACGGCCCTGGCCCTGTTCAACCTGTTGGGAGCAAAGGAGCAGGAACTCGATCTGAAGAGCGCAGGCAATCTGGCGGAGGCGCTCTGCAGCAAACAGATAGATGCCTACGGTCTGGTGATGGGACACCCGAACCGGATCGTGCTCGATACCACCAAGCGCTGCGCCATCCGCTTTCTGCCCATCGAGGGAGATATTCGGAATCAGCTGCTCAAGGGGGTCAAGTACTACCAGCGCAGCCAGGTGCCTGCCCGCATCTATCCCGGCAACCTGAAGGCGACCCCCACCTTTGCCATCGCGGCCACCCTGGTGACCAATGCCGCCACGCCGGAGGCGGACGTCTACCGGCTGACCCGGGCCATGTTGACCCAGCAGACCAGCTTCAACGAGCAGACCTATGGTTACGCCAACCTGTTTCACAAGGCGCGCAACAAAACAGGCCCGGTGCTGAGCATCGAACAACATCCGGGCGCGGCAAAATATTTCGCGGAGTTGAAAGCGGCGGGAAAACTATAGCTGGCGACGGGGGGAGCGCAGTTGCTCGCTGGAGAAACGGGTCTTCATCGATGTCCACTGCGCCAACCGATCGGCACTGCCCGCCAGGGTACCTTCACGGCGCGACTTCATGATCCAGATGCTCTTGGCATCGAAGCTGTAAACGGGAATGAGATCGGTTCGCTGGCTGCCGGGCAGGATCCGGCTGTTGATGTTGTCGAGCACCAGCGGATCGGATTTGGGCGTTGGAAAATAAAGCGTCACCATATGAAACTGGTTGTATTTCACCGCCTTGACGTAAGCCAGCCGCAGCTTTTTCTCATCCACCCCCAGCTCCATCAGGGTGTAGTATTTGGAGATACTGTAATCCTCGCAATCCCCGCCCCGGGCACCGATAAACTCCAGCGGATTGGCCCAATAGTCCTCATCCCCCCACAGTCTGGGATCATCGCTGTAGGTCAGGTTGTTGAAGTAGGTGTTCACCAGCGTGATCTTCTGCTGATCCGTGGTGCCCGCCCGGGGCGTAAGCAGGCGGGAAAACGCCTCGGCCCGCTGGATCGCCCTGCCGCCATAGACCTCCTGCAACTTGGCCCTCAACTCGGGACTGGCGATGTATTCGGAGAGGCGGGAGGCCTGCACGCTGGCACAGAGCAGTGCCAGCGTGCAGGTGGGAATGAGCAGCCATTTCATACTTAACCCTCCATGTCAGATGCTGGAGGTCAGTATAGTTGGCGCAGGCAACCCCATGGGATGAGCCAGGGGTGGCTCAGCGGCACTGGGCGAAGGCGTCGGCCAGCTGTTGCATGAACTGGGGATAGCCATCCGGTCCGAGCGGCACCTGTTCACCCACCTCGTCCAGCAGCAATACCTTGGCGCCCGTGTTGCGGGCCACCGACTCAATCACGGCAGGGGAGAATTGCGGCTCGGCATAGATGCAGCTCGCCTGTTTCTCCTGCAGCGCCTTGCGGATCTCCACCAGCGTCTTGGCGCCGGGACGGCGTTCCGGGCTCACGGTAAAGTGCCCCTTGGAGCTCATGCCGTAGTGACGTTCCCAGTAGCCATAAGCCTCGTGGAACACGAAGTAGCCCTTCTGGTTCACCGCCTTCATCTGTTCGGCGATGAGCTTGTCCTTGGCATCCACCTTGGCCTTGAAGGTCAGCAGGTTGGCGCGATAACGTTCGGCATTGGCGGGATCCTGGGCACTCAGCGTCTCGCTCAGCGCATTGGCGATGACCAGAGCCTGGGTCGGCCCCAGCCAGATGTGCGGATCCACCCCTTCGTGATGATGGCCCTCGTGTCCATCGTGATCATGACCCTCATCGGTATGCTCTTCGTGCCCTTCCTGCTTGGCATAGTCGAACAGCGGCATCCCCTCAACCCGGGTAAGCGTCAGCACATGGGGATGCTTGGCCAGCGGCTTGGCCATGAAGCCTTCCAGCTCGGGACCGACCCATACCACTAGGTCGGCATCCTGGATACTGCGAATATCGGAGGGGCGCAGGGAGAAATCGTGGGGAGAGGCGCCGGTCGGCAGCAATACCTTGGGTTCACTCACGCCATCGGTGATCGCGGCCGCGATAAAGCCGAGGGGCTTGATGGTGGTCAGCACCTCGAGGGCACGGACAGGCAGGCTCACTGCCAGCAGGGCAGTGATCAGTGTAAGAATTCGCATAGAGATCTCGTCAGGAAGTGAGTGTGTGATAATATAACAAACCAACACTGTTGTTATATTATAACTCTCACAGGCTGTAAACCCCGGAGCTGTCATGACCCAACTGGTGGAGCTGAAAGAGGTCTGTCTTTCGTTCGACGGACGACTCGTGCTCGACAAGGTCTCCTTTACCCTGAATAAAGGCAAAATCACTACCCTGGTCGGCCCCAACGGGGCGGGCAAGAGCACCCTGAGCAAGCTGGTGCTGGGCCTGCTCACCCCGGATACCGGCGAGATCCTGCGCCGTCGCGATCTGCGGGTCGGCTATGTGCCGCAACGCCTCTATCTGGATCCCACCCTGCCGCTGACGGTGCGCCGTTTCCTGCAGCTCGGCAAGAATGGCCGTCTCTCCATCGAGGAGGCGCTCAACCGGGTCGGCGCCCAGGGGCTGCTGGACAACCGGATGCAGAAGCTCTCCGGCGGCGAGATGCAGCGAGTGCTGCTGGCCCGCGCCCTGCTGGTCAAGCCCGAGCTGCTGGTGCTCGACGAGCCGGTGCAGGGGGTGGACATCAACGGCCAGATCGAGCTCTATGCCCTCATCAGCAAGCTGGCGGCCGAGTTCAACTGCGCCGTGCTGATGGTCTCCCACGATCTGCACCTGGTGATGGCCAGCACCCACGAGGTGATCTGCCTCAATCGTCACGTCTGCTGTCACGGCGAGCCGGAAAGCGTGGCACGCCACCCCGAATTTGCCCGCCTGTTCGGGCGCCCCGAGCAGGAGGTGCTGGCGGTCTATACCCACCATCATCACTGCGACGGCGAACACCATCATCACGATGAGCAGGCCCCCGTCATCCGCCTGCCGTCTCGCAATCAATAAGCGCAGCTAAGGACATTCAAGTGGACAGCTTTCTGTTATATGCCCTCGCGGCCGGCCTCGGCATAGCCCTGCTGGCCGGGCCCCTCGGCAGCTTCGTGGTGTGGCGCAAGATGGCCTATTTTGGCGACACCCTCTCCCATGCCTGCCTGTTCGGCATAGCGCTGGGGATACTGCTGCAGGTGGATCTCACCCTGGCGGTGGTGGTCTGCTGCCTCGCCATGGCCATGCTGCTGGTGATCATGAGCCGCAACCAGCAGGTGGCGACCGATACCCTGCTCGGCATCCTGGCCCACAGCGCCCTGTCGCTCGGCCTGGTCACCTTGAGTTTCATGGATAACGTGCGGGTGGATCTGATGGCCTACCTGTTCGGTGACCTGCTCTCGGTACAACCGGTGGATCTGCTCTGGATCTACGGCGGCGGCGCTCTGGTGCTGCTCACCCTGTGGCGCCTGTGGGATCCCCTGCTCTCCATGACCATCTCGGAAGAGCTGGCACGGGTGGAAGGGATCCGGGTCGATGTGCTGCGCTGTGTGCTGATGCTGTTGATCGGGCTGGTGATCGCCGTGGCCATGAAGTTTGTCGGGGCGCTGATCATCACCTCCTTGCTGATCATTCCGGCCGCCACTGCCCGCCGCTTCAGCCAGACGCCGGAGCAGATGGCCGGCTTTGCCGCGCTGATCGGCTGTCTGGCGGTGTTGGGCGGGCTGACACTCTCGTGGTATCAAGACACGCCGGCTGGCCCTTCCGTGGTGGTCTGTGCCACCAGCCTGTTTATCCTGAGCCAGTTCAAAAAAGCCTGATAGCCCAAGCAGTTATAGTGCCATGCTCTGACGCGTCTCCATCATCAGCCATTGGCGCAATCGGCTGATGGCGGGCTCATGGGCCCGGGAGCGCTTGCAGGTAAAGTAGAAGGCATCCCCCGTCTCCAGCTGGTGTACCGGCAAGGCCACCAGCTGGGGATCATCCGGCCGCAGCATGTAGTCGTTCACAAACGCCACCCCCTGATCCCAGGCCGCCGCCTCCATCGCCAGCAGCACATGGCTGAAGTGGTGCATCCGCGCCTCGTCCGGGATGACCAGGCCGCCCGCCTTGGCCCAGCGCTGCCAATCCTCCCCCCGCGCCTTGTAGATGGACTGCACCGACAAGAGCGGCAGTTGCCAGATGGCCTGCGGCCACTCCCCCTCCAGCTGTTGCAGCAGGCGCCTACTGCAGACCGGGAACAGCCGCTCCCGGTAGATGAGATCGTGGCAATAACCGCGGCCGTGAGGCGAGACTGTGATGAAACAGTCAGCCACCCGATCGGAGAGCTCGGGATCTTCCGCCACCATCTCCAGGCTCAAATCCAGCTCGGGATAGAGCTGACGCAGCCCCGCCAGACGCGGGATCAGCCACTTCACCGCGAACGAGCTGTAGACCGCGAGCCGCAGCCGCATCTCGCCACCGCCGCGCAGCTGTTCGCTGCTCTGGGCTATCTGGCCGAGCCCGGCCGCTATGCCTTCGAAGTAGACCTCCCCCTGGGCGGTCAATGACAACAGCCGCCCCTGGCGCAGCAGCAAGCGCTCACCCAGAAAATCTTCCAGCAGGCGGATCTGGTGGCTGACCGCACTCTGGCTGACGTTCAGCTCGAGGGCTGCACGGGAAAAGCTGAGCAGGCGGGCGACCGCTTCGAAATATTGAACGGCGCGCAGGGGAGGCAGCTTCATTATCCAAAATTCTCATAGATGGTGATTTTTTATCATTTTACTGGATAACTGACCCCGCGCTACCCTGCCCTCATCTGATATGGGAGGTGATATGAATGCAGTCGGGATCGGAATCCTCTATCTGGTGCTGGGCAACATGGTGGCGGTCTTTTCCGATGCGCTGGTCAAGGTGCTGGAACCGAGCCAGCCCGTGTTCCAGTTTGTCTTCTTTCGCCAGCTCTCCGCCGCCCTCTTGCTGATGCCCTGGCTGCTCTGGTCCTGGCGTCGCAATCCGCCGGTGGCGCTCAAGTGGCATCTGCTGCGGGCCCACATCTGGGCGGTCGGCGTCTGCCTGATGGTCATTGCCCTCACCCGCTTGCCGCTCGCCACCGCCAACGCTCTCTTCTATGCGGCCCCGCTGATGATGGTGCCGCTGGCGGTGTGGATGGCGGGGGAAGCCATCTCCCGCCAGAAGGTGCTGACCGCGCTCATCGGTTTTATCGGGGTACTGATCGTGCTGCGGCCGACCGAGGTGAACTGGGCCGCGCTGGCGGCGCTCGGGGTGGCGCTCTCCATGGCGCTCAACAACTTGCTGATCAAGCGGATCCCGCTCAAGCAGCCCATAGCACAGACCCTGTTCTTCACCAACGTGCTGAGCATGCCCTTCATACTGGCGCTGGCATGGTGGGAAGGGGGAGACTGGCAGTGGCAGATGTGGTGGCCCGCCTTCGGCTCATCGGCGCTGATCATGGTCTATGCCGGGCTGTGCGTGGTGGCCTATCGCAAGGCGGAGGCGAGCAAGATCGCCTCGGCGGAATACACGGGTCTCCTGATGGCGGTCGCCATCGGGGTCTGGTTGTTCGACGAGCAACCGGGTCTGCCGCTGCTGCTGGGCTGCCTGTGCATCATAATCCCGCTGCTTGCCATGGCCCGCAGCAAACCCAAACCGCTGACGGAACCTGCGGTCTGACGCAGAGGCCAGTATTAGGGTCGCACCAGCAAGGGGGCGACCCTTTGCTGCAGATGGGGGAGCACATCCTGCTCGAACCAGGGATTCTTCTTGAGCCAGAAGGTGTTGCGCGGGGACGGGTGCGGCAACGGCAGCCAGGCGGGACCATAGTCGGCCCAGCTGCGCACCGTCTCGGTGAGCGAGCCTTTGCTGGCCTTGCCCAGATAGTACTGTTGAGAATACTGGCCGATGAGCAGGGTCAGCTCGATATTGGGCAGCAGCATCAACACCTTGTCGTGCCAGGTAGGCGCACACTCGGGTCTGGGTGGCAGATCCCCCGACTTGCCCTTGCCGGGGTAGCAGAGCCCCATCGGCATGATGGCGATGCGGGACTCGTCGTAGAAGGTCGTTTTATCCACGCCGAGCCAGTGACGCAGCCGATCGCCGGAGGGGTCATCCCAGGGGATGCCGCTGGCATGCACGCGGGTACCGGGTGCCTGGCCGATGATCAGCAAGCGGGTACTTTCGGCGCCACGGATCACCGGGCGTGGCCCCAGCGGCAAATGAGCCTCACATAACCGGCAGGCCCGGATCTGTTCAAACAGCGTATCGAGTCGGTTCATGGACCCGATAGTAACAGAATTTCCCCCTCCATCCTGCTTGTGAAAGCGTCAGCGGGTACTTATCATGCGACCACAAATGTTTAATTTAATAAACGGAGAGAGATGAAGAACTGGATGGGTACCGGCAGCGCGGCCCTCTCATTCGTGCTGTGGGGCATGCTGCCTCTCTATTACCAGTTCATGCCGGAGGTCAACATGTGGGAGCTGCTCTCCCATCGTGTCCTCTGGTCGGCGGTACTGCTGGGCACCCTCTTCGCCCTGCTCGGCTACCGGGTGCCCTGGGCGCGCCTGCGCAGTGAACCCCGTCAACTCGGCCTCATACTGCTGGCGGGCCCCATCATGTCCATCAGCTGGTGCATGTTCACCTGGTGTCTGACCACGGGTCAGGTGCTGGCCACCAGCCTCGCCTTCTTCATGACGCCGCTCTTCAATATCGTGTTCGCCGTGCTCTTCCTCAAGGAGCGGCTCACCCCGCAAAAGCATCTGGCGGTCGCCCTGGCGCTGGCGGGGCTGGCCTACATGCTGTTCTCCTACGGCCAGCTGCCCTGGTTCTCCCTCATCATGGGGGCCAACTTCGCCTTCTACGGCCTGCTCAAGAAGAAGGTGCACTACGACGCCGGCGTCAGCCTCTATCTCGAGGCCCTGGTCCAGCTGCCGGTCGCTTTGCTGATCATCGGCTCTCTGGCCCTGAGCGGCATGAGCCAGTTCATGGCCGGTGACTGGGCCGATCGGTTGCTGCTGATGGGCAGCGCCCCCGCAACCCTGCTGCCGGTGGGCCTGTTCTGCTACGCCGTGGCGCGCACCCGCATGAGCACAGTGGGGTTCCTGCAATATATAGAACCCAGCCTCGCCTTCCTGCTCGCCCTCTTCTGGTTTGGCGAGACGGCGGATCCGGTAAAGTCGGTGGGATTTGCCTTCGTCTGGGCGGGTCTGCTGGTGAGCCTGCTGCCGCTGCACAAACTCAGGCGCGGGGCCGGCAACCCTACTCAGGGTCTGCCACGATAGGATTCCAGGATGGCGTGCCACGCGGGATCCTGGTCCATCTGCTCGGCGATGTCGTTCAGCCGGGCATGCAGCTCGCTGCGGGATCTCGGCAGCAAGAGGTGGCGGGTATAGCTGGACTGGGGAAAGGGCGAGACGAACAGCTTGCCCTCATAGGCATCATGAATGAAGAAGGAGAGTGCCGAGCCCGGCACCAGCGTCACATCGATGCGGCCCCGCATCAGCAGGCTGAAATTGGTTTTGACCTTCTTGGCATCGTGGCGCACCAGCTCGCCCCGGGCCACAGCATCATCTATCCCCTGATAGCGATAGCCCTCTATGCCACCGAAGATCAGCCCCTTGAGTGAATCCGGGCTGCGATAGGTGATGGGTCTGGCCACGCTGGAGATGAGCTCGTTGGTGTCACGCATAATGGGAAAGGTCCACAAATAGCGCTCGCGCTGGGGATCCCCCACCCAGGCGGGATTGACCCAGGCCACCAGGCCGTCAAAGCCGGGATCCGACATCTCCAGCGCCAATCTGGCCCGATTGACCAGCCAGAGCTCAAGCCTGGGTTCTCCGCCGAGCCTTTCATTGAGATACTTGACCAGATCCCGGCTCAGCCCCGTCTTCTCCCCTGTCATGAAAGGGGGATGCTGATGGTAATCATAAACACGGATCGTCTCCCCCAGAGCCGGGACCGACAACAGGCACCACAACCAGAACCAGACTCGCATCGCACCTCCTTGGACTGCTTTTGAGTTTGGCACAGACAGATCGAATGAGAAAAGCAGCGATGGACACAGAACCGACCAGCTCACCCCCAACCAGCCAGTGGTCCCTCTATCTGGTACGCACCGCGACCGGCCTGCTCTATACGGGGATCAGCACGGATCCGGTCAGACGGTTGCACCAGCACCAGAGCGGCAAGGGATCCCGCGCCCTGCGCGGCAAGGGACCGCTCACGCTGGTCTGGCAGCAGATGGTGGGCGACAAGGGGGCGGCGCTGCGACTCGAATACCGCCTCAAGCAGCAGAGCAAGGCCTTCAAGGAGCGCCTGGTGCGGGAGCCGGATGGCTGGGCCGACTGGAGCCAGCCCTGGCTGGCGGCTGTCGAGCAGGCGATGAAGAGGTCACAAAAAAGGCCACTGCGAGCAGTGGCCAAGGCAGGATCCGATAGCAGGGAGGCTTAACGGTAGGTATTGGATTGCTTGCGCCGGTTGCTGATGAGCCAGCACACCACCAGCAGCACCAGCAACCAGGGCGCCAGCTTGATGATCAGAGCGAACATGCCGGCCAGAGCCCCAAACAGCACGAAGAGGCCGCTCACCAGCAGCATGGCCAGCACGGTAAACCCCGCCAGCGCCATGGCCACCAACACCAGCATCAAGACGATAAATTCCAGCATGTTCTGCTCCTTACAGGCTTCTCTTGCCGGCTGAAGGACCCTGGGGTCAGTCCAGCCAGCGCTTCAATTCACGACGGGGCGGCATGATCAGCACCGCCAGCAGATAGGCGGCCAGGGTCAGTGGCGGCATCAGGATCAGGGCGATCAGCGCCACTATCCGTACCGTCACCCTGGAGAGCCCCAGCCCGTTGGCGATGCCGGCGCAGACCCCGGTCAACTTGCGATGGGCAAGGTCCTTCGGCCAGGGCGTCATCTTTATGCCTCCACCTTCTGACCCTTCAGCCGGGCCAGTTCGCGCTCAATCTCGTCGTTCAGCTCCAGCTCGCGGAACTGGGCCTCCAGCGAGGGATTCTGCCCCAGCGTCGCCGCCTCCAGCTGGGCTTCCAGCTGATCGACCCGCCCCTGAAAGCCGTCGAAACGGGCCATCAGCTCGTGCATGCGCTGGTTGTCGACCTGGGCGCGGGCACGGATGCGGCTGTGGGCTGTCTGCTCGCGCAGGGTCAGCATCTTCTGCTTCTCGCGGGCTTCGGTCAGCTTGGCGGCCAGCCGCTCGCTGTCGGCGGTGAGCTGGGCCAGCACCTCGGCCACCCGGGCCTTGTCCTGCTCCAGCTGGTCACATTTTTTGGCCTCGGCCAGCTTCTCGGTGAGGGCGGCACGGGCCAGATCCTCACGCCCCTTCTGGATGGCGAGCTCGGCCTTGGCCGACCACTCCAGGATCTGGTGTTGCAGCGCCTGCTGGTGGCGTTCCAGCTGCTTCTGCTCGGCGATGACGCGGGCGGCCTGGGTTCTCATCTCGACCTGGACCTGCTCCATCTCCTCGATCATCAGGCGCAGCATCTTCTCCGGCTCTTCGCTCTTGTCGAGCAGGCTGTGCAGGTTGGCATTGATCACGTCGGTCAGGCGGCTAAATACGCTCATGGTCTGGTTCCTTGTTCATGGGGATGGCTATCTCTTCCCATAGCATTACAAGAGCCATGCCAAGATAATTTATTGTTGCTTTACAAATAGATGGGGATTCATTCGCAAGATACAAGCCGGATTTGTTGGTTAAAATTGCCAACAAGGTGGTGATTTTAACCAACAAAAAAGGGAGCCAGCGGCTCCCTCTATGTCATCTTTCGTTCAGACTCAGGCGGCTTGATGGCGACCCAGCTTGCTGTCCAGCTCGACCAGCTTGGCTTCCATCCGGGCACGGCAGTTGTCAGACAGCTCGCGAATGCCGGCGGCGCCGTGTTCCTTGCTGCAGACAGGTGCCATGACTTCCAGCAACACCTCGCCATTGTCCCAGCGGTTCAGATCGATCTGGCCGAAGTAGCTGGAGCAGACGATGGGCACCACGGGCACCTCGGCCTGCACGGCGGTGTGGAAGGCGCCGGCCTTGAACGGCAGCAGGCCTCGCCCCTTGGAGCGGGTCCCTTCCGGGAACATCCAGATGGAGGTGCCGTGATGCTTGATGCGATCCACCACCTGGCCTATGGTGCCGATGGCACGGGAGCGGTTGGAGCGGTCGATCAGCACGTTGCCTGAGAGCCAGAAGAGGAGGCCGAAGAAGGGCAGCCACAGCAGGCTCTTCTTGCCCACCGCCACCACGCCGGGCATGACGGCACCTGTCACTGTGAAGATGTCGAAATTGCTCTGGTGGTTGCAGACGTATACCGCCGGGCCAACCGACTTGACCTCGTCCGGTATGATGACCTTGACCTTGAGGCCGAGCAGCGGGCAGATCGCATGGTACATGCGGGCGAAGACAAAGACGTTGTTGGGATGACGCGGACGCACCAGACAGAGCAACAGACCAAACACGAACCAGAAAACGAGCAGCAGGGTAAGCAGCAGCACACGGGCAAGTTTGAGCATCGAACACCTCGGATTTTAACTCGGCGCAGTATACTGGTCCCCCTTTTAGCGAACAAGCGTTCGCCAAACAGAACCGACCACCCCGATGTTGCATATGGTCGCATCGAATCCTGCTGACTTGCTCCTGTCATTATTGATCGATAGGATATGCACCATTCAACAGGGTAGGGCGAGCATGATTTTGCGACAACGCGTGGCGACAAGACTCCTGCTGCTGGTCTGCATTCTGGTGCTCAACTGCGCGGCCCAGCCGCTGGCCCGGCTGGCTCAGCTCGATCAGGCCCTCAGTTGCCAGGTACAGCTCCTCCCCTCTTCCAGCGCCGATGCCGACGATGCACAGCCAGCGACGCCTCAGCCGAGCAGTTGCCAGCTCAATGGCAAATGGCTCAGTGCCGCCAGTCTGCTCTGCGTCGAACAGATCTTCTTTGCCATCGCCTTCGTGATTGCCCTGCTGGCCCCGCTGTCGCGCCGCTCACCCGCCTTGCCTCCCCCTCGCAACATATCTCCGCCTGAACGGCGGCTTCACCTCACTTTATGTGTCTGGCGAGAATGAGTTAGCCGCGGTTTACACCACCCTAACTTCCATTTTCAAGAGACAAAAACATGTCAAACATGATCAAGACTGCCCTGTTGATGGGCGGCCTGCTGTGGCAATCCATGGGGTTGGCCAGCGATACCGGCTGGCTTGTCAGCCCCCAGAACGATCACGCAAAAGTGCGGCTGCAAGCCGACGCCAGCGATCCCGTCCAAACTCGCGTGCTGCTCAGCCTGGCGCTCGAGTCCGGCTGGAAGACCTATTGGCAAAACCCGGGGGAAGGCGGCATAGCTCCTGAAATCTTCTGGGATACCCCTCAAACCACCCAGCAGTGGCATTGGCCCGTGCCGGAGCGATTTGACGTCAGTGGCATCTCGACCCAAGGCTATCAGAAGACCGTCAGCCTCCCCATCACGCTTGCCCACAGCCGCCGCGAGGCGCTGACGGGCACGCTGCGCCTTTCGACCTGCAGCAACGTCTGCATACTGACCGACTACCCCTTTACCCTGGCGCTGGATGGCACTGCGCCGCAAGGGTTCGACTTTGCCTACGCCCAGGCGATGAGCAAGCTGCCACAAACCCTGCCGGATACCGTCATTCTCAAAGCGGGTTATCAGCAAAACCAGCTGCAGCTGACCGCCGACAACCCGCAAGGCTGGCAGGATCCGCAGATTTTCCTCCAGCGGCTGGAGGGCGCCGAATTTGGCAAACCCGAGCTGGAGGTGCAAGGCAACACCCTGATCGCCCGCATTCCGGTCAGCGATGGCTGGCAGGGCGATGCGCCCGACATACGTCGCCAGCAACTCGGGTTTGTACTGGCCAACGGTGAACAGGCCTGGCAGAGCGAGTTCCAGATAGGTGAGCCGCTGACCCTGCCGAGTCAGGGTCACTCGCTGTTCTGGCTGCTGGGCGCCGCCCTGCTGGGTGGCCTTATCCTCAACCTGATGCCCTGCGTACTGCCGGTGCTGGCCCTCAAGCTGGGGTCGGTACTGCAGCTGGAAACCCGTGAGCGCCGCCCGGTTCGTTTGCAATTCCTGGCGGCCAGCGCCGGCATCCTGGTCTCCTTCTGGGCGCTGGCACTGATGAGCACGCTGCTGCGTGCAACCCAGGGGGCGGTCGGCTGGGGCATCCAGTTCCAGAGCGTCTGGTTTATCGGCTTCATGGTGGTGGTGACGGCGCTGTTCTGCGCCAACCTGCTGGGGCTGTTCGAGCTAAGGCTGCCGAGCAACCTCAATACCCGCCTCGCCACCACGGGCGGCAACAGCCTGGGCGGTCACTTCCTGCAGGGGTGTTTTGCCACCCTGTTGGCCACCCCCTGCTCGGCCCCCTTCCTCGGCACCGCGGTCGCCTTTGCGCTCGGGGCCCCGCTCGGTCAGCTCTGGCTCATCTTCACCGCGCTTGGCCTCGGCATGAGCCTGCCCTGGCTGCTGATCGCCGCCTTCCCCCGCCTTGCGCTCTGGCTGCCGAAACCGGGCCGCTGGATGGGGCGGTTGCGCATTCTGCTCGGCCTGATGATGCTGGGCTCCAGCCTCTGGCTGCTCAGTCTGCTCGGCAACCATGTCGGCCAATTCTGGATGCTGATCCTGATGGCGCTGATGCTGGCCGCCCTGCTGCTGGCCGTGGTGTGGCGCCACGGCATGCGGGGCGTGACTCTGGGGCTGGCTCTCACCTGTCTACTGGGCGGGGCCCTGCTGCTGGGCGGCGCCTTCACCATGGAGGGCAAGCCCCAGCGGGACAGCGTCAACTGGCAGCCGCTCTCGGAGCAAGCCATCCAGGACGCGCTGGCGCAGAACAAGCGGGTCTTTGTCGATGTCACCGCCGACTGGTGCATTACCTGTAAAGCCAACAAATTCAATGTACTGCTGCGAGATGACGTACAAAAAGCGCTGAGCGCCCCCGATGTGGTGGCCCTGCGCGGGGACTGGAGCCGTCCCTCTGCCAGCATCGCCGACTTCTTGCGCCAGCGCGGTAGCGTGGCCATTCCCTTCAACCAGATCTACGGGCCCGGCCTGCAGGGTGGCGAGATCCTCTCGCCCCTGCTGGACCGCCCGACCCTGCTTGCCACCCTGGCGCAAGCAGGCATTGCCACTTCTCAAGGAGACACTAAATGAAACCGACCCTGCGCACCCTGACCCTGCTGGCTTCCCTCTCTGCCGCCCTGCTGGCCCCGACCCTGCACGCCGCTCCCTTCACCCCGGAGCAGGAGGCCCGCATCAAGGAGCTGATCCGCGAAACCCTGGTGGCCAACCCCAAGATCCTCGACGAGGCGGCCGAATCCTGGGAGAAGCAGAACGCGGCGGATCAGGCCAGCCAGCTTGGCAACTTCATCAAGGGCAATCAGGATGTGCTGTTCAACAGCCCCACCAGCCCGCGTCTGGGTGCCAAGAACCCCAAGCTGACCCTGGTGTCCTTCACCGACTACAACTGCCCCTACTGCAAGCAGTTCGACCCTCATCTGGCCAGGTTGCTGAAGGCATATCCAAATGATGTCGGGCTGGTGATCAAGCTGCTGCCGTTCAAGGGACAGAGCTCCGCCAAGGCGGCCCAGTACAGCCTGACCCTGTGGCAGCAGGATCCCGCCCGCTTCCTCACCCTGCACGACAAGCTGATGAGCAAGCAGGGCATGCTGACCGAGGCGGACATCAACAAGGCGCTGGCGGCCACCGACAACCTGGCCCTCAAGCCTGCGGCCAAGGCCACCGAGGAGCTGCGCAACAGCCTGCGCATCGGTACCTTGCTCGGCGTGCAGGGCACACCGGCCACCTTGATCGGCAACCAGCTGGTCTCCGGCGCCGTCCCCTATGAGGAGCTGGAGCAAATCGTCAAAGCCGAACTGGCCAAGCAGGGATAAACCATGACAGAGACTATCACCACCCAGCCCCGCTGGCGGCGCTGGGGCAAGGAGGCGCTCTGGCTGCTGCTGTTTGGCGTGGTCATCTCGACGGCGCTGGACCTCTGGCGCAGCCCGGCGCTGCCAGAAGATGGCCCGCTGCCCAGGCTCACCCTGCAAGATGGCACCACCGCCGACCTGCAGGCCATGAGCCGGGACAGGCCGCTGCTGGTCTACTACTGGGCCAGCTGGTGTGCCGTCTGCCGCTTCACCACACCGACGGTGGAGCAGCTCTGGCAGGACGGTGAAAACGTGCTGACGGTGGCACTGCGCTCCGGCAACGCCCAGCAGTTGAGCAAGGGAATGGGCAAGAAGGGGCTGACCTTCCCGACCCATAACGATGAGCGGGGGGATCTCGCCGCCCGCTGGCAGGTGAGCGTTACCCCCAGCTTCCTCATCGTCAAGGACGGCAAGGTGGTGAGTACCACCACAGGCTGGAGTTCGGGTCTGGGGCTGAAACTGCGCCTGGCCTGGGCCCGCCTCCAATAACCGAAAACGCCCGGCCTGCCGGGCGTTTTTTCAACCGCCATCACACATGCCCCGCCCTCTTGTTGCCAAAATGGCAGCGATTGAAGCTTTATCGCTATTGGTAACTTGCTTGCCATATCGCCTCCTATTCATGGCGGAGCTGGCCTGTTTCCGTTAAAATGACGGGTTTTTGCCGTGCCTGGTTTCTCAAGCTCCACCATCAGGCGCCCGCAGTGTGAATTCCAAGATGCCAGTGATGCAGGATCTGCCATGAACAACTACTTTCGGGTGCTGGGCGTCAAGTCCAACGCCAACGAAAATGACATCAAAAAAGCCTATCGCCGGCTGTCTAACCAGTACCACCCCGATAAGCTGTTAGGGGCGAGCGAAGAAGAGCGAGAGCTGGCAGCCATCAAGCTGCACCAGGTAAAGCAGGCCTATGAAGTGCTGTCAGACCCGAAACAGCGGGCCGCTTTCATCAAGGATTTCAACAACGTCATCGTGACCGATCCCGCTTCTGCCATGCAGGAGATGTGGGACCAATTCTACCCCTGAGGCGCTATGCAGAAAAAATGGGACCAGGCGCGGATCAAAGCGCTGATGAGTGATGCCAGCGAGAACATCGAATCCTACCGGGATCAGGACCAGCCCAAGGCACTTGAGCAGTTCACCGGCAAGATGAAGACACTGCTGCTGGCCGACATGAGCATGCTGGAATTCATGCCCGAGTACCTGCCGCTGGCCCTCTATGGCCGGGTGCAGTTCCCGGCCAAGGCCAAGCCTGAGTGGATCAAGTGGCTCGGCAGTGGCGTACAACCCTCATGGGACGAGTTCAAAGTGTCGGTGGCGTTCAACAATGCCGACCTGCCGCTGGTGAAAGCGGTGCGGGCCCAGAGCGAAGATCAGCTGATCGAAGCCTGCGCCGTGCTGTTCCAGCTCGACAACCCGCTGCCGCGCAGTGGCCGCCATGCCGATGACGACTACGAGCTGCGTGACGACGACGATGAAGACGGGGAAAACGCTGACGCCGACTACAACGGTGATGGTGACGACGACGGCGATCAAGACATGTACGACGAAGTACGTTTCTAACTTGAGGCAAAGCATGCACAGTCTGATAGAAATTACCGCCATCGAGATCAAAGAGCTGGCCGTGATCGAGCCGAAACAGGCCAGCGAAAAGTTCGAGCTGATCGCCAAGACAATGTCCGACGACCAGTTGGCCGAAGTCATTGAACAGATTGATATCGTCACCCTGACCCAGATCAACGGCCAGCACGACATGTCGTTCCCGTCCATCATCTCCGAGCTGATGACCCCGGAGCGGATCCGCGACATCGTCTGCCAGCAGCCCCTCTACTGGGAAGAGGCGATCAAGAACAACGCCGAAGAGCTGCAGCAGCACACCTTCGACTTCCTCAACTACCTGATCCGCACCCAGGACAGCGACGCCAAGCAGGCGGAGATCCTGGAGTGCATCGCCGAGGATCCGGCCGGTCTCTTCTACCTCGCCATCCCCTTCATCGAGTTCTATCGCGGTGAACGCTTCGAGGATGACGAGGGCTTCCACGACACGCTGCACGCCGAAGAGGAAGATCTGGAAGAGGCACTCTCCTACAGCGACCGCCAGCAGAGCGAAAATGCCCACGACTACCCGCTGGATGACCCGCGCAGCCTCTTGATGCTGATCCGCGAGCTGACCCCCGAGGTGGAGAAAGCCATCAAGGCACTGCTGCGCAATGAGCACTCCAGCTGGGAGGGGATCATCAGCAAGTTCGCCAGCGAGCTGGTGATGCAGGCCAAAGAGAAGAACGACGCCTCCGACGAGTACGCCGAAGTCGACGACATGTTCAGCTTCCTGGATTGAGGAGCCCCGTCATGCAACTAGCCATACGCGATGTCAATCAGGGCCCCTTTCTCACCCAGGTGCTGCGCTTTGGCCTCGAGAGCGAACACTTGAGCGATCAGCAGCTTGGCCAGATCAAGGGCAAGGCGGTGCTGATGAGCCTGAAGTTCGCCGACAAGTACTACAACAAGTACAAGATGCACCTGCTGGAACAGGCCGCCCACGACGTCATCGGCGTGGTCAGCCTGGGGCTGCTGGAGCTGTCGCAACGAGATACCGCCAAGGCGCTGGCCCTGCTGCAGGCGCCGGAGGGGCCCATCAAGCCGTTCCAGAAGGGCTGGTCCATGCTGATCTCGGTCAGCGCCAAGCAGCCCGGTGGCAACAGCCTCTATGGCGACGTGGATGCGCGGCTCTTGGACAAGATCTCCAGCCCGCCGGACGTGGAGGAGTGGCAAGGCTGGCAGGAGTACGAGAAGGCACTGGTGGAGCACAACAAGGCCCGCCTGATGAGCCTGATCGATCAGCACTTCTTCGCCTGCGAGAACGACCACCCCACCATGGAAGACAAGCTGGCCGAGGCCCTGCTCTATCGCATCCTCTGCGGTCAGGGCAGCGGCGCGGCCCCCTTGAAGGTGAAGCAGGATCTCAAACGCCGTCTGGCACGAGAAATCGTGCTGCAGGAAGCCTGGTACGACACCGACTATCTGGCCGCCCAGCTGGAACTGCTGCTGGCGGAGCTGCCAAGCGAGCTGATCGCCGGTCTGCGTCAGGAGCTCAGCAAGGGGTTTGTCGCCAACCTGCTGCATACCCTGGGCTTTGTGCGCCAGTACCAGCTGCTGCAACAAGAGAACGCCTCGCCGGAGAAGCTCGACAACGTCGAGATGCGCGCCGGTCTCAAGCACCCCCTGCTCGGCTGGCCGCTCTACCACGACTTCTAGGGCGCGTGTTCGCCGCCCGCTCAGTCGCACCACAACGCCCGGCCCGCCGGGCGTTGTGGTATCTGGCCGGCGGACATCCTGGCCGGCCTACCTCGTTAGCCTAATTGGCCCCGTTTTTGGCAGGGATATAATGCATCCTTCCTACAGGCAGCAGGGGCCAGGCGTGAGCAGAAAACCCGACCGCATCACAGCGATGCAGCAGATCATCGATGCCGTGAAGCAGGAATTCCCGCTCTATCAACCGGATACCTTCAAATGCGGGCCGGACAACACCTGTATCGGCTGCCCCAAGAAGCTGATGGAGCTGGTGGATACGGATCTCAGCTACTGGCAATATCAGATCAACCGCGGCATCCCGCCCACCTTCGACGAGCTCTACCGTTTTGGCAAGATGTGCAAGAACATCCGCCGGGCGCTGGTGAAAAATGGCCGGATCCCCGCCTGATATTTTATAAACATCGGCATGGTTTCGATTTTACGGATTGCTTCATCTATCAGGACAAGGACTCCCCTATTACGTGATGCGCCATCGACAATTTGCGATAAAACACGCTGGTCGCAGATTCCGGGTTACAGGTCTCTGCAGCGGCCAAACTGTTGCCACATCTCAGTTCAGGAGGAAACGCCATGACTCAGGAAAGGATCCAGACCCGCTACCCCCTCGGTGGCCCCTTCGCCAGCCAGAGCGAGCTCGAGCAAGCCATCACCCAGGCCATCGAGACCCACAAGCAGGACTTCTTCCCCCTGCTGGAGCGACTGGTCGATGAGGGCAATCCCGCAGTCAACCTCAGTCAGGAGCACCCGCCGCAGGTGCTGCGCATCGAGCTCGATCAAGACGGCGCCCAGGGCCTGGCCCACTTCAGCTACGAATCCAACTTCTTCGAGTGCTGCCTGATCGTCAACGAATATGAGCAACACCAGACCAGCCTGCCCTTTAGCCTCGAAGGAGATGCGCTTGTCTTCGACCTTGAGTTGCCCATCAAGTGGAATTTCAATAACTGAGGGGTCAGCAGTGTGATGCAGCTTGTTGAGTGCATCCGACAAACCAGCTCCCCTCACCCTGGCCCTCTCCCAAGGGGAGAGGGGACATATCTGCCAGCCCGGTCCCTTCCGGCCTTCACTCATCACCAAGCCCCCCTAATGCCACCGCCACCCGATATAGCTGCGAGCAGCGCCCCCTTCTCCCACTCTTTGTCATAAACAAGGGGAGAAGGGTTGGGGATGAGGGAGGGCAAAAAAGCACCACCAATAACATTGCAGTAGCCGGTTTTCGCGATCATCTGCTCACGCCTCGCCAATCAAACCTGCGACCCTGCCACCTCGTCATTAATAAAACATGACGCTAATCGCTCACCACACATAAACGTTTAAGCAGCTGATATAGAAAAATGGGTTGAACAAGCGTCAGCGCTATGGTCAACCAAGCCACGGTAGCCATATTGCCCAGGTGACCATCGACATCCGTCAACAGCATCGAAGAGACTACGGCGGCTGAACCGCTGAATATATGTTGGAAAACATTCTGCAATGACATGAACCCTGCTCGTTCCCCGGGCTCGGCGACCTGACTATTAACAGCAGCAGCAGTGATCGTCCGCGTCGACGTTACTACCATGAACAAGGTAAAGATGGTCATGGTCGGCAACAAGGGGGAACCCAAGAAACCATCCCAGACAATGGCGATAATCAATCCCCCCACCCACATAGTGATGCGCATTGCGCCAAAACGGTCAATCAAATAGCCACCCAACTGCATCGTGAGCAAGCTGAAAACGCCACCCATGACATAGTACTGACTCATATCGCCGCGAGGCACACCGAGATTGAACTGAAAATAGGTTGCCATGTTCGGGACAATGAGGAAGGTACTAAAAATTGCCAACCCGATTGCCATAAAAGCATTCCACACTACAGGTCGTTTCAACATTTCAATGGATGAAAAAACCTTCCGGTCTCGCCCCAAGTGGGAGGTCATATTCGGCAGCCTCATAGATACCGCCACACTGACGCACAATCCCAATCCACCAAGGACATAAAAAGGTGCACTCCACCCTTTCAACATGGCCAGCTCCAGTCCCAACGGGACACCGGCAATGGCTGATAACGAGAAGGCCCCCATCACTATCGCCATCGCTCGACCACGTTGTGGTACTGGCGTGGCATCCACGACTATCGTCATCGCTATCGACGTTGCCGGACCGGCAAATATGCCTGCCAGCAAACGGGTAAAGAACAAACTTTCCATATTCCATGCTAAAGCGCACGCCCAGGTGGATAGCGTGACGCCCAGCAATGAGATCAATGCAATGTGTTTTCTATCAAATCGGTCTATGTATCTGGCACATAATAAAGATGATAATGCGGCGGCCAGTGCATATCCTCCCCCCAAATATCCTATATAGGTTGGACTGATATCGAGCGCACGAGATAAATCAGGCCCAAGCGGCATGATCATCATGAAGTCCAGTGTACTCACCAATTGGATAAAGGCCGCCAGCCAGACGCTACCCACATCCATCACAGCGCTATTAAAATGAGGTTTCTTACCTACCTTGTTTTGATCTGACATCATAGTGTTTACGCTCAATTTTTAGAGGCAGACAGCATACCCACTACCATCATCTATTTTTATCCTTTAGAATGGCACAGACTGTTATCATATTAGGGATAATCGATGCGCACAGGCTTGGACTTTACTTCATCAAGGATATTTATTGCCGTGGTTGAACAAGGCAGTTTTGTCGGTGCATCTAAAACCCTTCAAATCCCCACGTCAAATGTGAGCCGCAGTATCTCTCAATTGGAAGAAGCCTTGAACCTTCAACTGATTGAACGCACTACCCGCCATATGAAGCTCACACAGGCGGGGCAACTGCTCTATACCAGGGTGAAACCATTGCTGGAGTCACTGGAGCAAACCGAGGCTGAATTGACATCACAACAGATTCAGCTGAAAGGGCCACTGCGCCTATGCATTCCCAATGAAGCCGGCCCCAGGCTGCTCGGTACGGCCATTGCTGACTTTGCCTGTCAACATCCAGAAATAAAGATCAGCTGTATTACCAATCTGTCCGGACTTGAATCCTTAAGAGAGGATCTGGACATGGCAATCATCATTCACAGAGGCAAGCTGGACGATAGCGATTATATTGCCAGCCATCTGACAACCATTCCCTGCACTGTTGTTGGCTCCCCTTCTCTTATTCAGCGGTGCGGGCTTCCCAGCCACACGACACAGCTACAAGACCTCCCCTGCATTACTACGGTTAGCGCCCTGAAAGGCATGCCTTGGCAGTTCACTCGTACAAACAGTGCGTTTTCCACCATCCAGGTCAATGAACACTACCGGGTCAATAGTGGTGAACTGGCGCTAAAAGCCGCGATCGCCGGTGTCGGGTTTGCCATTCTAGCCAAGGTATCTTGCCAAGCGTTTATTGATGATGGCAGCTTGGTCGAAATTGAACTTGAGTTACCTGCCGCCCCATTGCAGTTGTTTGCTGTTTATGCAAACCGCCAATATCTACCGGCTAAAACGCGCGTATTTATTGATTTTATACGGGAAAACATTATGAATTATCAGTAGCTAGAACCGGTAAAGCCTCAACAGATTGCGTTGACTTCTCAAGATACCAAAATCCGGCTGCTATCGTTTTCGAACGCTGATTACGCTTCGCCACCAGACACGTTGTCATTTCAATTTAAGCCACACTCGGCTGAGAAATTCAGAAATTTTACCGTTAATTACCGCATGTATATGCTCTCTGTTTATTCCTGATGCATCATTACAAATAGCCGGGGCCATTTTATTTAATTGAGCAGAGCACGGTGAGAGAAAAACAAAATGACCGGCATTGTGTATTACCTGAAATTCATTTTCTGCAGCCAACATTTTGGCCAGCTCTCTCGAGTTTTCCTCCCAAGAAAGCTCTTCATCCTGATCACCAGTAAAAATAAGGGTAGGTTCAATCACTCTTTTTAGTGAGTGGGGAGAAAGTGCCATACTCACCGGAGCCATGAAAACCCATGCCTTGATTCTCGAGTCGGGGCGCACAACTAAACCAGAATGATCATTGATGATGATCCCTTTGGTCGAACATATAGCTTTCATTTCATATTTACGACAATAATTTTCATAGCGTCCTGAATCAATTTCTCCTCCTCTTAACAACAATCCTGTTGCACCACCGGCAGAGAAACCAATAAATGCTATTTTATCTACATCAACATATGCAGCTAGCTCTGCATTATTAGTTACTGCTGTAATGGCGGCAGAAATTTGTAATGGGCGGCCATACCATGAACTAATGGCCCCCGCCCCAGTCTGATCCTTGTAGTTGTCACCAGGGTGAGTGAGGGTAACAACAATATTGCCCTGCCGAGCCAGAGTTGTGGCAAGGTCATGATGACTCCACAAACTACCGGCGTTGCCATGTGAGATAACTATGACTGGATAGCGGCCTGGTACTATATCCAGCGCCTTTTTTGCCGCTATTTGATAAGGGCCTATCGTAGTTGGTGTGTTTTCTGCAGCCACACCGGGGTAGAAATATACGGCATCCATCGGCTTTCCGCCTACAGGATCTGTCACTATGAGACGCTTAAACCCTGTATATTCAGCCGATACGACGAAGGATGACAAGGCACTGCACGTACATATTGCACAAAGTAAAAAATAACGGAAAAAAAGCCTCATCAGATATCCTTTCTGATCCAATCGACATTGGGACGACACGCTACCACTATCGCCATGAGGAGTCATTTTTAACAAAAAAATGGGAGCGAATAATTCGCTCCCATCTTGTATAGATCCGTTGACTACCCTTCCTGACTTTCCTCCGCGGCCGGCTCAGCACCGGCAGCGGGTTCAATCTCGATGCGATCGACGCGCTGCAAACCGCGGGGCAGCTTGGCGCCACGGCGGCCGCGCTCGCCGCGGTAGTAGTCCAGATCCGAGGGTTTGAGGGTCAGCTTGCGCTTGCCGGCAAACAGGGTGACATATTGCCCCTGCGGGATAATGGCGGCCATCACCATAAACTCTTCCCGCGCCTTGACCCGCGCCGACGGTATGCTGATCAGCTTGTTGCCCTTGCCCTTGCCGAGTACCGGCAGGGTGTTGAGCGGGAACAGCAGCATGCGCCCCTCGTTGGAGATGGCCATGCACAGATCCGTCTCCGGCGAGCCAATCTTCTGGGGAGCCATCACCAGGCCCCCTTCCGGCACCGTCAGCAGCGCCTTGCCGTTCTTGTTCTTGCCGATGAGATCGTCATAGGTGCAGACGAAGCCGTAACCGGCATCCGAACAGATCAGATAGGGTTCCCCCTCGTTGCCCATCACCAGATGGCGTACCTCTTCCCCTGCGCCCAGCGCAAAGCGGCCGGTGAGTGGCTCGCCCTGACTGCGGGCCGATGGCAGCGTGTGAGCCTCCAGCGCATAGGTGCGTCCCAGGGTGGAGAGGAACACCGCCTGCTGGTTGCTGCGGCCGCAGGCGTGGGCCAGATAGCCATCCCCCGCCTTGTAGGAGAGGCCTGCCACGTCCACATCGTGGCCCTTGGCGGCCCTTACCCAGCCTGCACCCGACAGGATGACGGTGACCGGCTCGCTCGGGGTCAGCTCTTTCTCGGTCAAGGCTACCGCGCTGGCGCGCTCCACCAGCGGGGTGCGGCGATCGTCGCCGTACTTCTCGGCATCCGCCAGCAGCTCTTTCTTGAGCAATGTGTTGAGGCGACGCTCCGAGCCCAGCAGCAGTTCCAGCTTGTCGCGCTCTATGGCCAGTTCGTCCTGCTCAGCGCGCAGCTTGAACTCTTCCAGCTTGGCCAGGTGGCGCAGTTTGAGCTCGAGGATCGCCTCGGCCTGGGTCTCGCTTATATTGAAGCGCTCCACCATCACCTTGCCCGGCTCATCCTCGGTGCGGATGATCTCGATCACCTCGTCGATGTTGAGATAGGCCACCAGCAAGCCTTCGAGGATATGCAGGCGAGCCAGCACCTTGTCGAGGCGATACTGCAGGCGACGGCGCACCGTCTCGCGGCGGAAGGTGATCCACTCGGAGAGGATCATCTTGAGGGTCTTCACCTGCGGCCGGTTGTCCAACCCCAGAATGTTGAGGTTGACCCTGTAGTTCTTCTCCAGATCCGTGGTGGCGAACAGATGGGCCATCAGCGCCTCCATGTCCACCCGGTTGGAGCGGGGGATGATCACCAGACGGGTCGGGTTCTCGTGGTCCGATTCATCCCGCAGGTCGGTGACCATGGGCAGCTTCTTGGCCACCATCTGGGCGGCGATCTGCTCCATGATCTTGGCGCCGGAAGCCTGATGGGGCAGCGCCGTGATGACGATGTCGCCATCCTCCTCGTTCCAGACCGCCCGCTGCTTGATGGAGCCCTTGCCGGTCTCGTAGATTTTGCGGATGTCATCGCGCGGCGTGATGATCTCGGCGCTGGTCGGGTAGTCCGGCCCCTGAATGTGCGCCATCAGCGCATCCAGCCCGGCATTGGGGTTGTCGAGCAGCTCGGCGCAGGCGTAGGCCACTTCCCGCGCGTTGTGGGGCGGAATGTCCGTCGCCATGCCCACGGCTATGCCAGTGATGCCGTTGAGCAGTATGTGGGGCAGGCGAGCGGGCAGCACCACCGGCTCTTTCATGGTGCCGTCGAAGTTCGGCGTCCACTCCACTGTGCCCTGGCCGAGCTCGGAGAGCAGCAGCTCGGAGAAACGCGACAGCCGCGCCTCGGTATAACGCATGGCGGCGAAGGATTTGGGATCGTCCGGCGCCCCCCAGTTGCCCTGACCGTCCACCAGCGGGTAGCGGTAGGAGAAGGGCTGGGCCATCAGCACCATGGCTTCATAACAGGCGCTGTCGCCATGAGGGTGGTACTTGCCCAGCACGTCACCCACGGTACGGGCGGATTTCTTGTGCTTGGAGAGGGCGGACAGCCCCAGCTCGCTCATGGCGTAGATGATGCGCCGCTGCACGGGTTTGAGGCCATCGCCGATATGCGGCAGGGCCCGATCCATGATGACGTACATGGAGTAGTTCAAGTAAGCCTGCTCGGTAAAGGCGCGCATCGGCTGGCGCTCTACCCCATCCAGACTGAGCTCGATAGCATCACTCATGTGATTATCTCTTTCGGTTCGGGAGCTGGTTGGCGCTCTACTTCATCCAACAGACTGAGCTCGATAGCATCACTCATATGTTTTTCTCTTGCTATGGCGCGCCCCTAGAGGGCTCGCCTGAAATGCGGGTCGGCAGGTGGCCGACGGCTTAGATGATGGCGAGGTTGCCCTTCTCTTCCAGCCACTCGCGGCGATCCGGGGCACGCTTCTTGGCCAGCAACATGTCCATCAGTTGCAGGGTCTCGTCCCCCTCCTCCAGCTCGCCCATGGTGAGCTGCACCAGGCGGCGGGTATTGGGATCCATGGTGGTTTCCCGCAGCTGTTTCGGGTTCATCTCGCCCAGACCCTTGAATCGGGTCACCATCACCTTGCCTTTCTTCTTCTCGGCCTCGACCCGCTGCAGCACGCCGTTCTTCTCGTCCTCATCGAGGGCGTAGAACACCTCCTTGCCGATGTCGATCCGGTAGAGCGGCGGCATGGCCACATAGACGTGGCCATGGTTGACCAGGGTTCTGAAGTGCCTGACGAACAGTGCGCACAGCAGGGTGGCTATGTGCAGACCATCCGAGTCCGCATCCGCGAGTATGCACACCTTGCCGTAGCGCAGGCCGGAGAGATCTTCGGAGTCCGGATCCAGGCCTATGGCCACAGAGATGTCGTGCACTTCTTGCGAGGCGAGCACCTGACCGGCCTCCACCTCCCAGGTGTTCAGTATCTTGCCGCGCAGGGGCATGATGGCCTGGAATTCGCGATCCCGCGCCTGCTTGGCGCTGCCGCCCGCGGAGTCACCCTCCACCAGGAAGAGTTCCCCCTGCATGGGGTCGGCGCAGTTGCAATCGGTCAGCTTGCCGGGCAGGGCAGGGCCTTGCGTTATCTTCTTGCGCACCACAGTCTTGGCGGCGCGCAACCGGCGCTGGGCGCTGCTGATGCAGATCTCGGCGATCTGCTCCGCCAGCTCGGTGTTGCTGTTGAGGAACAGGCTGAAGGCATCCTTCACCACCCCCGACACGAAGGCCGAGCTCTGGCGCGACGACAGCCGCTCCTTGGTCTGGCCGGCAAACTGGGGATCCTGCATCTTGATGGAGAGGATGTAGGCGCAGCGATCCCAGATGTCTTCCGGGGTCAGCTTGACCCCGCGCGGCAGCAGGTTGCGGAACTCGCAGAACTCGCGCATGGCGTCGAGCAGGCCCTGACGCAGGCCGTTGACGTGAGTGCCGCCCTGCGGCGTCGGGATCAGGTTCACATAGGATTCGGCGAGGCACTCGCCCCCTTCCGGCAACCAGCACAGGGCCCAGTCCACCGCGGACTGCTCTGTGCTGAAGGCGCCGACGAAAGGCTGCTCCGGCAGGCAGGTAAACTGCTTGACCGCATCGACCAGATAATCCTTGAGGCCATCTTCGTAGCACCACTCCAGCTTGATGCCGGTGTTCTTGTCGAGGAACTTGATGGTGAGGCCGGGGCAGAGCACGGCCTTGGCCTTGAGCAGGTGCTCCAGCTTGGTGACCGAGAAGCGGGGCGAGTCGAAATAGCTCGCCTGCGGCCAGAAGCGCACCCGGGTGCCTGTGTTGCGGCGCCCGCAGGTGCCGGTAATGGTCAGCTCCTGCACCTTGTCACCGCGCTCGAAGGCGATGTCATAAACCTGGCCGTCGCGGCGCACCGTCACCTCGACCCGATCGGAGAGGGCGTTCACTACCGAGATGCCCACCCCGTGCAGACCGCCGGAGAACTGATAGTTCTTGTTGGAGAACTTGCCCCCCGCGTGCAGCTTGCAGAGGATCAGCTCCACACCGGATACCCCCTCCTCCGGGTGAATGTCGACCGGCATGCCGCGGCCGTCATCGATCACCTCGAGGGACTGGTCTTCAAACAGGGTCACCTCCAGGGTACGGGCGTGGCCCGCCAGCGCCTCATCGACGCTGTTATCGATGACCTCCTGGCCGAGGTGATTGGGCCGGGTGGTGTCTGTGTACATGCCGGGGCGACGACGCACCGGTTCGAGGCCATTGAGGACCTCAATGGCATCCGCATTGTATTGAGTGGACATGGAGGGCCTTGCGAATTGACGTTTGGGGAGAATCTTACTCGTTGGGAGAGCCTTGGACAAACCCGACTGCGGGAAAGGGTGATCCAGACAGGGGCCGGCCAGGCCCAAGTCCGGACTCAGGTCGCGGCTGACGCCACCGGCAGCGCCTGCTGCAGCTGGGAGAGAGAGCTGTGCAGCCGCCACACCATGCCAGCCAGATCCAGCGCCGCCGGATCCCGATGACGAGCCAGCCCCTGGCTGATGCGTTGCAGCTCGGCCAGCGTCCGTTCGAGGGAGTCATGCTGCACCCCCCGCTCGGTGAGGATCCCTCGCAGGCAGCGAATGCAGGCGTCTCGCACCAGGTAGAGCGGCTGATCGTCGCCACGCCACTGACGCAATTGCCAGACGATGTGGCTGCAGTTGAGCAGCACCACGCCCCAGCGCAGCACCCAGAGCCTGGCCGTCTGATCCTGGCTCTGGCTGAGCTGGCTGATGCCGTGATAGATGCGCGATTCGAACTGGCTCTCGCTCTGCTGTGGCCTGGGCGCCAGCTGATCCATGAAGTCGTGGCGCAGGATACGCATGATGCGGCGACTCTTGCGCCGATCCGAGCTCGGCCGCAGGACCTGGAACGCCAGTCCGGCCGCCATCACCCCCAGCACCTGGCTGATGCTGGTATTGATGAACAACGAGTAGTCGTAGCTCGGCGGGTTGGTGATGGAGAGAAAGGAGCCGAGCAGCACTATGAGCTGACCCCACAGCACAGCCATCCTGGGCTTTTGCAGCTTGAACATCTGCATGGTGACCAGCACGGGAAACAGCAGGGCACAGAACTGCCAGAAGTCGTCGATGCGGATCATCAGGCCGAACTTGACCGCGAAACAGACCAGGCTCAGCAGCAAAATAGCCTGCAACATGGTGTTGACGCCCTTGGCCGGCGCCGGCGTCGCCGAGTAGAGCACGCAGCAGATAGAGAGCATGGTCAGCGCAGTCCCCCCCAGATCCCACTGGCTGTGGATCCAGAAGGCGCAACCCAGCAGCACGCAGAGGAAGGTGCGGCCACCGTTGTAGGCCGCCTCATAGCTGTCGGTGTGGCTGGTGAGAGAGGTGTGGCGCGGCGGGGCCGGCCACTCCCGATCGTCATACTGTTCCAGCCGGCTCAGCCAGCGCTGGCACTCCAGATAGCTCCAGCAGAAGTGACGCAGCCGCAGCCAGAAGGTGCGGTGACGATAATCGCCCCCTGCAGTCGGCGCGAACGGAGCCAGCAGGCGGGCGATGCGATACTTGTCGCACGCCGGCTTGCCCAGCTCGGTCAGCAGGCTGGCCAGCAGCGCCTGAATGCCCGCCGGTTGCTCCGGCCAGTTGTGCAGCATGCGGCGCTGGCTGGAGATGAGGCTGATGATCCGCAGCTGGCGGTGCAGCAGGAAGTTGAGCAGCTTGTTGTGGCGGCGCAGCCGGTGGTGGCTCCACACCGCCTGAATGCGCAGCACGTTCATGGTGAGGATCTGGCCGATCAGCCCCTCGTGGGCGCTGCGCACATCCGGGTTGGCCTCCCCCAGCCAGAGCAGCTGGGCGTGTTCCAGCAGACGGCTCTGGCTCTTGCGCAGCGATTGCAGCAGGGTCTCGCTGTCGGAGGTGCTGGGCAGGATCATCATCATCAGGCCACCGCAGAGGATGCCGATGATCACCTCGCTCACCCGGGCCTGGGCTATGTCGAAGATATGGTGCGGATCGACCACGTTGACGCAGGAGAAGGCGATGATGGCGGCCGTGTAGCCCGCCAGGGCAAAGGCGTAGGAGACGTTGTTCTGATAGTGGTTGGAGATGTAGGTGCAGAGCCCGAGCCAGAGGGCGATGAGAAAGCTGAACAACCAGGGATCGCTGATGCCAAGGCCGGTGATCACCACGGCCGCCATGGCGCCAATCAGACTGCCAACCACCCGCCCCAGGCTCTTGCTGATGACCCCGCCCACGGTGGGAAAGCTCACCACGGCGGCCGAGGTCATGGCCCAGTAAGGGGCATCCAGCTGCAAGACAAACGCCAGCCAGAGCGACAGGCACATGGCCAGGCTGTTGCGCAGGGCATAACGCCACTGGCCACCGCTGGCCTTGCCCCAGGGGGTCCGGCGCCAGAGTGACCCGATTGCACTCACCTCATTCCCCTATGGTGATGGTGCAGGTGGTGCCCGCGATCAGGGCCAGCTCGGGCGGCACATCCAGCAGGCGGATCCGCACCGGCACCCGCTGGGCCAGCCGCACCCAGGGCACGTTCGGTTTGACGTCGAGCAGCAGGCTGCTGCCACCGTCCACGCTCTGATCGTGAATGGCGCGTCCTATGCTTTCCACCTCGCCGCGCAGGGTCTGATCCCCGCTGTAGAGCACCACTTCGGCCGGCTTGCCCGGCGCTATGCGCCTGAGCTTGGTCTCTTCGAAATAGCCCTGCACATAGAAGGAGTGGATATCCACCAGTGCCACCAGCGGCACCCCGGCGCTGGCATAGTTGCCGACCCGGGTCTGCAGGTTGGTGATGTAACCGTCGCTCGCGGCATGCACCTGGGTCTTGGCGAGGGACCACTGCGCCTGCTCCAGATTGGCCTGGGCCACCTGATAGGCCGCCTTCATCGCCTGGGCATTGAGCCGTGCCTCGTCCCCGGCCTCCGCCGAGATGACGTTATTCGACAAGCCACGGCGACGCGTCGCCTCGTGCTCGGCCTTGTCGAGATCCGATTTGGCCTTGGCGAGCACCGCGCTGGCGTTGTCGAGGGCAATCCGGTAGGGCTCGGGATCCAGGGTGAAGACCAGCTCTCCCGTCTTCACCAGCTGGTTGTCCTTGACCGCTATCTTGATGATCTTGCCCGATACCTCGGGGGTGATGCTGACCAGCTCGGCCCGCACCTTGCCATCCCGGGTCCAGGGGCCCTGCATGTAGTAGTTCCACAGCCACCAGCCCGCCGCCAGCGCCAGGACGCACACCAGCAGGGTGGAGAAGTATTTGAGGGTCGCGAGGGGTGATTTAGCCATGTAACAGGATCCAGAAAGCGCCACTGACGGCGAGGATAAACAGGGAGAGATCCATCAGCAGGGGATGCCAGACATCCCCGCCATAGAGCCAGTCACGCAGCAGATGATGCACAGGCAACCAGCCAAGCAGACCGAACAGCACGGCCTTGAACAGGGGTGGAAAGTAGAGAGAAGCGCCCAGTATCAGATCCGGCAGCGCTGAAGGGGTCGTCACAAGCGTGCTCCCTGTTGGCAGAGAAGGGCAGAAAAGTCGGCCAGGGTCTGCACCAGAGCAGACCCGCCAAGGTTAACACAGCCATTTCCAGTGCTACAGGAGCAGATGGCTCCCTTGCGGTCAGACCACTCGGCCGGGTGGTAAACCCAGTCGCGCAGCGGCACTTCACCGGCTCGAACGGGTTGATCCTTCAGAGGCAGGCGAGGGTGTCATCCTGTTCTCAACGGGTTGGGCGATCCGCAGGGTGATGCACCCCGTCTCGCGTCGGTACCTCCCCCAGTTCAAACGGATTCACCCCCTCGAGACAGGCGATGTTGTAGCCATACTCGGCCGGATTGGAGCGACGCTGGTGATGGGTGTAGATGCCGCAGACGCTGCAGAAGTAATGTTTCGCGGTGCGGGTGTTGAACTGGTAGCAGCTCAGCACCGCCTCTCCCTGCAGGATGCGGATGCCCGAGAGCGGCACCGAGGCGACGATGGCGCCACGCCGCCGGCAGAGGGAGCAGTCGCAGCGGCGCGGATCCACCACCCCATCCGGCAGGCTGAGTTCCAGCACCACGGCCCCGCAGTGACAGCTGGCCTTGTGTTTCTCTTCAATGGGGGTGTTGCCGATGCGTTTTATCATGCAGCCTCCTTGCCGCCGGGCGCCGGGCCCTGTCGTCTCAATCGAACAGCGTCTCGCGCCGCCCCTGCTGCAGATGAGCATGCAGGATACGCAGCTGGGATGCCAACACCCTGTGCAGGGAGAGCGGCGGCAGGGCATCGAGGGCGAAGTAGGCAGCGCCCCGGGTTTCGTCGGTCTCGGTGAGCAGTTGGCCCCCCGTCACCTCGCACAGGAAGAAGGCCTTGTGGGCGTGGGGCAACTGGGGCGGATGGGGGTGTTTGAGCTTGTCGAACAACGCCAACAGTTGCACGGCCCGGCAGGCGAGCCCCGTCTCCTCGGCCACCTCGCGCACCACGGCACCGGCCGGCGAGTCACCTATGTCGCACCAGCCGCCCGGCAGGGTCCAGCAGCCGTCGTTGCGCTCCTGCACCAGCAGGATATGGCCGTCATCGTTTTGAATAAACGCCCGCACATCCAGCTTGGGAGTGGGATAGCCGCTATCGAGGGCGATCCATGCTGAAATGGCGGTGGGATCCAGCTCGCTCTGATTGGCAATCAGGGCGACCGTGGCCGCTCTGAGTGCCTCGAAACGGCCGATATCGAAGGGATCCCTGGAATAGGTGAGGCCGGCCTGCGCCGTGGCCAGCACCTGTTCCAGAAAGGCGGCCAACGGCGGTTGCATGGCTAGAGCCCGAGGAAACGAATGATCTGGGCGGGATAGCGCTCGAACCCGGTGAAGGCGTGATTGCCACCGCACTCCAGCGAGAGGCGGGCAAAGCGGTATTCGGTCAGCGCCTTGCGATAGTCGAGCACCTCATCCTCCTGCTGTTGCAGGATCCAGAGCCGTTCGGGGGCGGTTACCGGCACCGCCAGCGCCTTCAGCTCGTCCATGTGGGCCGGCAGCAGCTCGTAGCGCTCGTCGGTATAGGGATTGGTCTGGGGGCCCAGATAGTCGCAGAGCAGCTCGTGAGGGCGCACCGCCGGGTTGATCAGGGCCGCACGGCAGCCATACAAGGCACTGACTCTCGTTGCCATAAAACCGCCGAGTGAGCTGCCCACGGCGCCAAGCTTGAGGCGGTTACCGTGACGGGCGCTGGCCGCTTCAATGGTCTGCGCTATGGCCACCCAGGCCGCCGCCGGCGTATTGGGCTGGGCCGGGATGATCACCTCTATGTCGGGCCTGTGCGCCGCTACCCAGGCAGCCATCTGCTGCGCCTTGGCCGAGCCGGGTGATGAGTTGAAACCGTGCAGATAAAGCAAAACGGAGGTCATGGAAGCGGCCTCCTCAATAACCGGTGGCATCGGGGTCGGGCACAAACTGCCCCACCGGCAGACGCCACACCTGGCTCGCGACCCGGCCATCCGGATGCAGGGTGAGATAGCGCCAGCCCGGACCTGACTCGTCCAGCGCGAAACCATCGCTGAGCGGCTTGAACTGGATGCAGGTAGAGGGACTGGCAATCAGCCGCACCCCGCGGTGCACCTCGTCAAACTCCTGATGGACATGACCAAACAAGATGGTTTTCTGCTGGGGATGACGGGCCAGCACGGCGAACAGGTCGTCGGCGTTCTTGAGATTGTGCTGATCCAGCCAGGCGCAACCCACAGGCACGGCCTGATGGTGCAGGGCGATGAGGGCATGACGCTCGGGGTGCTGGCGCAGTGCGCTGTCCAGCGCCGCCAGCTGGTGATCGCCGAGCACGCCGTGAGGTTTGCCGCGTACCTGGGTATCCAGCAGTATCACCTGCCAGTGCTCGCCCACCAGCTGCTTGGCCTCGCTGATGCCGGCCGCATGCAGGTATTCGGTCATCAGGGGAGCGTCGTCATGGTTGCCGGGCAGCCAGTAGATGGGGCGTGCCAGCGGGGCCATCATGCTGGCAAAGCGCTGGTAGGATTCCGGACTGTGATCCTGCGACAGATCGCCGGTCGCCAGGATCAGATCAAACGGATGATCGTTGGCCTGCACCCGCTCCAGCACGGCAGCCAGGCTCTCCGCGGTGCGCACGGCCAATAGCCGCCCCTCGGCACTCGCGAAGAGGTGGGTGTCGGTAATTTGTAACAGGCGCACACTGCCGTCCTGCGCCTGGGGTAGCTCTGTTTCCAAAATCACGCTTCTTTTTATAAGTTCAACTAGAGGATGTTTATCAGGCTGGTACCATGTCTGAGACAAAATTTTAGCCAATCGGCCAGGAACAGATTTACCTGCTCCTTTTCATCCCGCTGGTGCATTTTTTTATTGGGATAATCATAACGTGGTTGCAACCTCGAAATCTGTTGCGCCGCACACACTTCCGCCATCCGCACATCATGATACAAACGAATCTCGATGCGAGCCTGCAAGTAGCTCGGCAATTCCGGGTTGTGCTGGGCCAGGATCACCTGGCTGGTGAAGCGGCTCTCCTCGCTGACGGTGAGCTGGAACTGCAGGCCGTTGCCCACCTGATAACGGCGCTCGGCCCCGACTGTGCCACCCGGCGGCAACAGTTTCATCAAGGCCATATAATTCACCTCGCAGGTTCGCTGCAAGGACATCAAATCAGGCACATAGCGTTTCATCGGGCTCTGGACCAACGGCATCTCGCAGCTCCATCAATCAACACCCGTGAGTAATTCACCTCGCAGGTACGCTGCAAGGACATCAAATCAGGCACATAACGCCTGGTCTGGGTGTGAACGAGTGCCACCTCAGCGCCCCGCCAGCCAGCGAGCCCGCAGCTCGCCGTGATTGAGGGCCAGCCACTGCAGCGCTATGACGGAGGCCGCGTTGTCGATGCGTCCCTCTTTGAGCCAGGCATAGGCCTGCTCGCGGCTCACCACGTGCACCCGGATATCCTCGCCCTCCTCCGCCAGACCGTGGATCCCCTCGGCCTTGCTGGCATCCACCTCGCCCACATAGACCTCGATCCGCTCAGTGCTGCCACCCGGGCTCACCAGATAGCTGATGGCATGCTCGCAGCGACCCACCTCGATCCCGGCCTCTTCCACCGCCTCACGGCGCACCACGGCTTCGGCGGTTTCCCCTTCATCTATGATGCCGGCCACCAGCTCCAGCAGCCAGGGGGTGGGACTGGTCTCGATGGCGCCGATGCGGAACTGCTCCACCAGCACTATCTGGTCGCGCACAGGATCATAGGGCAGCAGGGCGCCGGCATGGCCGCGCTCGAACAGCTCGCGCACTATGGGTTCATTCCAGCCTCCCGCAAATAACCTGTGCTGCAGGCGATAGACGTTCACTTTGAAGAAGCCGTTATATCCCGATGATTTCTCGATAATTTTTACATCATCGGCAGAATAGTGACGGGTTTGGGGCAAGGCTTGCTGCGACATACGAGACTCCCGCCAGCTTGACTTGGCTCGGTTTGACCATAAAATCCGAGAACATGAATGAACATTCATTCACTCGTTCCCGACGGAGATGAGGGATGGATTTTAGCAGCCACAGGGCATTTGGCTAGGCACGAGGGGGAGAAAACTCCCCCTCGTGCTTGACGTTCCTGTCGCTGGAAAAGAGACAGTTATCATAAAATTTTGCTTATAGTAGAGTGATTAAGCTGAAATCAAGCTTGCTCAGTGACAATACCCCTCCTTCATCCAGCGACAGCTTTGGGTTAATACATAAGGTTAAAACGATCTATGAAAAGAACACTCTTGTCAGCCATGGTGTTGCTGGGCGTCAGCGCCGGCGCCCATGCCGAAAACCTGCTCGATATTTACCAACAGGCTCAGATCAAGGACACCCAACTGCTGGAATCCAAGGCCAAGCGTGATCAGGCTTTCGAGAAGATCAACGAATCCCGCGCAGCCCTCTTGCCCCAAATCAATCTGGGTGCCGGTTTGAACTACCTGCAGAACAAGGGTGACACCCAGACCAACAGCAACGCCACCGGCTCCCTCTCGCTGGATCAGTCCATCTACCGCCGCAGCAACTGGGTCAACCTGGATCTGACCGAGAAGAGCGCCACCCAGTCTGACGTGGCCTACAACCTCGAAGTCCAGAACCTGATGCTGCGTACCTCCCAGGCCTATTTCGACGTGCTCAAGGCGATGGACACTCTGGAGTTCGTCCGCGCCAACAAGGCCGCGGTGGAACGCCAGCTGGAACAGACCCAGCAGCGCTTCGAAGTGGGCCTGACCGCCATCACGGACGTGCATGAGGCCGAGGCCGAGCGCGACCAGGCGCTGGCGGACGAGATCAATGCCGAAAACACCCTGGACAACAGCTACGAGAGCCTGCGTGAACTGACCGGCATAGACCACCGTCAGCTGGACGTGCTCAACACCGAGCGCTTCACCCCGCAGAAGACACCGTTCAACTCCGACAAGTGGCTGGAGCTGGCGCTGGACAAGAACCTGCAACTGCACAGTGCCCGCATCGGCAAGGACATCGCCAAGGAGCAGATCGATCTGGCCAAGACGGGTCATGAGCCGACCGTAGATCTGGGCGCCGGTCTCTCCACCAGCTACAACGACTACAAGGACGAGATCCGCAACCCCGAGAGCAACAGCAATCAGGGCAACATAGGCTTGAACTTCAAGCTGCCGCTCTACACGGGTGGGGCGACCACCTCCCAGGTCAAGCAGTCACAGTTCAACTACGTGGCCGCCAGCGAGCAGCTGGAGCGCAGCTTCCGCTCTGTGCAGAGCACGGTTCGCTCCTCCTACAACAACGTGAACGCCAGCATAGGTTCGGTACGCGCCTACGGCCAGTCCGTCATCTCCGCCGACAGCGCCCTCAAGGCGACCGAGGCCGGTTATGAGGTCGGCACCCGCACCATAGTCGACGTGCTGGACTCCACCCGCAAGCTGTACCAGGCCAAGCAGAAGCTCTCCGAAGCCCGCTACAACTACATCCTCAGCATCCTCTCCCTCAAGCAGGCCGCCGGCACACTTGAGCAAAAGGATCTGGAAGAGGTGAACCAGGGGCTGATGCCTGCCGCCAAGGTCACCAAGAAGTCCTGAGCCCCGCAGCTCATGTCATGAAAAAGGCGACCTCAGGGTCGCCTTTTCGTTATCTGCGCTGTTGCCCGCAGCGGCCGGTTGCTTTGCCGCAGGCTGGTGCCGCTAGGTGTCACTTACGCGCTCTGGCGCGTGCCAGACATAAAAAACCCGGCCTGAGCCGGGTTTTGACTCATCCGCGTTCGCGGATGGTCTTGATGATGTCGCTGGTGGAGCAGCCATCCTCGAAGTTGAGCACGCGCACCTCGCCACCGTTGGCGGTCACCTCGTCGTAACCGGCGATATCCTTCGGCTTGTAGTCACCGCCCTTGACCAGCAGGTCGGGCAGCACTTCGGCGATCAGCCGCTGGGGCGTATCTTCGGCGAAGGGCACCACCCAGTCCACGGCGCCCAGCGCGGCCAGCACGGCCATGCGACGGTCGGTCGAGTTGACCGGGCGACCCGGCCCCTTCAGGCGACGGACCGAGTCATCGGTATTGACCGCCACTATCAGGCGATCCCCCAGCTTGCCGGCATTGGCGAGGTAGGAGACGTGGCCGGCGTGCAGTATGTCGAAGCAGCCGTTGGTCATCACCACCTTCTCGCCACGCAGGCGGGCAGCCTGCACGGCAACCTTGAGCTGAGCCTCGGACATGACGCCAAAGCCGGTCTCCTGCTCGGTGTAGAGGGCATTGGCCAGCTCGACCGGGCTGACGGTGGAGGTACCCAGCTTGCCGACGACGATACCGGCGGCGGTGTTGGCCAGGGCACAGGCCTCGTCCAGGCTCATGCCGGCGGCCAGCGAGGTGGCCAGGGTGGAGATGACGGTATCACCGGCACCTGTCACGTCGTAGACCTCGTGGGCCTGGGCCGGCAGGTGCAGCTCTGGCTGACCTTCGCGGATCAGGGTCATGCCGTTTTCGGAACGGGTGACCAGCAGGGCCTCCAGCTCGAAACGCTTGACCAGCTCGAGTCCCTTGGCGACCAGATCCTCTTCACCCTTCACCTTGCCCACCACGGCCTCGAACTCGGACATGTTGGGGGTCAGCAGGGTGGCGCCGCGATACTTCTCGAACTCGGTCCCCTTGGGGTCGACCAGTACGGGAATGCCGGCGGCGCGGGCACGCTGGATCATGCCGGGTACGTCGTTGAGGGCACCCTTGCCGTAGTCGGAGAGGATCATCACGTCGCTGTTCGGCAGCGCCTGCTCCACCTTGTTCATCAGCAGAGTGGCATCGACATCGTGGAACGCTTCCTCGAAGTCCAGACGCAGCAACTGCTGGTTGCGGGACAACACCCGCAGCTTGGTGATGGTCGGATAGTCGGCCAGACGAACGAAATCACAGGCGACCTTGACGCCAGCCATCTGGCCAGCCAGCGCATCGGCGGCCTCATCCTGACCGGTCAGGCCCAGCAGCACGGCATGGGCGCCCAGGGCGGCAGAGTTGAGGGCCACGTTGGCGGCGCCACCCGGGCGCTCCTCAATGTGCTCAACCTTGACCACGGGCACCGGGGCCTCGGGCGAGATCCGGCCGGTGGGGCCATGCCAATAGCGGTCCAACATGACATCGCCAACGACCAGAACGCGGGCTTTTTCAAACTCGGGCAGGGTGATCTTCATCTGTATCGACTCTCAAAACCTGAAAAATTCAGTCCCGGATTTTATCACACTCTTTTCTACGGTGTAGAAAAAGCAAACCTGTGGTTTCCATTTAAGGAAACTCATAGTTACAGTCCGCGCCACGCGGATCAGAGGCAAGCAGCCCCTCTGACCAGCACATAGCCATTCGCCCCCGACCCCGCTTTTCGGCTAGAATCCCCCGATTGCGAGTAAAACTATCCGCTCAGGATACCCACGTGCCTTTATCGCCTCCCCTTATTCGACCGGGCTTGCCCCGGTGCATGGCGATTGCGAACAAGAGACTTTTCATGGCCCACGATAATGCTCCCCGCCTCGACCCCCATCTGTTCCACCCCCGCTACTGGGGCAGCTGGTTCGGCCTCAGCCTGCTCTGGCTGCTGGTATTGCTGCCCTGGCGCAGCCAGATGTGGCTGGGCCGTCAACTGGGTCGTCTCGCCCGCAAGCTGCTGAAATCCCGAGTCAAAATTGCCCGCCGCAACCTGGAACTGGCGATGCCCGAGCTGACCAAGGATGAGCGGGAGAAGCTGCTCAAGGCCAACTTCGAGAGCGTCGGCTGCGCCATCTTCGAGGTGGGCATGGCCTGGTTCTGGCCGGATTGGCGGATGCGCAACCTGATGAAGGTGGAAGGGGAAGAACACGTCATCGCCGCCATGGAGAAGAAGCAGGGCATGCTGCTGCTCTCCTGCCACTTCCTGACGCTGGAGCTGAACGCCCGCTGCTTCGGCCTGGTGCGCCCCGGGGTCGGCGTCTACCGCCCCAACACCAATCCGGTGCTGGAGTATGCCCAGTACCACGGTCGCTGCGCCTCCAACAAGTATCTGGTGGACCGCATGGACGTGAAGGGGATGATCAAGGCGCTGCGCAACGGCGACGCCCTCTGGTACGCGCCGGATCACGACTACGGCAGCCACGCCAGCGTGTTCGTGCCCTACTTCGCGGTCGAACAGGCCGCCACCATCACGGGCACAGCCACCCTGGCGCGGGTGAAAAATACCGTCACTCTGCCCTGCTACAACATCCGCACCAGCGAGGGTTACACCCTGCATATCGGAGCACCGCTGGCCGATTACCCCAGTGGTGACGACCTGGCCGACGCCACCCGCGCCAACAGGGAGATAGAAGCGGCGGTTCGCAAGGCCCCCGAGCAGTACATGTGGCTGCACCGTCGTTTCAAGACCCGGCCCAATCCGGATGACGCTGGCTACTACTGAGTCAAAAAGGGATGAAAAAACCGCCGCGAGGCGGTTTTTTATGGCCTGCAGCCCGGAAAGGGTTTTCATTCGTGGCTGGATATTTTATTAATGGCAGTGCCGAGCGGCGGGCCGGGCCCCGCCAGGAACAATAAAACGAACGAAGGGAAGCGAACATGAAAGCCACTCTTTTAGTGGGCGCCCTGTGCGCATTGACAGGTTGCAGTCACCAGACCCAGAGCGTGCACCTCACCTCTCTCCCCCTGAGCAAGATCACGGATGTGAATGCCCAGTGGAGCCCTCTCAGCAGGAACGAATCCCGCTACCCCAAGGAAGCCATACTGGCCGAGAAGATGGGGTGTACCTCGCTCGAGTACGTGATCAATGAAGCGGGCCGGGCCGAGCAAATCCGCGTGCTGGCCCGCAGTGACGACACATTCAGCGAAGCCGCCATGGAGACGCTGCAGCAGTGGCAATGGCAGGCAACCGCTGCCAATCCGGGCCATCTTCCCGTCAAGTCCCAGACCCGGTTCGAATTCTGTATCGAGCATAACGGCCAGCCCTGTGACACCAGCGGGCTGGCGCAGCTCTGCCAGGGTGAGGACATGGTTCGCAGCACGGGGCAGGTCTACACCCAGGTCTGAGCAAAGCCCCGCCTGGCTAGGCATCCCACATGAAAAAGGTGAGCCCAGGCTCACCTTTTTCGTTATCACAGTTGTTCATCGCCGCCACGCCCTGCAAGGCACGGATGTCATGTCCCAGCGTGCAGCCAGGCGGCGATGGCCAGTTGCAGCCGCACATAGTCGGCGCGATGGAACAGTGTCGACAGGGTCGCTTGCCACCCGGCGTCGGCCGGTGCCTGGGCCAACAAGGCCAGATGAGTCGACAAATCGGTCAGCTCCGCCAGCCACACTGGCGCCCGCGGAGCGGCAGCCTCGACGATGAGCGCAACCCCTTGCCGGATCTCTTGCAACGCCAGGCGTCGCTGTTCGGGGTCCGCCTGCTCCAGCCAGTACTGCTCGTGATGTTGCCAATGTTGCAGGCCCGCGGTGATGCCCATGGCGGCGTCGGTCCCATTGATCGCCGGCAAGGATTGCAGCGCCAGCGGCTTGCCGAGCCCCGCCAGCAGATAGCCGCGCTGCGCCTTGGATTGCGCCCCCAGCCTGACCCCGCCGAGCCCGGCCAGTTGCTCCGCCAACCCGAACAAGGCGCGGGCGTCGCCGGACTTGAGTTCCAGCTCCAGCTCATCGATACAGGTCTTGCCCAGCGAACCGACGATCTCCCCCTGATCCCAGGCCAGCTCGATCTCGGCTCCCTCGAAGGCGACCAGCCAGTGGCGGCGCAGGAAGTCGGTCCTGAACTGGGCAACCAGCCTGGCCTGGATGTCGTCGCGCACCACCAGACTCGGCCAAAGCTCGGCTGGGAAAGCCGCAAGCAGGGGCACATCGCCATGTACGGGGGCATTATATTCGGGCCTGGCATGCAATCCCCCCACCACCTGGCCCCGACATTTAATCGTCTGCTCGGCAAAATCATCGCTGCGACGAATCCGCAATCCCATTTCCAGCCGACGTAAATCCAGGGCCGGCGTATCAAAATAGACATTGCCGAGCTCGACCTGGGAGCTTGATATAATTTCAAGTGAATTCAGAAGCTTGGATAGTGGCTGTTGAATATCTTGTGAGACAAAAAACTTTATCTCGATCTCAGTTTGCATAGTCATTCCGGGCTGGCAGGCAACTTTGGGGGGCATGATGTGGAGCGCGAGGATATAATGCCTGCGATACATCAGGATTAATTCACGGTTTTATTGATGGCGCAGTTCGGTTACCATGCGCCCCTCATAAAATCGTATCGAGTGTTTTTTCACCGACACAGGTTTGGCCATGCCAGTAAATACTATTTTGGGGCTTTTTGCCAAGTCCCCCATCAAGCCGCTGCAGAAGCATATCGTCAAGGTTCACGTGTGCTGCGAGCAGCTCATTCCCTTCTTTGACGCCGTTGCCGAAGACCGTTGGGAAGATGCCGAGAAGATCCGGCAGCAGATAGCCCAGCTGGAAAAAGAGGCGGACATCCTCAAGCGTGAAATTCGTCTGAAACTGCCTCGCGGCCTGTTCCTGCCGGTCGCCCGTACCGACCTGCTGGAGCTGCTGACCCAGCAAGACAAGATTGCCAACCGTGCCAAGGACATCTCCGGTCGCATGCTTGGTCGTCGAATGGAATTCCCTGCCGAGATGCGTGCCGATTTCATGGCCTATCTCAAACGTTGTATCGATGCGACCGCCCAAGCCGAAAAAGCCATCGGAGAACTCGATGAGCTGCTCGAAACCGGCTTCAAAGGACGTGAAGTTGAAATGGTTGCCGAGATGATCCATCAGCTGGATCTTATCGAGGACGATACTGACACCATGCAGATCGGGCTGCGCCAACAGCTGCAAGCCGTTGAGCAGAAATACAATCCGATCGACGTTATGTTCCTCTACAAGATCCTCGAATGGGTAGGTGACCTGGCAGATCAGGCCGAGCGCGTTGGCGCCCGTCTGGAACTGATGCTGGCTCGTTCGTAATCGACTGACTGGGTAAACACTATTAATGGACATTATCGCGAATTACGGCACTACTCTGGTGCTCGTGGCGGCCTTGTTCGGCTTTTTGATGGCCTGGGGGATAGGCGCGAATGACGTGGCCAACGCCATGGGCACATCGGTCGGCACCAAATCCCTGACCATACGTCAGGCGATCATCATCGCCATGATCTTCGAATTTGCCGGTGCCTATCTGGCCGGCGGCGAAGTGACAGCCACCATACGCAACGGCATCATAGATACCAACGCCTTTGCCGACACCCCGGATCTGCTGGTACTCGGCATGATCGCCTCCCTGCTGGCGGCCGGCGCCTGGTTGATCCTGGCCTCCTACTTCGGCTGGCCCGTCTCCACCACCCACTCCATCATAGGTGCCATCGTCGGCTTCGCCGTGGTGAGCATAGGCCCGGAAGCTGTGCAGTGGAGCAAGTTCGGCGGCATAGTCGGCTCCTGGATCATCACCCCGGCCATCTCGGGCATCATCGCCTACTTCATGTTCATCAGCGTGCAGAAGCTCATCTTCAACACAGATGATCCCCTGGCCAACGCCAAGCGCTACGTGCCTTTCTACATGTTCCTGACCGCCCTGGTGATCTGCCTGGTGACCATCAAGAAGGGGCTGACCCACGTCGGTCTACACCTGAGCGATGGCGAAGGGATCCTGCTCTCCATCGTCATCTCCATCGCGGTGGCATTTGCCGGCTGGCTCTATATTCGCGGCCAGCAATACAACCCGCAGGATGACAGCAAGATGCACTTCGCCAACGTGGAGAAGGTATTCGGCATCCTGATGGTGATCACCGCCTGTGCCATGGCCTTTGCCCACGGCTCCAACGACGTGGCCAACGCCATAGGCCCGCTCTCCGCCGTGGTCTCCATCGTCGACAGCGCCGGCCAGATCGCCGGTCAGTCCACCATCGCCTGGTGGATCCTGCCGCTCGGCGGCATAGGCATAGTCATCGGCCTCGCCACCATGGGCGAGAAGGTGATGGCCACCGTCGGTACCGGCATCACCCATCTGACCCCGAGCCGTGGCTTCGCCGCCCAGCTGGCCACCGCCGCGACCGTGGTGATCGCCTCCGGCACGGGTCTGCCCATCTCCACCACCCAAACCCTGGTGGGTGCTGTGATGGGTGTCGGTCTGGCCCGTGGCATAGCCGCCCTGAACCTGGGCGTGCTGCGCAACATAGTGGTCTCCTGGATCATCACCCTGCCCGCAGGTGCAATCCTGGCCATCGCCATCTTCTACGTGCTGCAAGCCTGTTTCTCCTGATACGCGCAACAGCAAACAGCCCGGGTCACTGACCCGGGCTTTTTCATATCTGGCGCATGGGAAGCAAGGGGTCGGCGGCGGTCAACACGGCCCTGCCACTGTCTCTATTCACAATGTCGGGCGTGCCACCTCCTGCCGCTGCGACCGGCTTGCATCCCCTGCCTGGCAGGCGCAGACTGTTTGGCCTTGTTTTTATTCGATTCGATTCAAGGCAACCATCATGACTCCTGCCATCAACCTGCTGAAAAAGCTCAAGATCCCCCACAAACTCTATCCCTACGAGTGCGAAGCTCACGACGATTTCGGCAAACATGCCGCGACCCAGCTCGGCCTGCCGGAGGCCCAGGTGTTCAAGACCCTGGTCGCCCATCACGACAAGCAGGCGGTAGTCGCCATAGTGCCCTCGTCGGGCATGTGCAGCCTCAAGCAGCTGGCCAAGGCCACAGGCTTGAAGAAGGTGGAGATGATGAAACCGGCCGAGGCCGAGAAGCTGACCGGCTACAAGGTCGGCGGCATCAGCCCGCTGGCCCAGAAGAAGCTCTTGCCCACAGTGCTCGACGACTCCGCCATGGCGTTTGACGAGATCCTGGTGAGCGGCGGCAAGCGCGGCCTCTCGGTCGGGGTGGCGCCACAGGACATGCTGACCCTGCTGAAGTGGATCGCCGCTCCCATCGGCGAGCACCATGAGTAACGCCTGAAACGGCAGAGGCCCCGCTGGCGGGGCCTCTGTTATGTTGCAGGGTCAGTCGTTATTGGCACGACAAGCGGCGGTCAGCTCGGATAGCCGCAACCGCTGCCTGCCGGCCTCATCGAAGTTCTCCTCCGCCAGCCAGCGTGCAAAGCAGACCTGCAACGCCGGCCACTCGCCGTCGATCACCGAGAACCAGGCGGTATCCCGCGCCCGTCCCTTGTCCACCCGGCTCTGGCGAAAGGTTCCCTCGTAGCTGAAACCGAGCCGCAGCGCCGCCTGCCAGGAGGGTCGGTTAAAGGCATTGCACTTCCATTCGTAACGCCGGTAGCCGAGGGCAAAGGCGTTGGCCATCATCAGCGCCATGGCCGCCGTCGCCAGCCGCGAGCGCTGCAGGGCCGGCGAGAAGTGCAGCCAGCCCACCTCTATGCTGCCCGCCAGGGGATCGATGCGCAGGTAGCTGGCCAGCCCCAGCGGCTGTTCACCATGCTCATCGAAGATGGTGTAGAACTGGGGATCTGTCTTGGCGGCGCACTCTCGCAGCCAGGCCAGCATATCCGCTTCCTCTGCGTAGGGACCCGTGGTCAGATAGGTCCACATGGCCCCGCTGTCGGCGCTGAAGGCCTGCCACAGGCCGGGGCTGTGACGCTCGGGATCCAGCGGTTCCAGCCGGCAGCCCCAGCCGCTGAGAGGGCGGCGGGGCGGAAACTCGGCACCCCGCCAATCGGGCAGCGGCGCACCGACCGGCTGGCCGAACTCGTTCAGATGGATATCAGCAGCCACAGGCGATCCCTCCCGTTTGCAGCACGCCCGCCTCGTTGCCGGTGGCGACGGCGAAGCCGTCCTGGCGCCACCAGTGCAGGCCGCCGATCAGCTCCTTGACCTGAAACCCCAGCGCCGCCAGCTTGCAGGCGCCGCGGGTCGAGCCGTTGCAGCCGATGCCGTCGCAATAGCAGACATAGACCTTGTCCCGTGCCAATGCGGCCGTGGTCGCCGGGTTCATGGTGGCGTGGGGGAAGCTGATGGCACCGGGAATGTGTCCCTCGGCATAGTGGCCGGCGGAGCGGGTGTCGATGACGACGATGCGCGCCTCGCCCGCCAGCAGATCGGCAGCCAGATCGGCCGGGTCGGTGCGATAGGCCAGCTGGGCCTCGAAGAAAGCGCTGGCCTCTGCCGCACTGGCCAGCCCGCTGCTCAATACCTGACTCATGATAAACCTCCTTGTGACCAGACCCGAGTCCGGGTGGTGACGACTGTGTTGACCGGACTGACCAAGCCGGTACCCAATACATGGCTCATTGCTAAGCCTCCCGTGACCACTGCACGATTTTGGTGATCACTGTGGTCCTGACCGAGTTGGCGATGAAGCACTCCTCATGGGCCTGATGGTGCAGTTGCTCCAGCTCGGCCAGGGTGGGTTGCCGCTCGCCGGCAAACTGCACCAGCGGCTGCAATGTGACCCGGGTGATGGACTGGCGACCCCTGTCGTCCGCCTCCATGATGCCCACCGCCTCGTCCCGGTAGCTCTCCACCCGATAACCCGCCCTGGCCACCAGCCAGAGGAAGGTGAGCATGTGGCAACTGGAGAGGGCCGCGACGAAGGCCTCCTCCGGATCGACGTGCTCGGCCACCGACCAGGGCAAGGGCACAACGTGCGGGGAGGATGAGGCGGGCACCCTGACGCCGCCATCAAACTCCCACCAGTGGGCCCGACTGTAGCGCTGATCGACGAAGGGCTCGCCGGCCCCGCACTGCCAGCTGATGGTGGCGCCGTATTCCGACATGCAGACTCCTTTCATTGCCAATATCTGTTGTTCCCGAACCTTGAACCTCAATGTAGCGACATAATGGCCTTGCCACGCCGACCAATTTTGCCAATATGGGCAGACCAATTGTCTGCCTGGAAATAGCCATGCCCGCCCTGCCAACCCTGTTCGCCACTCAGCAACCCAGCGAGCTGCCGCTGCACGAGCAACTGGTGCGCATGTTGCGAGGCGCCATTCTGGCCGGCCATCTGCCCCAGCACAGCCGGCTGCCTGCCAGTCGCATGCTAGCCAGCGATCTCGGTATCTCCCGCAGCACGGTAGAGCTGGCCTATGGCCGGCTGGAGGCGGAGGGCTATCTGGTGCGCAAGGTGGGAGCCGGCAGCTTCGTGGCGCTAGCGGCCGTGTGCCCGGCGCCACGTCCGCCCCAGTCGGCGGCCGGACTCTCCCGCCGTGGCCAGGAGATGGCGGCGGGGGGCGCCTGTCACGACACGCCGCACGTCGGCGCCTCCTTTGCCTCCAGCCAGCCGGATCCCCGCCTCTTCCCCCACGGGCTCTGGGGCCGGCTGATGCAGCAACAGTGGCGCCAGCAGGGGGAACGCTGGATGAACTACGGCGACCCGCAGGGGTTGCCCGAGCTGCGCGGCGCCATCAGCAGCTATCTGGTGCAGTCCCGCGGCGTGGTGTGCGAGCCGGAGCAGATCCTGATCCTCACCAGCTCCCAGCAGGGGATACTGCTGGCGACCCAGCTGCTCATCGATGCCGGCGACACCGTCTGGGTGGAAGATCCCGGTTATCCTGGGGCCCGCACCGCCATGGAGAGCGCCGGTGCCAGGGTCCACCCCGTGCCCATGGATGGGGAAGGGCTCAACCCGCAAGGTGATCACCCGGCGCCGCGCCTCATCTACACCACGCCGGCCCACCAGTATCCCCTGGGCGTGCCCATGAGCCTGCCTCGCCGGATGGCGCTGCTGCGCGAGGCCGAGCGTCACGGCGCCTGGATCCTGGAGGACGATTACGATGGCGAGTATCAGTACGATCAGCGGCCGCTCCCCGCTCTGCAGGGGCTGGATGGCCAGGGGCGGGTCATCTATGTGGGCACCTTCAGTAAGGTGCTGTTCGGTTCGCTTCGACTCGCCTATCTGGTGCTGCCGAGGCCGCTGATGGATGCCTTCTGCCGGGCCAGGGCAGCCTTCGATGGCCACAGCAACCAGTTGCAGCAAGCGGTCACCGCAGATTTCATCCGCGCCGGTCACTTCGCCACCCACCTGCGCCAGAGCAGGCTCATCTACCAGAGCCGGCGCGACCTGCTGCTGAGCGAACTCGCCAGCCACTGCCCGCGGCTCACCCCGGTTCACAGCGGCGCCGGTTTGCAGTGCGCCGTGCTGCTGCCCCCCGGCGGCGAGGCGCGCTGGACCAAGCGTGCCAATGACATGGGTATTGGCCTGCGCCCGCTCGGCCAGTTCCATCTAGGCAAGCCGGAGCTGGAGGGCTGGCTGCTCGGCTTTGGCGCCCTCGACAACCAGACTCTGCGCCGGCTCTGTCGCCAGCTGGGCAGCCTGATGGCGTCGTCCTGACGGGCTCATTCTGGTAGCGAGGCCAGCCAGCCCGGGGGCGGGGCGCAGCCCCGGGCGCCGGACTATAATGGATGGACCAAAGTCGTAGAGCCTAGCCGAGATGTATAGACTCCTGTTGCTGATCCTCTGCCTTTTCCTCTCCTCCCCCCCGATGGCGGCCACCCGCTTTACCCTGCTCAGCCCCGAAAACGGGCAGGATGCGCGGATGCGCTACTACCGGGAGGTGATGCAACTGGCGCTGGAGAAGACCCGCCCCGACTATGGCGACTATAAGCTGCTCGACTCGCTGCCGATGAACAAGGCACGGATGCGGATCGAGGTGCAGGAACCCGGGGCCAACGCTCTCTTCATCATCGACAGCTGGCCCCTGCAGTCCCCCGGCGATCACGTCACTGCCATCCCCTTCCCCATCGATCTCGGCATTCTCGGTTATCGGGTCTGCTTCGTCGGCGCTTCCCGGGCGGATGCGCTGGCCAGGGTCGCCACACTGGCCCAGTTGCAAGGTTTCAACCAGGGCACGGGCAGCGGCTGGCAGGATGCCGATATCTTGCGCCACAACGGCTTTCAGGTGCAGGAGGTGGAAAAGTACGAATCGCTGTTTCGCATGGTGGCCCGTGGCCGCGTAGCCCTCTTCTGCCGCGGTGCCAACGAGATACTCCCCGAGTGGAAAACCCATCAAGCCGGACTGCCCGGGCTGGTGGTCGATCGCCATGTCGCGCTCTTCTATCCGCTGATCCATGTGATCTACAGCCACGCCCAATACAGCAAGGAGCGGCAACGCATCGAGCGCGGCCTGCAACTGGCCTGGCAGGATGGTTCGCTGAAACGGCTCTGGCGCCACCATTTCCAAGCCTCCCTGGTGTTCGCCAATCTGGGGCCGCGCCAGATTTTCAGGCTGACCAACCCCTTGTTGCCCAAGGAGGGGTTCGACTATCGGCCCTATCTTTATGACCCGGCGCGCGATGACTTTGGCATTGACCCCTGATGGGGCGCACAGGCCGCCGGCATGGCCAGGCGTGGCGCCGAGCCGGAGCGTCACTCACCCCACTGGCGGGCAGCCCGTGATGCACGCCCTGTTTTCCTGGCGTGGACGCCAGCTGCGGCCCGCCAACGACCAGACGGCGCAGCCCGTGCGTGCAGGCAACCTGCCGCTCCCCCTTGTCACCCCCATGAAGATCGGCAAACGGGCGACTCTGCTGGTCATGACGCTGCTGTGTCTCCTGTCGATGGGGGCCCAGGCGGCCACCCGCTTCACCTACATCAGTCCGGAGAGCGAGCGGGATCCGCGCATGACCTATGACAGGGAGCTGCTGCGTCTCGCCCTCGACAAGACCCGCGACACCTTCGGCGACTATGAGCTGGTGCCCGCCCCGGCCATGACCAAGGCCAGGGTGCGGCTCAGCCTGCAGCTCAACAGTTTCACCAACCTGTTTGCCATGGACAGCTACAGCAGCACGCGCGATGGCAAAGGGCTGGCGTATGTCCGCTTCCCCATTCATCTCGGCATCGTCAGCTATCGCATCTGCTTCGTCAGCCCCCAACGACAGGCAGCTATAGCGGAGGTGCATGATCTGGCAGGACTGCGCCGTTTCACGTTTGGCCAGGGCAAGGGCTGGCTGGATGTGGAGATACTGCGCCACGCCGGTCTCAAGGTGGTGGAGGTGGATGGCTACGAGATGCTGTTCAAGATGGTGGCGCGCGGCCGGTTCGATCTCTTGTGCCGCGGGGCGAGCGAACTGCGCAGCGAGTTGCTGACCCACAAGGACATAGGGGGTCTGAAGATGGATCCCTACCTGCTGCTCTACTACCCGCTGCCCAGGGTCTTCTATACCAATGTGGCAAACGGCGAGGCCCTGAAACGGGTGGAGACGGGGCTGCGGCAGGCCTGGCAGGACGGTTCGCTGCAGGCCTTGTGGCGCCACAGCTTTGGCCCCGCCATCGCCTTTGCCGGGCTCAAGCAGAGGCGCATGCTGCGACTGGATAACCCCTTCCTCGAAGGCATCAACTTCGACTACCGCCCTTACTTCTACAACCCCATGACGGATCGCTTCGGCGAGCCCTGATGAGGCTCAGCCCTGCTCGCGGCAGAGCGCCAGCCAGGCCTCTGCGGTGCGGGAGAGATAGCGTTCGCTCGGCCAGATCACTCCGAGTCGCCAGCTGAGCTCGGGCAGGAGCGGCCGCAACACCAGCCCGTCCGGGGTCAGCCGGCGGCAGATGGGCTCGGGCAGAAAGGCAACCCCCATGCCGCTGCGCACCATGGCGGTGAGAAAATCCCACTGGCTGCTGCGGGCCGCCACCTGGGGCACGAAGCCCGCCTGCTGGCACGCCTGTTCCAGCCGCTCGCTCAGGGTGAAGGCCTGGGTGTAGAGCAGGAAGGGCTCATCGCGCAGATCCTCCAGCCGGATCTCGCGGCACGCGCGCCAGCGCGGCAAATCAGGCAACACCACCTGGATGGGATACTGATCCAGCTCCAGCGCGCTCAGGGCGCCCCCCTCTTTGGTCGGCAGCATGGTGATGGCGAGATCCAGTTCCCCTTCCAATACCGCCTGCTCGATGCGCCGGCCGCCGTACTCGACGATGGAGAGCTCTACTTTGGGATAGCGGCTGCGATAGGTGCGGATGAGATCCGCATAGACGTGGCCCACCATGGGTGGGATGCCGAGGGCCAACCGGCCAAATTGCAGGCTCTGCAGATCGGCGAGTTCCGCCTCCAGCTGCTGCATCTCGGCCAATATGGTCTGGGCCCGGTTGAACAGCACCTGGCCGCTGTCGGTCAGGGTGAAGCGGCGCCCCTCCCGGTTGAGCAGCGGCTGACCCAGCTCCTCCTCCATGTTGCGGATCATCTTGCTGATGGTGGGCTGGGTGACGAACAGCTTCTCGGAGGCGCGGGTGAAGCTCTGCTCCCGCACCAGTTCGACAAAGTAACGCAGGGCTCGGATATCCATGGTGCTCTCTCACGGGCGGCAAGCCTTAATCATGCCTCTTTGGCATGAATTTGATAATTTAAATTCATTTTTTGCAGGTTTTGCTTGTCTCTATACTGTGAGCCAGTTCACAGAAAGACACCCATCATGAAAGCCCTCTGCATTCGCTGGTTCCAGACGCCCTTCCAAATCGCCCTGCTGGCCGCCATCTGGCTGCTGGCCGATGCGGCGGTACGCACCTTCCATCTGCCGCTGCCCGCCAACCTCACCGGCATGCTGGCGCTGCTGGTCCTGATCCTGCTCGGCGTGGTCAAGACCCAGTGGTTCAGCGCTGGCGCCCGCTGGCTGCTGGCCGAGATGCTGCTGTTCTTCGTGCCGGCCGTGGTGGCCGTGGTCAACTATCAGGATCTGCTGTTGCAGGAGGGATGGCGCATCATGCTGGTCTTGCTGATCAGCACCACCCTGGTGCTGGGCACCACGGCGCTGGTGGTGGACAGAGTCTATCGCCTCGAGCTGAAGCTGGCCCGCCGGAGTCGCCGTCATGTCTGATACCCTGCTTGGCCTGCTCTGCTTCGCCCTGACCCTGCTGTTCTACTACGCCAGCAAGTGGCTCTATGGCCGCAAGCGCATACTGCCCCTGATGCCGCTGCTGCTGGCACCCACCCTGCTGGTGGCCGTGGTGCTGCTGTTCCACATCCCCTATCAGGACTACATGGCCCAGTCCCACTGGCTGCTCTGGCTGCTGGGTCCGGCCACCGTCGCCTTCGCCGTGCCCGTCTATGAGAACCGCCAGCTGATCCACCGTCACTGGCTCTCCCTCTCGGTCGGGGTCGTCGCCTCCGTCATCATGGCGGTGGGCAGCACAGTGCTGCTGGCGCGCTGGCTGCACCTCTCCGACATGTTGCAGCGCAGCCTGGCGATGCGCTCCATCACCACACCGTTCGCGGTGGAGGCGACCCGCGCCATCGGCGGCCAGACAGATCTCACCGCCCTGTTTGTGGTGCTGACCGGGGTGATCGGCATGGCGGTGGGGGAGAGCGTGCTCACCCTGCTCGCCATCCGCAGCCGCCTCGGCAAGGGGGCCGGTTTCGGCGCCTCTGCCCATGGCGCCGGCACCGCCAAGGCGTACCAGATGGGGAACGAGGAGGGCGTCGTCTCCAGCATGGTGATGATGATCGCCGGCATGGTGACTGTGCTGCTCGCCCCCCTGCTCGGCCAGATGTTCTGGTAATCCGGCCTGCCGCCAGGCGAGGTCAATTTCCTCCTGCCAGGGACGGCAAGCCTCCCCCGCCAGCCGCTACACTGAACTCAATGTGATGGCGGTGAGCGGTATGATGAACCACAGAGTGATCCCCCTCGGGTTGCTGATATGCAGCCTGCTCTTCTCCCCCCTCTTGCAGGCCGTGGACATAGTGACCCACGTCAGCCCGGAAAGTGATCGGGATCTGCGCACCCTCTACGGCCAGCAACTGCTGCAACTGGCGCTGGAGAAGACCCGCGACAGCTTCGGCGATTACGAGCTGCGCCCGGCCCCGCCCATGAGCCGGACACGGCTGCGCCAGGTGCTGCAATACAACCTCTACCCCAACCTGCTCGCCATCGACAGCTTCCCGCCCCCTGGAGACCCTCATGATCTGGACTATGTCCGTTTCCCGGTGGATCTCGGCATCCTGGGGTATCGCATCTGTTTCGTCAGCCCGACGCGGCAGCAGGCGGTGGCACAGGTGCGCACCCTGGCCGATCTGCAGCAGTTCAGCCATGGCCAGGGCCGTGGCTGGCAGGATGTCGACATCTTGCGTCATGCCGGTTTCAAGGTGCAGGAGGTGGAAGGGTACGAACGGCTGTTCAAGCTGGTAGCAAGAGGCAGGCTGGATCTGTTCTGCCGGGGAGCCAACGAGCTGTTTACCGAGCTGGAAACCCACCGGGATCTGGCCCGGCTCACGGTCGATCAGCACCTGGCCCTCTACTACCCCTTCATCCACCTCTTCTACAGCCACAAGGATAACCAGCACGCCCTGCGCCGCATCCGCGCCGGCCTGCAACTGGCCTGGCAGGACGGATCGCTGCAGGCGCTCTGGCTCAAGACCTTCAAACCGGCACTGGATTTTGCCAGACTGGACCAGCGCCTGCTGTTCAGGCTGGACAACCCCTTGCTCCGGCAGATGGATTTTGACTATCGCCCCTATCTCTACGACCCCCTCAGCCACAGCTTCGGGCCCGGCGAAGCCGCGAGCCATGAGCCATGAGCCATGAGCCATGAGCCATGAGCAGCAGGGCGAGGCGAGCCCGACCCACTAGCAAGGGCGCAACCACTACACTCATGGGAGTCTCTTTCTCCGACAGGAGGTCACGATGCGCTGGATCCCGCTGCTTGCCCTGTTTCTCGCCCTGCCCGTGCCGGCCGCGGCCCCGACTGTGTTCACCTACATGAGCCCGGAGAGCGAACAGGATCCCAGGGTCACCTATGACCGTGAGCTGCTGCGGCTGGTGCTGGAGAAGACCCGCGCCAGCCATGGCGACTATCGCCTGCAAGCCGCCCCGCCCATGACATTGGCCAGGATGTGGATCAGCCTGCGCTTCAATCACTATCCCAACCTGTTTGCCATGGACAGCTACCACTCGGACCGTGACATGACGGGGGTCGACTATGTGCGTTTTCCCATCCATCTCGGCATCGTCAGCTACCGCATCTGCTTCGTCAGCCCCCAGCAGAAGGAGGCCGTCGCCAGGGTCACCAGCCTGGAGCAGCTGAAAAAGTTCGACCTGGGCCAGGGCAAGGGCTGGCTCGATGTGAAGATCCTGCAGCAAGCCGGGTTCAGGGTGCAGGAGATAGAGGGTTACGAGCAGTTGTTCAAGATGGTGGCGCGTGGCCGTTTCGATCTCTTCTGCCGCGGGATCAACGAGTTGCCTCAGGAGAAGCTGAACCACAAGGAGATAAAGGGGCTGGTCATGGATGAGAACATAGCCCTCTACTACCCCCTGCCCCGCTTCTTCTTCACCCACAATGCCAATCGGCAGGCGATCCAGCGGGTACAGGCCGGGCTCAAGGCCGCCTGGCGAGACGGCTCGCTGCAGGCGCACTGGCTCAAGACCTTCAAGCCCTCACTCACCTTCGCCCACCTCAACACCCGCCGCCTGTTCCGGCTGGAGAACCCCTTCATCAAGGACATTGACTTCGACTATCAGGCCTATTTCTACGACCCCGTCCACGGCCGTTTCGGCCCGGGCGAACCCTGAACGGACCTTGCCCGGGCAGCGACATCCTCGGCCGATAGCCCCAGCCCCAGCCCGCGCCTATTGAAGCACGCCTCAGCAAAAAGCCCGGGTCAGTGACCCGGGCTTTTTCATGGCGGACAGCTGGCAGAAGCCGCGCCTACTCCTCGATAAAGGTCCACTCGTCCCGCACCCGGCTGATGGCATCGAGCCGGCGCTTGGCGAGCTGCTCGCGAATGGCCTCGCCCTTGAAACCGGCGGCCACTATATCCTTCACGGGCACGGCCTGGGCCGCGCCGAGCGCCTGGGCCACATAGTCGGGCTCGGCATAGACCCGCTCCTCGAAGCCGGTACGGCCGTGGAAGTCGGCGCGGCAGGCGTCCAGCAGCTGGGCGAAACGCTCGGGTCTGCGCCAGGCATCCGCCTTGTCGAACACCTTGAGCAAGGTCGCGGGCTTGAGTTCGAAGGCAATGTGGATATGGGTGTGCAGATCGCTCACCAGCAGCGCCAGATCGCGGCAGTCGTTCGGCACCCGAAAACGCTCGCAAAAATCGCGGATCAGCGGCAAGCCCTTCTGGCCGTGGCCGTGGTGGCTCGGCCAGAAGGCGGGTGGGGTCAGCCCCTTGCCAAAGTCGTGGCACAGGGCGGCGAAGCGCACCGCCAGCTCGGGGGAGAGGCGACACGCCTGCCCCAGCACCATGAGGGTGTGGATGCCGGTGTCTATCTCAGGGTGCCACTTGGCGGGGGCCGGCACACCAAACAGGGCGTCCAGCTCCGGGAACAGCGCCTTGAGGGCGCCACATTCGCGCAGCACCTCGAAGAAGATCTGGGGAGTCTCTCCCAGCAGCACCTTCTCCAGCTCCTTCCAGACCCGCTCCGGGGTCAAGTGGGCCAGCTCGCCGGCGTCGGTCATCTCGCGCATCAGCGCCAGCGTCTCAGGGGCCACCACGAAGCCCTGGGCGTGGAAACGGGCGGCGAAGCGGGCAACCCGCAGGATGCGCAGCGGATCCTCGGCAAAGGCCGGGGAGACGTGACGCAGCACCCGTCGCTCCAGGTCCTGGATGCCGCCGTAGGGATCGTGCAGCCGACCCTCTTCGTCCTCGGCGATGGCATTGACGGTGAGATCCCGGCGCAGCAGATCCTGCTCCAGCGTCACCTCGGGGGAGGCGTGGCAGACAAACCCTGTGTAACCGCGGCCCTGCTTGCGTTCGGTGCGGGCCAGTGCGTACTCCTGCTGGGTCTTGGGATGGAGAAACACGGGGAAGTCGCGGCCCACCTGGGTGAACCCCAACGCCAGCATCTGCTCCACGGTCGCCCCCACCACCAGGTGATCCCGATCCCCTTGCGGCAATCCCAGCAGGCGATCCCGCACCGCGCCCCCAACCAGATAAGTCTGCAATCTCTGTCTCCCTTGATAAACCTGCCTCGATTATACCGGTTTTGCCTGGCGGGCACGATGGCGCCGCCACGCCCCCGCGATCAGGCAGCCGTGATCGCCCGGTTGGTTTGGCCCGACAGCCACGCTGACCTCTCCCCATCACCACTAGGCCACATTAGATAAAAACAGCGGTTTTGGCCGCCAGATGCGCCAGCCCCCCTTATGGCACCCGGGTCTTTGACATCCCGGTGGGGAGGCTTTAACCTGCCGCCCATAACAATGGAATGGATCCTTATGTACACACAGTTCTTCGGTCTGTCGGAGCCCCCGTTCTCCATCTCGCCCAACCCCAAATACCTCTATATGAGTGAACGTCACGGGGAGGCCCTCGCCCACCTCAACTACGGGTTGCAGGATGGGGGAGGCTTCGTGTTGCTGACCGGGGAAGTGGGAACCGGTAAAACCACCGTCTCCCGCTGCCTGTTGCAGCAGTTGCCGGCCGAGACCGAGATCGCCTACATCCTCAATCCATCCCTGACCGAGCGTGACCTGCTGGCGGCCATCTGCGACGAGTTCCAGCTGCCGTACGACAAGGACGCCGGTCTCAAGCTGCTGTTCGATCTCATTCGCGATCACCTGCTGGCCAACCTGGCGGCAGGCAAGCGCAGCGTGGTGCTGGTGGATGAGGCCCAGCATCTGCTGCCCGGTGTGCTGGAGCAACTGCGCCTGCTCACCAACCTGGAAACCGACGAGAAGAAGCTGCTGCAAGTGGTGCTCATCGGTCAGCCCGAGCTGCAACAGATGCTGCGCCAGCCCCTGCTGCGCCAGCTGGCCCAGCGCATCACGGCCCGCTATCACCTGCTGCCGCTTTCGCATCAGGACGTGGATGCCTATGTGCGCTTCCGGCTGCAGGTCGCGGGCTGCGTCCAGCCCATCTTTACCCCCAAGGCGCTCCAGACTCTGCACCGCCTCTCCGGCGGCATTCCCCGCCTCATCAACCTCATCTGCGATCGCGCCCTGATCGCCGCCTTCGCCCGTGGCAGCCACAAGATAGTGCACGGCGACATCAGCCTGGCGGCCTATGAGGTGAGCGGCATTCGCGACGAAGGCACCTGGCAGTCCGGCCTCATGGTCGCCCTGGCGGGGGCCTTGCTGGTCGCCACCGGCTGGTGGGGCTGGCAGTTCTTCGGCTTCTTCCCCGAGCGCCCCGTGATCAAGGTGGAGGTGCCGGTCAAGGTGGACGACACCCCGGAGCAGCAGGAGCAGCTGACCCGCGCCATCAATCAGGCGCTGGAGCCGGATAGCGCCATGCAGAATCTCTACAAGGTGTGGGGCTACCAGACAGATCTGGAGGAGGCGACCTGCGACAACGCACCGCGCGCCGGCTTGCGCTGCCAGGAGGGTGACGCTTCGCTGGCGGAGCTGCAGGCCCTGCAGCACCCGGCCCTCATCAGCCTGACCGACGAGACGGGCGGCATCTATTACGCAACTCTGGTGAATCTCGGGCCGGACAAGGCCAACCTGCTCATTGGCAATCAGAGCTGGCAGGTGGACAGGCAGTGGCTGTCCGACTTCTGGGGCGGCAGCTACACCCTGCTGTGGCGCATGCCCAAGGGCGGCGTCGCCCTGATCGGCAACAATGCCGGGGCGACCCAGGTACAGTGGCTGGACAACGCCCTCAGCCGTGCCCTGCAACAACCGGATCGCAAGGTGCGTCGCTTCGATGCCGAGCTCAAGAACAAGTTGCAGCAGTTCCAGCGCGAGCAGGGGCTGAACCCGGACGGCATCGCCGGCAGCAATACCCTGTTGCGCCTCAACGTGATGGCCGGTGAACCCATGCCGAAGCTGGAAGATGAGTCCCAGCGCGCCAGCACACCGGCCACGCCGGATACCATGAACGATGAGCCCATGGTCACATTGTCGGAGGAGGCTTCCTGATGTCTACCCTGCTCAAGGCGCTGCGCCGGGCCGAACAGCCCCAGTTCACCCCGCATATTCCGGCGATGGGGCTGCCCGTCACCCAGGAAGAGGAGCAGAACCGGCGCTGGATCTGGTGGCTGCTGGCCCCGCTTGCCCTGCTGATGGGGGCCGGCGCCAACTATGGCTGGCACCTGCTCAACAACCGCCCCATCGAGAAGACGGTGGAGGTGAAAGAGGTGGTCACGCCGCCGTTCGTGCGGGTCGAACCCAGACCCATGATCACCCGCCCGCTGCCCCCGCCGCTGCCGGAACCCGTGGTGCGCCCCAGAGTCGCCCCCAATGACAGTGCCCCTGCCACCAACAGCAGCCAGGGGCTGGCCGAGCGCATCATGAATGCACTCAACAGTACGCCGCTGATGGAGGAGACGGCGCCCCAGGCACAGAGCGAGTCTCAGGCCATGCCGATCAGCGCCCTGCCGCTGGAGCTGAAGCAGCGGATCCCTGCCCTGGCCTACGGCTCCCACGTCTTCTCGTCCAACCCGGCCAAGCGGGCCGTGATGCTGAACGGCCGTGAGTTTCGCGAGGGCAGCGAGGTCGCCCCCGGCGTTACCCTGATCGCCATAGCCCAGGATTACATCATCCTGCAGGTGGCGGGCCAGAACGTCAGTCTCAAGGCACTGCAGGACTGGCGCGGCTGATCCCGTCACGACCACAACGCCGGCTCAGCCCCGCTGAGCTGGCGTCCATTTCAAGAGGGAGCCTGAGAGCTCCCCTTTTTAATCAATAACATGAGAGCCATGTGAGCAATTCAGACAACACCACCTTCGCCACCCGGATCCTGGACTGGTACCAGATCCACGGCCGCAAGACCCTGCCCTGGCAGCAGGACAAAACGCCCTATCGGGTCTGGGTCTCCGAGATCATGCTGCAGCAGACCCAGGTCGCTACGGTTATTCCATACTACCAACGCTTTATGGCCCGCTTCCCCGACGTGCAGGCCCTGGCACAGGCCCCCATAGATGAGGTGCTGCACCACTGGACCGGGCTCGGCTATTACGCCCGCGCCCGCAACCTGCACAAGGCGGCCCAGCAGATCTGCGAACTGCACGGCGGCCTGTTCCCGGAGCGGCTGGAAGAGGTGATGGCCCTGCCTGGCATAGGCCGCTCCACCGCGGGCGCCGTGCTCTCCCTCTCCCTTGGCCAGCCCCACGCCATTCTGGACGGCAACGTGAAGCGGGTGCTCACCCGCTGGCTGGCACTGCCGGGCTGGCCCGGCCAGAAACAGGTGGAGAACGATCTGTGGGAGCTCGCCATCCGCCTCACGCCCAAGCTCGGCGTGGCCCACTACAACCAGGCCATGATGGACATGGGAGCCACCGTCTGCACCCGCAGCAAACCCGCCTGCGAGCGCTGCCCGGTGCAGGCCGATTGCCAGGGGCTGTCGCAGGGCAAGCCCACCGCCTACCCCAACAGCAAGCCCAAGAAGAGCATTCCGGCCCGCGCCGGCATCATGCTGCTCATTCGTCACGGCGACCAGCTGTTGCTGGAGAAGCGGCCGCCACAGGGGATCTGGGGCGGGCTCTACTGCTTCCCGCAGGTGGAGTCGCTGACGGAGGTCGAGGGGCTGATGCAGCGGCTCGGGCTGAGCGGCCATGATTATCGGGAACTAAGCGGATTTCGGCATACATTCAGCCACTTCCATCTCGATATTCAGCCTTTCCTGATTGAAATCGATGCGCCACCGGCCCCCCAGCTCATGGAAGCGGATAACCGACTCTGGTATAACTTACGCCATCCTGCAGAGGTGGGTCTGGCAGCCGCCACGGCCCGCCTGCTCGCCTACCCGGACTTACAACCATAGAGGTCAACATGAGCCGTACTGTATTTTGCCAACGCCTGAAAAAAGAGGGCCCGGGCCTGGATTTCCAACTCTATCCCGGTGAACTCGGCAAGCGGATTTTTGACAACATCAGCAAGGAAGCCTGGACCGAATGGCAGAAGAAGCAGGTGATGCTGATCAACGAGAAGAAGCTGAACATGATGAACCTGGAGCATCGTCAGCTGCTGGAAAAAGAGATGGTGAGCTACCTGTTTGAAGCGGGTGAAGTGGCCATAGACGGTTATACCCCTCCCAGCCAATAAGCCGATGAGTTGTACTTGTGAGCCAGCGACGGCGATACAGCTCCCGGTTCACAGCCAGTGACCGGTCTATGAACCAATGAGTTGTACCTGTGAGCCAGTGACGGCTATACCTCTCTCTGTTCACAGCCATGCATGACGGGCGGCCCCGCCGCCCAGTTTGAGGATCCTATGGGCCGAATTTTTTGGCTGCTTTGCACCCTGCTGTTTCTCTCTGCCTGCTCATCCTCCCCCAAGCCCAGCGGGAGTGAGGATGACGATCTGGTCAACGGCAAGGACATTCGCGGTTTCGAACACATGATCAGCGCGCTCTCCCATAACGTGAACGAGATATGGGGGCGTGAGGCGCTGTTCGCGGGCAAATTTGACTACGTCAAATACACGGATCAGTACAAGAGCCGGGCTCACATCGACTTCTCCAGCGGCCACATCATGGTGGAAACCGTCTCCGGGCTTGACCCTCGTGCCCACCTGCGCCGCGCCATCATAGAGACCCTGCTGACCCCGGACGACCCGGCGGAAGTGGATCTGTACTCCGACCGTGAAATTCTGCCCGGTGGCGAGCCCTTCCTCTATGGTCAGGTACTGGACAACCTGGGCCAGCCGATCCGCTTCGACTGGCGTGCCGAGCGCTACGCCGATTACCTGCTCAGCACGGCGATGAAGAAGCGCACCCTGGGGATCCGCACCATCTTCTTCGTCGACATCCCCATGGTGGCCAACCACGAGGACAGACGGGGTTACAAGTATGCCGGCATCATACGGGAAGCCTCCCGCAAGTACGGGGTCGCCGAAAGCCTCATCTACGCGGTGATCAAGACAGAGAGCAGCTTCAACCCCTATGCGGTCAGCCACGCCAACGCCTATGGCCTGATGCAGGTGATCCCGGCCACCGCCGGACGGGACGTCTACGTGCGGGTCAAGGGCAGGAACGGCCAGCCGACCCGGGAGGATCTGTTCAACCCGGCCTACAACATAGACGTGGGCACCGCCTACCTGCACTTGTTGCAGACCGTCTATCTGGTGGACATCCAGGATCCGCTCTCCCGCCGCTATGCCGTCATCTCGGCCTACAACGGCGGCGCCGGCGGTGTGCTGAACACCTTCTCCAGCGACCGCAAGGCGGCGCCCGGCATGATCAACCAGCTCTCCCCCGAGGCTGTGTACCAGATCCTGACCGAGCAGCATCCCAAGGCGGAAGCCAGACGCTATCTCTACAAGGTCAATCAGGCCGAGAAGGGATTCAAGCGCACGCTGGCCCGCACCGGCTAAACAGACCAACAGCAAAAGGGCGCCTCCATGGAGGCGCCCTTGTTACGTCTGGCGTGCGGCTATCCTGCCTTACTTGGCGACAAACCCGCCCTTGCTCTGCGGAGCGGCGCCCACCTTCTCCAGGCTCTCCACCTCTACCTCTGTCTTGTTCCAGCTGTGGTCCACTTCACCACGAATGCGGATCAGATCGTCCGGGCCCACCTCGGTGCCGCGCCACACATCCTGATCCACCTCGACTTCCACCTCGCCACTGGCGTCACGGAACATGTAGTTCTCGCCGCCCAGGTGCTTGACCAGCTTCCCTTCCAGGGTGGCCCAGCTGTCATCGGCCAGATCCTTCAACTGCGCGACGGACACCTTGTTCTGCTCCTGCGGGCCTGTATAGGCCGCCATGGCGAAAGAAGAGATGGACATCAGGGTCAACAGACCGATTACGCTTGCCTTGTTCATTTCATGCTCCTGTCATTGGGTACGGGAGCAGTGTGCAAGCCGGGGCGTGAAACAAACGTGAAGCCTCCCCATCTGGGTGAAGGGGATGTGACCGTAATCGATTTAATCAGCACCGCCTGCTGCGAAATTTAATTCGGCTGGATACCCTGCAAAATGGCAAAACAGCTTCCCAGCCCGTTTGCCTATCGAGGAAAAGCCTGCAGGCACCACCTGCTTTCAAAGTAACGAGAACAACAAGATGAAAAAATGGTTTGTGTGTTTATTGGGATTGGTCGCGCTGACAGTTCAGGCAGCCGACAGCCGTCCCGCCTTCTCCCGGATCGTGATGTTTGGCGACAGCCTCTCCGATACCGGCAAGATGTACAGCAAGATGCGCGGTTACCTCCCCTCCAGCCCCCCCTACTATGAGGGCCGCTTCTCCAACGGGCCCGTCTGGCTGGAGCAGCTGACCAAGCAGTTCCCGGGCCTGACCATAGCCAACGAGGCGGAAGGCGGAGCCACCGCCGTGGCTTACAACAAGATCTCCTGGAATCCCAAGTATCAGGTCATCAACAACCTGGACTACGAGGTCACCCAGTTCCTGCAAAAAGACAGCTTCAAACCGGACGATCTGGTGATCCTCTGGGTCGGCGCCAACGACTATCTGGCCTATGGCTGGAACACAGAGCAGGATGCCAAGCGGGTGCGCGACGCCATCAGCGATGCGGCCAACCGCATGGTGCTGAACGGCGCCAAGCAGATACTGCTGTTCAACCTGCCGGATCTGGGCCAGAACCCCTCGGCCCGCAGCCAGAAGGTGGTCGAGGCGGCCAGCCATGTCTCCGCCTACCACAACCAGCTGCTGCTGAACCTGGCACGCCAGCTGGCTCCCACCGGCATGGTGAAGCTGTTCGAGATAGACAAGCAGTTTGCCGAGATGCTGCGTGATCCGCAGAACTTCGGCCTGAGCGACACGGAGAACGCCTGCTACGGTGGCAGCTATGTATGGAAGCCGTTTGCCTCCCGCAGCGCCAGCACCGACAGCCAGCTCTCCGCCTTCAACCCGCAGGAGCGCCTCGCCATCGCCGGCAACCCGCTGCTGGCCCAGGCCGTCGCCAGCCCCATGGCTCGCCGCAGCGCCAGCACCCTCAACTGTGAGGGCAAGATGTTCTGGGATCAGGTCCACCCCACCACTGTCGTGCACGCCGCCCTGAGCGAGCGCGCCGCTACCTTCATCGAGAGCCAGTACGAGTTCCTCGCCCACTGATGACAAGGGGCCGACACTCGGTCGGCCCCTCTTTTACCTCGCCACAGCACCATCAATCAGCGATAGCGCTTCACTATGCCGTCATAGATACCGTTCTGCCGGATGGTGGCCAGCGCCTCCTGCAGCCGCTTGATCACTTCGGGCGCCGTCTTCAGGCTCGCCGCCACGTAGAGCTCCCCTCCGGTAAAGTCTTCGATGTCGTGCACTATCTTGAGGGTGTCGGGCCCATAGCCCGCCTGCCGCACATAGTAGTTCGCCGCCTCCTGCGACACGGGCCAGAGATCGATGCGCCCCATCAACAATTTGAGCATGTTGGCCTCGTTGCTGTTGTTGCGCTGCAGGTTGGAGAAGTTGAGACCGATCAGATACTGCTCCAGCGCATCGTTGCGCACTGTGCCGATGGACCAGGCCCGCGCTTGTGACAACTGGCTGAACGGCTTGATGTCATCGCGTTTGGCCAGGGCAAACACATGAAAGTTGATGCGGGCTATCACCCCGATCCACTGGAACTGCGCCTCGCGCTCGGGGAAGCGGCTGATGCTGTAGATGAGCACGTTGGGGCGGCTGCGGGCCAGCGAGATGGCCCTCGCCCAGGGATAGATGTCGAGGTCGTACTCGAATCCCGCCTCCTCCAGCATGGCCTCCACCACTTCGGTGCCCAGCCCCTTGATCTCGGCCTCTTCCAGATAGTTGTAGGGGGCATAGTCTTCGGTCACCACCTGCAGCGAGTCAGCGGCCCAGACCGGCGCCAGCCACAGCGACCAGCACAGCCATATCCATTTGCTTTTCATGCTCACCCCGGTGCGATCCTGCCTCGGTTAACTATTGCCGCCCCGCCCCAGAGATCAAATCACACAGCTCAACTGCGGCAATAATAATCACAATATGTTTTATATCAGTTGCTTGAGAACCCATGGAAAGCGACTACCTTTAATCTGTTGTGGCTGTGCTATAAGCCCCGACCCATAAGGAGAGGCGACATAGAAAAACCTCCCCCCCAATATGAAATTGCAGAGGCTCAACATGAATAAAACACTGATTACCTTACTGGTTTCAGGCTTGCTTGCGGCCAACGCCCAGGCTGCCGGACAAGACAACACCTGGTATGGCGGTGCCAAGCTGGGTTGGTCCAACTTCTATGGCGTCGATCACAACCAGAGCATCAAGGACAACTTCGCCATCGGCGAAGAGGACAAGAACGACGTCGGCGCCGGCGCTTTCCTCGGCTACCAGATCAACCAGAACCTCGGCGTCGAGCTCGGTTATGACTGGCTCGGCAAATACAAGTACACAGCAACCGACCTGCTGACGCCCACCGACATCAGCCAGGACGAGATCAAGGCCCAGCTGGCCCAGCTCACCATGAAGATAGGTCTGCCGGTGAGCGACAGCCTGGATCTCTACACTCGCCTCGGTGGTGCCTACGCCTGGACCGACAGCAAGCAGTTCGACAATGACAACGGGGCCGCCTTCGTCGGCGCACTGGGGGCCGAATACGCCTTCAACCGCGACTGGGCCGCCCGCCTCGAATACCAGTACACAACCCCGCTCGGTGACAAGGCGCTCGACAAGACGGGGGCCGAGCTCGACAACGGCCTGCTGGCGGTCGCCGTGGTCTACCGCTTCGGCCAGGTTGCTCCCGTGGTTGCGGCCCCGGTTCCGGCCCCCGCGCCTGAGCCCGTGGTGGTCGAGAAGCAGTTTACCCTGAGCTCGGACGTGCTGTTTGACTTCAACAAGGCGACCCTCAAAGCGGAAGGCGGACAGGCACTGGATAACCTCTACGGTCAGATTGAGCAAGCCAGACCCAAGGATGGCGTCGCCACAGTGATCGGCTATACCGACCGCATCGGCTCGGATGCCTACAACCAGAAGCTCTCCGAGCAGCGTGCCCACACTGTCGCCGATTACCTGGTCGGCAAGGGCCTGCCAGCAGGCAAGGTCAATGTGGAAGGGCGTGGCAAGGGTTCCCCTGTCACCGGCGACAGCTGCACCAGCAAATCCAAGCGTGAGCTGATCGTCTGCCTGGCCCCGGATCGCCGGGTCGAGGTCAAGGTGGAAGGGGTATCCGACGCTCAGCAGTAAGTTCCACCTCCTTGGCACCGGGTCTGTGGTGCCGGGATAAAAAAACGGGAGGCCTCTGGCCTCCCGTTTTCATTCTCGGCGGTTTCAGGCGCCCTTGCGCACCTCTGCCGCAATCTGGTCGAGCAGCTGTTGCCAACCCTGTCCCAGTTCGCTGACCAGGGAGCCGTAGCCATCCTCCGGCAACACCCGCACCTGCTGGAAGGGAACGTCACGCAGGACAGTGCCCTCTTCCGTCAGCAGGCGCCAGCGGCCACTCAGCACGGCGCGGCCGTCGTGGCGCCCCTGAAAGCGCTCGACCGAAATGGTCAGCACTGGCCCCTTGCGGGCACCGTCCTGGCGCACCACCCAACCGGGCAGCCGGCTGGAGAGACCGTTCAGGGTCAGCTGATCGAGCTGGGCATCCAGCGACCCCGCCCAGCGATGGTACTCGGCGAAGTGCAACTCCTTACCCTCCAGCTGATAGACCAGGCTCATCCTGTCCAGCTGGCCGGACAGGGAGACAGGTTTGAGCACCAGCTGGTGCTGCGGTTGCGCCGTCATAGTGGTCGGCTGCTGCGCCTCGGCATCGAGGGAGTAGTAGTGCAGCGCCGTCGGCGCCGAACTACAACCCGCCAGCAGGCCCAGCAAGGCCAGCGTCATCATCTGTTTTTTCATCATTGGCCTCGCTTGGGCTCGGGATCACGGGGACGGGCGCGATCGAAGATCAACGAACTCGGCTGCTCGTTGAGCGAATGCACCAGTGGCTGCAACTCACGCATCAGCTGATTGAGCGACTGTACCGACTGACGCAGATCCTGATTGGTCTGGGAGTTGGCATCGTACTCTTGCAGCGTGCTCTGCAACTGCTTCAGGCTGTCGTTCAGGGACGCCGGCAACTGCTGGGTCGCACTCTGGCCGGTAAACTTGTCCAGATTGGCGCTCACCGCGCTGACGTTCTTGAGGGTCTGGTCCAGGGTAACCAGGGTGTGATTCACCTGGTTCAGCGTCTTGGCCGTGTCCATGTCGACGAACTTGTCGAGGATCTGGTTCACCTTGCGCTCGATCTGGTCCAGCCCGGCCTGCACGGTCGGGAATACCTGATAACCGGCCAGCTTGATGGCCTGATACTTGGGGGCATCCGGATAGAAGTTCAGATCCACCACCTTGCCCCCGGTCAACAGGCTGGAGGTCTTGAGCGTCGCCCGCAACCCCTCCTTGAACTGCTTGCCGAACAGGGCGCGCCACTGCTCCTTCTCCGCGTTGGCGTAGCGGTGGGAGAGGCGCTGCACCTCGATGCGCGCCAGTACCGGGATCTGCCGGTTCTGGAATATCTGCACCCCTTTCTCGTCGATGAGATAGGGCGCCGAGATGACGGTGCCGACCCGGATGCCGCGATACTCCACCGCCGCACCGGGGTGCAGGCCACCGACGCTGTCTTCAAACAGGAACACGTAGTCGATGAACTGATCCAGGCTACCGGCCAGCACGCTGGCCTGATCCTGGAACAGGGTGAAATCGTCCATCTGCTTGGCCGGCTCACCCGGTGCCCAGCCAGGGGGCAGACCCATGGTGATACCGCCGTCGAGCAGGCTCTCCAGCGAGTCCATCTTCACCTTCATCCCCTCGCTGCTCATGGAGACCTCGAAACCCGGGGTCATCCAGAAGCGGGAGTTGCCGCTCACCAGCACGTCATAGGGGGCGTTGATGAAGATCTGGTACTGCATCTCGCTCTTCTCGGGCAGGAACTTGGCCTCCTCCACCTGGCCTATGGTGAAGCCCTGGTAGTTGATGGGCGAGCCCACCCCGAGCGCCCGGGTATCCCGGCTGCTCAGGGAGAGCCGCAGCCCCTTGGCGTCCTGGGAAGCCAGCGGCGGCTTGTCCAGCATGGCGTATTCGTCCAGCGGCCTGCCCTTCTTGCCGGGGGCCAGCTCGATGTAGGCGCCGGAGAGCAGGGTGCCGAGGCCCGAGACCCCTTCCCGGCCAACCCTGGGCTTGACCACCCAGAACTGGCTGTCTTTCTTGAGCATGCCGGCGGCGGCATTGGTCAGGCGAGCCTTCAGCACCGCATGGCTGTAGTCCTCGCTGAGCTCCACCGCCTCGATGCGGCCCACTTCCACCTCGCGGGAGCGGATCACCGTCTTGCCCGCCACTATGCCTTCGGCGGTTGCCACTGTCAGGGTGAAGCTGGGACCTTGCGAATACCAGTGCTGGAACAACATCCAGATGCCGATGAACAGCGCCAGCAGCGGCACCATCCAGATTGCGGCGGCCGAGCTCAGAAAATCAGAGCCGGGTTTCCACCTTTTCTTACGCTCACTCACGTTCGCGTTCTCCTTGTTGTAAATCCCAGATCAGGCGGGAATCGAAACTCATGGCTGCCACCATGGTAATCAGCACCACACCCGCAAATGCGACGGCCGCGGGGCCGGGGTAGATGGTCATCAGGTTGTCGAGCCGGATCAGGCCCGCCAGTATGGCCACCACGAAGACGTCGATCATCGACCAGCGTCCCACGAATTCAGTCATGCGATAGAGCTTGAGCTTGCCAAGGGGCGAGGCGCCGTGGCCGCGCTGTACCATATAGCAAAGCCACAACAGCGCCAGGATTTTCACCAGCGGCACCACCACGCTGGCGATGAAGATCACCGCGGCTATGGGGTAGGAACCCATGGCCCACAGCAAGACCACGCCGCCGAGGATGGTGGAAGGGCTGTCGTCCCCCAGAAAAACGGTATCCATGATGGGATAGAGGTTGGCGGGCACATAGAGGATCACAGAGGTGAAGAGCAGGGCCCAGGTCCGGTTCAGGCCGCCCGGCTTGCGGCTGTGCAGCTTGCCGCCGCAGCGCGGGCAGCTGTGCTCGCCCGCTTCGCTCAGGGCGCCGCAGATGTGACAGCCCACCAGCCCGGACGCCATGGCTGCGGCTTCGCCATCCGCATCCAGCTCGCGGGCTTCGGTCGGGCCGAACAGCCGTTGCCACAGCCACATCCGGTCCAGCGACGAGATCATCTTGATGAGCAACACCGTATAACCGACGAAGGCCCAGAACGACAGCCCCATCTTGATGTCGGCCATACCCATCAGCTTGACCAGCGAGATGAGCACCCCGATCAGGAAGACATCCACCATCAGCCAGGGCTTGATCCGGCACAGCAGGCGACCGAGGGAGCGCAGGGCATTGCTGTGCAAGTCCTTGTCGACCCGCCACAGCACCAGCATGATGGAGCCGATGTAGACCAGCGGCAGGCCGATCAGGGTCAGGCTCAGCACGGCGCCCAGAAACAGATAGCCCTGATCCACCAGCGTGGTGATGCACTGCAGAAACGTCATCTCCTGCCCCACTCCCTTGGCCGAGAACGACATGAAGGTAAAGGCGTTGGAGAGCACGAACATGATGAGGGCCGCAAAGCCGTAAGCGATGGGCCTGCGCTCCTGCTCCGGCAAATGACGGCTCAGGGTATGGCCGCAACGCGGACAGCTGCTCGTCTCCCCGACGGCCAGCGCGGTGGCCGGCACCAGCAGGTCACACTCTTCGCACGCGGTCGCGTCATGGGTATAGGTGGGTAGGTGTTGGTGTGAAACCGGATGCAAGATGAAACCCCAGCATGAGGCCCGCCACGGGGCCAGAGCCGCCAATTATTACAGCAGCGGCCCCTGCCGACCAGCACTGTCGTTGCACCATCCGGGATGGGAGCGAGAATGACTTTGACAAGCCAGTGACCATTTAGCACAATCAAACGCCACTTTTTTTCCGCGGGACAATAATTTATGACAACTGAATCCCCAAGCTACTCCACGATCGAGCAAGCCTTCTCCCTCGGGAACGGGCAAGATTCTGCCCTCAACTGGTTGCGCAAGAATCGCAGTCAGGTCGCCATCTTCCTGGTGAGCGGCATCAAGCTGGAGGGGACCATCAGCGGTTTCGACCAGTACAGCGTGCTGTTGACCGATGCCCATGGCAACCAGCAGCTGGTCTACAAGGCCAAGATCTCCACCATCGCCATGCACTCCGGCCGTCCCCAGGTCAGCATTCAGCGTGCCCGCAAGCCGCGCGTCTCCATGGCGCCGCGTCCCCATGGCGCCCCCGGTCGTTACGATGACAATCAGGGCGGCGGTAGCAGCGAGCAATAATGCGCTTGCCTGAATCACCCCCACGCCATTGCTGCGTCAAAGGGTGACCGAGTCCATTCTCATTTATCATGTCTGTCCCGTATGAGAATGGACTCCACTCTTCCTCCGAGTGGATCCACCTGTTTCACCGCCCTTTACTTCAATACGGCAAGTCGACCGGTCTGCCATCCCTGACCATGCAGGTCTGCATGCCCGCAGCCTGACCGGCCTGTACGCCAATTCCCGTATCCTCGAACACCAGACAGGTCGCCGGCTCGACCCCCAGCCGACGTGCAACCAGCAGAAACGTATCTGGATGGGGCTTGTGCAGAGCCACATCGTCGGCGGTCACCACCACGGAGAAGTAACGATCCAGCCCGGTATTGCGCAGCACGGCCTCGGCATTGATGCGGGGCGAGCCTGTGCCTATCCCCATGGGAATGAGGCCGTGATGACGCTGAACCAGTTCCAGCATGGCCGGAAAGACGGTGACCTTGTGCAGGTTGGCCACGTAGTGATCCGTCTTGCAGCGGGTCACTACCAGCGGGTCCAGGGCGATCTGCTGCTGCTCGGCGACCAGCAGGGCGATTTTGCGGCTCGGCATGCCACCGAGTTCATAGAACCAGTCGGCATCGAAGTGAAAACCAAACTCCCGGGCCGTGTGCGCCCAGGCGGCAAGGTGCAGTGGCATTGAGTCCACCAGGGTGCCATCGAGGTCAAATACCAGGCCTTGAAATCCGGAGAGAGTCATGGTGCGGGATCTGTGTCTGAAAATGGGTCCCCATTCTAGCCAGAGCCGCGCCCCGTCGCCATGACCTAGGTGGCGAGAAACGCTTGCCCCCACATTTGTGCCTGAAAATAGATGGGGGTCAGCTTGGCGGGATCCAGCTGATAGTTAGGTGCCAGCTGGGCAAGCAGCGGCCAGTTCCCCTGCTCATAGGTCTTCACCAGCTGGAACAGATGAAAGAGCGGCCCCTCGCTGGACTCGAGCGCCCGCTTCACATCCTTGGGCAGATGGGCCTTGAGCTGCTCGGAGAGCAGCGAGCCATCCAGCACCAGCCCCACCAGAAACGCCCAGCTGGCGGCGGCCTTGCCGAGCGCAGTCACGGCGATCAGCTCGCAGAAACGGCCACGGGCGATGGCCATGCGGGTACAGGCCTCCGGCATGTGCTGACTGACCCGCGCCAGCCCGTAGATGAGCACGAACTTGCGGATCTCCTGCTCCCCCAGATAGGAGAGCGCCCGTGTGACCGAGACGATGGGGCTGGCGTGATCGAAGCCAGGGGCGTTGACATAGGTCATCAGCTGGCCCGGCAGCCAGGCGTCCTGCTCCAGCAGGCTGGCGACCCTGGCAAAGGAGAACTCCTCATGGCAGATGATTTGCAGTATCTCCTGCACCAGCTTCATGTCCGGCTGGGCGGCGCGCTGATTCACCAGCTCGGGACGCGCGAGGAAACCGCCGGCAAAGAAGTCCACCCCCGCCTCCTTGAGCGGCAGAAAATCGCCCCAGGTCTCGATGTCGAGCGCCATCCGCTTGTGCTCGGTCGGCTGACTGATCCCCTCCTCCCCCATCCAGAACACCAGCAGCCGGGAGGCGTTGAACCAGCGGGGCTCGCGCTGGGCGCCGTGCACGGCCAGACGGCGTCGATAATCGCGCCACTGGGCCAGTACGGGAAACGAGGCGGGCAACCGCTCGGCCGAGGCCTCGACCAGTGGAATAGTGTCCTGATCGAACAGCAGGGGACGTTGCTCATCGAGTTGTTCATGGCTGAAGGGCAGCAAGTATTGGCGCCCCTGGGCCAGCAGACGGCATTGCGTCGCGAGAAGAGTCCATTCGGCGGGGTCGGCAAGCTGATAGTCCATGCCATAGGCAACGAGGGCGAGACGACGATTGAAGATGGGATAGCGACGTAACAACATGGGCTCACCGATAGGCTAGCGTACACGCCCTCCCCTGCGACTTGGCATGATAGAGCGCCTGATCGGCCTGTTCGGTCAAGCTCTGCCATGTTCCATCCAGCGAGGGAACCAGATAGCTAAAGCCTATGCTAACCGTAATGAAATCAGCAACTCGGGAAGCCGGATGTGGGATCTTTAATTCACTGAGCCCCTCGTGAATCCGCTCCGCCAACCGCTCGGCCTCTTCGGGTTGCGGGCCGCACAGCAGGATAACGAACTCCTCCCCGCCGTAGCGGGCCACCAGGTTGGTGCGCCGCCGCTCCGCCTCCTGCAGCAAACTGGCTACCTGTTGCAGACACAGATCCCCCTTGGCATGACCGAAGTGATCGTTGTAGGACTTGAACTCGTCCACGTCGATCATCAGCACCGCCAGCAGGCCCTGGTGACGACGGGCCCACTCCCACTCCCGCTGCATGGTGAGATCCCAGTGGCGACGGTTGGCGATGCCGGTCAGGGGATCCTCCAGCGACAGCAGCGACAGTCGCTTGTTGGCCGCCTCCAGCGCCCGGTTGGTCTCCGCCAATTGCATGGTGCGCTCGCTGACCCTCAGCTCCAGCTCCCGGTTGAAGCGCTCCAGCGCGGCCTGGGTGCGCTGACGGATCAACAGCTGGGAGAGCATGGCCGCATACTGCTTGAAGATCTCGCTCTGGTACGCCTTGAGCGGCCGCCGCCACAGCAGGTTGTCGGCGGCGATCCAGCCGATGGGCGTGGCGCCGTCCCACAGCGAGACCATGGCATTCCAGCCGCGCCCTACCTCCTGCTTCTCGTAGTAGAGCGGCGCATCTTCCAGTACCAGCACATAGTCCTTGCGGCGCAGGGCCTCCTGCACCGTGGGGTGCTCCGGAATGGGGCTGATGAAGTGGTGCTCGTCGATGAGTTCACCCGCCTCGTTGGTACCCCAGGTGCCGTGCATTGTCTTGAACTCGGCGTCGACCAGGAAGATGGCGATGCGGTCGAACTGCAGATCCTGACGGGCCAGCGCCACCGCATCGTGCAGCAGCTGATGCTCGCTGTCGCAACGGGAGAGTTTGACCCCCACCTGATGCAGCGCCTGCAACATGCTGAGGAAAGAGTCTTGCAGCGCCTGGCTGCGGATGAGATCGGCCTGGGTGTGCCTGCGCTGATCCCGCTCCTGATCGATCTGGCTGGCGAGCAACCGGCTCTCCAGCTCGGCGGCCAGGTAGTGCATCAGCAACTGGATGCTCTGCTGCTGGCGTCGGGAGAGGCGATCGAGGCGACGGCGAGTCTCCAGATAGACCACGGCCTTGAGCCCCTTCTGGCGTTTGAGCGGGAAGCAGGCACGCAGGCGTGGAATTTCGGGTTCGACCGTCTCCCAGACATCGGTCGTCGGGGCTATCTGCTCCACCACCAGCTGGCCCTTGTCGAAGGCATGCTCGATGAAGATGACGGGGAGTTTGAGGGGGGCGGCAATGTCCGCATTCAGGCAGATCAGCCCCTGATCGAGCTGAAAGCTGTAAAGTTGGGACTCGGGAGCCCGCAACCAGAGGTAAATTTGTTCGGCTTCTGTCTTTTCCCTGACCGCTGCCAGCGTCACTTCACAGAGATGTTCAAAACTGGTGAAGTGCTCTGGATCCCATTCCTGCATGCCTGCCATCCTTGGTTGTATCCAAGCGAGTATATCGGCAAACCTTGCACATTAATTGACTAGGCAGTCAAAAGCGCGATCCAGAGCCCAATTTTTATAACAAATTCAATGCCTGCATCGCGCTGCGGATGCGCTCGCGGGTCGCCTCGGACAGCGGCATCACCGGCAGGCGACACTCTTCGCTGCAAAAGCCCAGCAGGGAGACCGCATACTTGGCGCCCGCCGGGCTCGGCTCGGCGAACATGGCCTGATGCAGCGGAATGAGCGTGTCCTGCAACTCACGGGCGGCCTGCCACTCACCAGCCAGCGTCAGGTTCTGCACCTCGGCCACCAGCTTGGGGGCCACGTTGGCCGTCACCGAGATGCAGCCCTGGCCGCCACCTATGTTGTAGGCCACCGCGGTGGCATCTTCGCCGGAGAGCCAGGCGAACGGCTTCTTGATCAGCTGGCGCTCGGTCCAGGGGCGGGCCAGGTCGCCGGTGGCATCCTTCACGCCGGCGATGCGTGGCAGTTCGGCCAGGCGGGCCAGGGTCGCCGGTTGCACGTCCACGATGGCGCGCGGCGGAATGTTGTAGACGATGATGGGCTTGGTCGTCGCATCGTGCACCGCCTTGAAGTGGTGGTAGAGCCCCTCCTGATTGGGACGGTTGTAGTAACCGGCCACATGCAGGGTCGCATCGGCCCCCGCCTGCTCGGCGTGGCGGGTGTATTCGATCGCTTCGACCGGGTTGTTGGAACCGGCGCCGGCAATCACGGGAATGCGCCCCGCCACCTGCTTGACTACCAGTTCCACCACCCGGCAATGCTCGTCGTGGGTCAGGGTCGGGCTCTCACCCGTGGTACCGACCGGCACTATGCCGTGGGTCCCCTGCGCTATGTGCCACTCCACCAGACGGGCCAGTGCGGCCTCATCCAGCTGGCCCTGTCGAAATGGGGTGATCAGGGCAACTATCGAACCTTGAAACATGGGATTTCCTTCTCCGTTGACTCGCATATGGCAATAAAAAACCCCGGTACGGGCTGCGCAACCGGGGTTTGAATCTTCTCAGGGATGAGAGGTTACGCGCGAACGTCGGCAGGCCCGAATGTCAGGCTTTTCTTGTGCTTTCGTTTCAACCCGTTGAACCGCATTTCATCATCTCTGGTCAAAAAATGGTGTCTGGGCATATTTCGGGAACACGGCATAAATGTCAAGGCGAAAGGGGCTATGTATAATGGCCGCCCAAAATTGTGTGGAGAGACCCGATGAGCAGCCCTGTCAGTGCCGTCAGCCAGATGCTGGAACGAAACCAAGCCCTCTTTGTCGGCAAGCGGCTACTTGTCTGCGGGACGCTGGAGGATGACTATCCCCGCCAGCTGGCCGAGCTGGCCCGCTCCCTGACAGTATTCACCACGGACTATTGCTACTACCGCAGTCAGCAGGCCGCACTGGGGGACGCCATCCTGTTCGATCACCAGCTCGGCGGCGCCCCCCGTTTCGATGCTTTGCTGCTGCTGATGCCCAAGGCCAAGGCCGAGGCGCAATACCTGCTGGCCATGATGGCCCCCCTGCTGGAGACTGGCGCCGATCTGTTTCTGGCCGGTGAGAATCGCGGCGGCATCAACGGCGCCGACAAGCTGCTGGCCCCTTACGGCGACAAGCCCATCAAGCGCGACTCGGCGCGCCGCTGCTCTCTCTATCACGGTGAGCTGAGCAAACCGGTAGCACCATTCGAACTGGACGCCTGGTTCAGCCGGTATGAATGCAAGGCGGGTGAGACGGCGCTGACCGTGCTGGCGCTGCCGGGGGTATTCAGTGCCGACGAGCTGGATCTGGGCAGCCAGATGTTGCTGGCCAGCCTGCCGCCGATGCGGGGCAAGCTGCTCGATTTTGGTTGCGGCGCAGGAGTCATAGGGTCAATGCTGGCCAAGCGTAATCCGGATCTGACGGTCAGCATGGTGGATATCAGCGCGCTGGCGCTGGAGTCGAGCCGCCGCACCCTGGCCGTCAATGGCTTGCAGGGGAAGGTTCATGCCTCTGACGTTTACTCCGACATTGCTGAAAAGTTTCAACATATCGTCTCGAACCCTCCCTTCCACGCCGGGCTCAAGACCTTCTATGCTGCCACCGAAACCTTCCTCGCCAAGGCACCGGAATACCTGTTGGCGAATGGCGGTCTGACCATAGTCGCCAACGCCTTCCTGCGATATCAGCCTATACTGGATACGCACTTCAAACGGACCGAAGTGGTCAACAGCGACAGCAAATTCAAGGTGTATCTGAGCAAAGTGTAAATAAGTGTAACCGGTGTAATAAAACAAGTAGAGGGCCCCATCCGGGATCTGATAAGGTAATTGTCAATCGTTTAACCACCCCTTTAGGGGTGTTTTTTTGCAGTGAGCTGAAAACCTTTTCATATCATAAATTCAGGGAGAGAAATACGATGGCAGGCATACTCACCATGATACTGGCAGGCGGCGAAGGAACCCGTCTCCAGCCGCTTACCACCACTCGCAGCAAGCCCTCTGTCCCGTTCGGCGGCAGCTATCGACTGATCGACTTCGTCCTCAACAACTTCGTCAACGCAGACTTCCTGCGCATCTACGTATTGACCCAATTCAAGTCCCAGTCCCTCTATCTGCACATGAAGAAGGGCTGGAACATAGTCGGCATCACGGACCGCTTCATCGACCCCATTCCTGCCCAGATGCGGATGGGCAAACGCTGGTATGACGGCACGGCCGATGCCATCTACCAGAACCTGCGTTTCATCGAGATCTCCGACCCCGAGCACGTCTGCATCTTCGGCTCCGACCACATCTACAAGATGGATGTGAGCCAGATGGTGACCTTCCACAAACAAAAGGCCGCCGCCCTGACCGTCGCCGCCCTGCGCATGCCCATCGAGGAGGCGAGCGCCTTCGGAGTGATCGAGGTGGATCAGGAAGGGCGCATGATAGGTTTCGAAGAAAAACCCAAACATCCGAAGCACATTCCGGGAGATCCCACCCAGGCACTGGTCTCGATGGGAAACTATATCTTCGAAACCGAAGCGCTCTACCGCGAGCTCAAGCGCGATGCCGCCGAGGAGAACTCCAGCCACGATTTTGGCAAGGACATCATCCCCAGCCTGTTCCCGCGCGCCCCCGTCTATGTCTACGACTACAGTACCAACGTGATCCCGGGCGAGAAGCCCAACGTCTACTGGCGCGACGTGGGCACCCTCGACTCCTACTGGCAGGCGCACATGGATCTGGTGGCGGACGACGCCCCCTTCTCCCTCTACAACCGCAAGTGGCCGCTGCACACTCACTATCCGCCCCTGCCGCCCGCCACCTTCGTCGATACCGATGACTGCAAGGTCAAGATTGCCAACTCCCTGATCTCCGGCGGTTGCTTCATTCAGGGCAGCCAGATCCAGCGCTCCATCCTGGGTTTTCGCTGCAACATAGGCCCCTGCAGCCACATCAGCGAGTCAGTGTTGCTCGGGGATGTGAAGATTGGCGAAGGCTGTTCCATTCGGCGCGCCATCATTGACAAGAACGTTGAAATTGCACCCGGCACCGTGATCGGTGAAAATCTGGACCATGACAGAGAGAGATTTACCGTATCCGAAGGCGGTATCGTCGTGGTACCTAAGGGAGCAAGAGTTGGCTATTAACCCACTGAAAATCCTGTTTGTTGCCTCGGAAGTTGAGGGGCTTGTGAAGACCGGGGGCCTGGCGGACGTGGCCAGAGCCCTGCCGCTGTATCTGGCCCAGAAGGGCCATGACGTCAGGATCATCCTGCCCTTCTACAAGACGATCAAACGCCGTGATGAGGCCAGACTGATCGCCTCGCGCTGGTTGCCAACCCATCCGGGACTGCCGGATATCGGCTATCGCATCTATCAGATGGAGCTGGAAGGGGTCTGTGTCTACCTGCTCGACTGCCCGCAATATTTCGATCGACCCCAGCTCTACGCCGAGAACAACCAGGCCTATGGCGACAATGGTGAACGCTTCGCCTTCTTCTCGGCCGCGGCCCTGCATGCTTGCGAACAGCTCAACTTTGCCCCCGACATAGTGCACTGCAACGACTGGCATACCGGTCTGCTGCCGCTGCTGCTCAAGTCCCGTCATGCCCATAACCCCTTCTTCCAGCACACCCGCAGCGTGATCAGCATTCACAACGCGGCCTTCCAGGGAGTGTTCGGTCGGGAGCAGTTCTGGGCCATGCCCGAGATTGCCGAGTATGAACAGCGCATCAGCTACGACTACGGTCACATCAACCTGCTCAAGTGCGGGGTGCTCTATGCCGACAAGATCAATGCGGTCAGTCCCAACTACGCCAGCGAGCTGCTGACCCACCTGGGCGCCCACGGCATGGCCAGCATCTTCCAGCAGCGGGCAGCCGACCTGCGCGGCATTCTCAATGGCTGCGACTATCAGGACTGGGATCCGGCCTTCGACGACTTCCTGCCCGCCACCTATGACGTCGACAACCTCGCCGGCAAGCGGGTCTGCAAGCAGACACTGCAACAGGAAACCGGCCTGCCGGTGGCGGATCTGCCCATCTACGGCATGGTGTGCCGGCTGACCGAGCAGAAAGGGGTGCACCTGTTGCTGCCGGTGCTGGACAAGTTCCTGCATCACAAGGTGCAGGTGGTGATAGTGGGCTCGGGGGATCCCTCCCTCGCCGCCCAGTTGCAGGCCATGGCTCAGCAGTACCCGGACAAGTTTGCCTTCATCAACACCTATGACGACCGGCTGGCCCACCTGGTGGAAGCGGGCGCCGACTTTTTCCTGATGCCCTCCCTGTTCGAACCCTGCGGTCTCAACCAGATGTACAGCCTGGCCTACGGCACCTTGCCGCTGGTGCGGGCCGTCGGTGGCCTCAAGGATACCGTAGTGGACTGGGATGCCGATCCTGAGCACGCCACCGGCTTCTGCTTCAACGATCCGACCGCCAACATACTGCTCGATGCCATGCGCCGCAGCCTGCTCTATTACCTGCAGGATCCCGAACGGTTTGCCAGAGTGCAGCGCAACGCCATGAACACCCGCTTCAACTGGCCGGACTCGGTCACCCAGTATGAGCAGATGTATCGGGATGCCCTGGCGCGTCAATGACGCTAATTGCTGAAGTTTTGTGCCCTTAGCACTGCTTTGAACGTCAACAGCGAAAAAAGTCCCCTTTGGCTGTTGACGCTCTTCCAAAACTCTATAGAATCCCCCACCGCAGTGATGCGAAGGTGGCGGAATTGGTAGACGCGCTAGCTTCAGGTGTTAGTGTCCCACGGATGTGAGGGTTCGAGTCCCTCTCTTCGCACCATACTGCAACATGCTTTTATCAGACAGCATGTCAATCCAGACTGATAACCCGAATGTGCGAAGGTGGCGGAATTGGTAGACGCGCTAGCTTCAGGTGTTAGTGCCCCCCGGGTGTGAGGGTTCGAGTCCCTCTCTTCGCACCATGCTTCTCCAGATAGCATGTAAATCAAAACTGGTAACACAATGTGCGAAGGTGGCGGAATTGGTAGACGCGCTAGCTTCAGGTGTTAGTGTCCCACGGATGTGAGGGTTCGAGTCCCTCTCTTCGCACCATGCTTCTCCAGACAGCATGTAAATCAAAACTGGTAACACAATGTGCGAAGGTGGCGGAATTGGTAGACGCGCTAGCTTCAGGTGTTAGTGCCCCCCGGGTGTGAGGGTTCGAGTCCCTCTCTTCGCACCATGATTCTGACATGTAAAAACAGAGCAATGCGCTCCAACCGCATTTAAAAACCAGCTGGAGAAAATCAGTGTGCGAAGGTGGCGGAATTGGTAGACGCGCTAGCTTCAGGTGTTAGTGTCCCACGGATGTGAGGGTTCGAGTCCCTCTCTTCGCACCATTCATTACATAAAAAGCCCATCACGCAAGTGATGGGCTTTTTGTTTTTACTCCTTGTTATGACTATGCTTTTGACGACTTACCGCCCATCGTCATGCCAAGGAACGCATATGATACTGGATACCGACATTCACAACTTCTACGAGCATCTGGTGCTCAAGGAGATTGAGAGACAGGGTCTGAACCTGACGCTGAACGCCAACCAGATGGCCGATCTCTGCTGCCTGACCCTCAACCAGCTGCCCTCCCACTACATACGTCACGACGTCGACATGATCTACTTCCTGACCGATGCCAAGCGTACCGAGATGGAGAAAAACGTCATTGAGTCGCTCAAGCTGGCACAGGAGAAGGTCCAGAGCGCCCCCATCCCCTGATCCTCACCAGGGCTGCTGCCAGATCAGAGCCGCTATGCCGGTCATCCCGGCCACCGGCAGCAAAATAAGGGCAGGCCTCAGCCTGGGTTCCAGCATGACCCAGGCGGCCAGCACAAAGCCAAGACTCCAGATGCCGTACTCCTTCTCCTGACCCCAGCCCAGCACGGCCAGCAGCCCGACCAACAACATGACTCTCACAATCCAGATCATGGTGATGCCTCCTCCCGCATTATTTGATAACGATTATCATTTGTATTTTAGGAGTATGCAATCGGACTTTTCTATCAGAGTCGAATGTCCCATAGGGGCAAACAGAGCACTCAAAAACGGGTTATGAGATCAACTAATTTGTAAGTTTTTCAATCAAAACTGCATTTTTGCTAAATCTGTTGGGATTTGCCCCCCCAGGTTTGTGGTAGATTGCGGCCTCTTTTTGGGTTGGCCCCTCGGGATACGTGTATCCACAGGACGAGAGGGACTGACCTTGGCGAGCAAGAGTTTAGGAAGTATCTATGCAAAACCAACAAAACCACATCCGACTACCGGGCATGTCGCAGGTGTTTGCCTGCCTGGCCATTTTCCTGGCCCTGGCCTTCTCGTTTACCAGCGTGCTCGACCTGCCAATCCAGTTGGCGCTGTTCATTGCCTGGTTCGTCATCATGGGGCTCGGCATCAAGCTCGGCCATGATTACAAGTCCCTGGAGCAGGCCGCCGTCGATGGCGTCTCCAAGGGGATGGGGGCCATCCTGATCCTGGTCTCCGTCGGTGCCCTGGTCGGCACCTGGATCGCCGGCGGCATAGTGCCCAGCATCATCTACTTCGGCCTCAAGGTGATACACCCCTCCATCTTCCTGCTGGCGACCCTGATCATCTGCTCCCTCACCTCCCTGGCCACCGGTACCTCCTGGGGCTCGGCCGCCACCGCCGGCATCGCCATGATGGGCATTGGCCACAGCCTGGGCGTCCCCGCCCCCCTGGTGGCCGGCGCCGTGCTCTCCGGTGTCTATTTCGGTGACAAGCTCTCCCCGCTCTCCGACTCCGTGGTGCTGGCATCGACCATGTCCAACGTCGATGTGGTGGAACACATCAAGGGGATGCTGCCCATCAGCCTAGTCTCCTATGTCATCACGGCCGTGCTGTTCACCCTGGTCGGCATGCAGTATTCGGGCAATGTCAGCCTGGAGCAGGTCAATCTGGTGATGGAGGCGCTCGACAAGCAGTTCAACATCACGCCGCTGGCCATAGTCCCCGTGGTGCTGGTGCTGGGCCTCTTGGCCAACCGCAAACCCGCCTTCCCGGTGATCAGCTTCGGCGCCCTGCTGGGCCTGATCTGGGCCATCGCATTTCAGGACATGGATCCGGTCAAGGCGATGCACTCAGCCTACAGCCCCTTCCCCATCATCTCCGGCATCGACTTCATCGACAACATCCTGGGTCGTGGTGGCATGGAGTCCATGCTGGGCTCGGTGGCCGTGATCATCTTCGGTCTGGGCTTTGGCGGCCTGCTGGAGAAGGTCGGTATTCTGGAAGTGATCGCCGGCGCCTTCGAGAAGCGCATCAACAGCGTCGGCAGCCTGACCAGCCACACCATAGGCACCGCCTTCCTGGCCAACGTGTTCGGCTCGGCCATGTATGTGTCGCTGATCCTGACCCCCAAGATCATGGCCAAGAACTACGACCGGCTGGGACTGGCACGCAAGAACCTCTCCCGCAACGCCGAGTTCGGCGGCACCCTCACCTGCGGCATGGTGCCCTGGAGCGACAACGGCATCTTCATGGCCGGAGTGCTCGGGGTCGCCACCCTCGACTACCTGCCCTATATGTGGCTCAGCTTCACCTGCATCATAGTGACCATCACCCTCGCCTACCTGGGCAAGGCGGTGAACCGGGTTCCGCTGGTGGCCGCTGCCAGCTCCCGCTAATCGTTGCGAGATCAATGACAAAGGCGCCATCACGGCGCCTTTTGTTTGAGCGGGATTCGAGGTTAAGCTGGCAGCCACCCCAGTCGCGAGTGGCAGGATGCCCAGATGAATTTTACCTTTCGCCAGATCCGCTATTTCGTCGCCGTAGCCGACAGTTTCTCGGTCAGCCGCGCCGCCGCCGAGCTGCACATCTCCCAGTCGGCGGTCACCAGCGCCATTCGCGAGCTGGAAACCGAGCTGGGCGCCGCCTTGTTCGAACGCAATCCGCGCGGGGTCAGCCTCACCACCCAGGGCCACCAGTTTTTGCTGCACGCCCGCCGCATCCTTGGCGCCATGACCGAAGCCGGCCAGTCCCTCAAGGCGGTGGCCCAGCAGGATCAGGGGCAGCTCACCATAGGGGTCACTACCCTGGTGGCCGGTTACTACCTGTCGGAGGCGCTCGGACGCTTTCGCCGCGCCTTTCCGGCGGTGCGGATCGAGGTGAAGGAGGATGAACAGCCCTATCTCGAGCACCAGATAGTCAACGGCGAGGTGGACGTGGGGATCCTCATGACCAACCGCACCATCCGCCAGGAGGCGTTCGATACCGAGCTGCTGACCCGCTCGCCGCTGCGGGTCTGGCTCGCCGCCAACCACCCGCTCTGCGCCGAATCGACCCTCTCCCTCAAGGCGCTCGGTGAGGAGCCCATGATCTCGCTGACCGCCGATCAGCTGGACCAGATCATCGGCGGCGGCCTGCGCCGCTATGGCATAGCGCCGCGCATAGTGCTGCGCACCGCCTCGGTGGAGGCGGTGCGCAGCCTGGTAGCCAGCCAGCTCGGGGTTGCCCTGTTGCCGGACTTTGCCTATCGCCCCTGGTCACTGGAGCAGGAGCGGGTCGAGGCCCGCACCATCAAGGAACCCATTCCCGCCATCGACATAGGGCTGGTGTGGCGGCGCGGCTCGCGGCTGGATTGGACTGCTCGCGAATTCATCGACATAGTGCGGGATCAGAGCCGCTTGCGGGCCCGTCAGCAGGTTTCTCGCTAACCGCTCCCGGGGACCTGACGACCGTATTTGCCACAGAAATTCAGATTCATCTGCACTCGATATCGATTTAGCAGATACCTCTGGCGTTAAAAATTGAAATTCTCATTACCACCGTCTTCTCCTACGCTCATGACTGGTTAACAGGATGTTAATTGCCATTGCGGTATCGCCATGGTTTCCGATCATGCAAGGAGAGCAAGATGAAACTGACCCCCCTGACCCTGGCCCTGATCCCCGCCCTGCTGGCAGGCCAGACCCAGGCAGCCCCCACCGAACTCGGCAAGGGTGAAGGCCAACTCAATATCGTGGCCTGGGCCGGCTACATAGAGCGTGGCGAGACCGACAAGAACTACGACTGGGTGACCGGCTTCGAAAAGGAGACAGGCTGCAAGGTCAGCGTCAAGACGGCGGCAACCTCGGACGAAATGGTGGCGCTGATGAACGAGGGGGGCTTCGATCTGGTGACCGCCTCCGGCGACGCCAGCCTGCGCCTCATCGCAGGGGGCAAGGTACAGGCGCTCAACCTGGCGCTCATCCCGAGCTACAGCAAGATAGATCCCCGCCTGCAGAGTGCACCCTGGCACACGGTAGACGGCAAGCACTACGGCGTGCCCTACCAGTGGGGCGGCAACATACTGATGTACAACACCAAGGTGTTCCCCAAGGCCCCCGACTCCTGGAGCCTGGTGTTCGAGGAGCAGACACTGCCGGACGGCAAGTCCAACAAGGGACGGGTACAGGCCTTCGACGGCCCCATTCACATCGCCGATGCCGCCCTCTATCTGATGACCCACCAGCCGGCGCTCGGCATCAAAGACCCTTACGAGCTGAACGAGGATCAGTACAAGGCCTCCCTAGAGCTGCTGCGCAAGCAGCGCCAGCTGGTGGGCCGCTACTGGCACGATGCCTTCGTCCAGATCGATGACTTCAAGAACGAGGGGGTGGTAGCCTCCGACTCCTGGCCATTCCAGGCCAACACCCTGATCGCCGACAAACAGCCTATCGCCACCACTGTGCCCAAGGAAGGGGTCACCGGCTGGGCCGACACCAGCATGGTACACAGCGAGGCCAAGAACCTGACCTGCGCCTACCAGTGGCTGGAGCACTCCCTCAACAACAAGCTGCAGGGAGATCTCGCCTCCTGGTTCGGCTCAGTGCCCGTGGTGCCCGCCGCCTGTGAGGGCAACGCCCTGCTGGGGAAAGAGGGCTGCAAGACCAACGGCATCGACAACTTCGACCGGGTGCACTTCTGGCGTACCCCCGTCTCCCAGTGCAAGAGCCAGGGTACTTGCGTGCCCTACTATCGCTGGGTCTCCGACTATATCGCCATCCTGGGTGGTCGCTGAGCTTGAGCTGACTACGCACAACCCAGCGGGCCGGACAGGAGTCCGGCCCATCCCTGCACAGACAAGGATGCTCCATGAACGCCGTACAATTTGACCGCATCAGCCGCCACTATGGCGAGGTGAAGGCGGTCGACGACATCTCCTTCCAGATCCCTTCCGGCGAGTTTTTTACCCTGCTTGGCCCGAGCGGTTCCGGCAAGACCACCTGCCTGCGGATGATCGCAGGCTTCGAATACCCGAGCGAGGGGGAGATCCGCCTGTTCGGTGAGCCCTGCTCCCGGGTGCCGCCCTACGATCGCAACCTCAACACCGTATTCCAGGACTATGCCCTCTTCCCCAACATGGATGTGCGCGACAACATCGGCTACGGCCTGATGCTCAAGGGGGTGGCCAAGGCGGAGCGTTACCGCAAGGTGGACGAGATGCTGGAGCTGGTACGCTTGCCCGGCGTCGGCAACCGCAAGCCCGGCCAGCTCTCCGGCGGCCAGCGCCAGCGCATCGCCATCGCCCGGGCTCTGATCAACCAGCCACGCATCCTGCTGCTGGACGAGCCGCTGGGGGCGCTCGATCTCAAGCTGCGCGAGCAGATGCAGCTCGAGCTGAAAGCCTTGCAGCGCCAGCTCGGCATCACCTTCATCTTCGTCACCCACGATCAGCAGGAGGCGCTCTCCATGAGCGACCGCATCTGCATCTTCAATCAGGGCAAGATAGAACAGATAGCCGCGCCGGATACCATCTACGACGCCCCCGCCACTCCCTTCGTCGCCCGCTTCGTCGGCACCGTCAACCTGTTCGAGGGGGAGCAGGCCCACCGTCTGTGCGGCGATGCTCGCCAGATGATGGTACGCCCGGAGCGGATCCGGCTCAGTGAGGCCGGCAGCCCCGGCTGGTCGGGCGAGATCCGCGAGGTGGAATACCTGGGTCCCTTCGTACGCTACCGGGTCGATCTGGGTGAGCGGCTCGAGCTTATCGTCAACCACCCCAACGAGGGGCAGGCCCGTCTGGCCCATGGCAGCCGGGTCAGCCTCAGCTGGCCGGAACAGGCCATTCATCGCCTGAATGGCTCCGAGTCCGGTGCTCAGCCATGAGCCTCCCCCACAGTGCGAGCCTTGCCATGAGCCACATCACAGAACCTGCACGCTTGCGGCCATTGCGGCGCCTCTCCACCCTGCTCTACGGTCGACCCGGCCTGCTGCTGGGGATACTACTTGGCCCACCGCTGATCTGGCTCGGCGTCATCTACGTGGGCTCCCTGCTGATGCTGCTCTCCAACGCCTTCTTCGGGCTGGACGAGTTCAGCGGCCAGGTACGCCACGAGCTGGGACTGCAAAACTTCGTCGCCCTGCTGCGGGCGGAGAACCTCGACGTCATCGGCCGCACCGTCGGCATGTCGCTGCTGGTGACCCTGGCCTGTGCGCTGCTCGGCTTCCCCATCGCCTACTACATGGCACGCTACACCAGCGGCAAGACCCGGGCGCTGTTCTACGTGGGCATCATGCTGCCGCTCTGGTCCAGCTATCTGGTGCGGGTCTATGCCTGGAAACTGATCCTGGCCAAGGAGGGGGTCATCAGCTGGCTGGCGGACAGTCTGGGACTGGACTGGCTGCTGGATGGCATCCTCTCCCTGCCGGTGATAGGCGGCCCCTCGCTGTCGTTCTCGCGGCTCGGCACCTTCATCGTCTTCGTCTACGTCTGGCTGCCCTTCATGATCCTGCCCATCCAGGCGGCGGTGGAGCGGATCCCGCGCTCCCTGCTGGAGGCGAGCAGCGATCTCGGCGCCACCCCGGCACAGACCTTTCGCACCCTGATACTGCCGCTGGCATTGCCGGGCGTGGTGGCGGGATCCATCTTCACCTTCTCCCTGACGCTTGGGGACTACATCATCCCCGGCATCATAGGTAACTCGACCATGTACATAGGCCAGGTGGTCTACATACAGCAGGGCACGGCGGGCAACCTGCCCTTCGCCGCCGCCTTCTCGCTGGTGCCGATCCTGATCATCGCCATCTACCTCACCATAGCGAAACGTTTAGGAGCCTTTGATGCGCTCTAATCCACCCGTGAATCAGGCCTCCGGTCTGCTGAAATATGCCGCCATCGGCGGGCTGCTGTTCCTGCACATCCCGATCCTGTTCATCTTCCTCTACGCCTTCACCAGCGAGAGCAAGAGCTACCAGTTTCCGCCCCCCGGCCTGACCCTGAAGTGGTTCGAGGTGACCCTGAACAGACCCGATGTGTGGCGCGCCATCCAGCTGTCGCTGGAGGTGGCGGGGCTGGCTACTCTGGCAGCCATGGTGCTCGGCACCCTGGCGGCGGGGGCCATAGCCCGCAGCCGCTTCTTCGGCCAGGAGGTAGTGTCGCTGCTGCTGGTGCTGCCCATCGCCCTGCCCGGCATAGTCACCGGTATAGCGCTGCGCTCCGCCTACGGCCTGCTGGAGATCCCGTTCAGCTTCTGGACCATAGTCATAGGCCACGCCACCTTCTGCGTGGTGGTGGTCTACAACAATGCGCTGGCGCGCTTTCGCCGCACCAACCAGTCGCTGATTGAAGCGTCCATGGATCTTGGCGCCGACGGCTTCCAGACACTGCGCTACGTGATCCTGCCCAATCTGGCCACGGCGCTGCTGGCGGGGGGCATGCTGGCCTTTGCGCTGAGCTTTGACGAGGTGATCGTCACCACCTTCACCGCGGGCCAGCAGACCACGCTGCCCATCTGGATGTATCAGGAGCTGATCCGCCCCCGGGATAGACCCGTCACCAACGTGGTGGCCCTCATCATAGTGGCCTTCACCACTATCCCCATTCTGCTTGCCTACTACCTCACCCGCGACGGCCAGGATGTCGCCGGCAGTGGCAAGTAACAACTCAACGCCCGTGCAAGGATGCAACCATGAAACTCTCTACCCAACTCTTGATCGATGGCCAGTTCATCACCGGTGACGGCCCGGCCGAGCCCATCCTCAACCCGGCCACCGGCGAGCTGCTCGCCTCCGTGCCCGAAGCCTCGTTCGAGCAGGTGAGCCGGGCGGTGAACGGCGCCCAGCGCGCCTTCGCCCAGTGGAGCCGCACCACCCCGGCCCAGCGCAGCAACCTGTTGTTGCGCCTCGCCGATGCCATAGAGCGCCACGCCGAGGAGTTCGCGGCGCTCGAATCCCTCAACTGCGGCAAACCCTATCTGGCGGTGCTCAATGATGAGCTGCCGGCGGTGGTGGACTGCTTCCGCTTCTTCGCCGGGGCGGCCCGCTGCCTGCAGGGGCCGCTGGCGGGGGAGTACATAGAGGGGCACACCAGCATGATCCGCCGTGATCCCATAGGTGTGGTGGGCAGCATAGCACCCTGGAACTACCCGCTGATGATGGCGGCCTGGAAGATGGCCCCCGTGCTCGCCGCCGGCAATACGGTAGTGCTCAAGCCCTCAGAGCAGACTCCGCTCACCGCCCTGCGCCTGGCCGAGCTCGCCAGCGAGCTCTTCCCGCGCGGCGTCATCAACATCGTCTGCGGCCGGGGCGAGAGCGTGGGGGCGCCGCTGGTGGAGCACCCGCTGGTGCGCATGGTGTCCCTGACCGGCGATATCGCCACCGGCCAGAAGATTCTGCAGAGCGCCGCCCGCACCATGAAGCGCACCCACCTTGAGCTGGGGGGCAAGGCGCCCGTCATCATCTTCGACGATGCGGATCTGGAGGCCGTGGTGGCCGGCATTCGCACCTTCGGCTTCTACAACGCGGGGCAAGATTGCACCGCAGCCTGCCGCATCTACGCCCAGGGCAAGATCTACGACAAGTTCGTCGCCGCCATGACGGATGCGGTGGCTTCCATCAAGGTGGGCAGCCAGCGTGAGGAAGGGGTGGAGATGGGGCCGCTCATCTCGGACCGGCAACGCAACAGAGTAGCCAGCTTCGTGGAACGGGCCCAGAGCAGCGGCCACGTGGAGGTGACAGCGGGGGGCAAGATCCGCCCCGGCAACGGCTTCTTCTTCGAGCCGACCCTGATCGTTGGCGCCCGCCAGGAGGATGAGATTGTGCGGCGTGAGGTGTTCGGCCCGGTGGTGTCGGTAACTCGCTTCAACGACGCCGAGCAGGTGGTGCAGTGGGCCAACGACTCGGACTACGGCCTCGCCTCGTCAGTCTGGACCCGGGATTTGAGCCTCGCCAGCAAGGTAGCCAGCCACCTGCAATATGGTTGCACCTGGATCAACACCCACTTCATGCTCACCTCGGAGATGCCCCACGGCGGCATGAAGATGTCCGGCTACGGCAAGGATCTCTCCCTCTACGCGCTGGAGGATTACACTGTGCCGCGCCACATCATGGTCAAGCTCTGAAAACGACAAGGCTGGCCCTGGGCCAGCCTTGTCACTTGAGCCGTTTCCCCCGCACTGCGCCCCTGAATTGTTCCCATCCCAAGCCCCTGAAACTCAAAGGCAGATGGCTTTTCCTAGGACAGCCGCCACAGCCAATGGTGATCCAGGATCAGCAGACCAAACAGCAGCATCAGGTGGTAGATGGAGAAACGGAAAGTCCGCATCGCCTGACCGGGCCGCTCCGAGTACTTCAGTAACCAGCCATGCCAGCAGAACAAGAGGTTCAACATCAGGCTGCCGATCAGGTAGAGCAGGCCCGACATGCCGATCAGATAGGGTAGCAGGCAGATCAGGGTCAGCATCAGCAGATAGAGCAGGATCGCCGTCTTGGTAAAAGCAATGCCATGGGTGACCGGCAGCATGGGAATATTGGCGCCGGCATACTCATCTCGTCTATGGATTGCCAGCGCCCAGAAGTGAGGCGGCGTCCAGGCGAAGATGATCATCACCAGCAGCCAGGGCTCGGCCGAGAGCTGCCCCGTGATGCTGGTCCAGCCAAGCAGCGGCGGCATGGCTCCCGCCAGCCCGCCGATGACTATGTTCTGTGGTGTGGCCCGCTTCAACAACAGGGTGTAGACGACCGCATAGCCAAACAGGCTGGCCAGGGTCAGCCAGGCCGTCAGGGGATTCACGCCCCAATAGAGCAAGGCAAAGCCCAGCAGGGCCAGCCAGAACGCAAACGCCATCGCCGGTTTGGTGCCGATCCGCCCAGTGGCGACCGGCCGCCAGCGCGTCCTGCGCATCTGGGTATCAATATCGCGATCCAGAATATGGTTCATGGCCGCCGCCGCTGCGGCTAACAACCCTATCCCCACCAACCCGGAGACCATGTTGTCCAGCGAGGCCACCGTCGGCTCGGCCAGCAACATGCCGACCCAGGCCGTCAGCAGGAGCAGTGCCACCACCTTGGGTTTGGTCAGCTGGTAATAGTCCCGCAGCAACCGGATGTCTATGATGCGGGCCAATGACTTGCTGTTCATATCTGACTCCTGATCGCCCCGGGCGACAGCAAGGGGGAAAGATAGGGGCGAGAGAGCCGCCCACGGGCCAGCACACAACACACCAGCAGGTGTGCCGCCACCAGGTTGTGCGCGAGAGCATTTGCCAGTGGCAGGGCCAGGTGGACGTTCGCCAGCCCCAGGGCTATCTGCATGAGCAACAAGGCCAGCAACAATACCCCCAGGGGGCGCAAGAGGAGCCCCTGGCGGATCAGCCCGAGCGCGAAGGCTCCGACCAGCAAGACAGTGCCCAGGGCTCCGAGGCGGTGAGCTATGTGGATCGTCTGACGCGCCTCCTTGCCCAGCACGCCAAACTCATAGCTGCCATGCCCCAGGGGCAGATGAAAAGCCTCTCCCCACGCCAGCTGGTTTTGCCAGCCATCCTGGCAGACTGGCAACTCGACGCAGGCCATGGCGGCATAGTTGGCCGAAGTCCAGCCACCCAAGGCAATCTGCACCAGCAGCACGGCGCACGCCAGATTGCCCAGCCAGGGCAAACCCTGACCACAGATGACAGGGCTTGCCCTGGCGGGGTCGGTCGTCACGTCGACCCGATACAACCACAGCAGGGTCAGGATGGCGAATCCACCCAGCAGATGAGCCATCACGACCAGAGGATGCAGGGCCAGCGTCACAGTCCACATGCCCAGCATGGCCTGACCCAGCACCAGGATGAGCAGCGCGCTGGCGATGCGGCGCAGGCGTTGTTTGCAACGCCAGCTCAGCATGAACAGGAGCGCAATGACGCAGCCCAATGCACCGGCGAAATAGCGATGCACCATCTCACTGCGCGCCTTGCGGGGCTCCAGCGGGCTCTCCGGGTAAAGCTGGGCGGCTCGCTCGATATGCGCAGATTGAGGGACGGCCAGCGAGCCGTAACAGCCCGGCCAATCGGGACACGCGAGTCCGGCATCGGTCAGCCGGGTATAGGCGCCGAGCAGTATGACCAGCGTCGCCAGGGCGATGGCCATCGACGCCAGCATCTTCTGACTCTTCATTCAGGGCCTCGCTGATATTTGAGCAACTGTTGCACATCCGACAGCACAGCCTTGCCAAACAGCGGCCACTGGGCCGTGTTGGCAGGCACCTCGTAACGCAGTATGGCCAACCCCTGTGAGTCCACCAGCATGATGTCCCCCGTTTTGATCTCTGCGCCTGCCTCGGGCGCTGGCTCATCAACCAGTTGCACCAGCGCCAGCTTGTCCAGGTTGCGGCCCAATGCGCTCCGGATCCGCTGCATCAGCATCGGCACCTGCCGACATACAGCCTCACACTGCCTGGCTTTCAGATAAACCAGCCGCCATTTGGTCTGGCTCGGCGGGAGTGGTTGCAGCAGGTAGACGTCTTTGCTCAGCCATTGTCCCTTGTTGCGAGTGCCGGGTTCATACCAGCCCTGTCGCAACGTCAGTGCGGCCAGCACCACAGGCAACAGGATCACCAACGCGAATGCAACAGGCACCTTCCACTTATCCATCGGACCTCCTGCTCAACACCCAACCGCCGCACAGCGTTACCAGCGCCAGTCCCAACCACTGCACCGCATAGGCCCTGTGCTTCTCTGGCGGCATCACATGCTGTTGATAGTGGTAGATAAAGGGAGACGTCTGCTGGTAAAACACGGCATCGACGAGTGACAAGCCACTGATGCGGTTCAGGCTATCCACCCTGATGGCTTGCAGCCGGTTCGGATAGGGACCCGCTTCTATGTTTTGTCCCAGCAAGACGCCGCTGGGCTTGATCCGCAGCAGGCCGTTAAGCTCGAACCTTGCCGGAATGACGGGGAGTGGCAACTGCTGGCGCTGCGCAGGGGCAGGAAGCCAGCCCAGATTCACCAGCAACGGGGGGGAGTGGCTGTCGGCGCGTACCGGGATGAGCACATCATATCCGGCCTCGTGCGCGACCAGCTGATTGTCCAGCAACCAGATATAGGGGGCCACCCACTCCACCTTTCCTCGCAATTGTGCACCGTCCAGACGCTCAGCCTGCCGCCAGTCGATCTCGGTCAGCGTCAATGGCACCGCCTGCTGCAGGGTGGCTACATGGGCCAGCCACTCCTCCTTTTCGGCCGCACGCTGCCATTGCCAGAGCGCCAGCTTGCACAAACCGGCAGACACACCCAGAGTGAATATCAGCAGGATCCAGCGCCTGTAATGGAATGGTCGCTGCTTATGCCACGTCGCCATGTCGCGCATCTTTTGGAGGGCCCTAACATGTTGATCAAGATAGTGCTGGTGCTCATGTTGCTGCTCATCATAGGGCAGCTATTCCATGCTCTCTGGCTGATGTTGAGCACGGGTCAGCCCGCTCGGAAGATGTCGGTTCCACTGGGTCGCCGCGTCCTGTTCTCTCTGCTGGTGGTCGCCATCTTGCTGCTCTCGCTGGCAATGGGCTGGATTGAGCCCAATCCACGCCCCTACTAGACGAATATCAGAGCAGATACACAAAGACAAAGAGGCATAGCCAGACAACGTCAACGAAATGCCAGTACCAGGCAGCGGCCTGAAAGGCGAAGTGCCGCTCGGCGGTAAAATGATCCTTCAGCACGATGCGCAGCCAGATGATCAGTAGGAATACAGTCCCCAGGGTGACATGCAAGCCATGGAAGCCGGTCAATATAAAGAAGGTATTGCCATATATTCCGGAGTCCAGCCGCAAACCCAGATCTCGGTATGCATGCATGTATTCGTAGCCTTGCAGCCACAAGAAGGTCAGGCCAAGCAACACTGTGCTCAGCAGCATCCATTTGAGCCGTTCTCTTTTACCCTGCTCCAACCCTGTATGAGCAAACAGCAGCGTCACGGAGGAGCTCAGCAACACCAGAGTGTTGACGAGCGGGATCCCATGCCAGGGCATGGCCTGGGTTTGGGTGCCTCCCGGGGTCTTGAGCATGGGCCAGTGCGCGGAAAAGTCCGGCCACAACAGCTGCGCCGTCATTGCCTTGTTTCCTGCACCATCCAGCCATGGCATGGCGAGTTGTCTGGCATAAAACAGCACACCAAAAAATGCCAGGAAGAACATCACCTCGGAAAAAATGAACCAGACCATACCTTGCCTGAAGGAGCAATCCATCTGGGGACTGTACAACCCAGTCATGGACTCATGGATAATGTGACGGAACCAGCCAAACAACATGAACACCAGCAATATGACGCCCGCCATCATCAGATAGCGGCCAATGCCCGATTGCTTGTGTGCTATTTCATTCACCAGATGGCCCGCACCGAAGGCCAGGAGAAACAGTGCCAGGGCGCCGATAATGGGCCAATGACTCTGCTCAGGGACGTAATAATGCGAGTTCACCTTGGCCATGATTATTTCCTCTGCGCCAACGCATCGGCTGGCTTGGACTGCGTAATGTCATAGAGCGAATAAGAGAGCGTGATGGTGTTGATGTCGGAGGGCAGGGCGGGATCGACATAGAACTTGAGTGGCATCAGCTTGCTTTCCCCTGCCCGCAATTCCTGACGATGGAAGCAGAAACATTCCACCTTCTTTAAATAGGCGGCGGCGGGTCCGGGGGAGACTGATGGGACAGCCTGGCCAATCATGGTGCGATCCGTCGGATTGAATACCCGGTAATTGACCAGTTTCATTTCGCCAGGCCGTATTGATAGCCGCTCTGTCTCCTGAGTAAACTGCCATGGCATCTGGGTGTCCGCATGAGCAAGAAACTCCATCTGTATGGTACGTTTGCTGTCGATCACGGCGCGATCCGTGCTGGCCGGCTGCTCGGCAGTCTTGCCGTTGAGGCCTGTGATCCGGCAAAAAACGTCATACAGCGGCACCAACGCAAATGCAAAACCAAACATGACGGTGATGACCAGGATCAGCTTTTTCAGCAGAGGCCCATGATTGATTTGTGTCATATGCGCCTCCTACTTGATATCTGGTGGTGACTGGAAACTGTGATAAGGGGGCGGAGAGGGCAAGGTCCATTCCAGCCCTTCCGCACCTTCCCACACCTGTGCCGTAGCCTTATCGCCGCCACGGATGCATTTGATGACACCCCAGACGAACAACAGCTGTGACAACCCGAAAGCAAAACCACCAACGCTGATCAGCGCATTAAAGTCTGCGAATTGCAGTGCATAGTCGGGTATCCGGCGAGGCATGCCCGCCAGGCCGACGAAATGCATCGGAAAGAACAGCACATTGACCGAAATAAGCGAGCACCAGAAATGCCATTGTCCAAGTCGCTCGTCATACATATGGCCGGTCCATTTTGGCAGCCAGTAATAGGCCGCAGCGAGAATGGAAAATACAGCCCCGGTAACCAACACATAATGAAAATGGGCCACGACAAAATAGGTATCGTGATATTGGAAATCGGCCGGGATCATGGCCAGCATCAACCCCGAGAAACCGCCTATGGTAAACAGGGTAATAAAGGCGATGGCAAACATCATGGGGGTCTCGAACGTCAAGGAACCTCGCCACATGGTCGCCACCCAGTTAAATACCTTCACACCGGTCGGCACCGCGATCAACATGGTGGCGTACATGAAGAACAGCTCGGCGACCACGGGCAGCCCCGTCGTAAACATGTGATGAGCCCAGACCAGAAAAGACAATATCGCTATGCTGCTGGTGGCATAAACCATGGAGCGATAGCCAAAGAGTTTCTTGCGAGAGAAGGTAGGAATAATGCTGGATACTATGCCAAAGGCGGGCAGTATCATGATGTACACCTCAGGGTGACCAAAGAACCAGAATATATGCTGGAACATCACAGGATCTCCCCCTCCTGCAGCATCGAAGAAACTGGTACCAAAATACTTGTCCGTCAATACCATGGTGACGGCCGCTGCCAATACCGGCATCACAGCAATCAACAGAAAGGCCGTTATCAACCAGGTCCATACAAATAGCGGCATCTTCATCCAGGTCATGCCTGGTGCCCGTAAATTGAAGATGGTGACGATGACATTGATGGCTCCCATGATGGATGAGATGCCCATGATATGGATTGCGAAGACAAACAACGCCGTACTGTTGCCGCTGTATTTGGTCGACAAGGGGGCATAGAAGGTCCAACCCGAGCTCGGGCCACCACCATCCATGAACAGGCTCGACAACAGGATCAGAAAGGCAAACGGCAGGATCCAGAAACTCCAGTTGTTCATCCTGGGCAGGGCCATGTCAGGGGCCCCAATCATCATGGGGATCAACCAGTTGGCCAGGCCGGTGAACGCGGGCATCACGGCGCCAAAGACCATGACCAGACCATGCACTGTGGTCATCTGGTTGAAGAACAGGGGCTCGACCAGCTGTAACCCGGGCTGAAACAGTTCGGCCCGGATCACCATGGCCATGGTGCCACCGGTAAAAAACATGGTCAGGGCGAAGAGCAGATAGAGGGTGCCAATATCTTTATGGTTAGTGGTATATAACCAGCGCCTCAGTCCTGCTGCCGGTCCATGGGAGTGGCCTGCGTGCAGGGTCTCGATGATGCCATCGCTCATGCCGACTCCTTATTTGTCATTTTTCAGAATGGACTGCACATCCGCAGCCTGAATGACATCGCCCGTGTTGTTGCCCCAGGCATTGCGCTCATAAGTCACCACGGCGGCAAGTTCCTGAACCGTGAGCTGCTTGCCGAATGCCTGCATTGCGGTCCCGCTCTTGCCATGCAGGACCAGGTTCAGGTGCTGGGCACGATTTTCCGCCAAGGTAGTGATCTTGCTGCCCTTCAACGCGGGGAAGATCCCGGGTAATCCGGTTCCTCCTGACTGATGGCAGGCCGAGCAATGACCCAAAAAGATTTTCTCTCCCAACGCCATGGCCTGCGGCAGGGTCATGATCGTACTGGCCTGCTCCTGCTGCTGAGCCTTGGCAGCGGCCTGGGCTTCCGCCGTTCTGGCAATCCAGCCCTCAAACTCCTCGGCGGTTTTGGCGACCACCACTATGGGCATGAAGCCATGATCCTTGCCGCATAGCTCGGCACACTGCCCCCGATAGGTGCCGGGTCTGTCTATCCTGGTCCAGGACTCATTGATGTAGCCGGGATTGGCATCTTTCTTTACCGCGAAGGCGGGCACCCACCAGGAGTGAATGACATCATCCGATGTCATCAAGAAGCGAATTTTCTTGCCCACAGGCAGCACCAGCGGCTGATCGACCTCCCGTAAATAGGTGTCACTCTTGGGCTGATCGCCGGAGATCTGCTTCTTGCTGGTCGCCAGCAAGGAGTAAAACGCCACCGGATGCTCCAGGTATTTGTAGTGCCATTTCCATTGAGATCCCGTGATGAGCACTGTCAGATCGGCTTTGGAAGTATCTTCCATCTTCAATAGCGTCGAAGTGGCCGGCGTGGCCATCGCCACCAGGATCAACACAGGAATGGCAGTCCACAACAATTCAATCCGGGTGCTCTCATGAAACTGGGCGGCTTGGGCGCCACGTGATTTTCGATGATGGATAATGGACCAGAGCATGGCGCCAAAGACGAGCAGACCGATCAGGCAGCAGATATAGAAGACGGTCATATGCAGGTCATAGACCTGCTGACTGATGGCCGTCACCCCCCGCGTCATGTTGAATGTTATCTCGCTGGCAAAAACGCTCTTGCCAGCAAGGCACATCATCCACACGCCATGCCTGATCGCACTTTTTCCCACTTTGCACTCCCTGTGCACGCTGGAAAGGACCGCAAACCTCGCCAAGTAAAGCATCTAACCACATGAAAATAATGAATTTATTAAAATCACTCTCACAAACAAGTATTAGTCCATATTTTGAAAAAGCCACCATGATGTCGATGATCCTGGACTCATCAGAGCAGTTTGTATCAATTCATGGCTCACAGGATGGCAATAAACATCAACAGCAGGGATTGGAGGTGGGAACCTTGACGTAGGGGGGCTGGGACAGCTTTATTTAAAACTGTCAGTGGCGGCTGCATATGAATGGCTCACCCGGTGATGCCAACCTGATACAGAGGAGAAAAACGGGATACGACGCTCCACAAACTCAAGTAGAGAAGGAATAACGCTATGATATTAAATCACTTATGGGGATTGTATGCCCATCCTCACACCGAATGGCATACCATAGACGAGGGTCACGACAGCTTCAGAAACAGTCTGACCCATATTCTTGTCGTGGCCCTTATCCCCTCGGTCTGTGCCTACTACTCCGCCGTTCACATCGGCTGGAGTATCGGTGTGGGTGATCCCATTACCCTGACCGCAGAGAGTGCATTCATGCTATCGGTAGCCATGTATATCGCGCTCATCGCTGGCGTGTTTGCACTGGCCTATCTGGCACACTGGATGGGGCACACCTTTGGCTCTGATCCCAGCTATACGACGGCGCTCGAACTGGCGGCCTATACCTCTACCCCCCTGTTTATGGTTGGCTTCTCGGCCTTTTTCCCGCACCTCTGGTTTGTCATGATCATTGGCCTGATAGGGCTGAGCTATTCCATCTACCTGCTCTACGTCGGCGTGCCAATACTGATGCACATCCCCAAGGAGCAAGGGTTCATCTATGCCAGCTCTGTGGTGACGGTCGGATTGGTGCTGCTGGTCTGCGTGCTGGCAACCACGGCCATTCTGTGGGGTTCAGGTTTTGGCCCCGTCTTTACGCAATAGCACCCTGGCCACAGCAGCATCCGCTCTATGGTCAGCCATCACCAGAAATGACAAGGGCGCCTTTATGGCGCCTTTGTTATTGGGCTGAATTGCATTACTCGCCTCGGCATTGACTGCGACAGAGCTACGAGCAACCTCAAACAACCCAGACATTGTCTCACTCCAATGACCTTGCTGATCAGCCACCGGGTGGATAACGACAATTAGCGCTGCTTGCCGCTGCCGATACCAAACGGGATGCGGTAGTCGCTGCTCTGCTCACCCAGGCTCACGGTCAGGTTGCCCTGAGCGCGGCTTGGAATGCGAACCTGCTGGGTACCCGCCAGATTGGCGTGGACTGAGGCCACGACATCGCCAGACTCGTCACGCACTTCCAGCATGGGGTTGGCCTTGCCATCCACGGCGGCAGTCGCATGCCAGTTTACAAACAGCACGCCCGGCGCGGCATTGAAGTCAGCGGGGACGGAAGCCTGAGCAAAACCGGCGGTCATCAGGCCTGCAACGGCCAGCATCTTGATTACGTTTTTCATGTTCATTCACTCTCTTGGTTTTTATGTCATTGCCAAGGCCGTGTCGGCCTGAATCAATGCATCCGTGCAAGAGGTTATTCAAATAGTATGTTGTTCTTTCACCGACATCCGACACCCTGTTTGATGGTGTCACAGCCTGGAACGACCTGTTATTTGGCCGCTTGGCGTTCCTGCCTAAGCGTTGAGTGAATATTAAACACCTCTGCCCACCTTTGTTAGCGAGATAAACTGGCCTAGATGTTCAAAAAATCTGAAGTGGATGTACATCCCGAGTTCAGCGAACGACGGCCAAGAAAAAGGGCAGAAGAGCCTGCCCTTGGTGTTGGAAAGTACACGCTGACGGAAGCGCTAGCAGCCCGCCAGCTCCTCTGCCGTCATGGGCCGCAGCACCTTGCAGGGATTGCCGACGGCAACCACGTTGGCCGGAATATCCCTGGTGACCACAGAGCCCGCACCTATGACGCTGTTATCCCCTATGGTGACGCCCGGGCAGATGACTGTGCTGCCACCGATCCAGACGTTGTGACCGATGCGCACCGGCTTGCCGAACTCGACTCCGGCCACCCGCGGCACTACCGCCACCGGGTGGGCGGCGGTGTAGATCTGCACCCCGGGCGCCAGCAGCACGTTGTCACCGATATGCACCTCGCAAACATCGAGGATGGTGCAGTTGACATTGGCGTAGAAGTTCTCCCCCACGAAGATGTTGGCACCATAGTCGCAGAAGAAGGGCGGGTTGATGGCACAGGAAGCGCCGCGGCTGCCGAGCAGTTCCCGCAGCAGGGCATCCCGCGCCGGTTTCTCCTGCCAGCTGGTATTGAAGCTGTGATAGAGCCGGCGACAGCGCTCGCGCGCCACCTTGAGCTCGGGGTCGCCCGCATCATAGGGCTGACCCGCCACCATCTTCTGCCACTCGGGGCCAGGTACGGCTTGCCGAGCCTCTGTTGCCGCCATGGGCGTTGCCTGTGTCATCGTCTATTCCACCAGCCAGATAAGGGATTCATAAGGGCGCAGCATACAGGACTGCGGCCGAGCCGGGCTATCGGGGTAGTTGCCAAGCAGCAGACGCCCCTCGCCAGTCGGCATCTGCGCAGGCAGCACGAACTCCGTCGACTCGCCGTAGAAGTTGCTCACCACCAGCAGGGTTTGGCCGTTGGCACTGCGGGTATAGGCCCAGATCCGCTGATGACCCGCCAGCAGCTCCCGATAATCTCCCCTGGTGAAGATGGGGTAGCTCTTGCGAAGGGCAATCAAATCACGGTAGTGCCAGAACACCGAGTTCTGGTCGGCCAGCGCCGCCTCGGCGTTGATCTCGGGGTAATTGGCAGCAGGTTTGAGCCAGGGCGAACCTTGGGTGAAACCGGCGTTGGGAGCGGCGCTCCACTGCATGGGGGTACGGGAGTTGTCGCGGGACTTGGCGCCGAGAATGGCGAGGATCTCGGCCTCTGCCATGCCTTCGGCCTGCTTGATGGCGAAGATGTTGCGGCTCTCCACATCCTGATAGTCGTCGATGCACTGATAGCCGGGATTGGTCATGCCGATCTCCTCCCCCTGATAGATGTAGGGGGTGCCCTGCAACCCGTGCAGCGTGCTGGCCAGCATCTTGGCGGCGACCACCCTATGTTCGCCCTCGTCGCCAAAGCGGGAGACAATGCGCGGCTGATCGTGGTTGCACCAGAACAGCGCCGACCAGCCCTTGCCGTGCATGCCGCTCTGCCAGTGGTTGAAGATGTGCTTGAGCTCTAGGAAATCGAACGGCGCCTTGGTCCACTTGTCGCCGTTGGGGTAATCCACCTTCAGATGGTGGAAGTTGAACACCATGGAGAGTTCGGATCCATCGAGGGCGCCGTAGCGCTGGCAATGTTCCAGACTGGTCGATGACATCTCCCCCACCGTCATGGCCCCTACGGGGGCAAAGACATCGCGACTAACGTCTTGCAGGAATTCGTGGATGCGCGGCCCGTCTGTGTAGAAGCGGCGGCCATCGCCAATCTCGTCATTCGGGAACGCCTGATCCTTGGAGATGAGGTTGATGACGTCGAGCCGGAAACCGTCCACCCCCTTCTGCGCCCAGAAGTGGATGATGTTTTTCACCTCGGCGCGAACCGCCGGATTTTCCCAGTTGAGATCCGCCTGCTCGCGGGCAAACAGGTGCAGGTAGTACTGACCTGTGATTTCATCCAGCTCCCAGGTGCTGCCGCCAAACTTGGACTGCCAGTTGTTGGGCACGCCGCCGTCCACCGGATCGCGCCAGATGTAGTAGTCGCGGTAGGGGCTGTTCTTATCCCCCAGCGCCGACTTGAACCAGGCGTGCTCGGTGGAGGTGTGGTTGACCACTATGTCCATCACGATGCGGATGTCGCGCTCGTGGGCGGCAGCCAGCAGCGCATCGAAATCGGCCATGGTGCCGTAGACGGGGTCGATGGCCAGGTAGTCTGCGATGTCGTAGCCGTTGTCCACCTGCGGAGAGACGTAAACCGGGGTCAGCCAGAGGGCATCGACCCCCAGGGTCTTGAGATAGTCGAGGCGGGCCATGATCCCCTTGAGATCGCCGGTGCCACGGGCAGTGGAATCCTGAAAGCTCTTGGGGTAGATCTGGTAAATCACGGCGCTCTGCCACCAGGGTGTTTGGCTCATGGGTCTTTCTCTTGTCTCGAATATGAAATGGAGAGGGCGACCCGCTGGTCGCCCTGATGCGTTGAGTCAGGCGCTGGCCTGGGCCAGCTTGCCAGCCGCTTGCTGGCGCTTGTAGAGCAGCAGGGTCAGCACCACCGGCACCACTATGGCCACCAGCATGGCGACTGAGTAGACGGCCCAATACTGGGGCTGGATGGAGAGGATGCCCGGCAGGCCGCCCACCCCTATGCCGTTGGCCATCACACCGGCGAAGCCGCAGATGAGGGCCGCGAGGCTCGAGCCCACCATGGCGCACAGCATGGGGAACTTGTATTTGAGGTTGATGCCGTACATGGCCGGTTCGGTCACGCCCAGGTAGGCGGAGATGGCGGCAGGCACGGAAATCTCCCGCTCGTTCTCCTTGCGGCTGATAAGTATGATGCCCACCACGGCAGACGCTTGTGCGATGTTGGAGAGTGCGATCAGCGGCCAGATCGGGGTGCCACCCATGCTCTGCATCAACTGCAGATCCACAGCGTTGGTGGTGTGGTGGATACCCGTGATGACCAGGGGCGCATAGAAGAAGCCGAACAGGGCAGCGCCTATGGGAGCGAAGGAACCGGTCATGGCCGCCTTGGCGGCGAAGCCGACGCCTTCACCAATCCAGCGACCGAACGGGCCGATAAAGGCGTGGGCCACGATCACCGCCAGCAGCAGGGAAATGAAGGGCACGATCACAAGATAGAGATAGGCCGGAATGATGCGCTTGAGGTTGGTCTCCACCCAGGCCAGGAATACCCCCGCCAGCAGGGCCGGAATGACCTGGGCCTGATAACCCACCTTCTGGATGACGAACAGACCGAAGTCCCACACCTCGGGGGTCTGCTGGCCGATGCCGTAGGCGTTCATCAGTTGCGGGGAGACTAGGGTGATACCGAGCACGATACCCAGGATCTCGGAGCCGCCCATCTTCTTGACCGCAGACCAGCAGACACCCACCGGCAGGAAGTGGAAGATGGCCTCGCCCAGCAACCAGAGGAAGGCGTGGACCTGAGCCCAGAACTGGCTGATCTCGGTGAGGGAATGAGTGCCATCGTCGAACATCTTGATGTCGCCGATGACGTTGCGAAAGCCCAGGATCAGACCGCCGGTGATGATGGCGGGCAGCAGGGGCACGAAGATCTCCGCCAGATGGGAGATGCCCCGCTCCAGCGGGTTCATGTTCTGGCGCGCCGCCTGCTTGGCGGCCTCCTTGCTGCCACCACTGACACCTATCTCCTCGGTCAGCGCCTTGTACCACTGCTCCACCTCGTTGCCGATCACCACCTGGAACTGGCCGCCCTGAGTGAAGCTCCCCTTCACCGCAGGTATGGTTTCGATGGCCTTGCTGTCGGCTTTGGCCGGATCGTTCAGGACGAAGCGCAATCGGGTCAGGCAGTGACTGACGGTGGCGATGTTCTCCTTGCCGCCGATCTTGTCGATCAGGGTGGCAAGCTGCTGTGTGTTGATCTTGGACATGAGTCTTCCCTCTGTGACTCCATTGATATTGGTCTGCATCGCCCTTTTGAACCAGTCTGCTGGTCTGAGCGTTTTTGGTATCGTTCCCATTTAGCATGCAGCCAATTTGAACGGATCAAAATGGGAACGTTCCCATTTCGTGGTCAACATCACAAAAAGCGCGTTTTTTGTGCAGGACTAAGTGATGGGGCTCACAGTGTGTGGCAGGGGGCTATGGTCGCCAGCGGGCGGTGATCCTGCTCGATCTGGCTGAGCAGCTGACGGGCCGCCTGCTCCCCCGCTCCCTTGTAGCCAAGATCCAGGCTGAGGGCGTTGGGAAAGAGGAAACTGAGCATGGGGTTGTTGCCAAGGCCTGTCACCAGTACCTCGCTACGCCCTTGTTCCTGAAGGTATTTTGCAGCACCTATGGCGAGGGTGTCACTGGCGCAGACCAGCGCCTGGGTGGCGGGGGTGAGCAGCTCGGCCGCCAGCCGGTAGCCGCTCTGCAGGCTGAGATCGCCGAGGGCACTGCGCGCCGTCAATCCCTGTTCGACGCAGTAGCCGAGATAGGCATCAAGCCGGCGCTGACCCGTGGTGAGATCCGAAGTATCCACCCCCAGATAGGCGATGTCGCCTACTCCGCGGGTCGTCAGCTCGGCCAGCATGGTGCGCACAGCCCCGGCATCGTCGAAGCAGACAGAGGAGAACCCGGGATGGTCCCGGGCCACCAGCACCAGCTTCTCTTTCAGCGGCACCATGGCGTCGTAGTCCAGATCGTTGAAGGCAAACAGGATAATGCCATCCACCCCGCGCCGCTCCAGCACAGCCAGATGCTCCTGCACCTTGGCGGGGGAGAACTTGCTCTCCATCAGCACGGCGTCATAGCCACGCTGATAGAGGGTCTCCAGCATGCCCCGCACCGCCTGATTCTCCGAGCTGGAGTCGAGCCGGGAGACGATGATCCCCACCACCTGCTGGCTCTGGCTGCGCATGGCCCGCGCCGACTTGCTCGGCACGAAGCCGTGTTCGGCGATGACCTGCTCCACCCGCTCGCGGGTCGCCTGTTTCACCTTGGGATCCTGATTGAGCACCCGGGAGACGGTCGACTTGCCGACGCCCGAGAGGCGGGCGATATCGAGGATGGTCAGTTTCTTGTCCATGAATTGGCTCACAGGAGGCTCGGCGGTGGAATTGCCCACATTGTTGTGATTAAGCCCTGTGAATACAAGCCCATGGCGTTAGAATGCCTTTTTTGCCCCGGCGAACGTCGTGCCGCTCGTCATCGCACAGGATGCGCATCATGGGTCTGTTGGTCAGTCTGCTTCTATCCCTCTCCGTCACGGGCCCCGTCTATCACACAGGACATCCATCATGAGTCTGCTGGCCAGTCTGATCTTCCTCCTCTCCATCACCGGCCCCGTCTATCGCACAGGACATCTATCATGAGTCTGCTGGCCAGCCTGCACTTCTCCCTCTCCATCACGGGCCCCATCTGCGTGGTGCTGCTGCTCGGCATCTGGCTCAAGCAACTGGGCCTGCTGCCCGACAGCTTCGTCGAGTCCGCATCCCGTCTGGTGTTTCAGGTCACACTGCCGGCCCTCTTGTTCCTCAGCATGGTGCGCACCGATTTTTCCACCATGCCGAGCCCCTGGCTCATCCTCTACGGCTTGCTCGGCACCCTCGCCGGCTTTCTGATCCTTGAGGTACTGGCGGCCCGCTTCATCCCGGAGCGGCATCAGCGCGGCATCTTCGTGCAGGGCAGCTTTCGCGGCAACATGGGGATCATGGGGCTGGCCTACGTGCAAAACGCCTATGGCGCCGAGGGGATAGGCGCCGCCGCCCTGCTGGTGGGCTCGGTGACCGTGCTCTACAACATACTCGCCGTGATCACCCTGACCCGCAGTCTGGGAGGCAGCAAGGGGATCAAGCCGATCCTCAAGGGGATCGCCAAAAATCCGCTGATCATCGCCATTCTTTCCGCCCTGCCGTTCGGCCTGCTCGGTATCGAACTGCCCCAGCTGGTGATCACCACGGGCAACTACTTCGCCAACATGACGTTGCCGCTGGCCCTGCTCTGCACCGGCGCCAGCCTCAACCTCAAAGCCCTGCGCGGCGGCGCCATGCTGACCGGCTGGGCCACCGCCAACCGGCTGTTCTTTATCCCTGTGCTGCTGGTAACGGGGGCCTGGGCGCTCGGCTTCAGCCCGCAGGCCCTCGGCATACTGTTTCTCATCAGCTCCACCCCCACAGCCGCCGCCAGCTATGTGATGACCCGCGCCATGGGCGGCGACAGCGTGCTGGCAGCCAACATCATAGCCACCACCACGCTGGGTTCTCTGGTCAGCACCAGCCTGGGCGCCGCCCTGATGAACTACCTGGGGCTGATGGGCTAGTGGAGAGCGTGCTGGCCGTCCACACTCTCATCGCCACCACCACGCTGGGCTCATTGATCAGTACCAGCCTGGGTGCCGCCCTGATGAACTACCTGGGGTTGATGGGATAACCAGCAGAAAACCTGCTGCCCCTCATCCCCTCATCACCCCCTTGACCTTGCCGCGGGCGGCAGCTTTAGGCTGACAACACATCAACAGAGGAGATATCCCATGACCATCGAACTCACTGTGTCCGGCATGTCCTGTGGTGGCTGTGCCGCCAGCCTGCAAAAAGCCCTGCTGGCCCAGAGTGCAGTAACCCAGGCTCAGGTGGATTTTGCCAGCAGCAAGGCCGTCATCGAGAGCGAACTGAGCAAGGCGGAGCTGATCGCCCTGATTGAAGCCAAGGGCTTCTCGGCAAGTTAAATTATCTCTATAGAGGTATAAAACAGGTTAAGGTTCTGTATCCAGCTGTTTTTTGGTGAGAGTCATCACAGACCCCCTCAACAGAAAGCGCAAACTTGCTGCAATTTTTATCACTCAGAAGGATTTGCAGCATGACTCTCCCTATCCGCAAGACACTGCTCGCCGCCGTCGTTGGCCTGACCCTCTCCCCCCTGGCCATGGCACTGCCGCAGGTTCATATCCTGGCGACCGGTGGCACCATAGCCGGTGCGGGACAGTCCGCCACCCAATCCAACTATGAAGCGGGCAAGGTGGCCATCGAGACCCTGATCGCCGCCGTGCCCGAGATGAATAACGTGGCCGAGGTGCAGGGGGAGCAGGTGGTCAAGATCGGCTCCCAGGACATGAACGACGAGGTGTGGCTCAAGCTGGCCAAGCGGGTCAACGAGCTGCTGGCCAAGGATGACGTGGACGGCATCGTCATCACCCACGGCACCGACACCATGGAAGAGACCGCCTACTTCCTCAACCTGACCGTCAAGAGCGACAAGCCCGTGGTGCTGGTCGGCGCCATGCGCCCCTCCACCGCCATGAGTGCCGATGGCCCGCTCAACCTCTACAACGCCGTGGTTACCGCCTCCGACCCCAGCTCCAAGGGCCGTGGCGTCATGGTCGCCATGAACGATACCGTGCTGGATGCCCGCGACGTCACCAAGACCAACACCACAGGGGTGCAGACCTTTGCCGCCCCGAACTTCGGCCCGCTCGGTTACATCCACAACGGCAAGATAGACTACCAGCGCAGCCCGGCCCGCCTGCACACCAGCAAGACGCCGTTTGACGTGAGCAAGCTCGACAAGCTGCCGCAAGTGGGCATCGTCTACAACTATGCCAACGCCACCGATCTGCCGGCCAAGGCCATGGTGGATGCCAAGTTTGACGGCATCGTCAGCGCCGGGGTGGGCAACGGCAACCTCTACCACACACTGTTCGACACCCTGGCCAAGGCGAGCAAGGATGGCATCCGCGTGGTGCGCTCCGCCCGCGTGCCGACCGGCGCCACCACCCTGGATGCCGAGATCGATGACGCCAAGTACGGCTTCGTGGCCGCCGGCACCCTGAACCCGCAGAAGGCGCGCATCCTGCTGATGCTCTCCCTGACCCAGAGCAAGGATCCGGCCCAGATCCAGCGCTGGTTCCAGCAGTTCTGATCCCGGGGTTCAACCCGCTAACGTAAATCCATGAAAAAAGGGCAGGATTGGATCCTGCCCTTGCTCATGGAGTCATCTTCACATAGAGCGCGCCGTCAGCTCACCATCAACCAGCCGCAGAAGCCCAGGTACACCAGTCCCACGCAGGCCAGCCTGCCCGCCGTCATCCGCCCACGGCTGAAGCCCCACCACAGCAGTACCACCGCCAGCAGGGTCACCAGCGAGGAGACCATCATGGTGCTGTCGAGCAACCAGGGGGTGAACAGCAGGCAGAATGCCTTGGGTATGGTGCCCTGGATCATCATGGCACCGGAGATGTTGGCCAGCGCCAGCCGGTTCTTGCCCTGACGCACCCAGATCAGCACGTTCATCAGCTCCGGCATTTCGGTCGCCACCGGGCTCAGCAGCAGGGCCGCCAGCACGGGAGAGAGGCCGAACAGCTCGCCCATGCTCTCCAGCTGATGAACGAACAGCTGCGCCGCCAGCGCGACCACCACCAATGCCACCAGGGTCTGCAGCAGCACCTTGCCGAGCGCCGGGATCTCGGCCTTGGGATCCAGCTTGAGGGGCTCTGGCAACTCGACCTCGTGGCTGTCGGTCTGTTTCAGCTCGCGCCGCACATAGACCAGATAAACCAGCACGAACAGTGGAGCCAGCCAGGTTTTGCCGGTGAAGGCCACCATGCCGAGGGCCACCGCCACCAGGAAGATACCGACAAACCAGGCCTGATCCCGGCCTATCTCGCGCTGCACCTCGCCATCTATGACCCTGTGCTCACGGCTCATGCACAGCAGCAGGGTCACGCCTACGGCGGCATAGCCTATGGTGGAGAGCACCAGGGGGCCACCGAGGGCGGCGCCTATCCCAATCTGTTGCTGGGCGGGGGCATCCCCCATCAGCAGCGCGGTCAGGGTAACTATGCATTCGGGCAGGGCAGTGCCGAGGGCCGCCAGCAGGGAGCCGGTGGCACTCTGGGAGAACTTGAAGTGATGGCCGGTCCATTCGATACCGTTGACGAAATATTCGCAGGCCAGGTATATGGTGACGGCAGAGAGCAGAAATAACAGCAGGGTGATCAACATAATAGGCAACCGCCAGGCGAGCAGAACAACCGATGGACCCGATACGGCTCGCCCGGCTGGCTTGCATATCGAGGCCAAAGGTCTTGCAGAGCGATAGATGCTATCGCCGCTCATGCCATGGATCGACAGATCCAAGAATGTTGACATGAGCCCTGCCCGGATCACGGGCGGGTTGCTACTCCCCAATGACAGTGCGGGCTTTTTACCAAGTTGACCGCCGCCTCACAAGGCAAATTAATGATCACCCACTCAATAAGTTGTAAGAGAATGTAACTCCCTCTCGGTCAGCGCCCCCGGTTTCTCCGTCCGGATCCCCACTCTTTCCCCCGGCATCCACGCCTTGGCACAACGATTGCTATGAGTTGTCTACTGTCCACAATAGTTTGGGAAGGATGAACGATGAAACGGTGGATCCAACATTTCTATCAACTGAACCGCCTCAACTGGCTCATGGTCTGGTTGCTACTCTGCTGCAGCATCATATTGCTGTTTCCGGCCGGCCTGATGAAGGGAGCCGTCAGCCAGTGGGCCACGACCCACGCCGCCTGGCTCGGGGTCGGCATGCTGATCGCCATCTCCTACTTCTGCAGCCAGGGCTTCCTGATCGCCTGGGAGTGGGCCTGTGACGAATGGCAATCCCGCCGCCAGCAGGATCAGCTGGCCCAGATGATCGCCTTCCTCGATTTCAACGAGAAGGCGGTGTTGCGCGAGTTCGTGCTGCAACGCAAAAGCGTCATAAACTTGCCGATCACCGAGCCTGCCGTCAAAAACCTGATGGACGCCGGCGTACTCACCTACGCCTACGGCAAGCCGGTGCGGGAGAAAGAGGACGAGAACCAGATCCGGGCGCTGATGATAGCGCTGCCCGCGCGGCCGCTGCTCACCTACAAGGTGCTGGGCCTCTCCCGTGGCAAGATGAGCGACGAACAGGTGGAGCAGATCATGAGCGCCAGACCCAAGTTCGCCCAGAAGGGCTTCCAGCGCTAACTTGCTGCCATCCTTCAAATAAAAGAGCCGGACTGTGTCCGGCTCTTTGCTATCTGGCTGTTTTTATTCGGTTCTGTCCTTGAGACAGCCGGTACAGACCGGTGGATCTGCCGTTAGTCGGTTCTGGCTTTCAAGTAACCGGCGCAGATTGGCGGATCTGCCCTTATTCGGTTCTGGCCTTCAAATAGCCGGCATAATCCGGGATCTGCACGCTGAACGCCTGATGCATGTGAGGGCTGTCCATGATGAAGTCCGCGGTGGCCTCGTTGGTGGCAACCGGTATGTTCCACACAGCCGCCAGGCGCAGCAGCGCCTTCACATCCGGATCGTGGGGCACCGCATTGAGGGGATCCCAGAAGAAGATCAGCACGTCTATCTTGCCCTCGGCAATCAGGGCACCGAGCTGCTGGTCACCCCCCATGGGGCCGGAGAAGAGGCAGGTGATGGGCAGTTGTGCCTTCTTGCCGAGCATGGTGCCTGTGGTGCCGGTCGCGTAGAGATGGTGGAGCTTGAGCTCCTCCTTGCGGCGCATCACCCAGTTCAGCAGAGGGGTCTTCATGTTGTCGTGAGCCACCAGCGCCACCCGCTTGTGGGGCGCCATCTCACGTGCAATCAGTTCCATGGAATTCATCCGTAGCATTGTGATGGGAAGAGAGCCGTATCCTAATCGAAAGCGGCGCCCGCTGCCTTGCCGGGCGCCGTAACTGTGATCACTTCGACTGTTCAATCCACTGCTGGTTCTTCTGCTCCAGCACGGAGATGGGCAACATGCCGTATTCCAGCACATGGTGGTGGAACGCCTTGAGGTCAAACCGGCCGCCAAGGGCCTGCTCGGCAGACTCCCGCATCCGGATCAGCGCCAGCTGGCCCGCCTTGTAGGAGGTTGCCTGACCGGTATAGGCCATGTAGCGCGGCACCTCGGAGCTGATGTCCCCCACCCCCAGTGCCGAGTTCTCCTTCATGTAGCCGACGGCCCTGTCGTGGCTCCAGCCGTACCAGTGAATGCCGGTATCCACCACCAGCCGCATGGCCCTGAGCATCTCCTCGTTGAGGCGGCCGAAGTACTGCAGCTGGTTGTTGAAGGCGGACGAGCCCTCGACCTTCACATCCCCCACGGCGGGATCATAGAAGCCGCGCCCCTGATAGAGCCCCATGTCGTGATCCGCCAGGTATTCGGTGTAGAGCGCCCAGCCCTCCGCATAGGCGGTATAGGAAGCGTTCGCCACGTACTGCGGGAAGTCGGGATCCTTGGCCGCCAGCTCCTGGGCTATGGTGATCTGGAAGTGGTGGCCCGGCGCCGCCTCGTGGGCCAGCAGGGTGCTGATGTTCCAGCTCTGCAGGCCATAGGGGTAGTAGGTGTTGAGGACGAACTGCCCCTTGCGACCGGTCTGCGGGTTGCCATCCTGATACCAGGCGACCCCGCCATACGGCGCCTCGTCATAGGAGACGGGCACCACCTCGTAATCCAGTTTGGGAATGGTGCGCTCGGCATCGAAGAAGTCCGGCAACACCAGCGCCGCCTTGCTCTTGAAGCCGTTGTACTCCCGCAACGCCCGCTCATGCTCGGCCAGCGCCTGCTGCTGCGGCTCGCTCAGGGCCGCGCCGGCCGCATTGCCCGGGTTGAGATTGGCGGACCAGACAGCCAGCGGATTCTGGTAAAAGAAGGCCGGCTCGTTCAGATAGCGGAAGAAGTCATAGATCTGGCCGCTCTGCTTGCTCTGTGCCACCTCATCGCTGTCGCACTTGCCGACGGTATGGCACACCTTGACCATGGCACCGAAGATCCGCTCCACCTCGCTCAGCCCCAGCTCATGCACCTGCTCCGGCGTCATATTGGTGGTGGTGTGCTTCTTCAGCAGCCAGCGATACCAGTCGCGGCCATTGGTCATGCCGCAGAAACCGTCGTCACACTCGCCGCTGCCAAGGCGCACCGCGTAGGCGCCGCCATGCTGGTAATCCAGATAGTCCCGCAGTGCCAGATAGCGGCCGTTGATGCTGTCCAGCACCCCCTTGTACTCGGTGCGCAACGCCTCGTCGGCCTCTCCCGGCAACTGCTGCCAGCCGAGGTAAGCCCCGGCGATCGCCTCGCCATCCAGCTTGCTGTTGAGCTGGGCCAGCAGCCGGTCCACCAGCTCGTCCGGCAAGGTGTTGCCCTGGGCGCTGCCCAGCTCGAACTGGTGCTTCACCTCGGCCAGGTAGCCATCATAGGCCTTGAGCCAGACAAGGTGCTCCTGATACCAGGCCAACGGAGCCGTCGTTGCCCTGGCCTGAGTGGCCAGCGCCGGGGCCTTGGCCGGGTGGTCGAGATCCCGCCGCCAGGCGGCATCCCCTGGCGCGACCCGCTCGGCCGAGCTCTGCTCGAAGTAATCGAAGCCGCTGCTGACGGTGCGGGCGGCCTTGCCGCTAGCGGGAGCCATCCCCACGTCATCGGCCAGATCCACCACCCGGTTGCGGAAGTGGTGGATCGGGATCTGGGACTGGGGCAGCTCGTAACCCGCCAGATTGATCTGCAGATCCCAGCGGATCATGTCGTAGAACAACCGGTCCCGCTCGCTCAGCACGCTCGGGTCCAGGGCATCCAGCCGGCTGAGCAGCGCACTGTCGAGCGCCTTGCGTTTGGCAATGCTGGACGCATCGATGGCAAAACCGTAAGGGTCCAGCGCCTGGCTCTCGCGCAGGGCCTCATCCATGGTTTGCATCAGGGAGGCCTTGGTCGCGGCGGGATCCGCCGGCGCGTTGGAGCTGTTGTCGTTGCAGGCAGCGAGGGAGAGTGCAATGGCGCAGGCAAGCGCCAGCTTGTTGGGCAAGAAATGCATGGTGTAGTCCTTTAACCGTTGTTATTGTTTGTCCCCAATAAGGGGTTCCAATAGTGCATCTCTCTCGCGTACTTTTTTGCGACCTGATTAACAAAAATAAGCTTACTTTTCATGATGATAAGAATCATGAAAAGCTATGCAGCCGGACATAAAAAAACCCGCCTGAGCGGGTTTTTGAATCGGCTTTTCATGCCATAACTATTCAGGATGAGCCGTGATGCAGCTGGGACTGCTGGTAGTTCTCCAGCCCGATGCGATCGATGAGGTCGAGCTGGGTTTCCAGCCAGTCCACGTGCTCCTCTTCATCTTCCAGAATGTCCTGGAACAGGTCGCGACTGATGTAGTCCTGCACCGACTCTGCGTAGGCGATGGCCACTTTCAGGTCCGGGATGGCATCCATCTCCAGCGACAGATCGCAACGCAGCATCTCCTCCACCGTTTCACCGATGCGCAGCTTGCCCAGATCCTGCAAGTTGGGCAGCCCCTCCAGAAACAGCACCCGTTTGACCAGTTCGTCGGCGTGTTTCATCTCATCGATGGACTCGTGATACTCCTTGTGCCCGAGCGCCTTGAGGCCCCAGTCGTCGTAGATGCGGGCGTGCAGGAAGTATTGGTTGATGGCAATCAGCTCATTGGCCAGCACCTTGTTGAGGTGGGCAATGATCTTGGGATCTCCTTTCATCGACAGTGCTCCTTGGTTCGTGCCTGAGGCCTCGATCGTTAGAGCTTAGTCCAGAAAAGTGACAACAAGAGGTCTGGCGAGCCAGCTCGCCTGAGAGGAAAGGTAACCCTGTTGGCGGGTCGAGTCAGCAAAAGATCGGTCCGGGTCAGGCCACCTCGTAGTAGAGCGGGGCCTGTTCCAGCTCGACCTTGTCGAGTTCGGCGGCGATGATCTCCATGGTCATGCGCACACACTTGCCACACTGGGCCCCCACCTCCAGCGACTGCTTGAGCTGACGGAACTCGGTCTTGCCTGCCTGTACCGCCTTGCGGATCTGGGTATCTGTGATGCCGCGGCACAAACAGACGTACATAGTGTTTACCTCGTGCTGGAATGCCATGAAATCTAAATGAGAATGGTTCGTAGTGCAAATAACAATTAGTAATAAGATCCCCTGCTTGCCAGCCATCAACCCCTTGGTGACAATGTCCCGTCACAGAGGAAAACATCATGCTCAAGAAACTGTTCACAGCCCTGTTCGCAAGCAAGCCAGCCCCTGTCGTTGAGGTGACTCCCACCGAGTACGCCGGTTATCTCATCTACCCCGAGCCCATGGCGGAAGGGGGCCAGTACCGGCTGGCGGGCCGCATCACCAAAGAGATGGATGGCGCGCTGCAAACCCATATCTTCATTCGCTCCGATCTGTTCGCCAATCCGGCCGATGCGGAGCGTTTCATGGTGCAGAAGGCGCACACCTTCATCGATCAGATGGGGGATCGCATGTTTGAACCCTGCGTCAAAGCGGGCAACAGTTCAGCCTCATGAGCCCTGCCGAGGTGAAAGCCCTGCGCCAGGCCCTGGCCCGGGCAGGTGAACGGCGCCTGGTCTGGCTGGAAGGGAACGAGGCCGATTGCATCGCCCGTGCCGAAGCGCTGCTGGGCGGCGTCATCTATTGGCTAGGAGAAGGTCCGGCCTGCCATGGGCCCGTTCCCGCCGCCAAGGCGCTGCAACGGCTCGGTCAGGAGTGCGACACCCTTGTCTTCAACGCTTTCAGCGGCTTTCATCCCGACGCCTTCGGCGCGCTGGCGGGCACACTGCGGGCGGGCGGCCTGCTGCTGCTGCTGACGCCCCCCGGAGCGCAATGGCCCGAGTATCCGGATCCGGACAGGGTGCGGCTGGTAGCCCAGCCAGAAGAGGCGAACCGGGCCGGCCACGGTTTCATCGCCCGACTGGTGCACCTGCTGGCGGGGGATCCTGCGCTCTCCCTGCTCCCGCCCACCAGCACAGAGCCCTGGCAGCCGATCGGTGAGCAGCGGCGGCTGAGTCATGATCAGGCCGGCGCCCTGCCCGCCATTCACAGGGTGTTGCACGGCCATCGTCGCCGCCCCCTGGTGCTGAGTGCCGATCGGGGACGCGGCAAGAGCAGCCTGCTGGGCCTCGCCGCCGCCGAGCTGCTGCGCCAGCAACCCGACCTCAAGATAGTGGTGACGGCCCCCTCCCAGGCCACGGTTGCCACCCTGTTTGCCCACGCGGCACAGTCGCTGGGTACAGAGGTGGACCGGCTGGTTGGCCTCGAGTTCTGCTCACCGGCCCGACTGCTACAGGAAGCCCTGCAACCCGATCTGTTGCTGGTGGATGAAGCCGCCGCCATCCCCACGCCGCTGCTGGAGGCCATGCTGGTCCGCCACAGCCGTATCGTCTTCGCCACCACGGAGCACGGCTACGAGGGCACGGGACGCGGTTTTCACCTGCGTTTCAAGCGAGTGCTGGACCGTCAGACGCCGGATTGGCAGGAGATCCACCTAGCCGAACCGATCCGCTGGAGCCTTGGCGATCCGCTGGAGCCGCTGGTATTCCGGCTGCTTGGCCTCAATGCCGAGGTGGATCCGCCCCTGCCACCGACCAGCCCGGGCTGGCGGCTGATCGGGCAGGATGCGCTGGTGAACGACGAGGGACTGCTCAATCAGCTGTTCGGCCTGCTGGTGCTGGCTCACTACCAGACCACGCCGAGCGATCTCAGGTCTTTGCTGGAGAGCCCGGATCTCGACATCCACCTGCTGGAGCAGGAGCAGAGCCTGCTCGGGGTGGCGCTGGTGGCACGGGAGGGCAACATAGATCCCGAGCTGGCCGAGCAGATCTGGGCGGGCCGACGGCGCCCGCGCGGCCATCTGCTGCCCCAGTCCCTGCTGGCCCACGCCGGTTTCAAAACCGCAGGGGCGCGCAGCTACGCCCGGGTGATGCGCATCGCCATCCACCCGGCGCTGCATCGCCACGGGCTCGGCTCGCGACTGCTCGGCCAGCTGGAGGACTACTACCGGGAGGAAGGGCTCGACTATCTGGGCTCGGCCTTCTCGGCCAGCGCCGATCTGCTGCCCTTCTGGCGCAGGGCCGGGCTGCGGGTGCTGCGCATCGGCCTGCAACGGGATGCCGCCAGCGGCAGCCATGCCGCCCTGCTGCTCAAGGCGCTGAAACCCGAGTGGGAAGCCGAGCTGGCCCGGTGGCACCAGCACTTCGCGTGCCAGCTGCCGACCCTGCTGGCAGGCGAGTTGAAAGGGCTGGAACCCGAACTGGTGTGGCAATCTCTGGAGGGGAGCCCTGCCCTGCCGATGCAGGATGAGTTTGAGCGCGATGAGCTGGTGTGCTTCGCTCACCACCACAAACCGTTCGAGCTGTGCCAAGCCAGCCTGCAGCGCTGGCTGGCCGGCAATCTGCCACGACTGACATCGCTCACCCCCGCCGAGCGTCAGCTGCTGATCGCCACCATCTGGCAATATGCGGACTGGGGGCATCTGGCCTATCGGCTGCAACTGGCGGGCAAGCCGGCCATCATCAAGGCGCTGCGCACCCTGCTGGCTCGCCTGCTGGATACCCCTACCACTCGATAGGCTCGCCTCGCCAATCGAGATAGCCGAGTTCGCCGTCGGGCATCAGCCTCGCCATCAGACTCACCAGCTGACGGGCTACCTGCTCTGGCGTCTGCAAGCTGCCGGCCGGCAGATTGGCGTGAAACGGGCGCGAGAGCTGGGTATCCACTGTGCCCGGATGAAACGCCAGCAGCTTGACGCCCGGGGCTCGCCGGGCAAGCTCGATGGCGGCGCACTTGAGCAGCATGTTGAGGGCCGCCTTGGAGGCGCGATAGCCATACCAGCCCCCCGCCCGATTGTCGCCTATGCTGCCGACCCGTGCGCTGAGCACCGCCAGAATGCAGGGCGAGGCGCCAAGCAACGGGAGCAGCTGCTTGATCCAGCGCAGCGGCAGCAAGGCATTGATCTGGTAGAGGTGGGTCATGGTTTCGACATCGAGTGCTTCCAGCCGCTTTTCCGGCTTGATCTCCCCCTGATGCAGGATGCCATTGCAGATCACCAGCCGCTGCGGTCTCGGGGCCAAAGTGGCGATACGGGCCACCACGTCAGCCATCTGCTGATCGCTGTAATCACAAGCCAGCCAATGCAGGCGGGGATCCTCACACCCGACTGGGGCCGGCTGCCTGCTGACCGCCATGACGGAACCGGCCCCTGTCGCCAGCCAGTGGGCCACCAGCGCCTGACCTATAGCGCCCCCGGCTCCTATCACCACTATGCCCTCGTTCATGCTCGGCTCCTGTTTGCGGTGAGTGTGATGCCCTTCTCCATCACCTCTTTCTTTCCCTGTTAAGCTGTTACGCGCCTTCCTGTCTGCCGGATCAAGCAGTTATGAGGGCCATCTTGTGTGGATCTCCCCGGTGTGGGCGGATCCATTCCTATACTGAGGGAAAACCGCAGCCGGTGCTGCCAGCGCAACCAGAAGCACGAGAGTCGCCATGATGTCCAAAGACGGGGAAGAGCGTAAATCCATCCTGACCGAGAGCGGTACCAACGAGCTCGAGATCATCGAATTTCACCTCAAGAAGCAGCTACCCGATGGCAGGGAAAAGATCGCCTATTACGGCATCAACGTCGCCAAGGTGCGCGAGGTGATCCGGGTACCTGACACCACAGACTACCCCAACGCCCAGCGCCACATGGTGGGTGTCTTCTCCCTGCGCGAGCGGCTGATCCCGCTGGTGGATCTCGCGGGTTGGCTTGGCATCAAGACCAACCCGGACCCCAACAACAAGGTGGTCATAGTCACCGACTTCAACAAGATGGCGAACGGCTTCCTCATCGACAGCGTCAGCAGGATCCACCGGGTCTCCTGGGAGGATGTGGAGTCCCCTAGCCAGTTTCTGGAGGCGGGCGAGAATGATTGCGTGGTGGCCGTGGTCAGGCGCGATGGCAACCTCATCATGATCCTCGACTTCGAGAAGATCATCGCCGACATCAACCCAGAGCTGAGCATGGAGAAGTACGATGTGACCCAGGATCGCAAGGTCCTCATAGACGATCGCATGATGGCACTGCGCCAGGCCAAGACGGTGCTGGTGGTCGACGACTCCGCCTTCATCCGCAAGATGATAGAAACCACGCTGCGCACCGCTGGCTACAACGTGGTGACCGCCAAGGATGGGGGCGACGGGCTGGAGATGCTGATGGAGTTCGACCGCCTGTCGCAGGAGGAGAAGATCCCGGTGGCCGAGTTTGTCAGCGGCATCATCACAGACGTCGAGATGCCCCGCATGGACGGCATGCACCTGCTCAAACGGCTGCGGGATACCCCTGCCTTCAAGACCACCCCCATCGTCATGTTCTCGTCGCTGATGAGTGATGACAACCGCCAGAAGGCGCTGCAGCTGGGGGCCAACGACACCATCACCAAACCCGAGCTGGGACGCATGGTCGGCATGATGGACAACTTCCTGCTCGGCATCCCCATCCCCAAACCGGGCAATCTGTAATGCCGTCAGCCTGACACTCAAGCAAACGGGCGCCTCGGCGCCCTTGTTGTTGATGTTTTTTAGCAGCATCAGAGATAGCGCTCCTGAGCCGTTCATCCCATTTCGCAAGAGATCAACGAAAAGGCAGAGCTTCTTTCTGGATCGAGCTCCCATGCCAATCCTTCACTGACAGGCTGCTTGTCATTCCAAATCCTTATTGACCTTAAGATTTTGTAAATTTTCTTATTGCCATCGCCCAAGCAAGATAGCTCTCAAATTGAGTGTGATGTGGCTGATGCCATGCGCTATCGAGACATCAAATGTCGTCTCTATCAATGAATTTCCTGGAGTCGCTATGCCGTTGTTCAAGCCGTTAATCACCCCTGAAGTCACCGATATGGCTCCCGGATTCCGGGCCTTGAGCATCACTGTCCAGGCGGCTGCCATTGCAGACCCCACAGTGGGGATGCGGGCCCTGGAACAAGCCTCCCTTGCCATGGCCAGAGAAGATGCACCCTGGGCCGATGCACACCTCTCCGCCTGGGCGGATCTCTTTAGAAAGTTTGGCGCCAAACCACAGCGCACTCCCTGCTCCGCCGAAGCCCTGCGAAAACGGGTTGCCCGTGATGGCAGCCTGCCGAGTATCGATCCTGTCGTTGACCTCTATAACGCCATCAGCATTGAGTACGCCATACCGGTAGGGGGCGAAAACCTGACCACCTATGAAGGGACGCCGAGGTTGGTGGTTGCCGATGGCAGCGAGCTATTCGACACAATGAAGGGCGGCGAAGTGGTTCATGAATCTCCAGAACCCGGTGAAGTGGTATGGCGGGATGACAAGGGGGTGACATGTCGACGCTGGAACTGGAGACAGGGAGTCAGGACTCGGCTCAATGTGGAATCGAGCATGATGTGGTTCATTCTGGAGAGCTTGCCCGAAATGCCCCTGGAAGCTTTGCAAGCAGCCGGGAACAAGCTGATTGAAGGCATACAGCAGATGATGCCCGGCGCCGTGATAGAGCAAACCGTCATTGGCCATGTCGAGTGACCACAACGCCGGACTGGCCGTCTCTATGCTGTCCGCGTGATCGCAACGAGCAATGCAAAGAGGCTCCGAAGAGCCTCTTTTGTTGTCAGAACCCGACTCAGCCCAGCAGCAGGTAGAGCTGATGGGCCGCCACCCCGGCGCACAGGCCACCTATGGTGTGGGCCACTATGGCGCGGGAGGTGAGATGGCGATAGCCGAGCGCATCCAGCATGGCAGTATGAGTGCTGAGAAAACCGCTCCAGCACATGCCCATGGCGGTGAATACCGCGACCTCGTTGCCGGTGATCCAGCCCTTGCCGATGAAGGGCGGCACCAGCGACATGGCCGCCCCGACCGCTCCCAGCGAGGTCACGGGGAAGGCCACCAGCTCGGCATGGGTGAAGCCGAACAGCAGCTCGAACAACCAGCCCACCTTGGCCGCCAGCACGGGCAGCAGCGCCACCCCCTGAAAGGCCTCGCCACTGTAACCCTGCTCGCCCGGGCCGAAGGTCAGCAGCATCACGAAGGTGCTGATGATGAGTACCCCCGGGATCACCGCCATCCCCAGCTCCACCCCGGACTTGCCGCCATCGAGCAGGGCATTGAGCACCCGCAGCCAGGTGGGGGCCGCTTCCTGACTCAGACCCGGCTTGGCGCCCACGCTCACGACCTCGTCATCAATCAGGGTTTCCCCCACCAGCGGGCGGATCATGCGCTGCATCAGCCGGGTCGAGATCACTGAGCCGATGAGGGCACCGAGCAGGCCGATCAGGGCCGCACTGGCGGTCGATTCACCGCTCGGCAGTTGCAGGGTGGCCATGAAGGTCACCACTATCAGCCCCATGCCGAAGGCGGTGCCGAAGTTGGTGAGCGAGACCAGCTGCCAGGGGGTGAAGCCCTTGCGAAAACGGCTGTCCTTGGCGAGGCTGATCACCGCCGGATTGTCGGAGAAGAAGGTCATCAGGGCCGCCAGGGCGGTGCGGCCGGGCAGGCGGAAGATTGGCTTCATCAAGGGTGCCAGCAGCACCTCCAGCAGGCGGATCACCCCGAACTCGCTGAGCAGCTGGCTCAGCGCCCCCGACAGCACAGTAATCCCCATGATGAAGAGCACTGTATTGAGCAGCAGCTGATGGGCGGTGTTGAACAGGGTATTGACCAGGGCGGAGAGCCCCATCTGGCTGCCGAGGTAGCCGAACAGGCTGCCCAGAATGGCCAGCACCAGTACCGGCTCCAGCCAGCTGCGAAGGGAGGTGATACCCTGGTGAGAATCTTTAACTACTTGATTTTCCATACCAATCCTGAAGTCTGTCGCTGTGTGGTGAGTATTGTTGTTATGGCACCCATAAAGCAGGAGCCCTTGTCTCGCGACAAGGGCTCCTTGAATGGCTCCTCCTGCTGGGCTCGAACCCGTGGCATACGGATTGACGGGCCGCCGTTCTGCCGGCTGAAGCTGGGAGGAAAAAATGGGTTGCCGGACGATCCTGTCCAGTCTGCCTGTCTCGCACCGGCCCACGGCCTGCCCGGCGAGGGGACGGGGCGGCAGTATAACAACTGGGACTTGTCAGTGAAACAATGCGGGTCGGCCTGACCCAAGGCCAGACGCGCCATCGGCGCTCAAAGGCGGGAGCTACGGCTTCACACCCGCCCCCTTCAACCACTTGCGCAGCCGCCCGTTGGCATTGTGGTAGGGAGAGGCGGTGTTGAACTAGATCATCCGCCCCAGGGTCCACTGCTCATACCAGGGGTGACCATACAGCTGGTCATCGCCGCGCTCCGCGATCAGCTCGACGATGCGGTCCCTGGCCACCATCAGCCGGGCCAGCAGTGCCGAATAGGCCAGCCCCTCATGATCCCGATAGAACGTTTGGGCCAGCCTGCCCAGCTCGTTCCACTTAAAGCCAGTCTCGGGAAAATCCACCGGCAGGCCCGCCGCGTCCCGCTCGATCCACTTGATCACCAGTTCATTCCAGCCGATAAGATAGGCCACCAGATTGGCCACGCTCATGCGGGTGCCCTTGCTGTGCCCCTCCATACCCAACTCCTGCACCCGGCTCTCGGGTACCGCCTGCAAGGCCTTGAGCAGCTTGCCAAAATGCGTGTCGATGGCGAGCAGCAGCTCGGCCTTGTTGCTGGGGATCCCCATCACTGTCCTCCTTCATGCCTGTCACCCTGCCGCCCGCTCGGGATTGCCGCCAGCGGCGCCGAGCGCTAAGCTCGCGACATCTGCGGCCGGTGTCCAAACGCCACCGCTCCCATCACAAGCAAGAACGGCGATGAATCAGCTCATTACCTATATCAAGGCCATCCATCGGCAACCTGGGCCGGCGACCATCACACGCCAGCAGAGTGAACACTATAGCGAGCATGACGAGAGTGGCACCCTGATCCAGCACCAGCAAACCCGCTATTGGTTCACCAATGGGGTCGTCATCTGTCATCAGAGAGAGCAGGACCAGGTCCCCTCGCCGCAGCTGTGCGCCGAATGCTGGATAAGCTATCGGGTCGACAGCAGCCCCATCCCCATCACACCGCCACGCAAGCTGTTCCACAACCCCTGTCAGGAGGTGTTCTGGCTGAAGATGCAGGGCATCACGCCGGCAAGATGACAAGATGCTGACCTGGGGGTGGGGCCGATACGGGCGATTGCGGCGGCTTGCTCGGCAAGATCCAGCCCTCTGTGGCGGTGCTGAGGGAGCACCGCCTGTCGGAGCTTGGCAGCACCGACAGGTCGGCAGCGTCATCAATACTGCTTGGTTTTAGACGCAAAACCCGCGAGGAACAGACCGGTCAGAAACATGCCGCTGAAGGCTTCGATGGCCGACAGCAGCTGCAGTGGGGAAGAGGTCTGGGAAATATCCCCATAACCGAGCGTCACGAAGGTCACGATGCTGAAGTAGAGCGAACGCCCCAGATGGTGATAGGTGACCGAGGCGGGCGCCAGAAAATAGGTCAGGGTCGCCAGCAGTATGACCCCCATCGACATCAGCAAGCTTCTTATGGGCCGCTCGCCAAAGCCCCAGGTGATGAAGCTGACAAACTTGGAGCCGCACTTCAAATAGCAGAGCAGGGAGAGCCACCCCTTTCTCAGCGGGCCGCTGCGCAGCCAGCGCTCCTTGAACAGCTCCCTCGGGCTGGCCAGGGACTTCATCTCATGCAGCTTCTCCTGGTAATAGCACTCACCGGCATCGACGGTATCCCCCACGCTGGAGAAGAGGCGCTTGGCGTTGCGGTAGAGCTTGCTGGCCTCGCTGTGATCGATCCGGCCATTCTCGTTGTAAGCCACCTGCACCTTGTCCAGATTGGTGTGCTCCATGGTGGCGTCGAAGTTCTTGGCGCGCACGTTGAAGTTTTTCAGCACGGCCCGGGAGGAGTGAAAACGGATCTCCTCGCACTCTATGGTGAAGTCCTGAAATACCCCGTCCTCCAGCGCCAGCTCCCGCTTCTTGGCCCAGGCCCTGTGATCCCACAGCAGGGAATCGAACAGATCGAGCCCGATCACGCCGCCATTGACCCGCACCCCCTTGGCCGAGCAGTGCCACAGATAGACCTTGGAGTTGTTGACGGCGCCATCCAGCGAGAGCTCGTCGAGGCAGGTGAAATCGAGCAATCTGCCGGAGATGATGGGGCTCTTCAGCTCGACGCCGCCGATGTTGAGCAGGCGATGCTTGCCCAGCACCTGCGCCTCCCCCTTGTTGTTCTCGGAGACAGAGAGCAGGCTCTGCACCCGCTTCACCTCATCTTTGCCATGCTTGCCGGCCAGCCACATGCTGTAGGGTTCAAAACGCGTCTCCGAGCGGATGAGGCCGCTCTTGCGCAGGGACTCCAGCGCGCTCGAGGCGGTTTCATACAGCCTTGTCTTGTCGTCGCTCATGTAAACGCAGAGGCTGAGCACGGATCGCGAGCTGATGAAACGAGCTATGCCGATCTGGAAGATGACACTTTTCTCTATTTTCTGCTCCGTCATCCAGTCGCCGAAATAGGGCAGCGAGGCCACCAGCAGATCCCAAATCAGGGGATAGTCATTCTCCCGGCGCCACTCGTTGAACTGCTCGGGAGAAAGCTGCCAAAGCTCGGTTGCATTCATACATTACCTCGATCACAAAGATGTCCCGCCCTCGCCAGATAGAGAGTCATGGTGCACAAAGCCCTGGCGGATACGGCGGGTCAGACGCAGGAAAAGCGGCGCGGCAAAACGCCCGTCACGTCACCATACTAGGCGAGAAACAGAAGGCAAGTCACTGACAGGGAAGGAATAAGGGGGATGGATGCGACAGCTTGCCCCTCAGGCGCACACTTATTGCGCAACGCTTGGGTGGCAATGGCCGTGGCAAACAGGCAAAAAAAAAGCCCAGCATTGCTGCTGGGCTTTTGTGTTGGCTCCTCCTGCTGGACTTGAACCAGCGACATACGGATTAACAGTCCGCCGTTCTACCGACTGAACTAAGGAGGAATTGTACTTGGTGCCCAGAGACGGAATCGAACCGCCGACACGGGGATTTTCAATCCCCTGCTCTACCGACTGAGCTATCTGGGCAATATATAAATGGTGCCGGCTACCGGAATCGAACTGGTGACCTACTGATTACAAGTCAGTTGCTCTACCTACTGAGCTAAGCCGGCACACTTTAAACCTTTGTGCATGAACACATTTTTATTTCATGGCACCAAATTTTGGTGCCCAGAGACGGAATCGAACCGCCGACACGGGGATTTTCAATCCCCTGCTCTACCGACTGAGCTATCTGGGCGTGGGCGCTATTAAACGGATTTTAAGGCAGGTGGTCAACGGGAAATTTCACTTTTTGTCTCGTTCGTCTCTTTTTTGCGCAAGTTGCCCAACTATGAGCACTTTTCGGCATTCTCCCGAGCGTGGGGCCGCCAGAGATCAATAAGAGAGGTCGTCAGAACGGCTGGCTACGGACAAGATCAGTAGAGAGCATCTCCCTTATATTGGCAGCAGTCATGACTGAACATTTGACGCTGCACAAAGCCCCACCAGCCACCCAACGCCAGTGGGCAAGCTCGCCATCTCCCCTCATAGCAGAAAGAGGGCTGCCCCATTATGAGTGGTCACGGGGTTGGCTCAGCAGCGACTGCCCCGACATCCCGAGACACACCTGTATCGGCTATGGGACCTGTCCCCTCCTACAGGCGACGCAGCCACACTGAGTCAGCCAGTTTGGGGAGTATCATCACCATCCACCACGCGACAATAGATCCGCCTCGGATGACCAATCTTGCCATACAGCATATCAACCCGCAGAAAACCGCTCTCGACACAGTGTTCGAGATAACGACGGGTGGTGGTTTTACTTAGGCCTGTTGCACTGACTACATCATCCACTGAAAAGAATTGGCAATCCGCATCGTTGAACAGCTTTTGTACCAAGGCCAGCGTACTCTCTTCGATCCCCTTGGCACTGTTATCCAGACGATAATTTTTGGCCTGCAACAGGTAGAGTGAATCGACACTCTTCTGGTCAACAATCTTCCAAAGCCGCTGTTGCTCGGTAAATTGAACAAAACGCTCAAGAGACTGGTCAAGGCGCCGCCATGATACAGGCTTCAGGATGTAGTCAAAGGCCCCGTTACGGATCGCCTGACTGCACGTATTCATATCGCTGGCGGCGGTAATAAAAATGACCGAGGTATTGGCCAGCAGATCCGGGTGATTGATGAGCGTGATGCCTTTCCCATCAGGTAAATAGTTATCCAGCAAAATCAGCTGTGGCTGCTTGCTGGCGATCTGTGCCTGTGCATCAGCCAGTGATGACGCGATACCCACCAGCCGTAAACGGGGATGCTTCTGGATCGACTCCGAATGCAACTGTGCCAGCTCATTCTCATCTTCAACAATAAGGACGTCTATCGGTTCATATCGCATGATAATGTTTTTCCAGCCCTGAATTATTAATATGTTCAGTCACGGGTATAAAGATGGAAAATATTGTTCCACGGGGTATGTTATTCGTCACCTCGATGGAGCCGCCCACCTGCGTCACATAACTATCGACCAAATACAGACCTATACCATGGTCACCACTAATCTTGGTTGTCACCCCTCGTTGGAAAATATGCTCTCTAATGTCATTATTAATTCCAACCCCTTGATCGGCCACCTCAACAATCAATTCTCGCTGTGTTAGCTTAATCAATATCTCTACCGGGGCATGAGGTAATGGCGCACGTTGGGTTGCCTCAATGGCATTATCCAGAAGGTTGCCAACAATCGATATCAGTTCAGATTCCGCAAGTATGCCAAACTCATTCGTCATCGAGCAAGCCGGGTCAAATTGTAACACCACCCCTTTCTCGGTGGCGCGTGAAACCTTGCCCAGCAGCAAACCGCATACTGTCGGTGAACTGAAATTCGACGAGATAAAATCAAGCAACTCCTGTGCATATTCAGAGTGAGCCTGGATATAACGAATTGCTTCATCATAGCGCCCCATATGAAGCATTCCTGACAAGGCAGCCATCCTATTCAGTTGTTCATGTCGCATAATCCTGAGATTATCAACATATCGTTTCACCTGGCTTAATTGGGCACTTAATGAATCAATTTCTTTACGATCTCTGAATGTTATCACCCACCCCTGCAAATCATCTCCCAGCATAATCCTGACTCTACTGGCGATCACCGTTAAATGATTAAAAGTACAGATTTCATCATGCGTATCATTTGCCAGCATAATATTTTCATCAAAAAATGACACTGGGCTTATCACATTACCAATCGGTTGACCACGTAAAGAGTGGGCAGATTGAGGCAAATCAAGCAATGTCCGTGCGGCATGGTTAATAACCTCAATATGCAATTGGCTATCAATAGCGATCACCCCTTCAAATATCGACTCCATCAATGCTTTTTGTTGCCGCACCAGAAAGCCAATTTCTCGTGGCTCCAACGCAAACATCTGTTTTTTGATACTTCGGGTGAAATACCATGAAAATACAAATAGCGCAGCAAGGAAAGAGAGCGCAACCATCAATATATTCACCACCTTGCTGATGGTAATATCATCAAGATAACTCGTCAGATACCCCACCGAGACAATCCCGACAACGCGCCCAGCATCATCTCTAATTGGGACCTTGCTGCGCAGGGACACGCCCAAACCGCCACGACGCAGGGTCACGATGCTTTTTCCAGCCAACACTTCCGCATTATCACCGCCGATCAGAGCGGTACCTACCCGATCATCAAACACCGAATGGTACAAATGACGCCCTTGTGTATCGCCGATGACGATAAAACTGGCATCGCTTCGTGCAGCCAGTTTCTCCATTAACAATTTAATCGCTTCAGTGTCATTCTTCAGCACATCAAGGCGTAATGTCGGAATCAAGGCAATCTCTTCTGCCTGTATTTTTGCCCGTTCCCCCATATGCTCATACAACTGGCGACTAAAACTTGTGTAATACATGCCCCCCAATACCAGAGAGAGTACCAGAGAAAACAACGCCAACGAGACAAACAATCTGATTTGGAACGACATTTTCATAAAATTATATGCAACAATAAAAACCAGCATTTAGCTTATCAGCTTTTATGCAATATGGTGGCTCACAATAAAAATGTTGTGAGCTATTCCACAACATACCTGCAGCCCTAAGGCGACAATGCACGGGAAAATTAATAAGGTTAGGACTCTCTGTTACAGAATCTGCTGTGATTGAAAAGAAACCATAAAAACCACACCATAAAAAATGACCTCGATCACGCAGGATAAAAAGAAACCATAAAATCTATAGCCACCATTAAAATCATGATTTTATCATGCGGCCACTCACACAACGCAATCAAGGATGTCTATATCTTGGCGATGACAAATAACTGAAAGGATGGCTTGACTATGAGTGCAATAGACAACTTGGATGCACCAGGAGCACTGAATACCAAATCGGTCTCTCTCAAGGAGCGGTGGTGGTACATCATGGACACCTGGAAGGTAGGCATTATACCACTGCCTCTTTTTATATTGGCTGGGGTACTGATTGCTATTGATTGTCTGGGCGGTAAATTACCCAGTGATATAGTTGTTATGGTTGCCACACTGGCATTTTTCGGTTTTGCCTGTGGTGAATTTGGCAAACGACTCCCAATTGTTGGTAAACTTGGTGCAGCTGCGATTTGTGCGACCTTTATTCCGTCTGCGCTGGTCTACTACGGTCTACTACCTGACTCAGTCGTCGAATCAACAATAAAATTCTACAAGTCCACCAACATTCTTTACCTCTATATCTGCTGCATTATTGTTGGCAGTATTATGAGCATGAATCGCCAGGTACTAATCCAGGGCTTTTTGCGTATTTTCTTCCCGATGCTGTGTGGCGAAATTGTTGGCATGATCGTTGGCATGGGTGTCGGCCTGGCATTAGGTCTTGAACCATTCCAGATTTTCTTCTTCATTATTTTGCCAATCATGGCAGGGGGGGTAGGAGAAGGCGCAATTCCACTATCTATCGGCTATGCCACGCTCCTCCACATGGATCAGGGGGTTGCCCTTGGCCGCATTCTGCCAATGGTCATGCTGGGCAGTTTGACCGCAATTATTATTGCAGGTTGCCTGAACCAACTTGGCAAACGCTACCCACATTTGACCGGCGAAGGCCAGTTAATGCCCAACAGCAATAGCCGCGATGACAAAATCGCCAATTTGTCCGGCGCATTTACCGGCAAGACCGATGTTACAACCTTGGCTTCAGGGGTATTGCTGGCAGTCCTGCTTTATATGCTCGGCATGCTTGGTCATGAACTGATTGGTCTGCCTGCACCGGTCGGCATGCTGTTTATCGCCGTACTGGTGAAACTGACCCATGGTGTCTCACCGCGAATTCTGGAAGGTTCTCAGGTTGTTTATAAATTCTTCCAAACATCCGTGACCTACCCCGTGCTATTTGCGGTAGGTGTCGCCATCACCCCATGGCAAGAACTGGTGAATGCCTTCACTCTGACCAACCTGCTGGTGATTATCTGTACGGTATCAGCACTGGTTGTGACCGGTTTCTTCGTCGGTAAAAAAATCGGTATGCACCCTATTGATGTCGCCATTGTCTCATGCTGCCAAAGCGGCCAGGGCGGAACGGGTGACGTGGCCATTCTGACTGCCGGCAACCGCATGAGCTTGATGCCTTTTGCCCAGATTGCAACCCGTATTGGCGGTGCAATCAATGTCTCCATTGCGCTGCTGGTATTGGGCAATTTCCTCATTTGATTGAATAGACGTAGTAAGGAAGACGCGATGAAACTCGCAAGTTTTATGTATCAAGGTATGAGTAGCTACGGCATTGTCCGCGCACAAGGCGTGGTCGATTTAGGACGCCGCCTTGGCCACCGTTATAACGATCTGAAGTCACTGCTTGATGCCAATGCCCTCAGCGAAGCGGCAAACTATCAACATGATCCTGTTGATCTGGACATTGCTGAAATTACCTTTTTACCGGTCATTGAACAGCCTGGAAAAATTCTTTGCGTCGGCATGAATTATGCCGCCAAACGTCAGGAGTTTGATCAACATAATCCGGCGCCCACGCTGTTTGTCCGATTTGCTGATTCCCAGACTGGCCACAACAACCCCGTCATCAAGCCATACCACTCCAGCGAATTCGATTATGAAGGCGAGCTGGCGGTCATTATCGGCAAAGGCGGCGAGCATATCGCCAAACAGGATGCCCTCAGCCATGTCGCCGGGTATAGCTGCTATATGGATGGTTCGGCTCGGGACTGGCAACACACCTGGTTTACCGCAGGTAAAAACTGGCGGCAAACCGGTGCCTTCGGCCCGTGGCTGACCACCGCTGACGAGATCCCCGACCCGCATCAACTGGCCATTCGCACCTGGTTAAATGGGAGCATGGTGCAAGAGGACAACACCAGCAGCATGATCCACAAAGTTGCTGACCTGATCGAGTACATCAGTACCTTCACTCGCCTCAGCCCGGGGGATGTCATCATCACCGGTTCACCCGGTGGTGTTGGCAAAAAACGCAACCCACCACTGTTCATGAAAGCCGGAGATCGCATCGAGGTCGAGATTGAACATGTTGGCCGCCTGAGCAATGTGATCGTCGAATCACCCGCCGATGTGCAAAGTGCGGCGTAAGAGAGCGCGGACAAGACTATGCAGTCACTACCCACAATTGACTTCAGATTGACCGACGTTGCCAAACAGCCGGAGCGCCTTGAGCGGCTTCGTAGCCTGCTCGCGGACAATGGTCTGGGGCTGGATGCCGACATCACCCTTTTTGTCGAGGCCTGGTCAGGCTTCAAATTGGTGGGATGCGCCGGTCTGGCACACAACGTCATTAAATGCGTGGCGGTCGACAAGCAGTTGCGCGGTGCCAACCTGAGCACCCGGCTGCTGGCAGAAGTAGAACATCTGGCCCTGGAACAGGGCCATTTTCACCTGTTCCTCTGTACCAAACCGGCTAACCGGGAGCGTTTTGAACAGTGTGGATTCTGGCCCATTGCCCAAAGTGGCGATGATGCCATTTTGATGGAAAACACCCCCGGTGGCGTTGACCGTTACTGTCGTTCGCTCCTCCCTTACCGGCATGAAGGCAAACAGGTCGGGGCGATTGTGATGAATGCCAATCCGTTCACCCTTGGCCATTATCACCTGATCACCCTAGCGGCCAAACAGTGCGACTGGGTTCATCTGTTTGTCGTACGGGAAGATGCCTCCTTTTTCCCGTTCCACGCCCGGCTGCAAATGGTGCGTGCCGGTGTGGCGAACCTGGCGAATGTGACCGTTCATGAAGGTTCGCAATACATCATCTCCCGCGCCACATTTCCGACCTACTTCCTGAAAGAGAGCGGCAAGGTGCAGCAAGCCTGGAGCGAAATAGACGTGATTACCTTTCGCGACTACATCGCCCCCGCACTGGGCATTACCCATCGCTTCATCGGCACTGAACCGTTTTGCCAGATTTCCCGGCAATACAATCAGACGCTGCATGACCTGCTGGCTGGCACAATTGATGTGGTGGAAATACCGCGTATCAAGGATGCCGATAAAGCGATTTCAGCCTCAGAAGTCCGTCGCTTGCTTCAGCAGCAGCTCTTTTCCCGGATCAGGAAGATCGTCCCCGAGAGCACCCTTGCCTATCTCGAAACCCATTACAGCGCGGAAGTCGCATAGCAGTTAAGGAATTCACCATGAACATAGTAAGAGAGGCGCTGGCAGGAACTCAGGAGTCCAGCGACCTGATGGTAAAAATTGCCCCCTCTGATCAGGGGTTGGAGATCAAAATCTACAGCGAAGTGATGAAACAGTTTGGCGAACAGATCCGCCAGGTCGTGGAGAGCACGCTCGATGCCATGGGCATCACCCGGGGATTGATCATCATCGAGGATAAAGGGGCGCTGGACTGCGTCATTCGTGCCCGCCTGCAAAGCGCAATATTGCGTGCCACCGATGTGCAGCAGATTGCTTGGGAGAAACTGCAATGAAAAAACTTCGCCGCAGCATGCTGTTCCTGCCGGGGGCCAATGCCGCCATGCTCTCGACCGCCTTTATCTACACTCCCGACTCCATCATGTTTGATCTGGAGGATGCCGTCGCACTGCGGGAGAAAGACTCGGCCAGATTGCTGGTCTTCCACGCCTTGCAGCACCCCATGTATCGGGATATCGAAACCGTGGTCCGCATCAATCCACTGAACACCCCCTTTGGCCTGCTCGATCTGGAAGCGGCAGTCCGGGGTGGCGTGGACGTGATCCGCCTGCCGAAAACCGATACCCCCGATGATATCCATGAGCTTGAAGGCCATCTGGAACGAATCGAGCGGGAATGTGGCCGGGAGGTTGGCTCGACCAAGGTGATGGCAGCCATCGAATCCGCTGTTGGCGTGATCAATGCAGTCGCCATCGCCCGCAGCTCACCGCGCCTGATCGGGATCGCCCTCGCGGCCTTTGACTACGTCATGGACATGCAAACCGAACGGGGAGATGGCACCGAGCTGTTTTACGCCCGCTGCGCCGTGTTGCATGCGGCACGTGCCGCAGGCATCGATGCCTTTGACGTCGTATGGTCGGATGTGAATGACGAGGCCGGCTTTTTACGGGAAGTCGAGCTGATCCGTCGCATGGGCTTTAACGGCAAATCCCTGATCAACCCGCGCCAAATCGACCTGTTGCATAACGCTTATGCCCCGACGCAACAGGACGTCGAACACGCGCTGCGGATCATTGAGGCCGCCGAAGAGGGTGAGCGCAACGGATTGGGGGTGGTCTCCCTCAACGGGAAAATGGTGGATGCCCCCATTATCAATCACGCCCAAGTAGTGCTGGAGCGCGCCGCAGCCTCCGGCGTGCGCCGTTAAGGATTCAACCATGAAACAGACTGAACAACTCCATATCAATTTTCCTCACCTGCGGGCACTGACCCCGTTCGCCGGAGCCTACAACGCAACCCCCTGGCTGGGAGATCAGGCAGCCAAGCACAATCGCAAACTGTGTGAATCCCTGGAGCAGGCGGTTGCACGTTGCGGCCTGCAAGATGGCATGACCATCTCGTTCCACCACGCTTTTCGCGAAGGGGACAAGGTGATCAATCAGGTCGTAGCTACGCTGGCCAAACTGGGCTTCAAAAATCTGACCCTGGCCTCCAGCTCCCTGATGACCTGTAATGACGCGCTGATTGAGCACATCAAAAACGGGGTGATCACCCGGATTTACACCTCCGGCATGCGCGGCAAGCTGGCCGACGCCATCTCCCATGGTCTGATGGATGAACCGGTCCAGATCCACTCCCATGGCGGACGGGTCAAACTGCTGCAAGATGGCGAACTGAAGATCGACGTGGCGTTTCTTGGCGTCCCCTGCAGCGACGAGTTTGGCAATGCCAATGGCACCCACGGCACATCCTGCTGTGGTTCGCTCGGCTACGCGATGGTCGATGCCCACTTCGCCCGTCATGTGGTGTTGATGACCGAAGAGCTGGTGCCCTTCCCCAATATGCCTGCCAGCCTGGTCCAGGATCAGGTCGATTACATCGTCAAAGTGGAGAGCGTTGGGGATCCGGCAAAAATCAGCGTGGGCGCAGCCCGCGTCACCAGCAACCCGCGCGAACTGCTGATTGCCCGCTTTGCCGCCGATGTGATTGAACACTCGGGTTACTTCAAGAACGGCTTCTCGATGCAGACCGGCTCCGGCGCGGCATCAACAACCTGTACCCGCTTCATGGCAGAAAAAATGGAGCGCAATGGCGTCAAAGCCCGTTTTGCTCTGGGTGGCATCACTGGCAGCCTGGTCGACCTGCATGAAAAAGGGTTGATTGAAAAGCTGCTTGATACCCAATGCTTTGATGGGCAAGCGGCAGCCTCTCTGGCTCGCAACCCCAATCACATAGAGATCTCCACCAACGTCTATGCCAATCCGGGCAGCAAGGCGACCTGCTGCGACCAACTGGACATCGTCATTCTGAGCGCACTGGAAATTGACGTCGATTTTAACGTCAACGTGATCACCGGCTCGGACGGGGTGATGCGTGGTGCATCCGGCGGTCACTGCGATGTCGCCGCGGCCGCCAATCTCACCATTGTGGTGGCTCCCTTGCTGCGCAGCCGCATCCCGACCGTAGTGAAGCAGGTCACCACCCGACTGACACCGGGCGAGAGCATTGATGTACTGGTCACCGATCACGGGATCGCGGTGAATCCGGCACGTCCGGAAATTCGTGCGCGACTGGCCGCGGCGGGGCTGAAACTGGTCGATATCGAGGCGCTTTATGAGAAAGCCATCTCACTGACGGGTAAACCGAAAGCGATCGAATTTACCGACAAGATTGTCGGCGTGATCCGCTATCGCGACGGGAGTGTTATCGATACGGTACGAGAGGTGAAAGAGAGTTGATAAGTGATAAAGAGTCCCCCGCTCTGACGGGGGTCAACCTGAAGCAACTGCTGGCGGCAAAGGAGTGCCGCGCAGCACGCCAGCAAGAGTGGCTGACACGTTACCAGCACCCCATCATTTCACTCACTTTGGTCACGCCGGGGGTCATAAAAGATAACCCCCGTTACCGCCAATGCATGCAGACCGCCATCACACAATGCCATCAACTGCTGCTAGCACAGCAATGGCAGGTCATAGACCACCAGGTTCTGTGGCTACCCACAGGCCCGGAAGGGCTATGGTCCATTGCCCACTCCGCCACCGACATTAAAACCGCCTGTGTCGCGCTGGAACGAACCCACCCCCTTGGCAGACTATGGGATCTCGATGTCGTTTGTCATCAGTCCGGCCAGATTGGACGACGCGCCCTGGGCGAACCTCTCCGTCGATGCCTGATATGTGATGAACCGGCGCACGGTTGTGCCCGCTCACGCCGCCACCCGCTCCCAGAGCTAGTCAAACGAATCGAGGAGTTAATCGATGACTGCTTCACTCGCCCTTAAACGCCATGCCATCGATGTCCCGGCTATCGCTGCCCGGGCACTGCTTCAGGAGCTGGATTTGACCCCCAAACCGGGTTTGGTGGATCAAGCAAACTCGGGCTCGCACTCCGATATGGATTACCCGCTGTTCTTGCGCAGCATTGCCGCAATCACCCCTTGGCTGACCATCTTTGAAGAGATGGGCAGAGCAAATGCCCTGCAGGCACCGGATAGACAACTGGCGCTGGTACGCCCGGCAGGGATGGCCTGCGAGCAGGATATGCTCAACGCAACGGGCGGGGTGAATACCCATAAAGGCGGGATCTTTTCACTGGGTCTGCTCTGCTTTGCCGCCGGTCGTCTGCAGGGACAAAGCAGGCCCGTGACGAGCGACAATGTCTGCCGGACGGTCAGTGAAATCTGTCAGGGACTGGTCAGTCGAGAGTTGCACCACACACCCCATCCCAGCACGGCAGGTGAGCGTCAATTTCAGCAATTTGCCCTGACGGGAGCGCGAGGTGAAGTGGAAAGCGGTTTTGCTACGATAAGGCGCTTCGTCCTGCCACATTGGCATGCCGAGCAGGGGGAGCGACAGTTGCACCATGCCTTGTTAAGGCTGATGGCGACCAATAACGACAGTAACCTGGTCTCCCGAGGCGGTATTGCTGGCCTGCGCTACGTTCAGAGTTATGCGCAAAACCTGCTGAACAATGGGTGGGACCTGGCAAGGCTGCAAGAGATGGACAGAGCCTTGATCGCCAAGCATCTGAGCCCTGGCGGCAGCGCCGACTTGCTGGCCGTCGCCTGCGTTCTGGCCGAACTGGTCCCATAACTGACCGGCACAACTAGTCATGATGAACCCAGCCCCCCAAGGGGTTGCCTGCAGAGTCGCTACGACTCCTCTTTTTGCTTTTCTCCCCCCTTTCGCCCCCAGACTCTGGGCTCCTCCCCTTTCAACAGGCGGGCAATGTTCTCATGATGGCGGATCAGAATGAGGCAGGAGAGCAACGAGACTGGCAGCGTGTATTCGGGTTTGAGCAGGTAGGTAAAGAGCGGCGTCAACAGCACGGTAATGATGGAGGCCAGCGACGAGTAGCCGCTCACCAGCAGCACGACCAGCCAGGTACCGATGACGGCCCCGCCCATGGTGAAACCGATGGGCATCATGGTGCCGAGTGCCGTCGCCACCCCCTTGCCGCCCCGGAAGTGGAAGAAGATGGGGTACATGTGGCCGAGGCAGGCTGCCACCCCGATGAAGCCGAGGTAGACGGGTTTGATTTGCAGATACCAGGCGAGATAGACGGGGGCCGTGCCCTTGAGCACGTCGAGCAGCAACACCACAACGGCAGCCACACGGCCACCGAGGCGCAACACATTGGTCGCACCCGGATTGTGGGAGCCATGATCGCGAGGATCCGGCAGACCCGTGATGCGGGAAACCAGCACGGCACTGGACAGCGAGCCGCCCAGGTAGGCCAGAATAATCATCAAAATCGTCAGGGCCGTCATCTTGGTCGTTTTTACCACGATATGAATGGGGTATGATGCGGGCCACATTCTCTGGCTTGGCGTTGCCCAAAAGCGTGTCGTCCAAACCGACCGCGCGGCAAACTGGTTGCCAGGCCTGCATCCCTGCGCTGTTATCACAGCCCATCAAGAGTAAAGAAGAAGTACTGTCATGGACAAGGTGTTTATTCGCGGACTCGAGGTTTTGACCACTATTGGTGTCTATGAGTGGGAGAAAGGCATTCGCCAGAAGCTCTGTTTCGACCTCGAAATGGGCTTTGACAACCGTCCCGCCGCAGCAACCGACGATATCAATCTGGCACTGGATTACGCCACCCTCTCGCGCAAGATTTGTGATCACGCCTCCAGCAAGGTGGTGGAGCTGGTCGAAACCATGGCCGAGCAGGTCGCCATGCTGGTGCTGGCCGATGAGCGGGTGCAATGGGTCAAGGTCACCCTGACCAAACCGGGCGCCGTGCCCAATGCCGCCGGCGTCGGGGTCGAGATCCTGCGCCACCGGACTCCGGCCACGAGCGCCAACTGATGACCCGTATCTATATCAGCCTGGGCTCCAACATAGAGCGGGAGCACCATATCCGCGCCGGCCTCGATGCCCTGCAGGCGGAGTTTGGCGAGCTGGCTGTCTCCCGGGTATTCGAGAGCGAGGCGGTGGGCTTCAATGGACGCCCATTCTACAACCTGGTGGTCGGTGCCGACACAGACCTGCCGCTGGCAACCCTGTGCCAACGGCTGCGTGCCATGGAGTTCGCCCACGGCCGCGAGCCGGATGCCAAGAAATTCGCTCCGCGCACTCTGGATCTGGATCTGCTGCTCTATGGCGATCTGGTCTGCGAGACGCCGGTCGCCCTGCCCCGCGGCGAGATCCTCACCAACGCCTTCGTGCTCTGGCCGCTGGCCGAACTGGCACCGAGCCTGCGTCACCCGCTCGATGGTCGCACGCTGGGCCAGCTGTGGCAGGGTTACGACAAGGCCTCCCAGCAACTCTGCCCCATCCCCTTTCACTGGGAAGCGTGCGAGCTGCAACATCACTGAATCAACAAGGGCACCCGAGGGTGCCCTTGTTGCATCTTGCAAGGCGGCTTATCCGCCATCAGAAAGTGTGATTGGGCCCGTCCCGCCACGACTGGCAGGATAAGGCTCGCCACAGGAGACCCCCATGCCGCTCGACACCATTCACGACTTCAACTGCCGGCTGCTGGCCGGGCTGCCCCATCAGCGCTACCAGCATGAACCCATTCTGGATTACGCCACCGACGAACAGGTGAAAGCCCGCCTCGGCTGGCAGGCCGAATTCAGCAAGACCCTGTTTCTCAAGTTCAAGGATGGCCGCTTCGCCCTGCTGCTGACCCACAGGGACGGGCGGCTCGACAACAAGGCGGTCAAGGCCGCACTCGGTGCCAAGCCCTCCATCTGCACCGCCGAGGAGATGCAGGCCGAGATTGGCTGCCTGCCGGGCGCCGTCTGCCCCTTCCTGCCCCGCGCCGATATCCCGCTGCTGGTAGACCTTCAACTGATGGGTCATCACGCCTTCACCTGGACGCCGGGCCACCCGGAGCAGACCTTTCTGCTGGAGACGGCCCATCTGGCCCACGTGCTGGAGCAACTGCCCTGTCAGGTCAGCTACCTGCCTGCGCCATCAGCCTGACTGCCGACGGCACAACCCCGCTCACCCCTTGTCCCGCGCCAGCTGGGCAAAGATCAGCGCCGCCAGCATGGACATGAGACCTATGCAGAGATAGGTGAGGTGAAAGCCTCCCAGCCATTGGCCATCCGCCGCCGATGAACCGGCCGAGAAGAGCCCCAGCAGGCTGGCGGCAATCGCCACCCCAAGACTCATGGAGAGCTGCATCACCACCGACAGCAGGCCGTTGCCGCTGCTGGCATGCTCGGCGCTCAAGTCTTGCAGCGTGAGCGTGTTCATGGCGGAGAACTGCAGCGAGTTGATGGCGCCAAACACCATCAGCCAGCCCAGCAGCACCCCGTAGGGCAGCTGGTTGTCGATGAAGTAGAAGCTGGCGATCATGGCCCCCAGCGCCAGGGTATTGCCGATCAGGATGCGCCGATAACCCACCTTCGGAATGAGCTTGTTCACCAGCGTCTTGGTCAGCATGGCGCCGAGCACTGTGGGGATCATGGTCATCCCCGCCTTGCTCGGCGAAAAACCGAGCCCCAGCTGCAGGAAGAGCGGGGTGAGGAAGGGCATGGCACCGCTGCCGAGGCGGGCAAACAGGTTGCCCCAGACGCCGATGGCGAAGGTGCTGGTCTTGAACAGCGCCAGACTGAACAGCGGCTCCTCGGCATTGGCGGCATAGAGCCAGTAACTCGCCATGACGGCCAGCCCGAACAGCAGGGCAAACAGTGCCCAGCCGGTGGAGATGCTGTGCTCGCCCAGCCCCTGCAAGCCCACCGACACCAGCACCATGCCGGCGCTGAACATCACGAAACCCTGCCAGTCGAACTTGGCCGTGCCCTGCCGCAGGTCGGGCATGAAGTGCCAGCTGGCGATAAAGCCGAGTATGCCCACCGGCAGATTGATGAGAAACACCCAGTGCCAGCTCGCCACCTCCACCAGCCAGCCGCCCAGTGCCGGGCCGATCAAGGGCCCCACCAGGCCGGGGATGGTGACGAACGACATCACCCGCAACAGCTCGTGCTTGCTGTAGACCCGCAGCACGGCGAGGCGTCCCACCGGCATCAGCAGGGCGCCGCCTATGCCTTGCAGCACACGGGCCGCCACCAGCATGGAGAGGGAGTTGGAGGCGGCGCAGGCCAGCGATCCCAGGGTGAACAGCAGTATGGCGGCCAGATAGATGCGGCGGGTGCCGAATCTGTCCGCCAGCCAGCCGGAGGCGGGAATGAGCAGTGCCACCGTCAGCATGTAGGCGATGATCACCGACTGCATCTGCAGCGGGCTCTCACCCAGGGTCTCGGCCATGCTGGGCAGGGCGGTGTTGAGTATGGTGCCATCCAGGGTCTGCATGAAGAAGCCGACCGCCGTCAGCGGCGGCAGCCACTTGCGTTGGGCAGGCGTAACCATGTGTGTGCTATCGGGCATGAGCAGCCACCTCCTCTTCAGATAAAAAAAGACCCGCACGAAAGCGAGTCATCTCATTACATCAAGCATCAGGCTGGCCGAGCATGGCTCTGAGCTGCTCTTCCAGACTGGGCTCGGGGGCCTTGAGCGTATCCAGGAACAGCCGCTCTATCCCCGCCTTGTCCTGACTTTTCACGATAAACACCAGCCGGGACTGGGCCTTGCCCTCCGGCCAATCTCCCAATGCCTGCAACGGATAGAGCTGGCCGTGTACGCCGTGGATCACCACGGGCTGGCTCTCCCCTTCCAGTTGCAAGATCCCCTTGAGCCGCAGCAGGGCATCGCCGTATTGGACCTGCACCGCATCGATGGCGGCCAGCAGACGGGCCGGCTTGAGCGGCTCGCCGATACGCAGAGAGAAACTTTCAATGTTGCCGTGCTCGAAATGAGTCGGCGTGGCCGTGCCCACCTTGGCGGCGAACGGCTTCATCTTGGGCTGCATCGGCGAAGCCAGCCCCTGCTTCGGGGATTCGGTGCGCAACCAGGCCAGCAGCTGGAGCACGTCGCGCCCGGCCGCCTCGTTGTAGGCACCCAGCTTATCCAGCACCGCAGGCGACAGCTCGCCATTGCTGACCCGCTCGATGGGGGCCGCCGGATTGAGGGCCGCCAGCTGGGCCTCGACCCGCTCCAGCTGCTCGCCATCCACCAGATCCCCCTTACTCACCACCAACAGATCCGCCAGCGCCACCTGTTTCACCGCTTCATACTGAGCCGCCAGCTGCTGCTCGATATGGCCGGCATCCACTACTGTGACTGTGCCGTCGAAACGGTAACGCTGGGCAATAAAGCCCTCTTCGCGCAGGGTAAACAGCACGGGGGCCGGATCGGCCAGACCTGTGGTTTCGATAATCAACCGCTTGAACGGTTTGATCTTGCGCTGAATGGCCTTCATAAACAGCCCTTGCAACGCCTCCACCAGGGAGCCCTGTACCGAGCAGCAGATGCAGCCGGAATCGAGCAGCACCACCTGCTCGTCCACCTGCTGTACCAGATGGTGATCCAGTCCCACAGAGCCGAACTCGTTGATCAGCACGGCGCACTCGCCGAGCTCCGGCTGCTTGACCCAGTGGTTGAGCAGTGTGGTCTTGCCGCTGCCGAGGAAGCCGGTCAGCAGGGTCACGGGAATTCGGGTGTCTTGCATGTCTGTCATATGGATGACTCCCCTCTGGTCGGCAGGGTGATGGGTACGCGGGTATCTTGCATATGGGTCATGTTCAATCCTTACCGGTTGGCGAACAGATCGCTGAGCCAGCGGTTCTCGAAGCGGCCATGGGGATCGAGCTCGCCCTTGAGGGCCAGGAAGTCATTCCAGCGCGGCAGCAGGGCCGGGAAGTCGTAGAGATCCATCGCCAGGTGCTTGCCGAAATGGGGAATGCCGCCGAGCGGCACCAGCAGTTGCTGCAGCTCGCGCATCTGCTCCATGGAGCCGTTGACGAAGGTGCCGTCTGCCGCCAGATAGACCAGAAAACCGACCCAGCAGACCGACTGATCATAGGCGGCGCTGAGCCAGGCCTCGGAGGGACCGGTACAGCGCAGGATAAAGGGATAGTGCAGCACACCGGGGTTGGCCTGCTGCCAGGCCTGCAGGATCGCCAGCGCCTCGTTCATGCGATGCAGCGGCACCGCCACCTCGCAATTGATCTGGGGTGCAGGTATCCCCTTGCAGAGGATCTGGTAGACGTTGCCCACCAGATCGGAGGCATCCTTGAAACGGCGCACCGTCTCGAAGTGCTCCCCGGCCAGAGCCTCGTCCTTGGTGTCTTTCGCCATCTTCTGCAGGGTGGCATCTATGGTGGCGTTCATGCGGGCGTCAATATCCCCCTCCAGCAGCAGCGGCTCGCTGCCGGCGGCGCGGTAGCGGGCCACCTCCTCCTCGGAGGCGGGATCCACCAGCCAGATGTGGCTCTCGCCGGTCCAGGCGAACCACCAGCTCTTCACGAAGCCGTGCTCGCGGTTGAGCCGCTCGTTGTGTTCCAGCAGGAAGGGATAGTCGGTGGTGAACTTGGTGCAGCGCATGATGCGGTTGGGCACTGTGCGCAGGGTGACGTCGAGCAGTATGCCGAGCATGCCCATGCCCATCACGAAGGCGCCGAAGCGCGGATCGGTGCGATCCACCCGGATGATGTCGCCATTGGCCAGCATCACAGTCATCGCCTCCACGGTATCGCACAGGGCGGACTGGTGCAGCCCCTGACCATGGGTGCCTGTGCTGAGCGCACCGCCCAGCGTCTGGATGCCAATGACGCCCGGGGATGCCGGCAGCATCCGCTCCATGGCGATGAGATCGGCGTAGACGGTATCGAGCGGCGTGCCCGCCTGATAGGTGACGGTATCCGCGGTCTGCGCCAGCTGGCCGCGCAGGTGGTACAGGTCCACCAGCAGCGCCTGACTGCCCTCGGCATAGACGCTGTGGATGGGTTCGAAGGAGAGGCCTGAGCCGATCAGCCGCAGCTTGCGCTCGGGGTGTTCACGCAGCAGCGCCTGCAGCTCGTCGCTATGGGTCGGGCGCCACACCTGATCCAGGGCGCCGAGGGGGTTGGTCCTGGACCAGTTGAACAGCACCTCCCGATTGTTGATCGCCTTGATGCTGTGAAATGCCTGGAACTTGACCGTCATACCGCGCCTCATCTGACTTCAAAATGAGCGGCAATTCTACCGAAAAGCGGACCACAAGGCATGAAAAACAAGCCCCTACAGTCGGGGGTGGATAAGGGGGATGACTCCCCCACTCCCTCAGCGCGATTGCTGGGTCAGTGCCAGCAGCATGCCGAATCCCACCAGCAGGCCGCCAAACACCCGGTCGATCCAGTGGCGCACCGCCAGCAAGCGGGCTCGAACCGACGCGGTGGAAAAGAAGATCGCCATAGCGCTGAACCAGAGGGCGTGGGCCAGCACTATGAAGGCGCCATAGCCGAGCTGGACCGCCAGCGCCGTCTGCGGCTGCACCACCTGCATGAACAGGCTGACGATGAAGATGGTGGTCTTGGGGTTGAGCACATTGGTCAGAAACCCGGTGCGCAGCGCCCCCAGGCTGGAGAGGGTTGGCTGGCTGACCGCCTCCTCAAGGGTCACAGGCCTGGCGCGCAGCATCTTGATGCCGAGGAAGATGAGGTAGGCGGCCCCCGCCAGCTTGATGAGGTTGAACAGCCAGAGCGACTGCTGGATCAACAGGCCGACCCCCAGCAGGGTGTAGGTCACATGGACGCAGACCCCGGCCGCTATGCCGAGCGCCGTCAGCACGCCGGTGCGACGGGAGAGCAGCAGGCTGTTGCGCGACACCATGGCAAAATCGGGCCCCGGGCTGATGACGGCAAAGAAGGTAATGGCCACTACGGCTAACAGTTCGGTCATGAAAAGAGTCCTGATGCTGAGAGATATCGGCTATTTTATTTGGCATCCGCACCAATAACGAACGATAACTTCTGACATGAATGGTGATAATAACTCACAGAAAGACCTCTCCCTCCCCTCCCTGACGGCCCTGCGCTGTTTCGAGGTGGCTGCCCGCACCGAAAACTTCAGCCGCGCCGCCGATGAGCTGCATCTCACCCATGGCGCCATCAGCCGGGCGGTGCGCCTGCTGGAGGAGGATCTGGGGATCCCGCTGTTCGAGCGTCGCCAGCGCCGGGTCTTTCTGACCGAGGCGGGCAGCAGGCTCCATGAGGCCGTCAGGGAGGGGCTGAGCAGGATCCGGCAGACGGCGCAGGCGCTGCGCCAGCAGAGCAAGCCCCAGTCGCTGGTCATCTCCTGCGAGCCCACCCTGCTGATGCGCTGGCTGATCCCGCGCTGGCCCGCCTTCCAGGCCCTGCACCCCGAGCTGGACGTGCATCTGATGGCGGGGGGCGGCGCCCTCAGCTTTGGCAACGGCATAGATCTCGCCATTCGGCGCAACGACTTTCACTGGCCTGATGACCTTTACAGCCAGCTGCTGTTCGAGGAGCTGACCGGGCCCGTCTGTCAGCCGGGCAAGGTGGCGCAGTTTTTCGAGCCAGGAGGAGAGCTGCCGGCTCTGCGCGCCTCGGCCCCCCGCCTGCACACCAGGACCCGTCCCGCCGCCTGGCAAAGCTGGCAGGCGCAGGCCGGACAGACTGCGAGCGACGAGGCGCCGACCCAGACCTTCGAACACTTCTACTTCAGCCTGCAGGCCGCCGTGGCGGGCCTTGGCGTCGCCATAGGCCCCTACCGGCTGGTGTGCGACGATGTCGCCGCCGGCCTGCTGGTCGCCCCGCTCGGATTCATCCCGGATGGCACCGGCTATCACCTGCTCGCCCCCGCGCCACCGATTCCCGGCAGCCCCCATGAGAAGCTGGCGAACTGGCTGCAATCCCTCACCTGATGGCTCAGGCCGAGACCGCCAACGTCGCGGGCTCGGCCTGCGGCTGGCCCAACGCAGCCTGAAAGTCGCGCAGCGGCAGCGGACGGCCAAACAGATAGCCCTGCAGGTAGTCGACGCCTTTGCTTTTCAGGTAGTCGGCCTGCTGGCGCGTCTCCACCCCCTCGGCAACCAGCGCGAGGCCGAGCCGGGTCCCCAGATCGATCACGTTGTCAACTATGTGCTCGGACAGGGATTCGGTGCCGATCCTGCCGATAAACGACTGATCTATCTTGAGATAGTCCACATGGAACTGCTGCAGGTAGTGCAGACTGGAGTGGCCGGTGCCAAAATCGTCCATGGCCAACCTGACCCCCATTTCGTCGAGCTGGCGAAACAGCGCCAGGGTCTGGGGATCCGCCACCAGCAGCTCCCGTTCGGTCAGCTCCAGCACCAGTACCACCTGGCCCGGCGCGAAGTGATCGAGGAAGCGCCGGCACTCGGCAAGCAGCACCATGTCGCGGCAGTGGGCGGCACTGATGTTGAAGCTGATGTGAAACCCGTCGGGCACCAGATCGCGCTCCATGCTCAGCTCGCGGGCCACCTCTTCCATCAGCAGGGTGGTCATCGGCACGATCAGACCGCTAGCTTCCGCCTGGGGAATAAAGAGATCGGGGCAGATCAGCCCGGCCGTCGGGTGCTGCCAGCGCATCAACACCTCGGCCCCCATCACCCGCTCGCTCCCCGCCGCCACCAGCGGTTGCAAATAGGGCACAAACTCCCGATTGCGCAGGGCGCGGGCCAGCTCCACCACGGGAGAGCGGGGCCGTCCCAGCAACCACCAGATGAGCAGGGCAAAGCCGAAGCAGAGCCCAAACAACACCATAATGGCCCACTGCCGGGCCTGCCACAGGGAGGACCAGAGCGAGGGGATCTCGTGTCCGGCATATATCGAGAGCGGGTAGCGGTCGGAACGGACCTCATGACTGGCCAGGGTTGGCAACGGCTGCCCCCCTTCGCTCAGTACGCCCCGTTCATCCAGCCACTGCTTGCCCACGTGCAGCAGCAGGGTACAGGGCCGCCCGCTCAGCACCAGCATGAAGCGCAGATAATCGCCGTCTATGGTGCTGAAGGCGGCCCCCCTGCCCTCGCTATCACGCAGCGCCAGCAGGGGGTGATCGGCCCGCACCTGATTGCCCGCCAGCAGCCGCAGCCGTCCGTCGCTGTAACTTTCGGCCCGATCCGGCCACTGGATGGCGCCAAACAGCGAGTTGCAGTAGATCCCCTGCTCCCTCACCAGGTTGACGGTACGCACGAAGGGCACCAGCGCCACCTGCTGACGCAGGGTGAACAGGGCCTGTTCGCACGGCTGTTCGACGAAGGGCAACAAGGTACGGTTGGCGCTCTCGGCGTGGGCCAGCATGGTCTCCATCAGGGTGACCGCCTGCCGGGCCGAACGCTCTGACTGACGATCCAGCATCTGCAGGTGGCCGTTGTAGAGCACCCACAGCCCGAGTGCGAGGGGCAGCGTGAACAGCAGCAGGGTACACCCCAGACGCAGCCAGGGACGGGAGAAATCCAGGTTGGGCAGTGACATCGACATAGCGGGACCAGACAGCAAACATGGCCGCCCACCTTAACAGCCGATGCTGAATCGGGCCCTAATGAGAGCAAAAAACGAGCAGCAGCTGATGAGGATGAAAACAAAAGCCCCGGCATGAGCCGGGGCTTTTTAGTGGACTGTCTGCGCCATACCGGCGCCAATCCTTATACCGCTTGCTGCAGGATCACCGCATCGGCCTTCTTGGTGTAGGAGGCGATCTCGTTGAAGTTGAGGTAGCGATAGGTGTCGGCCGCAGTGGCGTCCAGCGTCTTGGCGTACTGCAGGTACTCGGCCACGGTCGGGATCTTGCCGATAATGGCGGCAACCGCAGCCAGCTCGGCAGAGGCCAGATAGACGTTGGCACCCTTGCCCAGACGGTTCGGGAAGTTGCGGGTGGAGGTGGAGACCACCGAGGCCCCTTCCGCCACGCGCGCCTGGTTGCCCATGCACAGGGAGCAGCCCGGGATCTCGATGCGGGCACCGACCCGGCCGAAGATGCCGTAGTAGCCCTCTTCGGTCAGCTGATCCTTGTCCATCTTGGTGGGCGGGGCTATCCACATGCGGGTCGGCAGCTCGCCCTGGAACTTCTCGAGCAGTTTGCCGGCGGCGCGGAAGTGGCCGATGTTGGTCATGCAGGAACCGAGGAACACCTCGTCGATCTTGTCACCCGCCACAGTGCTGAGCAGACGGGCATCATCCGGATCGTTCGGCGCGCACAGGATGGGCTCCTTGATGGTGGCCAGATCGATCTCGATGATTTCGGCATACTCGGCATCCTTGTCCGCTTCCATCAGCACAGGGTTGGCCAGCCACTCTTCCATCCCCTTGATGCGACGGGTGATGGTGCGCGGGTCGCCGTAGCCTTCGGACAGCATCCATTTCAGCATCACGATGTTGGACTTCAGATACTCGATGATTGGTGCCTGATCCAGCTTGATGGTGCAACCGGCGGCGGAGCGCTCGGCGCTGGCATCGGCCAGCTCGAACGCCTGCTCCACCTTCAGGGTCGGCAAGCCTTCGATCTCGAGGATGCGGCCGGAGAAGATGTTCTTCTTGCCCGCTTTCTCGACGGTCAGCAGCCCTTTCTGGATGGCGGCGTAGGGGATGGCATGAACCAGATCACGCAAGGTGATGCCAGGTTGCAGTTCGCCCTTGAAGCGCACCAGCACGGACTCCGGCATGTCCAGCGGCATGACGCCGGTGGCGGCGGCAAAGGCCACCAGACCGGAACCCGCCGGGAAGGAGATGCCAATGGGGAAACGGGTGTGGGAGTCACCACCGGTACCCACGGTATCCGGCAGCAACATGCGGTTCAGCCAGGAGTGGATGACGCCGTCACCCGGACGCAGGGAGACGCCACCGCGGTTCATGATGAAGTCCGGCAAGGTGTGGTGAGTCTGCACGTCTATGGGCTTGGGATAGGCGGCGGTGTGGCAGAAGGACTGCATAGTCAGATCGGCGGAGAAGCCGAGGCAGGCCAGGTCTTTCAGCTCGTCGCGGGTCATGGGACCCGTGGTGTCCTGGGAGCCGACCGTGGTCATGCGCGGCTCGCAGTAGGTGCCGGGGCGAATGCCCTTCACGCCGCACGCCTTGCCGACCATCTTCTGGGCCAGGGTGTAACCCTTGCCGGTATCGGCCACGGGCACAGGACGGCGGAACACGGTGGAGAACGGCAGACCCATGACTTCCCGCGCCTTGTCGGTCAGGCCACGGCCTATGATCAGCGGAATACGGCCACCGGCACGCACCTCGTCGATCAGCACCTCTGTCTTGAGTTCAAACTGGGCCAGCACCTGCTCGGTGCCGTGCTTGCAGATCTTGCCGGCATAGGGGTAGATGTCGATCACATCGCCCATCGCAAGCGCAGAGACGTCCACCTCGATGGGCAGGGCGCCGGCATCTTCCATGGTGTTGAAGAAGATGGGGGCAATCTTGCCGCCGAGGCAGACACCGCCGGCGCGCTTGTTCGGCACGAACGGAATGTCGTCGCCCATGAACCAGAGCACAGAGTTGGTGGCGGATTTGCGGGAAGAGCCGGTACCGACCACGTCGCCCACATAGGCCAGCGGGAAGCCTTTCTCTTTCAGGGCGTCAATGGTCTTGATGGGACCTATGGTGCCGTCATTGTCCGGAGTGATGCCGGGACGGGCGTTTTTCAGCATGGCCAGGGCATGCAGCGGAATGTCGGGACGGGACCAGGCATCCGGCGCCGGTGACAAATCATCCGTGTTGGTTTCGCCGGTCACCTTGAACACGGTAACCGTGATCTTCTCGGCCAGCTCGGGACGGGAGAGGAACCACTCGGCATCGGCCCAGGATTGCATCACCCGCTTGGCGTGAGCATTGCCCGCCTTGGCCTTCTCTTCCACGTCGTGGAAGGAGTCAAACATCAGCAGGGTGTGGGAGAGGCCCTTGGCGGCAAGAGGGGCCAGGGTGCCGTGGTCCAGCAGGTCGATCAGCGGCTGAATGTTGTAACCACCCTGCATGGTGCCCAGCAGCTCAACAGCTTCGGCAGCGGTCAGGATGGGAGAGTGGGCTTCGCCCTTGGCGATGGCGGTGAGGAAACCGGCTTTGACATAGGCCGCTTCATCAACACCAGGGGGAATACGGGAGGACAACAGCTCTTTCAGAAAGTCTTGTTCGCCAGCGGGCGGGTTCTTGAGAAGCTCAACCAGGGCGGCGACCTGCTCTGCATCCAGAGGTTTGGCGACCACGCCCTCGGCGGCACGTTCTGCGACGTGTTTACGGTATGTTTCAAGCACGACTAATTCCTCTTTGGTCTTTTTTTGGGGTTCGCCCACGCTCGCGGCGATCGTCCTTGCGGGACACCCGTAGGGTGCCCCCCACTATATAAGTTTTAACGACTAATTAAAATCCAAACCCTGTACACATATTCATCAAAACAACATAACCATTTAAACTTGCTCAGGTTTTGTCGGCAGATAAAAGACACGCCAGAAATAAGTTAACAAAAAGGCATCATTTTGCCGTTATTCGAATGTGGTGCCCAATTGCAGATAGAACATGTTGTTTCCCCCCTCCGCCATGCCATAACCGAGGAAGATGGGGCCGAGGAAGCTCTCCACCCCCACGTAGACGGAGCCGGCGGTGAAGGAGCTCTCCATGTTGATGTCCTCCCCCTTGTCCCATACCCCGCCCTGCTCCAGGGAGCCCCCCAGGTAGAGCGGGGCCCGCAGCGCGCCAAAGTCGTTGTCCGCCACCCGGTAGATGTAGCGCAGGCCGCCAAACAGGCTGTAGCGACCGCTGAGCTGGTAGTGCTGGAAGCCGGACAGCCGGAACAAGCCACCCAGATCCTGCACGAACAGCGGGTACTCTTCCTGCGAGGTGGAGCCGCCCCCTTCCAGCATCAGGTTCAGGCTGTGCCTGTCCCAGGACCAGGGCTTGATCATCGTCAGGTGGTAGTTGACCCCCTCGGCGTTCTCCGTCGGCTCGCCGGTCGGCTCTATCTTGACGTGGGAGTAGCCGCTCTTGACGTCCCAGTAGACCCCCTGATAGGGGAAGTAGCGACTATCCAGGGTGTCGTGCTCGAAGCGGACATAAGGGCCCCAAGAGGAGGCATCCACCTTGGCATCCGCCACGTTGCGAATGTCGATGGCGCCCACTTTTCCCTCCAGCCCCAGCGAGAGGCGGCTCCAGGGCTGGCGATTCCAGCCCACCGCCAAGTCGGCGCTGGTGAAGCTGTATTCGGAATCGATATAGCTCACCCCATCTTCCGTCCTCGTCGCCTCGGGAGTGAAGATGCGGCGCTGGGTCTTGTCATAGGCCAGACTCGCCTCGCCGTAGAAGGTCTGGGAAGGCTCCAGCGGCGTGTAGAAGTCGGTCTTGAGGTGCTTGGCAGTGCCGAGCGACGCCTCGGTCAGCCACTCGGCCCCCCAGTCATTGACGTTGGTGAGGGTGTAGGACATGCCGACGTTGTAGTTGGAGCTGCTCTCGAAATCGTCGGAGAAGCCGAACTGGAAGTTGAGGTAGCCCGGTCCCCAGTTCTTCTCGCTGGCATCCACCACCAGCACGTTCTCGCCTTCACGCTCCTCCACCTCATAGGTGATGCGATCGAACGACTCCAGCGCGTAGAGACGGCGAATGCCCGCCTCCAGGCTCTCGTTGGTCTGCACCTTGTCCGGTCGCACCTTCAGCATGGCGCGCACCGTCTCGTCGGAGAGGCGTGACTTGTTGAGGATCTCCACCTTGTCGATGTAGTAGGCGGGCTGACCGCTGCGCTCGGCGCGCCGGCTCAGCTTCTGATTGCGATAGGCGGTGTAGGCGGCGGGCGAGAGGGAGAGCCCGTCGAGCTGGGCGGAGGCGCGATTGGCCACCGCTTCCCCCCGCTTGATCCCTTCCGGCATCAGGGCAAAATCGGCTATGCCCATGCCGCCGAATTCAGGGGTGAGCAGTATGTCTTTCGGCCCCAGCAGCGCCTTCTGCTTGTCGGTACCGACCTGGGTCATGTAGGTGGTGAGCTGATCTATCATGGCGAGGCCGGACTTGAGGGATTCCCTGGTACGCAGCTTGGCGCTGATATCCACCGCGATCACCACGTCGGCCCCCATCGCCTTGGCCACGTCCACCGGCATGTTGTTGACTGTGCCGCCGTCGGCCAGGATATGCCCCTCCCACTCCACCGGCTTGAGGGCGCCGGGAATGGACATGGAGGCCTGCATCGCCTTGGCGAGGCTGCCGCTATCCAGCACGAAGGGGGTCACTGTCTCCATGTCGGTCGCCACGGCGCGATAGGGAATAGGCAGGTCGTCGAAGCTCTTCTGCGCCGGCAGGTTGGAAGTGGCGTGGCGCAACAGGCTGGCCATGGACTGCCCCTGGAAGAAACCATCCGGGAACTGGACCGAGTCACCGTTGATGCCAATATCGGTGCGCAGCTGGTACTTCTCGCTCTGCTGCTTCTTGCGCAGGGAGAGCTCGTCACGACCGACCTTGTCCTGATAGCCCTTGTTCCAGTCGATGGCGAGCGTGGTGCGCTCCACCTCCTCGGCACTGAGCCCCATGGCGTACATGCCCGCCACGTAGGAGCCCATGCTGGTGCCCACTATGATGTCGACCGGAATGCGCTTCTCCTCCAGCACCTTGAGGATGCCGATATGGGCCGCCCCCTTGGCGCCGCCGCCACTCAGTACCAGAGCAATCCTGGGCCGATCGGACTGGGCCGCCGCCATGAACGGCAGGCAAGCCAGCAAAACCAGAACCAGGTGGGTCCACCCCCGACGAAAGATGCGCATATGATTTTCCATTGAATCCAGTACGAGCCAAGTGAGCAATGAAGCCTACTATAAGGTGCGAAAAAGGAACCGCAACCGCCACGACAGCGATATGGCGCACTCGCCGAGCCGCCAATGAGGCTGAACAATCCGGCACCGCCCTGTGAGCGCAAACGCAATCTGCCAATAAAACCGGCAAGCCTCTCAAGGGCACCCCGGCGCTGCCGCTAATATGGGCTCAATCCCGTGTCCACACTCCTGAGTCACTCCTATGCTTGCAAGCCTGACACTCAAACAGAAAATTCTGGCCACAGTCACCCTGGCCGTGGTGCTCTCCTGCCTGCTGGTGGGCTATTTCAGCCAGCGCTCGGCCCAGCAGCTGATCGAAACCCGCATGTTCGAGCAGGAGCTGCCCAACCTGACCCAGCGCATCGGCAAGGAGATCGAGAAGGATCTCACCTCGGTCGCGAGCGCCGCCAAGCAGCTGGCCAATGATCGCTTCGTGCTGGACTGGGTCGCCCGCGGCATGCCCAAGGAGCAGGAGTCCATCCTCATCGATCAGCTCAAGGACATGACGACCCAGTACGGACTGGTCACCGCCTCCTTCGCCGACCGGCAGAGTGCCGCCTACTACAACCAGGACGGCTTCCTGCGCAACCTGACCCCGGAGCAGGACGCCTGGTTCTACGGCTATACCAAGAGCCCGCAAGACCTGATGCTCAGCATCTTTCGCGAGACCAACGGCGAGGTGAAGCTGTTCGTCAACTTCCAGCAGCTCAACGGCCGTGGGCTGGCGGGGCTCGCCAAATCCCTCGACAGCATGGTCAGCATGCTCGCCAACTTCCGCATCGGCGACAGCGGCTTCGTGTTCATGACGGATGGCAGCGGCAAGGTGAAGCTGCACCCGGATGCCGCCCGCATCGACCGGGACAACCTAGCCCAGCTGGCCAGCGGCAGCAGTACCAATCTGCTGAGCAAGCAGGCGTTCGCCGCCACCCATGCAGAGGTCGATGGCCAGGCCGTGGTGCTGGCCACCAGCTACATCCCCCTGCTCGACTGGTATCTGGTGGCCCAGGTGCCGGAAGCCGAGATCTATGCCGAGCTGGACAAGGCGCGGCTGCACATACTGCTGGTCAGTCTGGCCATCGCCGCCGGCATGGGGCTGCTCGGCATGCTGCTGGCAGGCTCGGTCAGCCGCCCGCTCAACGAACTGGCCCGCCTGTTCCGTGAACTGGGCAGTGGCGACGGGGATCTGACCCAGCGTCTCAAGGTGGAAGGTCGCGATGAACTGACCCAGGTCGCCACCGGTTTCAACAACTTCGTCGCCAAGATCCACGCCTCCATCGAGCAGGTGGCCAGCAACTCCCGCCAGCTGGCCGCCACCGCCAACGAGGTGGCCAGCAAGGCGCAGCTGACCCAGCACAACTGTACCGCCCAGCGCGACCGCACAGTGCAGGTGGCGACCGCCATCCACGAGATGGGGGCCACAGTCGGCGAGATAGCCGGCAACGCCTCGCTGGCGGCCGACGTGGCCAGGCAGGCCAACGATCAGGCCGATGCCGGCGCCCTGGTGGTAGCCCAGGCCCGCCACGGCATAGTCGGGCTCTCCGGCGAAATAGAGCAGGTGGCGGGCGTTATCGAGTCGCTGGCCAGCCAGACCGACTCCATCGGCAGTATACTCGACACCATTCGCAGCATCTCGGAACAGACCAATCTGCTGGCACTGAACGCCGCCATCGAGGCCGCCCGCGCCGGTGAACAGGGCCGCGGCTTCGCCGTGGTGGCCGACGAGGTGCGCAACCTGGCGAGCCGATCCGCTGCCTCCACCGCCGAGATCCAGGGCATGATCAACCGCTTGCAAGAGCAGAGCGCCCGCGCCGTCAGCGCCATGGCCCAGGGCCGCAGCCAGAGTCTGGAAGTGGTGGCTCAGGCTGACGAGGCCAATGCCGCCCTCGGCCATATCACGGCCCACATCACCCAGATCAGCGACATGAACATCCAGGTCGCCACCGCCACCGAGGAGCAATCCAGCGTGGTAGGCGAGATCAACCGCAACGTGGAGGACATCAACCAGCTCACCATGGAGACGGCCGACATAGCCCACCAGCTGACCGAGTCCAGCCGCAGCCTGCAACAGCTCTCCGGCGAGCTCGACAAGCTGGTCGGCAACTTCCGGCTCTGACCGGCATCGGCAGCCAGTGATCAACAAGGGAGCGCCATGGCGCTCCCTTTCGCTATCCGCTCTGCCGTTCTGCCCTTTGCCAGGGAGTCGGCCAATTCATATCTATACTGGCAACAAACCATCTGGACCACATCATGGCCAGCCATGAAGGAGCACTCCCTTGCTAGAAGGTAAACTGACGCTCAAATTGCAGCTGATCCTGGCTGTCACAGTACCCTGCCTCGCCCTCTTGCTTGTGGGGGGTGCCAGCCTGCGAAGCATGGGCTCCATCCAGCAGCAATCCACCGAGCTCTACCAGAACACAGCCACCCCCATGCGCGCCATGGCGGAGGTGGTGTCGCGCATTCCCCGCATGCGGGTCGGCATCGACATGATGCTGTTGCAGGATACCTCCCTCAAGGATGCGAAAGGGGTGATCACCCGGGTCAAGGAGAGTCGGGAGGAGGACATTCCCGAAATGCGCCAAGCCATGCAGCAGGCGGTGACCGCCCAGACGGATCCGGCGGCCAGGGCCAATGCCCAGCAACTGCTGAGCCAGTTCGAGGGCATGGCGAGCAACGAGCTGGCTCCCATGCTGCAGGCGCTGGAGCAGGGGGACATGGAAGCGGCCAGAGGTATCTATCGGGATCGCTACACAGTCACCTATGGCACCATGCGCAAGGATGCCAACGCCCTGCTCGACGGCCTGATCCAGCAGGCCCAGCAGCGCCACCAGCTGGGTGAGCAGAGCTATGCCAGCGGGCGGATGCAGATGATCACCATCATCAGTGGCGCCATCCTCATCTCGCTGCTGGTCTCGGTACTCATTCTGATGAACCTCAAGCGCCGGGTCGGCTTCCTGCAGCAATACATAGGCTATGCCGCCGAGCATCTGGCGCTGGACTCCCGCGCCCAGCTGAGCGGCAACGACGAACTGGCGGAGATCACCGTGAGCTTCAATCACTTCGTCGGCAAGATCCACAGCGCCATCGAGCAGGTGGCCCGCAACTCCCACCAGCTGGCGGCCACCGCCGACCAGGTCGCCAACAAGGCCCAGCTGACCCAGCAAAACTGCACCGCCCAGCGCGATCGCACCGTGCAGGTGGCCACCGCCATCCACGAGATGGGGGCAACGGTGAGCGAGATTGCAGGCAATGCCTCGCAGGCGGCCGAAGTAGCCAGGCAGGCCAACGATCAGGCCGAAACGGGCGCCGGCGTGGTGGCTCAGGCCCGCCACGGCATAGTCGGCCTCTCCGACGAGATCGCGCAGGTAGCCGGGGTGATAGAGTCGCTGGCCACCCAGACCGACTCCATCGGCAGCATTCTGGAGACCATCCGCAGCATCTCGGAGCAGACCAACCTGCTGGCGCTCAACGCCGCCATCGAGGCGGCCCGCGCCGGTGAACAGGGCCGCGGCTTCGCCGTGGTGGCCGACGAGGTGCGCAACCTCGCCAACCGCTCCGCCGCCTCCACCGCCGAGATCCAGGGCATGATCCATCGGTTGCAGGAGCAGAGCGCCCGCGCGGTCAGCGCCATGACCCAGGGCCGCAGCCAGAGTCTGGCGGTGGTGACCCAGGCCGATGAGGCCAACGGCGCGCTCGGCCAGATCACCGCCTACATCACCCAGATCAACGACATGAACATCCAGGTCGCCACCGCCACCGAGGAGCAGTCCAGCGTGGTGGGCGAGCTCAATCGCAACGTGGAGGACATAAACCAGCTCACCATGGAAACCGCCGACATAGCCCACCAGCTGACCGACGCCAGTCGCGGCCTGCAACAGCTCTCCGGCGAGCTCGACAAGCTGGTCGGCCATTTCCGTCTGTAACCCTTTCCAGTCCTTTCTCCCCCAACTCAGGGAGCGCAGCCGCGCTCCCTGTCATATCAGCGGCAAGCCGTGACGCATACTCGCAAACTCGCCTCCGCCCCAATCTGGAAATGCCCCATAATCAGGGAAATAACAGGAGGCATTATGGGCAAGCTGGTTGTGACTATGTTGCTGGGGAGTCTGCTCTGCGCCTGCAGCAGCGGGCCTGTGCGAGTGCACGGGGCCGATGTCAGCGTGGACGATACCCGGATCCGGGTCAGTGATGGCGATCGCGGAGGGTATGGCACCTTCTGTCCGCCGGGACAAGCCAAGAAAGGGCGCTGCTAGCGCCCTTTTTTACAATCGTACATCTGCTTGTCCGCCTGTTGCAGCAGCAGATCCAGCGCCGGTGGCGAAAGCGCATCATAGTGCCCCACCCCGGTCGAGCAGGTCAGTCGATAGGGTTTTCCGCTCTCCCGATTGAACCCGGCCAGGGCCTCATCTAGCCGTGCCAGCACCCGTGGCACCTCTGCCGGCCCCGTGCCCGGCAGCAATACCGCAAACTCATCCCCACCCAGTCGGGCAAAGATGTCCGCATCCCGAAAAACGCCACACATCAGACACGCCATCTGCTGCAGGGCATCGTCACCGACGTCGTGCCCCAGCCGGTCGTTGATCTCCTTGAACCGGTTGAGGTCGAGAAACAACAGAGTTGCCGCTCGCCCCTGACGATGAGCGAGCTGCAGACACTTGTGTGCCAGCAGCATGAAACCGCGCCGGTTGGTGATGCCGGTCAGCTCATCCATGGTAGCCAGCTGGATAGCCGCCAGTTCGCGCTCCACCATGCCGGCCAGATCCGTCAGCAAGTCCCGCTGCCGTTCATCCAGCAGGCGTGGCTTGCGATCTATGATGCACAGGGTCCCCAGCTTGTACCCCTCCGCAATCTGCAGCGGGCTGCCCGCATAGAAACGTATATGGGGATCCCCGGATACCAGCGGGTTGTCGGCGAAGCGCAGATCCCGGGTCGCATCTTCCACCACGAAGAGGCCATCGCCAAGAATGGCATGACCGCAGAAGGAGATGTCCCGCGGCGTCTCCAGCACGGGCAAACCACAGCAGGATTTGAACCACTGCCGATCCTTATCCACCAGCGACACCAGCGAAATGGGCACATCGAACATGTTGCGGGCCATGCGGGTGATCCGGTCGAATCTTTCTTCGGCGGAGGTATCCAGAATGGTGATGCGGCGCAGCGCATCGAGGCGCAGGTGCTCGTTGTCAGGGGTGGCCGGTGTTTGCATGGCTGACTCCAGCAAGTGATATTGAAGTCACTAGCATAGCAACCAGCTCCGAACAAATCTCAGCTATATACAAAAAGCCGCTCGAGTGAGCGGCTTTTTCAATGTTGGCTGCGAGAAGAAAATTACTTCTTCTTTTTGGCCTTGGCGTTCGGCAGGTCGGTGATGGAGCCTTCGAACACTTCGGCAGCCAGACCCACGGACTCGTGCAGAGTCGGGTGAGCGTGTATGGTCAGCGCGATATCTTCGGCGTCGGCACCCATTTCGATGGCCAGACCGATTTCACCCAGCAGTTCACCACCGTTGGTACCCACGATGGCACCACCGATGACGCGGCCGCTCTCCTTGTCGAAGATCAGCTTGGTCATGCCGTCGGAGCAATCGGAGGCGATGGCACGGCCGGAAGCCGCCCACGGGAAGGTGGCGACTTCGAAGTTCAGCCCTTGTTGCTTGGCTTCCTTCTCGGTCAGGCCAACCCAGGCCATCTCCGGCTCGGTATAGGCGATGGACGGGATCACTTTCGGGTCGAAGTAGTGCTTCTTGCCGGCGATGACTTCGGCGGCCACGTGGCCTTCGTGGACACCCTTGTGGGCCAGCATAGGCTGACCGACTATGTCACCGATGGCGTGGATGTGGGCCACGTTGGTACGCAGCTGCTTGTCCACCTCGATGAAACCGCGCTCGGTCACGGCAACGCCGGCCTTCTCGGCATCCATCAGCTTGCCGTTCGGCACACGACCTACCGCCACCAGCACGTTGTCGTAACGTACCGGCTCGGCCGGGGCGTGCTTGCCTTCGTAGGAGACGTACAGGCCGTCTGCACGGGCTTCAACTGCGGTGACCTTGGTCTCCAGCATGATGTTGAATTTCTTGGCAACGCGCTTGGTGTAGATCTTGACGATGTCTTTGTCGGCAGCCGGTACCAGCTGGTCAGCAAATTCCACCACGTCGATCTCGGAACCCAGGGAGGAGTACACTGTCCCCATCTCCAGACCTATGATGCCACCACCGATCACCAGCAGCTTGCCCGGTACGGAAGTCAGTTCCAGCGCATCGGTTGAATCCCATACGCGCGGGTCATCATGGGGGATGAAGGGCAGTTTCACCGGACGGGAGCCGGCCGCTATGATGGCGTTGTCGAAGGTCACGGTCGTCTTGCCGTCGGCACCTTCCACTTCCAGCGTGTTCGGGCCGGTAAACTTGCCAAAGCCGTTAACAACCTGAACCTTGCGCATCTTGGCCATGCCGGCCAGGCCGCCGGTCAGCTGGTTGATGACCTTCTCTTTCCACAGGCGCACCTTGTCGATGTCGGTCTGCGGGGCACCGAAGATGATGCCGTGTTCGGACAGCGCCTTGGCTTCTTCAATGACTTTGGCGACGTGCAGCAGTGCCTTGGACGGGATACAACCCACGTTCAGGCAGACGCCACCCAGGGTGGAGTAACGCTCGACGATAATGGTATCCAGACCCAGATCAGCGGCACGGAAAGCAGCGGAATAACCGGCAGGGCCAGCACCCAGTACTACGACCTGAGTTTTGATTTCTTTACTCATCATGACCTCTTTGTCGTTCTTATATATCCCCGGACGGCGCAGTCTTATGCCAACTCAATGCCAAACAAGGCGGCTGCAACCGTGAAAAAACGGGGCAAGTTTACAATCCTGTTAATGAAATGAGAAGTAAAAAGGGCAGGCTCTGGGCCCGCCCTCTCACTTACAGGACCAGTCGACGAATGTCGGACAGCACGCCACTCATGGTGGTGATGAAGCGGGCTCCATCGGCACCATCGATGACGCGGTGGTCATAGCTCAGGGCCAGCGGCAGCATCAGGCGCGGCACGAACTCCTTGCCATTCCACTTCGGCTTCATCTCGGACTTGGATACGCCCAGGATGGCCACTTCCGGCGCGTTGACGATCGGGGTAAAGCTGGTACCGCCGATGCCACCCAGGCTGGAGATGGTGAAGCAACCGCCCTGCATGTCGGCAGCGGTCAGCTTGCCGGCACGGGCCTTCTTGGAGATCTCGGCCAGATCGCGAGACAGCTCGTAGATGCCCTTCTTGTTGACGTCACGCACCACAGGCACCACCAGGCCCCCCGGGGTGTCTACCGCCACACCGATATGGATGTACTTCTTCATGATCAGCTTGCTGCCGTCTTCGGACAGGGCGCTGCAGAAGCGTGGGTGTGCTTCCAGGGCCTTGGCGGCGGCTTTCAGGATGAACACCAGCGGGGTGATCTTCACGTCCAGCTTCTGCTTCTCGGCCAGCAGGTTCTGCTCTTTGCGGAACGCTTCCAGATCCGTGGTATCGGCTTCGTCGAACTGGGTAACGTGCGGGATCATGGCCCAGTTGCGATGCAGGGCAGGACCGGAGATCTTCTGGATCCGGGTCAGTTCCAGCTCTTCGACCGGGCCGAACTTGCTGAAGTCAACCTTGGGCCACGGCAGGACACTCATGCCGTTGCCAGTACCTTGACCTGCAGCCGGGGCGGACTCGGCGCGCTTGACCGCATCCTTCACATAGGCCTGTACGTCTTCTTTGACGATGCGACCCTTGCGACCTGAGGCTTTCACCTTGGCCAGGTTGATACCGAACTCACGGGCCAGGCGACGTACGGCCGGGGCGGCATGTACGTAGGCGTCGTTGGCAACGAAGTCGGAGGAGGCAGCAGCCTGGGCAACCGGAGCCGGAGCCGCGGCAACAGGTGCAGCAGCGACCGGGGCGGCGGCCTGAGCAACCGGAGCGGCAGCGGCCGGAGCAGCGCCAGCCACTTCGAATACCATGATCAGGGAACCGGTGGAGACCTTGTCACCCGCCTTCACCTTGATCTCTTTGACGATGCCGGCGAACGGTGCAGGCACTTCCATGGAGGCCTTGTCACCTTCCACCGCGATCAGGGACTGGTCGGCGTCGACCTTGTCACCCACGGCGACCATGATTTCGGTCACTTCGACTTCGTCACCGCCGATGTCGGGCACGTTGACGTCTTTGGCAGCGGCAGCAATAGGCGCAGCAGCCACGGGAGCGGCAGCCTGAACCGGCGCGGCAACGGCGGCAGGAGCGGCACCGGCCACTTCGAATACCATCACCAGGGAACCGGTCGCAACCTTGGCGCCGGCGGCAACCTTGATCTCGACCACGCGGCCCGCGAACGGCGCCGGTACTTCCATGGAGGCCTTGTCACCTTCCACGGCGATGATGGACTGGTCGGCTTCAACCATGTCGCCCACGGCAACCATGATCTCGGTCACGTCCACTTCGTCGTCACCTATGTCAGGGACATGGACGTCTTTGCGAGCGGCGGCCACAGGGGCGGCAACCGGGGCGGCAGCCTGAACCGGCGCCGGCGCGGCAGCGCCTTCCGCTTCGAAGATCATGATCTGGGAACCGGTGGCAACCTTGTCGCCCACCTTGATCAAGATCTCTTTGACGATACCGGCAGCCGGAGCCGGGACTTCCATGGAGGCTTTGTCACCTTCCACGGCGATCAGGGACTGGTCGAGCTCGACCTTGTCACCCACGGCCACCATGATCTCGGTGACTTCAACTTCATCGGCGCCGATATCCGGAACCATAATCTGTTTGGACATAGTGCTTTATCCTCTTACGCGTCTGTCGCGTTAACCTTTGCAAGGCAGTGCCGGGCAATGTGTCCCGGCACTGCACTCGATCCTCTTACGCGTACAGCGGGTTGACCTTGTCGGCATCGATGCCGTACTTGGTGATGGCATCGGCCACAACCTGCTTGTCGATCTCGCCGCGCTTGGCCAGTTCGGTCAGGGCAGCAACCACCACGTAGAATTCGTTCACTTCGAAGTGACGACGCAGGTTGGCACGGCTGTCGGAACGGCCGTAACCGTCGGTACCCAGCACGCGGTAGTTCTCGGTCGGTACGAAGGCACGCACCTGATCGGCGAAGGACTTCATGTAGTCGGTCGCGGCTATGGTGGCATCGGAACCCAGTACGGTGGCGATGTAAGGCACGCGAGCCTCAGCAGTCGGGTGCAGCATGTTCCAGCGATCCACGTCCTGACCGTCACGGGCCAGTTCGTTGAAGGAGGTGACGCTGAACACGTCGGAACCCACGCCGTATTCGCTGGCCAGGATCTGGGCGGCGGTGCGCACATGACCCAGGATGGAACCACAACCCAGCAGCTGTACCTTGGCCTTGTTGCCGGCCACGGTTTCCAGCTTGTAGATCCCCTTGCGGATACCTTCCTCGGCGCCTTGCGGCATGGCCGGCATGGCGTAGTTCTCGTTCAGGGTAGTGATGTAGTAGAAGACGTTCTCCGGCTTCTCACCGTACATGCGGCGCAGACCGTCCTGCACGATCACTGCCACTTCATAGGCATAGGACGGGTCATAGGAGACACAGTTCGGGATGGTGTTCGCCAGGATATGGCTGTGACCATCTTCGTGCTGCAGACCTTCGCCGTTCAGGGTGGTACGACCCGAGGTCGCGCCCAGCAGGAAGCCACGGGCTTGCTGGTCACCGGCTGCCCACGCCATGTCGCCGACTCGCTGGAAGCCGAACATGGAGTAGTAGATGTAGAACGGGATCATCGGGCAGTCATTGGTGCTGTAAGAGGTCGCAGCAGCCAGCCAGGAGGACATGGCACCCAGCTCGTTGATACCGTCTTGCAGAACCTGACCCTGCTTGTCTTCCTTGTAGTAGGAGACGATGTCGCGGTCTTGCGGGGTGTACTGCTGACCGTGCGGGCTGTAGATGCCGATCTGGCGGAACAGGCCTTCCATACCGAAGGTACGGGCTTCGTCAGCCAGGATCGGTACTATGCGCTTGCCGATGGACTTGTCTTTCAGCAGCACATTCAGGGAACGCACGAACGCCATTGTGGTGGAGATCTCGCGAGCCTGCTCGCCCAGCAGGGGACCAAAGGTCTCCAGCGCCGGGATTTCCAGCTGAGTGGTGGTCTCACGCAGACGGGTCGGTACATAGCCCTTGAGCGCGGCACGACGGGCGTGCAGGTACTTGTGCTCTTCGGTACCCTCTTCGATCTTCAGGTACGGCAGCGCTTCCAGCTGCTCGTCGGTGACCGGCAGGTTGAAACGATCGCGCAGGTGACGCACCGAGCCCAGATCCATCTTCTTGACCTGGTGAGCAATGTTCTTGCCTTCGGCCGCTTCGCCCATGCCGTAACCCTTGATGGTCTTGGCCAGGATGACAGTCGGCTTGCCCTTGGTCGCTGCGGCTTTGGAGAAGGCGGCGAACAGTTTACGGGGGTCGTGACCACCACGGTTCAGGGCGAAGATCTCCTCGTCGGTCATGTCTTTGACCAGCGCGGCGGTTTCCGGGTAACGGTTGAAGAAGTGCTCACGCACGTAGCCGCCATCGCGGGACTTCATGGTCTGATAGTCGCCGTCCACGGTTTCGTTCATCAGCTGGATCAGCTTGCCGGACGTGTCTTTCTTCAGCAGCTCATCCCACTTGCGACCCCAGATAACCTTGGTGACATCCCAGCCGGCGCCTGCAAACAGACCTTCCAGCTCGTTGATGACCTTGCCGTTACCCACGACCGGACCGTCCAGACGCTGCAGGTTGCAGTTGACCACGAACACCAGGTTGTCGAGCTTTTCACGCACGGCAACGGTCAGGGCGCCCTTGGCTTCCGGCTCGTCCATCTCGCCGTCACCCAGGAAGGCGTAAACGGTCTGCTCGGAACAATCCTTGATGCCACGGTCGGTCAGGTACTTCAGGAAGCGAGCCTGATAGATGGCGGCGATGGGGCCCAGACCCATGGAGACGGTCGGGAACTGCCAGAAGTCCGGCATCAGTTTTGGGTGCGGATAGGAAGGGATACCCTTGCCGTCCACTTCCTGACGGAAGTTGTCCAGCTGATCTGCGGTCAGGCGACCTTCAGCGAACGCACGGGCATAGATGCCCGGAGAGATGTGACCCTGGAAGTAAACCAGATCACCACCGTCCTTCTCGCTGCGAGCGCGGAAGAAGTGGTTGTAGCAGACTTCGTAGATGGTCGCGGAAGAAGCGAAGGAAGACATGTGACCGCCGAGGTCCAGGTCTTTCTTGGAGGCGCGCAGCACTATCATCATGGCGTTCCAGCGGATGATGGCGCGGATGCGACGTTCCATCTCCAGATCGCCCGGGTAAGCCGGTTCGTCACTGGACGGGATGGTGTTGATGTAGTCGCGATTCGCCTTGGCAGCCACGTCCACGCCGCTTACGCGGGCTTTTTCGGCAAGCTGTTCAAGAATGAACTGAGCGCGTTGTGGACCCTCTTCACGCAGCAGGGATTCCAGAGAGGCAAGCCACTCCAGCGTTTCTATCGGGTCCACATCGTTCTTCAGGATATCAGACATGGCTGGTTCCTATTGTTATTGCACGGCGGTTAAGATGCGCAAGAATTCGACAATAAAGCCTTGTGGGATTAGTTTTCCTGCTGACGGATCCGACGCATGGATCGCTGGATCCGGCTGTCTTCCCTCTGCATATCCAACAAGGTGTCCTCGATAAAGGCCAGGTGCTCATGACAAGCAGCCCTGGCCCGCTCCGGAGCCCCCGACAGGATAGCCTCGATCAGATGCGCACGATGACGACGGATCTTGGCTACCACTCCCGGACGGCGATTCAAAATTTCGTTATTGCGTAAAATATTCTGCTCGAGCATGGGGCCCATGGCCCGCAACAGGTGCAGCAGCACCACGTTGTGGGACGCCTCGGCCACCGCCAGATAGAACTGGGTCACGGCGGCGGATTCGGTGACCAGCGAACCTTGCTGGCCGGCTTCCTCGATGGCGGACTGCGCCTGACGAATACGCTCGGCATCGGCTTCCGTCCCCCGCAACGCAGCATAGTAGGCACAGATGCCTTCCAGCGCGTGACGAAACTCCAGCAGGTCATACTGGGCTTCGGGGTGGGTGCTGAGCAGCTCGAACAGGGGATCTGCGATCCCCTTGCTCAAGGCATTTTGTACGTAAGTGCCACCGCCCTGACGGCGATACAAGAGTCCTCTGGCTTCCAGGCGCTGGATGGCTTCGCGCAGGGAGGGGCGCGATACCTGAAACTGGATGGCGAGTTCCCGCTCGGGCGGCAACTTCTGGCCCGGCTGCAAACTGCCTTCCAGAATCATGCTTTCCAGCTCGGCGACGATGGCGTCGGCCAGCTTGGGTTGAGTTATCTTGAGATAGGGCATGAGGCTACTTTGTTAAATTGGTATTACCAATTTCATGAATGGGGCGAAAATTAGCAGAGGAGTTGGGAAAAGTCCACCCAAAAGATGATCTGAATCAAGGTTCAGCCTTGCCACTAAAGGGGTAAAGAGAGGGATTTATGATTTAGCTCATAGAAATTGGTCTGACCAATATTTTTGAGCTGGCTCACAGGCAACATTTGATCAACAGCAGGAAAAAATGGCCTGCCATAAAGGCAAGCCATTGATTTTAAAAACACTAACTTATCTTTAGAAGATTTACTTAAAGTTGAGCGATTTTCGATATCGCTGCCATTCGAAACTGCCACCCGGATCCGTCTTGCGCCCTGGCGCTATATCACAATGGCCGACAATTCGTTGTGCCGTAATGGCAGGGTAATGGCTGGAGATGGTTCGACTGAGCCCCACCAGCACCTCATATTGCGCATCGCTGTAGGGCAGCTCATCGGTTCCCTCCAGCTCGATGCCGATGGAAAAATCGTTGCAGGCCTCCCTCCCCTCCCAGCTCGATATACCGGCATGCCAGGCACGTGCGCCAAACGGCACGTATTGCACCAGCTCGCCGTCCCGCCGGATCAGGCAGTGGGCCGAGACCCGCAACTGATGAATGCCGGCGAAGTAAGGGTGCGCCTCGGGGTCCAGCCGTCCCATGAAGAGATCGTCGATCCAGGGCCCGCCAAACTCCCCCGGCGGCAGGCTGATGCCGTGTACCACCAGCAGGGAGATATCGTCCAAACTGGCTCGCTCGTTGTGGTGCGGTGACGGCACCTTGCGGGCCTGCTCACACCAACCCTCTGAATCAATGGAAAAAACTGTTTTAGGCTGGGTCATCATCTACTCGATCTGCAATGGAATGACGCATGAGATAAAGCCGGATGGGCAACCAAGCGATCCACCTCTCAGGCTCGTCGCAATCGTCTCAATCCACCCAGGCAACTGTGATAGGCTGGACCATCTTCTGCTCAACTCTGGAAAGGATATGCACCCGATGGCACGCCGCTTCTGGTTGCTGGCCTGGCTCTCTCTGATGGGGCTGCTGACCCTCTATTTTCACGCCCGCTCGCAACCCACAGTCACCGCCAGCGGCGAACTGCTGCTCAAGGCCGATGCCAGCGGCCACTATCGACTGGAGGGTGCCATCAACGGCCAACCGGTGCAACTGCTGCTGGACACTGGGGCAACCCGGGTCACAGTGCCACGTCAGGTGGCCGAGCGCATCGGGCTGAGCCCCAACGGCAACAGCCTGGTCAACACGGCAGCAGGCACTATCCAGGTGCAGACCGGCCAGATTGAAACGCTGGTGATGGGTCCGCTGACCTTGTACGATTTGCCCATCTATATCAATCCGGCGGCCGATGGGGACGAGATCCTGGTGGGCATGAATGCCCTGGGCCGGCTGGAATTGCGCCAGAAAGACAGACAGTTGCTTCTCAGACCCTTGCAGGAATAACAGGCATGTTACAACAGGACATCCGCCGCGCCGTGCGCGCCGCACTACTCGAAGACTTAGGTCAAGCCCTCACCACGCTGGACCAACCGGATGCCAGCGCCGATATCACGGCCCAGCTGATCCCGGCGGATCGCCTGGCCAGCGCCCGGGTCATCACCCGCGAGGCTGGCGTATTCTGTGGCCAGCCCTGGGTGGATGAGGTGTTCGTCCAGCTCGGTGGCGAGGTAAAAGTGGAGTGGTTGGTACAGGATGGCGAACTGCTCTCCCCCAATCAGGAGCTGTTCCGCCTGCATGGCCCGGCCCGCGTGCTGCTGACCGGCGAGCGCAACGCACTGAACTTCGTACAGACGCTCTCCGGCGTCGCCACCCTCACCGCCCGCTACGTGGCCGAACTGACGGGCACCGACTGCCGCCTGCTCGATACCCGCAAGACCCTGCCGGGGCTGCGCAGCGCCCAGAAATATGCCGTGACCTGCGGCGGTGGCAAGAACCACAGAATCGGCCTGTTCGATGCCTATCTCATCAAGGAGAACCATATCCTCGCCTGCGGCGGCATAAGCGAGGCCATCAGCGCAGCGCGCAGCCTCAATCCGGGCAAACCGGTCGAGGTGGAGGTGGAATCCCTGGCCGAGCTGGAACAGGCGCTGCTGGCCGGCGCCGACATAGTGATGCTGGACAACTTCGATATGCCCATGATGCACGACGCCGTGGCCCTCAATCAGGGCCGTGCCAAGCTGGAGGTATCCGGCAATGTCACCCTGGACACGCTGGCAGATTATGCCGCCACCGGCGTCGATTTCATCTCGGTCGGGGCACTGACCAAGCATGTGCGGGCACTGGATCTCTCGATGCGCTTTGTCTAGTCGGGGAGGTGTCACAATCGCAGGATGACGCCGGTGACATATAACAAGATGAAGGACTTGCAAAAGGCGCCACGGGCGCCTTTTCTTTATGCAGGATCCCTCAGCAAAGGAGTGTGATGATGGACCCAGTCCCGCCAGTTAAAAAGAGTCGATAGAGACTCTTTGTCTATGATTTATATCAAGTTATCAGTAAATGATAGAAAAGTGGTTAACAAAGGCCACAACCTCTGTTGCCAAGCCGGACAGCTCGGATAAGATATTGACGTGTGGATAGTTTTCCACCGGCACTTCCCAGGAACCAAGGACAAAAGGATATTTGACATGAAGAAACAATCAGGCTTTACCCTTATCGAATTGATGATCGTGGTCGCGATCGTCGCCATCCTGGCGGCCATTGCACTGCCCGCTTACCAGACATACACGAAAAAGGCAAAATTTTCAGAGGTTGTCGCTGCAACGGGCGCATTTAAAACAGCTATTGAAGTATGTGCTCAGACAACCGCAGCTCCTGATGGCACTCTTGCCACCTGTGACTCAGGCTCGAATGGTGTTCCCGCAGATGTCTCTGCAGCAAATGGCAACGTTGCAACGGTAACGGTCAATGCCACTACCAACGCAATAACAGCCACAGCTGTCGGCGTCAGCGGAACTCCCGTAAATGGTTTGTCAGGTGAAACCTATATCCTGCTGCCAACAGTTGCTAGTGGGAAAGTAAACTGGGCCGCCAACCCCTCAGGGTCTGTAGGTACATGTGTTGCGGCTGGCCTTTGCTAACGCATGACATCTAGCCCCAATAGCGGCCTGGCGTTAAGCCTGGCCGCTTCTTCCCTGCTCAGTGAGTCCGACTCACAGCGCTACCTGAGCCAAGCCAAGGCCCAGCGCAAGCCCTTTGTGACCTTTCTGATAGAGAACGAGATCCTCGACAGCAAGGCGCTGGCGGATTTCTGCGAGCTGGAGTATGGGGTACCTCTGCTGGATCTTGCCGCCTTCGACCTGGCCGAGATCCCGCAGAAATACCTCAATCAGAAGCTGATTGAGAAACACCATGTGCTGCCCATCTATACCCAGGGCCATACCCTCTATATCGCCATGTCGGATCCGACCAACGTCTCGGCGCTGGAGGATTTCGGCTTCAGCTTCGGGCTGCATACCGAGGCGCTGCTGGTCGAAGAGAACAAGCTGACGACCGCCATCGGCAAGCTGTTGGAGAGCGATCAGGATGCCCTCGGCATGGAGGACATCGACGAGTCCGAGATCTCTGAGCTGGAAGTCTCGGACGAAAACTCACGACTCGATGAGAGCGTCAACACCACCGACGACGACGCCCCCATCGTAAAATACATCAATAAAATCATGATGGATGCCATCAAACGTGGCGCATCCGATCTGCACTTCGAGCCCTATGAGACCAAATACCGCATCCGCTTTCGGATCGACGGCATATTGCACGAAATCGCGACGCCACCGGTCAATCTGGCCAACCGCTTCTCCGCCCGCCTCAAGGTCATGGCACGGCTCGACATCGCAGAGCGGCGGCTGCCGCAGGATGGCCGCATCAAGCTGAAACTGTCCCGCAACAAGTCCATGGACATGCGGGTCAACACCCTGCCCACCATGTGGGGAGAGAAGATAGTCATCCGCTTGCTGGACTCCTCGGCGGCGCGGCTCAACATAGAGCAACTCGGCTTCGACGACCGGCAGAAGGCCCAATATCTGCGTGCCCTCTCCAAGCCGCAGGGCATGATCTTGGTGACAGGCCCTACCGGCTCGGGTAAGACGGTCTCCCTCTACACCGGTCTCAATATTCTCAACACCACGGAGGTGAACATCTCCACCGCCGAAGATCCGGTGGAGATCAACCTGCCAGGCGTCAATCAGGTACAGGTCAACCCCAAGGCAGGGCTTACCTTCGCCAGTGCCCTGCGCTCCTTTCTTCGCCAGGATCCCGACGTGGTCATGGTGGGGGAGATCCGGGATCTGGAAACCGCCGAGATCGCCATCAAGGCCGCTCAGACAGGCCACTTGGTGCTCTCCACCCTGCACACCAACTCGGCCGCCGAAACCCTGACCCGCATGATGAACATGGGAGTGCCCGCCTTCAACATCGCCTCCTCGGTGACCCTGATCATGGCCCAGCGACTCGCCCGCAAGCTGTGCGATCATTGCAAGGCCGCCGAGGTGGTACCCGAAGCCGAACTGCTGGAGCTGGGATTCACCCAGCAGCAGCTGGCAGCTGGACTACGCCTGTTCAAACCCGTGGGGTGCAAGGATTGCTCGGGTGGCTACAAAGGGCGGGTCGGTATCTACGAAATCATGCTAATGTCTGAAAACATTGCAAAATTGATCATGCAAGGTGCCAACTCTCTGCAAATTGCGGCCATTGCTCAAAAAGAGGGGATGCGCACTCTGCGTATATCAGGCCTTGAGAAGGCTCGTCTGGGAGTGACCAGCCTGGCAGAAATCAATCGGGTGACCACCAACTGACAGTGCATATCGATCGAGCTGATTCATCCAGGTGTCGCCAAGCCGGCGCCCCTGAGGATTTCCATCAGGCCAAGGCAACCCGCATAGCAAGGTATTGAGCGGGATACCAGAGCCCAATTGCAGGACGCAGTGATGGCAACGCTAACGCAGAAACAGAATGCCCCCAAGAAAGTCTTCGCCTTCCGCTGGAGCGGAGTGAACCGCAAGGGTCAGAAGGTCTCCGGTGAATTGCAGGCCGACAGTATCAACACGGTCAAGGCGGAACTGCGCAAGCAGGGCGTCAACGTCACCAAGGTGAGCAAGAAGAGCCAGGGGTTATTCTCCAAGGGCGGCGCCAAGATCAAGCCGATGGATATTGCCATCGTCTCCCGCCAGATGACCACAATGCTTACCGCTGGCGTTCCTCTGGTGCAGAGCCTGCAGATCATAGCCCGCAGCCACGAAAAAGCCGCGATGCGTGAACTCATGGGGCAGATTGCCGCCGACGTGGAAACCGGCACCCCCATGTCCGAGGCGCTGCGCCGCCACCCCCGACACTTTGACGATCTCTACTGCGATCTGGTGGAAGCGGGGGAGCAATCCGGTGCGCTGGAGACCATCTATGACCGCATCGCCACCTATCGGGAAAAGTCGGAAGCGCTCAAGTCCAAGATCAAGAAGGCGATGTTCTATCCAGCCATGGTCATGCTGGTCGCCATCGTTGTCACCTCCATACTGTTGCTGTTCGTCATCCCGCAGTTTGAAGATATCTTCAAGAGCTTCGGCGCAGAACTGCCCATCTTCACCCAGTTTGTCATCGGTATCTCCCGCTTCATGCAGAATTGGTGGTACGTCGTCTTTGGCGGCACAGCGCTCGCCATTTTCCTCTATGTACGCGCATGGCGCGCCTCCCAAAAGGTCAAAGACAACACCGACAAATTCATTCTCACCATACCCGTGGTCGGCATGATACTGCACAAGGCGGCCATGGCCCGCTTTGCCCGAACCCTCTCCACTACCTTCTCTGCCGGTATCCCGCTGGTGGATGCGCTGATCTCGGCCGCCGGTGCCTCCGGCAACTATGTCTATCGCACCGCCGTCATGGCCATTCGCAACGAGGTGGTCGCCGGCATGCAGATCAACGTGGCCATGCGCACTGTGGATCTCTTCCCCGACATGGTGATCCAGATGGTGATGATCGGCGAGGAGTCCGGCGCCATCGATGATATGCTCTCCAAGGTCGCTACCATCTTCGAACAGGAGGTGGACGATCTGGTTGACGGCCTAACCAGCTTGCTCGAGCCTCTCATCATGGTGGTGCTGGGGGTGCTGGTTGGCGGCATGGTCGTGGCCATGTACTTGCCTATCTTCAAGCTAGGGTCAGTTATTCACTGACCCTTTACAAATTCGAGATCTAACGTTGCTGCTCACCGATATATTCCATAGCCTACCCTGGCTCTATTTCTCGCTGGTATTTCTCTTTTCCCTGATGATCGGCAGTTTTCTCAACGTGGTGATCCATCGCCTGCCCATCATGCTGGAACGGGAATGGCAAGCCGAATATCGCAGCTACTTCAACCCTGATGACGAGGGGGTCGACGAGCCACCCTACAACCTGATGGTGCCGCGATCCTGCTGCCCCCACTGCAATCACCCCATCACGGCACTGGAAAACATCCCCCTGCTAAGCTGGCTCTGGCTCAGGGGTCGCTGCCGAGGCTGCCAGGCTCCCATATCGGCCCGCTATCCGCTGGTCGAGCTGCTGACGGCGCTGCTCTCGGTAGCCGTTGCCATGACACTCACACCGGGCTGGGGCACGTTGGCGGCCCTGCTGCTGACCTGGGTACTGATGGCACTCACCTTCATCGATCTCGACAAGATGCTGCTGCCGGACCAGCTCACCCTGCCCCTGCTGTGGGGCGGGCTGCTGTTCAATTTGCTGGGCGGTTTTGTATCGCTTGGCGATGCGGTGATCGGCGCCATGGCCGGTTATCTGGTGCTATGGAGCCTCTATTGGGCCTTCAAGCTGCTCACCGGCAAGGAGGGCATGGGCTATGGCGACTTCAAGCTGCTGGCCGCGCTGGGGGCCTGGCTAGGCTGGCAGGCGCTGCCCATAGTGCTGTTGCTCTCCTCCCTGGTCGGCGCCTTCATGGGCATAGGCCTGATCCTGTTGCGCAATCACCATCAGAGCAAACCCATTCCCTTTGGCCCCTATCTCGCCATCGCGGGCTGGATTGCGCTGCTGTGGGGCGATAGCATCACCCGCTGGTATCTCACGACTTTCCTCTGAAAAAGGGTGTGCTGACCCATGTATGTAGTTGCAATCACAGGTGGCATCGGCAGCGGTAAAACCACCATAGCCAATCAATTTGCCGAGCTGGGCATAGACGTAGTGGATGCGGACGTCATCGCTCGCGAAGTCGTGGAACCCGGCGCCCCGGCCCTTGCCGCCATCGCGGCCCATTTTGGCCCGGATGTCATCGCCTCTGATGGCCAGCTCGATCGACGCGGCCTGCGGGAGCGGGTATTCAGCGACCCGGACGCCAAGGTCTGGCTCAATGCCCTGCTCCACCCCCTGATCCGCCAGGAGATGCTGCGCCGGTGCGCCGCCACCCGCTCCCCCTATTGTCTGCTGGTGGTGCCGCTGCTGGTGGAGAACAAGCTCACCGGCCTTGCCAACCGGGTGCTGGTGATCGACGTGGACGAAGCGACCCAGATTGAGCGAACCTGCCGTCGGGACGGCGTGAGCCGAGAGCAGGCGCAGGCCATTCTGGCTGCCCAGGCGAGTCGTGCGGAACGGCTCGCAGCAGCCGATGACGTGCTGGATAACAAAAATGGCGCACCCGAGACCATAAAGCCGCGTATTTTAGCGCTGCACGAGACATATATGGCATTTGCCTCTCAACAAGCCAGCCAAGTGTGAGTACACTAGGCCGGTTTATGGCTGGCCAGGATTAGGCATGATTTACGATTTCCCCCTCAATGAAAAAAGCCGGACCTATCTTCGTCTGGAGTCCCTGTTTTCCCAGATCCGCGACAATCTGGAGAGTGACCAGTCCTGGGCACACATCGCCTTCTTCAAGGGGCTGTTCGATCTGCAGGAGCTGCTGGAACGTGGCGATCTGCGTGCCGATCTCATCAAGGATCTGGAACGTCTAGGCCAGCGTCTGAGCCACTGGGCCAACCTGCCGGATGTCGACCTGGAGCAGATCAAGCAGATGCAGCAGGAGAGCACCCAGCTCTCGCGCAACCTGCTCAGTGCCCCGCGTCCCGGTGCCAGACTGAAAGAAGATCGGCTGCTCGGCTCCATCCGCCAGCGCTTCTCCATCCCTGGCGGTCTGTGCGCCTTCGATGTGCCGCAGCTGCACCACTGGCTCGGCACCCCGGCTGTCGCTCGCCATCAGCAGATGCAGCTGTGGCTCAGCGACATCAACCTGCTGATGAATGCCATCTCCCTGCTGCTGCGGCTGTGGCGCGAATCCGGCAACTTCAGCGATCAGGTCGCCACCAACGGTTTCTTCCAGGATACCGCCGAGAGTGCCGAGCTGATCCGGATCCGCCTGCCAGGCGCCCAGCAGTGCTATCCGACGCTGAGCGGCCACAAGAACCGTTTCGCCCTGCGCTTCCTGCCAACCACGGAGCAGCAGATTGGCGATGTCCCCTTCCAGCTCGCCTGCTGCTAAGGAGCAAGAATGGTCACCAAGATAAAATGCCCGACCTGTAAAACCGAGCTGGAGTGGGGCCCCCAGAGCCCGTTTCGGCCCTTCTGTTGCAAACGCTGCCAGCTAATCGATCTGGGAGAGTGGGCCAATGAGGAGAAACGCATCCCGGGCCCCATCAATCCGGAGCTGCTACCTTACCCGGAAGAGGGTGAGCAGTGGCAATGAGCCGCGCACAAAAAAGGGCCCGCAAGGCCCTTTTTTAATTTATATGCCATATCCACGCAAATGATTCAGCGACAGATATCAAATCCGCATCAGGCGGTCAGAGAGGCTTGCAGCCGCGCCACGATAGGACCGTTGGCATCCGGGAACCGGTATTCATGCAGCGACGCCAGCGGCACCCACAGACACTCCTGCCCCTCCTTGCCGAACGGCTCGCCGCTGAAACGGGTCACCTTCCAGATATCCAGCAACACCTGCTTCTCGGGGTAGTCGTGGTGCAGCTCCATGAAGGGGGCGCAATCCAGCACCCGGATGCCAATCTCTTCCCACAGCTCCCTGTCCAGCGCGGTGAGCAGGTCTTCCCCCGCCTCCACCTTGCCACCCGGGAACTCCCAGCGATCGCCCTGATGGCGGTCTGAAGAGCGCTTGGCGATGAAGATGTCGCCTCGTTCATTCTCGATGACGCCAACCGCCACCCAGAGCCGTTTTTTCTGTTCCATCATTGTCCTCAACGTAAACACGGCAACCTGGTCATCCAGGGGGCCAAGCGGCGGGCCTGGCGTTCCCCTTGTGCCGTAAAGATATCCTGCCCCACATGCTCATTCCCATCGGGAGCGGGACGCGGCCAAGGGAGTGCCCCTGGCGGGGTGAAGCAGCGATCATGAACCAGACAGCTTTGGGCCAGGTAGCCCCAAAGCGTATCGCGCAGAAACCATTGATCTATGTTCGGCGTTTCCATCGCCTCGGGTTGATAGGCGTTGAGCAAGGGGGTCAACGGCGGCAGAACGCCGGCGATTCCCCCCCACATGCCCGCCAATACCAGATCGGTATGGCTCCACCAGTCCCGCATGATATGAAACCAGCTCCCCGATGCAAGCCAGTCATCGACGGCAACGCGCTCTCGCACGCTCAGCACTGAATCCACATCCCGCACCAGGAAGCGACCGACCCGCGGATCGTTGGCCACCTGGAAGCGCCAGCACAGACGCTGACGCTGAGATTGACCGGACACTTGCACCAGCACCTCGGCCCCCAGCTCCCGCAGACAAGCCACCAGTGCCGACGGCACGCTTTCATCCACATAGAAGCGCACGCGCCACCCGGGATAGAGATAGGTGGCCGCCAGCACGTTGTCGACAGCCCCTCGAAGATAGCGAGGCGCCTTGCCCCACAGGGAGAAGGCGATGACATCCTGCTTGCCTTCGCGGCTTGCCAGCCAGGTTTCCGGCTCATCGTCGGGCAGCGACCAACCCTCGGGCTGATATCGGGCCGCGCAATCTTTCAGGGTCAGCGCTCTGGTGCCTGCCACAGCCGCCTCGGCATGACGTCCCAGCTTGGCCAGCGAGGCGCAGAGCGCGTCCAGCGCATGGAAATCCGCCGGTGCTCGCACCAGCAGGATCTGCAGCCTCTCGACCGCACGTTCATATTGTCCCGAGCGCGACAGACTGATGCAGAGATTGCGCAGCACCTCGTCATTCTCGGGTGCCATCTGGTGAGCCATCTCCAGCACTTGCGCGGCAGAAGCCGGGTCATCACACAGGAAGAGGTAATAGGCAAACTGCAGTTGCCATGCCACAGGTTTGACGACGGCACCGTTCAGTCGCACCAGCAACTGCTGGATTGCCGCCTGTCGCTGGCCTCCGAGCCAGCACTCATGGGCACCGGCATCCCATCCTGTCGGCATCTTGCTCATCCACTCCCTCTCCTTTTGCCGCCCTTAAATGAATGCACCGCCCGGAGGCGGTGCATGAAGCGTCACTGACAGATCAGGTCAACTGACCGTGGCAGTGCTTGTATTTCTTGCCGGAGCCGCAGGGACAGGGATCATTGCGCCCGACCTTCTGCTCGTCCCGCACGAAGGTGGTGTGACCCTCTTCGGCAGCGGCCTCTTCATCGGCCAGCTGGCTCTCTGCGGCGGCATGGGTATAAGTGTGGGGAGCGGCTTCCGCCTGTTGCCGCTGCTGTTCTTCCAGCGCCTCCACGTCACGTCCCTGCACCTGTACCCGGCTCAGTATGCTGACCACGTCGCGCTTGAGGGTTTCCAGCATCTGGGTGAACAGATCGAAGGACTCGCGCTTGTACTCCTGCTTGGGGTTCTTCTGGGCGTAGCCGCGCAGATGGATGCCCTGACGCAGGTGATCCATGGCCGCCAGATGCTCCTTCCACAGGCCATCCAGGGTTTGCAGCATCACTGCTTTCTCGAAGTTGCGCAGCACATCGATACCGACCATCTCCTGCTTGTGGGCATAGAGCTTGGTGGCCTCTTCCAGAATGCGCTCGCGCAGCTTCTCTTCATACAACTTGTCATCTTCCGCCAGCCACTGCTGCAGCGGCAGATCCAGCGCGAAGTCGGCCTTCAGGCGCGCTTCCAGACCCGGTACATCCCACATCTCTTCCAGAGACTGGGGCGGAATGTACTCGTCGATCACGGCGCCGTAGACGTCGTCACGGATGACGTGAATGGTGTCGGAGATGTCGTTGGTGTCCAGCAGCTCGTTGCGCTGCTCATAGACCACCTTGCGCTGGTCATTGGCCACGTCATCAAACTCGAGCAGGCTCTTGCGGATGTCAAAGTTGCGACCCTCCACCTTGCGCTGGGCGTTTTCGATGGCCTTGGTCACCCAGGGGTGCTCGATGGCTTCGCCCTCTTCCATCCCCAGCTTCTTCATCATGCCGGTGACGCGATCGGAGGCGAAGATCCGCATCAGGGTATCTTCCATGGAGAGATAGAAGCGGGAGGAACCCGGGTCACCCTGACGACCGGAACGACCGCGCAACTGGTTGTCGATGCGACGGGATTCGTGGCGCTCGGTACCTATGATGTGCAAGCCACCGGCAGCCAGCACGGCATCGTGGCGGATCTGCCAGGCAGCCTTGATTTCGCTGATCTGCTCGTCACTCGGATTCTCCAACTGGGCAATCTCCGCCTGCCAGTTGCCACCCAGCACTATGTCGGTACCACGACCGGCCATGTTGGTCGCTATGGTGACGGCGCCGAGTTGACCCGCCTGAGCGACTATCTCAGCTTCCATGGCGTGGAACTTGGCGTTCAGCACCTTGTGCGGGATCTCTTCCTTGGTCAGGATGCCGGAGAGCAGCTCCGAGTTCTCGATGGAGACGGTACCGACCAGTACCGGCTGGCCCTTGGCCACGCACTGACGGATATCTTCGATGATGGCGGCGTATTTCTCATTGGCGGTCAGATAGACCAGATCGCCCATGTCTTTGCGCACCATCGGCTTGTTGGTCGGGATAACGACTGTATCCAGGCCATAAATCTGCTGGAATTCAAAGGCTTCGGTATCCGCAGTACCCGTCATGCCCGCCAGCTTGTCATAGAGACGGAAGTAGTTCTGGAAGGTGATGGAGGCCAGGGTCTGGTTCTCGTTCTGGATCTTGACCCCTTCCTTCGCCTCGACGGCCTGGTGCAGACCATCGGACCAGCGACGGCCCGGCATGGTACGGCCGGTGTGCTCGTCGACGATGACGATCTCGTCCTTCTGGACGATGTAGTCGACGTTGCGCTCAAACAGGGTGTGAGCACGCAGACCGGCATTGACGTGGTGCAGCAGGCTGATGTTGGTGGCGGAGAACAGGGAGTCCTCTTCTGCCAGCAGCCCCTCTCGCTTGAGCAGCTCTTCCACGAAGATCTGGCCGTTTTCGGTCAACAGGGCCTGACGGTTCTTCTCGTCCACCGTGTAGTGACCTTCACCCGTGTACTCCTCTGTGTCTTCCTTGTCCTGCTTGATCAGCTCAGGGATCAGCTTGTTGACCTGGATATAGAGGGCTGAGCTGTCTTCGGCCGGACCGGAGATGATGAGCGGGGTACGGGCTTCATCGATGAGCACGGAATCCACCTCATCCACCAGCGCGTAGTTGAGCGGACGCTGCACGCGCTGTTCCGGCGAAAACGCCATGTTGTCGCGCAGGTAATCGAAACCGAATTCGTTGTTGGTACCGTAGGTGATGTCGGCGGCGTAGGCGTCACGCTTCTGGGACGCATCCATGCCGGGCACGTTGCAGTCGACCGTCATGCCGAGGAAGGTGAACAGGGGGCGGTTCGCCTCGGCATCACGCTTGGCCAGATAGTCGTTCACCGTCACCACGTGCACGCCACGACCGCTCAGGGCGTTCAGGTAGGCCGGCAGGGTCGCGGTGAGGGTCTTGCCTTCACCAGTCTTCATCTCGGCGATGCGGTTGGAGTTCAGCACCATGCCACCGATCAGCTGCACGTCGAAGTGACGCATGCCAAACACCCGGCGGGAGGCTTCACGCACGGTGGCGAATGCTTCCGGCAGCAACTGCTCCAGCGTCTCACCCTGCTCCAGACGCTGACGATATTCAGCTGTCTTGGCCTGCAACTCCTGATCGGACAGGGCCTCGAACTGAGGCTCCATCGCATTGATCTGTTTTACAATTTTGCGCAAAGCCTTGAGCGTTCTGTCGTTCCGGCTGCCGATAATCTTGGTGAGCAGTGTGCTAATCATGGGTACCAACTATTTCTGGTTATATAAGTGTTCCGTCACTGGAACCTGGAGAAAAAAACCTAACCCCGTCTGGCGTTAAGAAAGCGTGCGGGGTTGACCTGACGACCGTCTTTCAACACTTCGTAATGCAAATGGACCCCGGTCGCGCGACCGGTGCGTCCCATCAAGGCAATCTTCTGGCCCTCATCGACCAGGGTGCCCACTTCGACCAGCAACTTGGAGTTGTGGGCATAGCGGGTCACCAAACCATTGCCATGGTTGATCTCCACCATGTTGCCAAATTCCGGATGGCGGCCCGCCCAGCTGACGATGCCCGGGCCCGTGGCCAGGATGGGAGTGCCGGGCTTGCCACGGAAATCCACCCCTTTATGCATCTTGGCGCGACCGTTGAACGGATCGACCCGACCACCGAAGCCAGAGGAGACCCAAACTCGCTCCTGCTTGACCGGCGAACCGGAAATAAAACCGGCATCGGTTATATGGTGATTCATGATGAAAGATTCAAGTACCGACAGCTGCTCTTCACGACTGCTGAGCTGCTGGCTGAGATGCTTCATGGAATCCTGCAGCTCGTTGAGGCTGACTTCCAGATCCGCATCATAGGAAGGCCCGCCCATGGGGGGCAACTCCTTGAAATTGAACTCCTCGGGATCGAGGTCTGCCTTCTCGGTCAGCCGCTCGCCGAGCGCATTGAGGCGACCCAGCTGCCCCTGCATGGTGCCCACCTGGGCAGCCAGCATGGCAAGCTGTTCGCGGGCCTCATCGGCCCCTTGCGTGGATTTTTGCTGTTCGGCCATGGCCAGCGCGACTTCCAGCGCCTCCATTTTCTGGTGCCAGCTCTGCCAGAGCCAACCACCACCCAGGGCCAATACAGTGAAGAGGATACCGCCGACCCAGGCCAGACGTTGTTTGGGTAAGTGCAACTTGCGTCGCTGCTTGCCGTTGAGGATCAGGGTAATGCTCATAGAAATCAGTCTGCTCGGTCAGGTGAGGCCAGGAGCCAGCACGGGGAATAAAACCGGGAGATAATCGGTATTAAAGGATGGAGTAAACAAATGACGGAACGTCGGTGCGGAGAGAGGACCGACGTTCCGTTGCACAGCTATCAGGCCAGAACCAGACCGTTATCGTAGTAAGCGATGGGCGCTTTGTCGCCCTCACCCTCGAAGGTCACCAGTTCCCAGGCCTCCTGCTTGGCCAGCAAGGCACGCAGCAGCTTGTTGTTCAGGGCATGACCCGTCTTGTAGGCACGGAATTCGCCAATGATGCTGCGGTTACACATGTACAGGTCACCGATCGCATCCAACATCTTGTGTTTGACGAATTCGTCTTCATAACGCAGACCATCTTCGTTCAGTACCCGATAGTCATCCAGCACCACGGCGTTTTCCAGGCTTCCGCCCAGTGCCAGGTTCTGGGAACGCAGGTACTCGATGTCACGCATGAACCCGAAAGTACGGGCACGACTGATCTCTTTCACGAAAGAGGCACCGGAGAAATCCAGCACGCAACGCTGATTGCGTCCTTCAAATACCGGATGCTGGAAGTCGATCTCGAGATCCATTTTGAAGCCATTGCGATAGGGGTGGAATTCCGCCCACTTGTCGCCGTCTTCAACCCGGATGCTCTGCTTGATCCGCACAAACTGCTTGGCCGCATTTTGCTCACGGATACCGACTTCTTGCAGCAGGTAGATAAAGGGGTGCGCACTGCCGTCCATCACCGGGATCTCGGGCGCGTCAACCTCGACATAGAGGTTGTCGATCCCCATCCCGGCCAGCGCGGCAGAAAGGTGCTCAATGGTAGAGACACGGACACCGGCTTCGTTGACCAGAGCGGTACAAAGCACGGTATCACGCACCTGATCGGCATTGGCTGGCAGCGCTACCACAGGATCAAGATCGGTACGCAAGTAAACGATCCCTGTGTTAACAGGCGCCGGACGGAACGTCATTGTGACTTTCCGGCCCGAATGCAGGCCCACACCGGTGGCCTGGACACTCGTTTTCAAGGTTCTTTGTCTAATCATGGGCGTATCCGCTTAACAGCTCATATTCCGGACCAGATGGTCGTTGGCAGGCCATCTTAGCACATTCCTTAAGCAACAAACAAACTAGTGCCATTAGAGGCTTAGTCAGCTTGCTTGCGCAGGAACGCAGGAATATCGAGATAATCCGGTTCGCGACGAGCTTGCGGCTCGGCGTTGACCACCTTGGCCGGAGCCTCTTCCATCACGCGAGACTGCAGGGCTTCGCTGATCAGGGGCTGACGGGCCGGACGCTCTTGTACCATGTTGTTCTTGACCAGCGTGATGTCGGGCTTGCGCTCGGCACCGATACCGGTGGCAACCACGGTCACACGCAGTTCGTCGTGCATTTCCGGGTCGATTACGGTACCCACCACCACGGTGGCGTTCTCGGAGGCGAAGGCCTTGACCGCGTTACCCACGGTTTCGAACTCTTCGATGGTCATGTCCATGCCGGCGGTGATGTTGACCAGGATGCCACGGGCACCGGCCAGATCCACGTCTTCCAGCAGCGGGCTGGAGATGGCTTTCTCGGCCGCTTCTTCGGCACGATCATCACCGGAGGCGGAACCTGTACCCATCATGGCGGTACCCATTTCACGCATCACGGTACGCACGTCCGCGAAGTCGACGTTGATCAAGCCCGGACGGGTGATCAGCTCGGCAATGCCCTGTACCGCACCCAGCAGCACATCGTTGGCTGCCTTGAAGGCGTCCAGCAGGGAGATGCCACGACCCAGCACCTTCAGCAACTTGTCGTTGGGGATGGTGATCAGGGAGTCGACGTTCTTGGACAACTCTTCGATGCCGTGGGCGGCGAAGCCCATCCGCTTCTTCCCTTCGAAGGAGAACGGCTTGGTTACGACAGCAACTGTCAGTATGCCCATCTCGCGGGCCACTTCGGCCACGATAGGCGCAGCACCTGTACCTGTACCACCACCCATGCCGGCGGCGATGAACACCATGTCGGAACCGGTCAGCAGCTCACGCAGCGCTTCCCTGTCTTCCATGGCCGCATCACGACCCACTTCCGGATTGGCTCCGGCACCCAGACCCTTGGTGATGCCACCGCCGATCTGCAGGGTTGTGTTGGCGCTGGAGTTACGCAGAGCCTGGGCGTCGGTGTTGACGGTAATGAACTCGACACCTTCGATGTTTTGACGAACCATGTGCTCGACCGCGTTACCGCCGCCGCCACCCACACCAATCACTTTAATGACGGCTTCGTCAGTGTGGCTATCCATAAATTCAAACATGTTGTCTCTCCGCTTTATTTGCCTGACTCAGCAAAATTCTTAGAACTCGCCACGCAGCCAGTTGCTAACCCGTTTGACCAGGCCACCGACGCTTGCCTTGGCGGCATATTCTTTGTTGCTACCAGTGGCTTGATGGGTGCGGCCATACTGCAGCAACCCGACCGCAGTCGAGTACACAGGCGCCTGCACGTAATCACTCAAACCACGTATGTTCATGGGCTCTCCTACCCGGACCTGGCTCTGGAATATCTGCTCTGCGCACTCCACAATGCCTTCGATCTGGGCAGCGCCGCCGGTCAAGACCACACCGGCAGCCAGCTGATGCTTGACCCCCTGCGCTTTCAATTCGCTTTGTACCCGCACCAGCTCATCATTCACCATGGAGAGCAACTCGGTGTAACGGGGCTCAATCACTTCGGCCAGTGTCTGCCGTTGCAGGCTACGCGCCGGACGACCGCCGACACTGGGTACTTCAATATTGTCTTCCTTGCTGACCAGACGGCCGAGGGCGCAGCCGTAGCGCACCTTGATCGCTTCTGCGTCCAGCGGCGGTGTGCCGAAGGCGTAGGCGATGTCGCTGGTCACAGTGCTGCCGGCGTACGGGATCACCTTGGTGTGGCGCAGGGCACCGCCGGTAAACAGCGACATGTCCATGGTACCGCCACCTATGTCCACTACGCAGACACCCAGCTCTTTCTCGTCTTCGGTCAGCACGGCATAGCTGGAAGCCAGCGCGGAGAAGATCAGCTGATCCACCCGCAGACCGACTTTCTCCACACATTTCTCAATGTTGCGGGCCATGTCGTTGTGGCAGGTGATCAGATGCACCTTGGCGGCCATCCGGACCCCGGACAGACCGACCGGGTTCTTGATGCCTTCCTGATAGTCGATGGCAAACTCCTGGGGCAGCACATGCAGCACCCGCAGCTCATCGGACAAGCGCACCGATTTGGCGGTGTGGATGACGTTATCCACGTCCTCCTGGGTCACCTCCTCATCGGAGATGGGCACCATGCCGGTTTCGTTGCGGCAATCGATGTGCTTGCCGGACAGCCCCAGATACACGGAGCTGATCTGGCAGTCGGCCATCATCTCGGCCTCTTCCACCGCACGACGCAGGGACTTGACCACGGAATCGAGATCGTTGACCCCGCCCTTATCCATGCCACGAGAGGCGTGACTGCCCATGCCGATGACATTGAGCTCACCGTCTGGCAGCACTTCGCCAACCAGAACCGCCACCTTGGTTGTGCCGATATCCAGTCCGACAATCAGATTTCTATCTGCGGTTTTGGTCATTCACTTTCTCTTCGTTCTTCTTCCAGCCAACTGCCATTCCGGTGTCGTATCGAAGATCCACATAAGCAACCTGCTCACGGGGTTCGATGATCGGAAAAGCATCGATAAACCGCTGCAGTCGAAGCGCTATATCCGAGCGCCCCAAAAACAGCTGAATGTTGCCATCCAGGGTCAGTTCCCAGGCATGGCGGGGAGTCAGATTCACTCCCAGCAGCTTGTATCCCTTGGCCGCCAGCTGCGCCTCGTACTGACGGCTGGCTTCCAGTACCTTGACGGCCTGATCTTCAGGCCCGGATAGCTGCATCAGGGGGCTCTTCACCCTGTCCGGCGCACTGAACACCTCACCCTTGGTGTTGACGAAGCGGTTGCCATTCCAGCGTGCCGCTACCGCCTGCTCGGTGAGATAGACCTTGATCTTGTTGGGCCACTTCTTGCGTACAGAGACCTGGGCCACCCAAGGCAAGGCGTTCAATCGCGCCTGCAATTCGTTTACATCCAGCTCGAAGAAGTTGCGCAGCTCGGCACCATCCAGCACGGCGTTACGCAACTCGTCGGTCTGCAAATACTGGTGTTGCCCCTGCAGCAACAGCTCGCTCATGGGCAACCGATTGGCATCCGTCAGCCAACCTTTAACATCCAGCGCTGTCTGGTAGAAGCCCCACATGACCAGGATGAAAAATCCCACCCCTGCAATGAAGCCACCCTTGGTGCGCCCTTGTGCCCTTGCCTCCACCCGATCTTTCCCCGTTTAACGCGCCATGCCGGCCCTTTGCAGACCGGTCCGCCATTATATAGGCCCCGGCTTGGCGGTCAAAATACTCATTGGGCCCTCAGGCGCCGGATTTCATGCTCTCTATGCTCAATTTCATCTCGCCGAGACGGCGTGCCAGTGCGCCTACGTTCCCCGCGCCCTGGGTCAATACCAGATCCCCCTCGCCGACCAGTCCTGCCAGCACGGCGGGTACGTCGTCCGGGGTAGCGACAAAGATGGGTTCCAGGTTGCCACGGGAGCGGATGGAGCGGCACAGGGCGCGGCCATCGGCCCCCGGGATGGGCTCTTCACCGGCGGCATAGACCTCCAGCATCACCAGTACATCCACCTTGGAGAGCACGTCCGCAAAATCTTCATAGAGATCGCGGGTACGGGTGTAGCGGTGCGGCTGGAATACCATGACCAGGCGCTTCTCGGGCCAGCCGGCGCGAGCGGCGTTGATGGTCACCTTGACTTCGCTCGGGTGGTGACCGTAATCGTCCACCAGCATGGCCTTGCCACGGCCGGTCTCGAACTCGCCATATTGCTGGAAGCGGCGACCCACGCCTTCAAACTTGGCCAGCGCCCGGATGATGGCATCATCGCCGATCCCGTCTTCGGTAGCGACCGCAATCGCTGCGGCGGCATTGAGCGCATTGTGGATGCCCGGCAGGTTCAGGGTCACTTCCAGCTCACCGGCGCCGGCGCGACGGACCCGGAAACGACTGCGATTGCTGGTCTGCACGAAGTCCAGCACCTGTACGTCGGCATCATCGCAGAGACCATAGGTGATGGTCGGACGGGCGATCTCGGGCAGCATGCCACGGATCACGGGATCATCCACACACACCACGGCCAGACCGTAGAAGGGCAGGTTGTGCAAAAAGTCGATGAAGGTGGCCTTCAGGCGGGAGAAGTCACCGCCGTAGGTGTCCATGTGATCCGCTTCGATGTTGGTCACGATGGAGACCATCGGCTGCAGATGCAGGAAGGAGGCGTCGCTCTCGTCCGCTTCGGCGATCAGATAACGGCTGCTGCCCAGGCGGGCATTGGTGCCGGCGCTGTTGAGCAGACCGCCGATGACGAAGGTCGGATCGCGATCGGCTTCGGCATAGATGCTCGCCACCAGACTGGTGGTGGTGGTCTTGCCGTGGGTGCCGGCGATGGCGATGCCGTGACGGAAACGCATCAGCTCGGCCAGCATCTCGGCGCGGCGCACCACGGGGATGCGCAGCTCGCGGGCGGCCAGCAGCTCGGGGTTGTCCTGCTTGATGGCGGTAGAGACCACCACCACGCTCGCCTCGCTCACATGCTCGGCGCTGTGGCCCACGAAGATATGGGCCCCCAGCGACGCCAGCCGCTCGGTCACCGCATTGCGGGCCAGATCCGAGCCGGTTACCTGATACCCTTCGTTGGCAAGCACCTCGGCGATCCCGCCCATACCGGCGCCACCTATGCCGATAAAGTGGATGCGACGCACGCGACGCATTTCGGGGATCACGGTACGCAGTTTTGCCAGTTCAACCTTGGTCATAGTTCTCTCTCAGTCTGCCCAGCGGCGAGTCGTTTACACTCATCGGCAACCCGCTCGGCGGCATCGGTAATAGCGACGCGACGGGCAGCTTGGGCCATGTTCAATAGGGTTTCCCTGCGGCCGGCAAGCCAGCTGAGGCGTGCGGCCAGCGAGGCCGTGGTCAGCTCGGATTGGGGCAGGAATTCAGCACCGCCGCCGTCGACCAGGGTCAGGGCATTGCGGGTCTGGTGATCATCCACCGCATGGGGCAGTGGCACAAAAATGGCGGCGACCCCGGCGGCAGCCACTTCGGAGACGGTCAGGGCCCCCGCGCGGCACACCACCAGATCGGCCCAGGCGTAGGCATCGGCCATGTCCTTGATAAATTCGCTCACCTCGGCCTCGACGCCCTGACCGGCATACGCCTGCGCGACGGCCTCACGGTTGCCCTTGCCGCACTGATGACGCACCGCAATGGAGACACCGGCAGCGGCAACGGCTGGCGGAACCTGCTCGTTGAGCACCCGGGCCCCCAGGCTGCCACCGACGATCAGCAGGTGCAGCGGCTCTGCGCTGCTGCGCAATTGCGGATCCGGCAGGGCAACCACTTCGGGGCGCACCGGATTGCCCACCACTGCGGTGCGACGACTCGGCGCAAACGCCCCCGGGAACGCCATCAGCACCCGCTTGGCGAGGCGCGCCAGCAGCTTGTTGGTCAGGCCGGCCGCCGCATTCTGCTCGTGCAACAGCAAGGGAATGCCGGACAGCCAGGCCGCCACGCCACCCGGGCCGGAGGCAAAGCCCCCCATGCCGAGCACCACATCGGGCCGTATGGTCTTGAGCACACGGCGCGCCTGCAGCACGGATTTGACGATGCGATAAGGGGCCGCCAGCAGACGCTTGATGCCGTTGCCGCGCACCCCCTGAATGTCGATGAAGGAGATAGGATAACCGTGGGCAGGCACCAGCTCTGCCTCCATCCGGTCGGCGGTGCCGAGCCAGTGAATAGTCCAGCCCTGGGCCTTGAGGCGATCGGCCACGGCTAGGCCGGGGAACACATGGCCCCCGGTACCGCCCGCCATCACCAACAGAGTCTTGCTCACGAAACCTCCCGCACGCGCGCCTGGGCACTGGCCTGGCGCAACTCGAAATCGATACGAATCAACATGCTCACCGCCACCATCATGATGATGAGACTGGAACCACCGTAGCTGACCAGCGGCAGGGTCAGACCCTTGGTCGGCATCATGCCGCTGGCGGCACCGACGTTGACGAAGGTCTGGAAGCTGAACCAGATGCCTATGCCGATGGCCAGATAGCCTTCATACAAGCGCTCGGCCACCAGTGCCTGGTGCCCCAGCTTGAGTGCCTTGAACGCCAGCGCGAAGATGAGGAAGAGCGCGCCCAGCACGCCCACGTAGCCCAGCTCTTCCCCCAGGATCGCAAACACGAAGTCGGTGTGCGCCTCCGGCAGGTACTCCATCTTCTGGATCGAGTTGCCAAGCCCCTCGCCAAACCAGCTGCCACGACCGAACGCCATCAGCGACTGGGTCAGCTGGTAGCCGCTGCCGAACGGATCGGCCCAGGGGTCGAGGAAGGAGGTCACCCGCCGCATCCGGTAAGGCTCGGCGATGATCAGGGTCACTACCGCGCTAACCCCCACCAGGATGAGGCCGATGAACTGCACCAGCCGCGCCCCCGCCAGGAACAGCATGCCCAGCGAGGTCACAAACATCACCACCACGGATCCCAGGTCGGGCTGGGCCAGCAGCAGTATGGCCACCACGAACAGCACGGCCATCGGCTTCATGAAGCCGATGAAGCGCTCGCGTACCTCGCTCTGACGGCGCACCAGGTAGCCCGCCAGATAGACGAACAGCGCCAGCTTGCCGAACTCGGCCGGCTGCAGGTTGAAGGGGCCGAGCGGCAGCCAGCGGATGGAACCGTTGACGCTGCGGCCCACCAGCAGCACCAGCACCAGCATTATGATGGCGAGCACCAGCATGGGGCCGTTGTAGTGCTGCCAGCGGGCCATGGGCACCTGCAGCACGAACCAGGAGATGCCGAGCGCCATCACCAGGAAGAGACCGTGGCGCTTCACGAACATGAAGGGATCGTTGTTGATGGCGATCCCCTCCGGGATCGAGGCCGAGGCCACTATCACCAGACCCACCGCCATCAAGGCCAGTGCCAGCACCACCAGTTGCCGATCGTAGAGACCCGCCGGGCGCGCCGGTAACAACCAGCGTTGCAGCACACCTGCGACGGCGCCAAGGGCGTTCATAAGGTCTGCACCAGCTCGGTGAAACGATCACCGCGCGCTTCGAAAGACTTGAACTGATCCAGGCTGGCGCAGGCCGGCGCCAGCAGCACCCAGTCACCGGGTCTGGCATCGGCGGCGGCCTTGGCAACCGCGGCTTCGAGGGAGGCGACCAGCTCGGTCTGCTCGCCCAGGGCCAGCAGCACCTCGGCATCCTGACCGAAGCAGTACATGTGATCGATCTGGCTGCCGAGCAGCGCCTGCACAGGGCCAAAGTCCTGGCCCTTGCCCTGGCCACCGGCCAGCAACAGCAAACGGCCCTTCACAGATTCACGCACACCGGCCACGGCGGCCAGGGTGGCCCCCACGTTGGTGGCCTTGGAGTCGTTGATCCAGCGCACCCCATTTACCTCCCGCACGAAGCGGGCGCGGTGGGGCAGGCCTTCGAAGCGGCGCAGCACGGCGAGTTGCGGCTCGCGGGGAATGCCCACCGCATCGCACAGGGCCATGGCCGCCAGCGCGTTGGCCTGATTGTGGGCACCGACAATTTTCATTTCGTCCACGGCGAGCAGTGGCTCCCCATGCAGGGTCAGCCAGTGGCGGCCCTCCAGCAGGCAGCGGCCATAGCCGTTGCAGTCGAGGCCGAAGCTCTGCCACACCTGACCCACATCGGGCAGAGTCTGGGCATCGTCGCGATTGATCAGAATGTGCTGGGAATGCTGATGGATCTCCATCTTGGCGGCGCGGTAGTCGGCCATGCCCTTATAGCGATCCATATGATCTTCACTGAGGTTTAACACCACGGAGGCGGCGGCACGCAGGCTGTGAGTGGTCTCCAGCTGGAAGCTGGAGAGCTCCAGCACGCAGAGATCCATCGGCTGCTTGAGCAGCTCCAGCGCCGGGGTACCTATGTTGCCACCGACGCCGACCTTGAGGCCCGCCTCGGCAATCATCTCGCCGACCAGGGTGGTGACAGTGCTCTTGCCGTTGGAGCCGGTGATGGCGATGACAGGTACCTGGGTCTCGCGCACGAACAGCTCGATATCGCCGACTATGCTCACTCCGAACTCGGCCGCGGCTTTCAGCTCGGGGGTCGCCAGGGCAATGCCCGGGCTCGCCACTATCATGTGGGCCTGCTTGAGCAGATCGCCGTCCAGCCCCTGGATCAGTTCGACCTCGGCGGGCAGTTGATCCTTGCCCGGCGGGTTGGCGCGGGTATCCATCACCAGAGGCGTGACGCCACGGCCGAGTAAGTAATCGACGCAGGAGAGTCCGGTTTTGCCGAGTCCTATGATGATGACCATGGCTTACCTCACCTTCAGGGTGGCGAGGCCGAGCAGCACCAGCATCAGAGTGATGATCCAGAAGCGCACTATGACGCGCGGCTCCGGCCAGCCCTTCTTCTCATAATGGTGATGGATCGGGGCCATGCGGAAGATCCGCACGCCGCGCAGCTTATAGGAGCCCACCTGCAGGATCACCGAGACGGTCTCCATCACGAAGACGCCGCCCATGATCACCAGCAGGAACTCCTGACGCACCAGCACGGCTATGGTACCGAGCGCACCGCCGAGGGCCAGGGAACCTACGTCCCCCATGAAGACCTGGGCCGGATAGGTGTTGAACCAGAGGAAGCCCAGACCCGCACCCACGATGGCGGTACAGACGATCACCAGCTCCGAGGTATAGGGCACATAGGGAATGTGCAGGTAGTTGGCGAAGTTGACGTTGCCGGTCGCCCAGGCGATCAGGGCGAAGCCCCCCGCCACCATCACGGTCGGCATGATGGCCAACCCATCCAGACCGTCGGTCAGGTTGACCGCGTTGGAGGTGCCGACGATCACGAAGTAGGTCAGCACTATGAACATCAGGCCGAGCTGCGGCATCACATCCTTGAGGAAAGGCACCACCAGCTGGGTCTGGCCATCGTGGGTGGCCGTGGTGTAGAGGAACACGGCTACGCCCAGCGCGACCGCCGACTGCCAGAAGTACTTCCAGCGGGCGATCAGACCGTCGGTATTCTTGCGCACCACCTTGAGGTAGTCGTCGGCAAAGCCGATGGCACCGTAGGCACCGAGCACGAACAGCACCAGCCACACATAGGGGTTGTCGAGGCGGCACCAGAGCAGCACAGAGGTAAAGATGGCGGCAATGATCATCAGGCCGCCCATGGTCGGGGTGCCTTTCTTGCTGAGGTGGGACTCGGGACCGTCGTTGCGGATCACCTGGCCGAACTTCATGATCTGCAGACGGCGGATGAGGCGCGGCCCCATCCAGAGCGCCACCACCAGGCCGGTGATGATCGACAGGATGGCGCGAAACGTCAGGTAGGAGAAGACGTTGAAGAAGGTGAAGTGTGGGGTGAGCAGTTCCGCCAGCCAGACTAGCATGTGGCCGACTCCTGACGGTCAACGACCATCTTGACGATATCTTCCATGCGGGAGCCGCGGGCGCCCTTGACCAGAATCGAAATTTCTTGATGTGTATTTATCATTTGCGCAAGCACTTCAAACAACGACGCCTTGTTATCGAAATGTCGACCAGCCGCGGCATCTGCGGTGTGGCGACTCTGTTCCCCTACTGTCAGCACGGCATCCAGACCACGCTCACGGGCATGGCGTCCCACCCGGGCGTGTTGCTCGGCAGACTCCTCACCCAACTCCTTCATGTCACCGAATACCAGCACCTTGTAGCCGCCCATGGCGGTCAGGGCATCGATGCCCGCCAGCACAGATTCCACGCTGGCGTTGTAGGTGTCATCCACCAGAGTGAGACCACCCCAGCGCTGGACGCAGAAGCGGCCCTTGACCGGCGCCATCTGCTCCAGCCCCGCCTTGACGGAGGCGAGCGAGGCACTGAGCGCCAGACAACCGGCGGCGGCCGCCAGGGCATTGGCCACGTTGTGGCGACCTGGAATGGCCAGGGTCAGGCTTATTTCACCCTGCGGCGTCACCATCACGAATTCGGCGCAGCCCTGCCCGTTGAGCACTATGTTGCGGGCATGGAAGGGTTGGCTCTGATCTGCGAGGGAGAAGGCACACTGGATGCCCAGTTCACGCCACTTCGGCCAGAATTCATTGTCGGCATTGACGATGGCGGTGCCGCCCTCGCCCAACCCCTCAAAAATCTCGCTCTTGGCGTGGAAGACCCCTTCCAGAGAACCGAAGCCCTCCAGATGAGCCGCCGCCACGTTGTTGATGAGGGCGGCATCGGGCTGAGCCAGTGAGGTGGTCCAGGCGATCTCGCTCGGATGGTTGGCACCCAGCTCCATCACCGCAAACTTGTGTTGCGGCTCGAGCCGCAGCAGGGTCAGCGGCACGCCCACTTCGTTGTTGAAGTTGCCGGCGGTAGCCAGCACCTCGCCTTCATGACGCAGGATGGCGGTCGCCATCTCTTTCACCGTGGTCTTGCCACAGCTGCCGGTGATGGCCAGCACTTTCGGGTTGATGCGCTCGCGCACCAGCTTGCCGAGGCGACCCAGCCCCTTGAGACTGTCGGTGACAACCAGCTGGGGAATGGCCAGTCGCAATTCCCGTTCGACCAGCAGGGCAGAGGCCCCGGCAGCAACCGCCTGCGCGCAGAAATCGTGGGCGTCGAAACGCTCGCCGCGCAGCGCGACAAACAGGGCACCCGCTCCCAGGGTGCGGGTGTCGGTACTGACAGCCGTGATCTCGCCGTCATCACCAATCAGACGGGCATCGAGTACCTGCGCCAGCTCGGCAAGCCTGAGGGTCATCATCTGAATGACTCCAATAATGTGTGCAAGGCGGCCGCGACGGTTTCCCGGTCGCTGTAGTGCCGCTTGTCGGTTCCAATGATCTGATAATCCTCGTGACCCTTACCGGCCACCAGGATGATGTCCTGTTTGCTCGCCTGGCCGAGAGCCAGGGTGATCGCCTTGACCCGGTCGTGCTCGATCTGCACGGCAGCAGGATCGCGAAGGCCCGCCACCATGTCGGCCATGATCTGGGCCGGCTCCTCGGTACGGGGGTTGTCGTCGGTCAGGATCACGCGATCCGCATGTTGCTCTGCCATGGCGGCCATCATGGGACGCTTGCCACGATCCCGGTCGCCACCACAGCCAACCAGACACCAGAGCTGGCCCTCGCAGTGCACCCGCAGGGCCTGCAATGCCTTCTCCAGCGCATCCGGGGTATGGGCATAATCGACCACGGCGAGCGGCGCATTGCCGCCACCGAAGCATTCCATGCGACCGGTCACCGGCTGCAATTGAGGTGCCGTTGCCAGCAGCTCGTTGAAGTCATAACCGAGCACCAGCATGGCGCCCATGGCCGCCAGCACATTGCTGACGTTGAAGCGACCGAGCAAGGGGGCGGATAATACACCATTCCCCCAGCTGGAGTTAATGCGTGTGTGAAAACCTTGTTGGTGGAAGTGGGGATCCTGCGCCGTTAACTGTCGCCCCGGGTGGTTTTCAATCGGGCCGTGCACGCTGAAGGCCACAGCGGCAGGATAGGCGGCAAGCCACTGGCGCCCCAGCCGGTCGTCGGCATTGATGACGGCGCAGGGCTCGTCGACCAGTTTCAGCAGCTCTTCCTTGGCGGCGCCATAGGCTTCCATGGTGCCGTGGTAGTCCAGATGATCCCGGCTCAGGTTGGTGAACACGGCCGCCGCGAAAGGCAGGGCCGCCACACGATGCTGTACCAGACCGTGGCTGGAAACCTCCATCGCCACCAGATCTGCCCCCTGCTGTTGCAGAGCCGCCAGATTGGCCTGCACCTGCACCGCGCTGCCGGTGGTGTTTTCGGCTTCCACTAGCTCACCGAACAAGCCATTGCCTATGGTGCCCATCACCCCGGCCCTGCCACCCAGCAGGGTACGCCAGTTGGCGACCAGCAGCGCAGTGGTGCTCTTGCCATTGGTACCCGTGATGCCGACCAGTTCCAGCCTGTTGGCAGGCTGCTGGTAGAAGTAACCGGCCAGCTCGGAGAGTCTGGCGGGCATATTAGGGATACCTATGCAGGGCACGGCCAGCTGAGGCGCGACGAATTCCCCGTCCTCCTCAAACACGATGGCGGTCGCTCCCTGAGCCACCGCCTGTTCCATGAAACGTCTGCCATCCACCTGGTGACCCCGAATGGCCACGAAGAGACAACCGGGCCCGACCCGCCGGCTGTCCAGCTGGATATCGGTGAGGGCGAGCGCCGGGGCACGGATGCCGAAGGGGCGCAGTAATGAATCAAGTGCGCGGTGCAACATGAGAAGCCTCCGTATAGGCAGGAATGCAGACGCTCACACCGTGAAACAGCATGGAATACGCCCCGGAACAGATGGGATGGAGGGCTAGGTCAAGTACGCGGTGCAACATGGGAAGCCTCCGTATGGGCAGGAATGCAGATGCTCACACCGCGAAACAGCATGGAATACACCCCGGAACAGATGGGATGGAGGGCCAGGTCAGGTGCGAGGTGCAAGGGGGGCCTCCGTACGGGCGAGTTTGGCGGGTACTGCAGGCGGTACCGCATCGGGACGAATATTGAATAGCTGCAGCACACCGCCCATGGCTTCGGCAAAGGGCGGCGTCGCAACGGCACCACCGTAGTAGGCATCGCCCTTGGGCTCGTTGATCACCACTACCATGACGAAACGGGGGTTGCTGGCCGGGGCGAAACCGGCGAACCAGGCCATGTAATCCTTGCCGTAGCCGCCGGCGACGGCGACCTTGGCGGTACCACTCTTGCCGCCGACCCGGTAACCGGGGATCTGCGCTTTCGGAATGGCATTGCTCACCACGTACTCCAGCGCCTGCAGCATGGCGCTGGCGTTATTGTGGTCGATGACCTGCTCACCCTTGGGCGGCTCGGTCACCTTGACGATGGAGAGCGGCACTCGCTTGCCCTTGTTGGCCAGGGTGGCGTAGGCGGAGGCCAGCTGCAGCGGAGTGACCCGCAGACCGTAACCGAACGAGAGAGTGGCCCGCTCGATATCGGACCAGCGACGACGCTGGGGCAGCATGCCGCTGCTCTCGCCCATCAGGCCGCTGCCGGTATCCATGCCGAAACCGACCATGCTGAGGGTGTTGATCATCTCCTGCGCCGGCATCCGCAGCGCGATGCGCGACATGCCGATGTTGGAGGAGTAGCGCAGTATGTCGTACAGGTTGGTCGCCTTGTGGATGCTCACGTCACGGATCTGCTTGGCCCCGATATACAGAGGTCCGCCCGGAATGGTGTCCTTCCAGCTGGTGACGCCCGCCTGCAGGGCACTCAACAGGATCAAGGGCTTGATGGTCGAACCCGGCTCATAGGTATCGGTCACGACCCGGTTGCGCACCCGGAAACTCTGGTACTGGCCGCGGTTGTTCGGGTTGTAGGAGGGGGTGTTGACCATGGCGAGCACTTCGCCGGTCTTCACATCCAGCATCACCATGGAGCCGGAGGTCGCCTTGTTCTCGTCGGTGGCCCGCTTGAGCGCCCGATAGGCCAGTGCCTGGACCCGCTGGTCGATGCTCAGTTGCAGATCGTTGGCGTTCTTGCCCTCCTTGACCAGGCCAAGCCGCTCGATGACCCGACCCTGACGGTCTTTACGCACCCGCATCTCGCCCGGAGTCGCCGTCAGCCACTCGTTGTAGCTGCGCTCTATCCCTTCGATACCGCTGCCATCTATGTTGGTGACCCCCACCAGGTGGGCGCTGATCTCGCCGGTTGGATAGAAGCGGCGCGCCTCTGGCCGCAGATAGATGCCGCCCAGCTTGAGGCCCTTGATGTATTCCGCCACCGCCGGCGTCACCTGGCGCTGCAGGTAGACGAAGCGCTTGCTCGGGTTGGAGATGCGATGCTTGAGGGTGTTGATGTCGAGCTTGAGTACGGCGGAGAGCGCCAGCCAGGCGCGCTCGTTATGGATGGCGCCGGATTCATGCACCGTCTTGGGATCGGCCCAGACGGCTTCCACCGGCACAGACACGGCAAGCTGTTCGCCGTTGCGGTCGGTGATCATGCCGCGCACCGCCTGGGTGGCAGTGGTACGCAGCGAACGCATGTCCCCTTCCTGGCGCAGCCGATCCGGATCTATCACCTGGATCCAGGCCAGCCGCAGGATCAAGCCAGCAAACGCAATGCCGATGAAGAACACCAGCGTGCGAAAGCGCCACGGATAGAGTGACGGTGCTTTCGCCTTGGGTGGGGCCTTGGCAGATGCCTTGCGTTTCATGGTTGTGTTATTACCTTCTCGGTGGTCACCAGCGGGCGAGCCATCTGCAATTTATCCATGGCCAGACTCGCGACACGGGAGTGCTCGGCCAGCGTCCCCTGTTCCAGCAAGAGGTGACGCCATTCGATGTTGAGCCGATCCTCTTCCGCCATCAGATCGTTCTGCTTGGCGGTCATGCCACGGGTCATGTTGGTGACCAGGATCACGGCAAAGGCGGTGATCAGCACGGCAACGGCCAGCACGACCTGCAGCTTGTGCCGCCAGAGATCGCCGAGGATCTCCCTGGCCAGATGAACACGCACCTCGCTCATGACTTACTCCGCCAGTCGCTGGGCGACCCGCAGCACAGAGCTGCGCGATCGGCTGTTTTCGGTGACTTCATGCTCGGAAGGCTTGAGCGCCTTGCCGACCGACTTCAATTTGCGACCGCCGGCCAGCTGGGCCTCGGTCAACGGAATGCCGCGCGGCACCTCGGGGCCTTTCTCGTGCTTGCGGATGAAGTGCTTCACCAGCCTGTCTTCCAGCGAGTGGAAGCTGATGACGGAGAGCCGTCCCTCGGGAGCCAGCGCCTGCAGGGCACCGTCCAGCGCTGTCTCGATCTCGTCCAGCTCGCTGTTGATATAGATGCGGATGGCCTGGAAGCTGCGGGTGGCGGCGTGTTTGCCCTTCTCCTTGCTCGGGTTGACCCGGGCAATCATCTCCGCCAGCTGGCGGGTACGTACATAGGGCTCGGTGACCCGATCGTGGACAATGGCACGGGCAATCTTCTTGGCGAAACGCTCCTCGCCGAAGGTCTTCAAGACCCAGGCGATGTCATCCACATCGGCACGAGCCAGCCACTGTGCGGCGCTCTGGCCTGAGGTGGGGTCCATCCGCATATCGAGCGGGCCGTCTTTCATGAAGCTGAAACCACGCTCGGCATCGTCCAGCTGGGGGGAAGAGACCCCCAGATCCAGCAGGAAGCCGTCGACCTTGCCCAGCAGACCGCGCTCGGCCAGATAGGTGGTGATGCCGGAGAAGGGGCCGTGCACGATTTCGAAACGGGGATCCTGGATCTTGGCTGCCTCGGCTATGGCCTGGGGATCCCGGTCGATGGCGATCAGCCGGCCGTTCGGGCCAAGGTGCTGGAGAATGAGACGAGAGTGACCACCCCGGCCAAAAGTACCGTCGACGTAGATGCCGTCCGGCTTGATGGCCAGCCCTTCAACGGCTTCGTGCAACAGCACTGTGATGTGTTCAGCGGCTTGGGTCATTTATAAAGAAAAATCCTGTAGTCGTGGCGAGCTTGCCCAGTCGTCCTCGGGCAGGCCCTGAATGTCGTCATTGACCTGTTGTTGCCAGCGGGCTTCATCCCACAGCTCAAACTTGTTGAGCTGGCCCACCAGCATGATCTTCTTGTCCAACCCGGCGTGGCTACGCAGTGGCTGGCTCAGCAGCAGACGGCCATTGCCATCCAGCTCGCATTCGGTCGCATGGCCGAGCAACAGCCGCTGCAAGCGGCGCTCTACGGGGTTCATGCTGGAGAGCATCTTGAGCTTGCGCTCTATCTCTTCCCATTCGTTCAGGGGGTAAAGCAGCAGGCAGGGATGGGCAATATCTATGGTGCAGACCAGCTGGCCCTCGCTTTCGTCGCGCAGCCAATCACGGTACTTGGTCGGAATCGCCAGTCGCCCTTTGCTGTCCAGGCTGATGGCGTGAGCACCACGCAACAAATTGCAGTCCCTGAAAATGAGTTAAGGGGGCAAATCGCCCGATAAAAACCACTTTGATCCACTTTTCCCCACCTTGAAGTTTAAGGACGTGCTGAAGGCTTTTCAAGCGAGGATATCGGGCATGGGGAACATATTGACGCAGTGTTTGGGTAGCACTGATTAAATGAGTTGATTTTCCACAAGTTATTTGTGCAGAAATAAAATCGATTAATTAGGGACTGGGGTATAAACCGCCATAATCAGGGAGAAATAATGAAGCGGTACAATACAACTGCGCACAAAATGATGCTGACGCCTACCACGGGGTAGATGATGTAGTCATCCCCTGCTCGCCGTGCCCGCAAGCAAACCAGCTGGCACAGCAACAGGTTGTAGATGATCAGCAGAAATGTCAGCAGGAGATTTGTACCAAAAGCCAGCTCCCCAGCATGCATGACATAGAGGCCCATCAACACAAAATTGGCGAGAATCAAATACAGTAAAAATTTCTGGATCGCCTTGCCCGCTGTCGGGGTCTTTTTTACTCGTGTTATCATGCTTATCACGTCCTGGATTCCACATGAACAGTCGACAAAAATTGTCAAAAACTGTTGAGATACATCATGTTTTTATTGTTCAGCCCTCCTTGCATCACCCTGAAATCATGACTCGGGTACTCTGTTGGCTAGTTGGTACTCTGTTACTGACCTCTCCCTATTGTTATTCCTATCATAACTATCATTGGCAGGCTGGTTTTCCTACCCCTGTACAAGGAAAAGGAGCCGAACTAGTCACTCAACAGACTCAGTTTCTACTGCAGCAACGTGACCATCTGCAAAAACGGATCACTCAGTCACAGCCAATGATCCGGTGGGTCGAACAACAGGTTCGGGCACGCAAGCTACCCGCCATGCTCGCTTTCCTTCCTTTGATTGAGAGCAGTTATCGACTGGATGTGGTATCTACTGCAGGAGCCGCCGGACCTTGGCAGTTGATGCCCGCTACGGCAGTGCGCTTCTCCATTCCCATGATGTCGGGTTTCGATGGACGCTACTCGCTACCGCTCGCTACCGATGCGGCACTGACCTATCTCAGTTGGCTCTATCAATTTTTTGGTCAAGACTGGCTACTGGCTCTGGCGGCTTACAACGCGGGAGAGGGGCGGGTGCTGAAGGCAGTACTCGATGCAGGTACTCGCAATGTGTGGGAGCTATCGCTCCCGACAGAAACGCGGCTATATGTGGCCCGCTTCATTGCCCTATCTCAACTACTGGCTCGTGCGGAACAATACCAATTTGTTTTGCCATCTTGGCAAGAAGGGGAAAATTTGCAGGTGATACGGCATCCGAATAGCTGCTCATTGCTGGATTGGGCAATGGCAAAAGGGGTGGCCATGAATGAGGCCAGTCGCTGGAACCCTGCCTGGCAGCTACCCAACGTACCCGGGGTAACCAACTGTCCCATCGTCTATAGCCGTGGAACATCCCCTACCCCAGTCACCAAAAAGGGGCAGATCCTCCTTCACAAAGCCATTTCATTGGAAAGCTTGCACGATCCCTTGCTGCTGCAAGCAGCAAGGGGGCTGGATATGAGTCGTGGCGCTATCAGACTGGAGTCGTTACCGGATCCACTGGGACTGGGGACGAAGCGACCCCTCCTGACACCATGAAGCAATGTCGCCAATGGCTGAGCACTGGCGACAAGTCTACCGATTCTGGATCTGACCAACGGGCGCCATAGAAGCTCAGGTATTGGCCAATTGAACGCCGATGGGTGATTTGGCAATCCAGCACAATACGTGGAGAGAGTGACAGGCTGACAATCTCGGGCAGGATAAAACGTGCAGGAGCCAGAAAACCAACCCCTCCCGGCCCTATATCCTTGATCACAGCCCGGCCGATGCTCTTATCGAACAGAAGACCCGACACCATGAGACGGGCAGCAATGCCACAGCTCTGTGACTCCAGCGGGGTACTGCCGTCATGCAGATACCAGCGGGGGACCTTACGCCGAGGATCGCTCAGCGTATCCGATCCCGGCAGATCCATTTCAAGGTTGTCCATGAGAAGTGTCGTCCTTGGCTTGCTTCACTGCGGCTTGTGTTTGCGCACTGAATAACTGTTCCAGATTTTTTTCCGCCTGGCTTGTCATCACCAGCAGTTCGATACGGCGGTTTTGGCTGCCTCGGGGATCGGCTGTATTCTCCAACATGGTATCTGACATGGCCACGACCTGCCCCACCCGCTCGGGGGGCATGCCTCCGGCAAGCAAGACCCGCCTTGCCATCATGGCGCGATCGGATGAAAGCTCCCAGTTGCTGTAGTTGTCACCCGCAAAGGGGGTGCTATCGGTGTGGCCCGAGATCATGACTCGGTTTTCAACTCGCTGAAATATAGGGGCCAACGCCATCAGCATATGCCGGAAGAAGGGGCTGATCCGGGCGCTGCCACGGCTGTACATCTCGCGCTCATCATCATCGCGAATGAGGATCCTCAAGCCTTGTGGAACCAGTTGCAGCTCAAGGTTGTTCTTGGCTTGCATCTGATCGGCCAGCGAGCCAATGAACCCGGCCAGTTGCCTCATCTGAGCCTCACCTTCAATTTTCCCCACAAGAAGGTTCTCGTAACCGCCGCTGGCCCCATCAGAAAAGATGCTGCGATTTCGCTCCATATGCTTTGGCATCCGCTGCCCTTCCTCGACAAACTTGGGACTGAGCTCTTCCAGCACGGATGGGTTGCCTCCCAGATCCACCGGGTAGGGGCTGTTGCGGATATCGAACGGGTTAGCTTCACTGTCCATGATGCTGTAGTCACGCAGGCGACTGGCGACGACCTCACGCTCCTCCTGACTTGAGACAGCCAGGATCCATAACACCATGAAAAATGCCATCATCGCCAGGGTGAAGTCGGCAAAGGCCACTTTCCAGGCCCCACCACCCTTGGGTGCGCTGTTACGCCGTTGCTGGCGTTTGATGATGATCTGCTCGTGATTGCGCATTACATGGCCCTGTTTGTCACCCACTCTTCCAATTCAAGGAAGCTGGGTTTAACGTCAGGCTCCAACATCTTGCGACCCGAATCGACCGAGATGAGCGGGGTCTTGCCACGAAGCTGGGCGATCAGAATAGATTTGATGCACATCAGCAGCCCTATCCGACGCTTGACCATCTCCTCCATGGCGTTGCTGATGGGCTCCAGCAAGCAGTAGCAGAGGAAGATGCCAATGAAGGTTCCCACTAATGCGGCCGCGACATGTACGCCGATATTGCTCAAGGGGCCATCCAGCTGCTGCATGGTGATGATGATCCCCATCACCGCAGCCAGAATACCGAACCCTGGGCATGCCTCGCCCGTCTTGTGTAGGGCATGTGCCGGTTTGAGCATGTCCTCCTCAATAGCCATGATCTCCTGCTCCAGCATGGTATCCAGCTCATGAGGCGTAATCTTGCCCATTCCCAGTAAACGCAAGTTATCGATGATGAAACCGAGCAGTTGAGGATCTTCCGATATCTGGGGATACATCAAAAATACTGAGCTCTGTTGTGGATTCTCAATATGTTCATCGAGTGCCTTCATGCCCTTATTGCGGGTCTCCTCCAGCAATTGGTGCATCAAGGTCAGCAACTCGCGGTAGATCTCTTTCTCATCCTTGTTGGATTTGAAGCACTGCTTCATCTGGCGCCACATCTCATGCATCACCTCTTTCGAGTTACCAAGAAACATGGAGCCGACTGCAGCACCTATGATGATGATCAGCTCAGCGGGCTGCCACAAGGCGATCGGTTTGCCGCCCGCCATCATGAAACCACCCAGCACACAAATGAAAATGACGCCAAGACCAATCTGTTTTTGCATGAACGCTCCCGCAGAATTCAAGGAGCCTCACCACAAGTGGTGAAGCATTAATATATGGAGTCGACCAAACGCTGCTTGAGCTGAAGGACGCACTGTTTGTGCAATTGGCAGACTCGTGATTCGGTCAGGCCCAACACCAGCGCGATCTCTTTCATATTCAACTCTTGCTGGTAATAGAGTGAGAGCAGCAGTTGCTCTCGCTTGTCCAATGAGGTGAGTACCTTGCTGATGGTCATGGCCATATCGACATCATCAGACTCAGTGGCCGGCGCCTTGCCTCCATTCTCCAGCCACTCTTCCAGGCTCTGTAACGCTTCAGCCTGACTGGCATAGGCCAATTGGCGCACTTCTTCCACGGTACAATTCAGAGACGCAGCCAGTTCCTGCTCCGTAGGTGATCGTCCCAAACGGTTATACAGCTCTCGCTGGGCTTGATTGTGGCTGTGCACCTGCTGGCGTAGTTGACGAGGCCGCCAATCCAGACGCCGAAGCTCATCAAGCATGGCACCACGGATACGCTTGAAGGCGTAGCTTTCAAACTGGGGGTCCGGTTCACTATCGTAACGACGCCAGGCCTCCAGCAGCCCCATCATGCCAACCTGTTCCATATCCTCCTGATCGAAGCAGGCAGAGACCTGACTGCGAAGGTGGCTGGCGGCCCGTTTCACTAACGGCAGATAACGAGTCAATATTGCCTGCTCACCCGTGCGAGGAGGTGAAGTGGCAAACTCAGGCGGCGTATCCCAGTCGGTATTCATCATATCGGTGTTATTGCACCAATACCTTGGTGATCAACACTTCATCCAGGTAGGGCTTGTACCCATAGCTCTGCAGTGTCGTCACCAGCTTGCCGAGCAGAGAGCCTTGCAATGCCGTGATGTTCTGCAGCTCTTTTTTCACATCATCGTGCGTACGATGACTGAAATACTGCACCATCGCATTGCGGATGAGCGGGGTCAGCTCATTGAGGGTATTCAGTTGTGCCGGATTGTGAGTAACCAGAGCCAATTCCAGCACGAGATAATGGGACTCGGCGCCTCCTTCCAGACTGATGACAAAGCGCTCCATCGGCTTGAACAATGGAGTCGCACTCAACTCTGGCTTGGGTTCGGCCAGCCCCAGCCACACTGCGACCACATCACGCTTCAGATAAACGCCATAGGCCAGCACGGCTAATAGACACAGGGCCATCACGACCACCATCAACCACTTCATGACACGCCGCATAATATGAAATCACTCTCGCTATTGCCGGATAATAAAAATCAGACCAGGGTATTCAGCCAATCCTGCATAGTGCCGTCAGTTGGCTCGAGCTCCTCTTGCCACTGCCGCCTGCCGGCCATGATTTGCGGTTGCTGCCATTTTTCCTGCTGCCCCTGCTCGCTTCCCTGACCAACATTGACCTCGACACCACCAGCATGATGGGGGGCCAAGCTCATTCGCAGTCTCTCCATTGACTGGATCAATGCCTCTCGCACAGCAGGATTGCTTACATTGAGCTGAACGTTGAGACGGTCACCATCGACCCGAACTGTCAGTTCAAGCCGCCCCAGCTCAGGCGGGTCAAGACGGATATGTGCTTGTTTGATCTGTTGATTGACCTGGAGCTCAACCTTGTCCTTCAACACATCTACCAGTTGCTGGCCCCACTGCGCCGGGTTATCGGCCAACTTGGCGGGGGCCCATTGATACTCCGCCGGCCTGGAAAGAGGCGATGACAACAGGTTTCCCATCACCCCCTTGAGCTCGGGTACACCAGGCTCCTGCTCGACTGGCACCTCACCGCCCAGCAAGGGCTGCAAACTTGCTATCAGCTTGCTGCGCAATGGCAAGTCGCCGGTCTGGGCAGCTTGCTGTCCCACCATCATTCGGGAGAAATCAGTTATGGAGAGCACAGGTTTATCCTGGCCCAATGTGGCCTGTTCAACACCATGGGGTAGTGCCGTCTCCGACTGCCCATAGGTCGACAACGAACGCAATGCCACCGATATGGAGGGGGCGCGATCGTGAACGGTTCCTCCCTCCTTCCCGCTGCTCATCTCCGCATCAGGCTGAGCAAGTCGTGCAGATGATAACCTCGTGACTTCATCATTCAGGATGAAGACGGGTGGCATGTTGGTGAAGGACTCCAATTGTTCGGTCGCATCTTCTGGCACGGCATCGACCACATCAGTATCCGCATCCGCGTCGTCAACAACCTCTGCCGGCAGCGTAATGAGTTCTTCTGTAAACGGAAGGTCCAGAGGTTGGTACATCTCGCCTTGCTCGTCAGGCTGACGGGCAAGGCGGTTGAACCCGGTCGATTCGAGGCTAACTAAACTGTCGACACCGGCAAGCTGGATCATGCCCATTCTTGTACCTCACCATAAGCCTGCAACCCCTCCCGTTTCCGAGACAGATCGTGCCATTCCTGCTCACGCTGTGCCGTTTCTTGCTGACATAACAACAAGGCCTCCTGTTGCCAGTTGCGCACCTGTGCACGGGCTGGCTCCAATGATGACCACAAATCCGGTTGCTTGAGCATGTGTTGAATGAATTGGGCCAGCCGGCTATCGGTCAGACGCACAGCATCCCATTGGCCAGCACGCGCCTGTTGCAAGATCAGACGACCCAGCCCCAACAGCTGACGCTGGCGAGTCTCGAGTTCTGTGCTGAGCGGCTTAGACTCTGTCATCGACATGATAATGGCCCCTAATTAAGATGACCTTACCGACTAGCAAGGAGCAGGCCAGATATGGAGCTGAGGAATTTCAGATAATGGCTGCGGTATCAAGTTGAAACAGGGGAAGGATAGCTTCCGCATTAGCGAGGATGCTGTGCCATCGCTTCCCAACCTTCCTTTAATTCCAGCAGAATACGACGAACCTCGGCAAACCCGGCGACATCGTTGGACACGCTGATCTCAAACAAACGCTGCCCACAATAGTCGTAAAGGCGATGCAGGTTGGCTGCAAGCTCCCCGCCCTTCTCCATGTCCAGAGCACTATCAAGTCCCCCCAGAATTTGCAGGCACTTGTTGATAGTCTGCCCTTTACGTTCAAATTGCTTGGCAAGAATATGGCCTTCCGCCCTGGCCATCTCATCAAGCAGACCATCCATCAGCATCAGTACCAGCTGATGTGGATCGGCACTGGCTGCCTTGGCCTGAGTAGCAGCAAACTGATAGGCATCGTAGCCATCTTGGTGTTCAAACATGTACAACTCACTTGTTCGGGATAAGACGCAGCGGATGGTGGGACTGACTCTGACTTAGAGTGAGCCCATCGTCTGCAGCATCTGGTTCATGGTGGTGAACTGGTTGAGATAGCGCTTATACGCGGAATCCATACGACGATCCAGTGCTTCCATTCGCTCATTTACACGCTTTTCACTGGCCTCCAATCCGCTCTTGCGCCCCTTCAAAGCACCATCGCGTTTGGTATAAGGATCCAGTGAGTCACTCATCCTTTTGAGCAGACCATCATCCCCCATCAGCGCCTTGCCAAGTAACTCAGGGTCCTTCTCCAACGCCTTGTTGAAATCCGTTTCACTGAAAGAGAGCTTGCCTGCCTTGTCGGTCTTGATCCCGAGACTGCTGAGACTCAGGCCATTGGGCAGGTCACGCACACTGTTAGAAAGTACGCTCTTGAGGCTGCGTACCCCGCTGTCGGAAGAAAGCGCGCCAGGTGCCTTGGGATCGCTGGAGGTCATCTTGGCCAGCTCATCGATCAGTTCGTTGTAGCTGTCGACAAACTTCTTGAGAGAGCCGGTCACGGCCTCCTTGTCCTGCTCTATGTTTACCAGCAAGGGAGCATCACCGCTCTTCTGAGCCTTGGTCAGCTGCAGCGTCAGACCATCGACCACATTTTCAATCTTGTTGCTGGCAGAGGTGATGGTCAACGGATTGTCCCCCCCCATCCGCAACTTGGCATCCTGAGCTTTGGTAATATCTGTCTTGCTGCTTATCGCTGCTCCCAGTGAATTGCTCACATCCCCGCGGTAATTGACCGCGATGGCATTCTCCAACCCGCTATCCTTGCTGGTCAGCACCATGTTGACCTTGCCGTCGGTTCGGACCAGGGTCGCCTTGACGCCGGGATTGTCTTTGGCATCGTTGATGTGGGAGACCAGATCCTTGACGGTTGAGCCTGCCGGCAGGGTGGCCAGATCGATGTCGATGGTCTTCCCCTTGACGGTGAGCGAGAAGACACCATCCGCAGGCAGGGGGGCCGTTTCACTATCCAGGCTGAGACCGATCTGATGGGACTGGGCAAGCTGCTCCACAAAGAAGTTGTACTGCCCCGAGCTCGCCTTGCCGTTACTCGTCACCGTCATGATCCCGTCCTGGGACATGGTCGCCTTCTGCGCCTGTAAATTGGATGCCTTGTTGAGATCTTTGAGCATGGTCTGGAAGGTCGACAGCTTGGTATTGAGCGTGCTGAGCGCACTCTGCTGACCCTTGATCCCATCCATCTGCTTCTTCAGCAGTGCATCCATGTTCTTGCGTTCGATAGCTACCAGTTGCATTGCCGTGCTGGCCGGATCTATTTGCATCTTAATCCCTCTTCATTTCACTCAACTGGCATGCCTGTTGGGAAAAGCCGTTTCGACTCTTTCCAACCGACAAACCCTTATCAGACAAAGGCCGCCCCACGGGAGCGGCCATGCAATCCATTAACGCAGCAGACCAGTTACCATACCGGTCATCTGGTTGGAGTTGGACAGAACGGACATGCCAGCCTGCATCAACATCTGGTTCTTGGTCATATTGGTGCTTTCCTGAGCGAAATCGGCATCCATGATGCGACCATTCGCCATGTCGGTGTTCTCTTTCATGTTGGAAAGGTTGTTGACGGTGTGCTCCAGACGGTTGATGTTGGCACCGAAGGCAGAACGAGCTTCACCGATCTTCTCCAGCATGCTGTCCATGGCAGTGATCTGGGCAGCTGCACCAGTGGTCAGGGCGGCAGTAGAGGCAGTACTGATAGCGGTGTTGACGCTGGTTACTTTGGTGGATGCATCGAAAACAAGTTTCTCATCAACGCTGGCACCAATTTGGAAAGTCACGCCACCGGTAGCCTGGAATTTGCCACCGGTTTTCAGCAGAGAAGTGCCGCCGAAAGTGGTGTTGTCACGGATGTTACCCAGCTCTTTACCCAATTCCTTGAACTCGGCGTCCATGGCATCAAGGTCCTTGGTGCTGTTGGTACCGTTGGCAGCCTGGGTAGCCAGATCTTTCATGCGCTGGGTGATGTTGGTCATCTCGTCCATGGCGCCTTCAGCGGTCTGGATCATAGAGATGGCATCCTGAGCGTTGCGCATACCCACTTTCTGACCATTGGACTGAGCCTGCAGACGAGTGGCGATTTGCAGACCGGCAGCATCGTCGGCAGCGGAGTTGATGCGCAGACCGGTACCCAGACGCTGCATGGCGGTGCCCAGCATCTTGTTGGTAGAGTTCAGCTGGTTCTGGGTGGTCATGGAAGCAAAGTTGGTATGAATGGACAAGCCCATGGTTATTTCCTCGATTTAGACGCTGCACTGCAGCTTGTTAGGTAGACAAAATAGAAGGACGACCAGGGCATGGAGAAAATTGAGCCGGAGACGACAATTTATTAAGTGTGCTGCTCAAAAAAGCGGGAATGGGCATATCAAAACAGCTGCGGGGCCATAGGCCCCCGCAAAAAACGATAGGTAGTCTCAGACAAGCGCCAGCTCGATCTCATCCAGCAAGTGAGGCAACTCATATTCCAGGTAATCACAGAGCCCCACCCAATCGTGCCGTTCTTGGCATTGGAGCAACTGCTTGGCCAATGTGACCAAACGGACTTGCAGCTCGCCGGGAAAATGACTCATCAGCGGCGTCAATAATTGCAGCAAGCGGCCACATTCAAAACAAGCGCTCTCGTCCCTTCCTTCTCGCAGCATAGTGGCTAGCGTCTCGGCCCCCGTTTTGAAACTGGCGACATCAATCATCCGGCAAACTCCTCGTGATAGCAGGTACCCAGAATGCGAGCACCTTCACGACTGCTGTTTTTGAACACGACTTCTGGATGGGTCTTGATATAGAGCTCCATATAGTTCAGATAGATACAGAAGCTCAGCAACGTTCTGACAGGTTGGCCGTTACCGTTTGGAACGGTCCGTCGACCGTAACGGGCATGTCCACCCAACACGCCGTCATCCCAGCCGGTGTGGCTTTTGTCGCCTGGATAGGAAAAGTCGACACCAAAGAGTGTCACTTGCCCAGCCCCCATCCTAACGGCCAGATCCGTTGCCGGATGTATCACGCTGCCACCGGTAAAGAGGCTGGCCCGCCGCAGTTTGCTGCTTAGTCGGACATAGGTATCGAGTGCCTCATAGGCACCATAACGTGGTCCCAGCCAACTGGCCAAGACCCCATTGTCAACCATAGGTATGTAGACCAGCTTGATATCATGGGACCAGTCAGGATGCAGGATGCCACTGTGGATATTGCGATCCACGGTAACGACGATATCAGGCCTGATCCCATGCTCCAGCAGTGGTCGCAAGGCCGTGTCAACACAGATAAACAGGGGGCGTTCAGCCTGCTCGCGAACCTGTTTCAGGCGTTCAAAATGGCCTGCCAATGTTGGTCCTGTTGCCAGCACATAAGCTTCTCTACCTTTCATCGTCCCGAACAGAGCTGCAACATCCTGATCTTGCCGGAGCAAGGCCAAGTTTTCATCAAACCGCTTGAAGACCCACTCATCTTCGAACTCCCCATTCAGGACTTCGCGCCTGCTCTGGATCAAGACCCGGTCCCGGATCTTGGCACTGCGTTCGTCAGCCAGTTCCAGTTCTGCACTCAAAAACAGAAATGGAGTCATGACCAGCTCATTTTCCTCCGCAAGCAACAGGTTGACCCTGGGGTCGGACAGCCAGTCCAGCTGCTCCGTCAAGTGCAAGACCAGAGCAAAGATGGCAGAGTTCATGATCTTGACATTTAGTCGGCGCAGGCGTTTTCGCTGCAGCAGCACCCGCGGCACGTCACCCAACCCAGTGCCATACAGCGTCAGCTCTGCCACCTTCGTTGGAGCCATGGCAGCAATCCGCTCAGCTTCCCGCATCCGGTCATGGCGGCTAGTCAGCTGAATACCGTTGATGGCAAGGGTAGAGCTGAGCCCTTCAACCAATTCGGCGGGTACGCTGTTGACATCCTGTTCTTGCAGACATGCCAAAATAGCAGGCCAACGGCGGGCGATGAGCTCTGCGTGCTGGGGGAAATAGTCGATCATGATGTGTTATGTCACTTGCAGAAGAGGAACGGGAAAAGAGAAGAATGTGTTCAGGTCAGCAACGCCACCACATTCTGGCGGGAAACATTTGCCTGAGCCAGCAAGCCGGCCATGGTGCCCATGAAGCCACCCTCCTTGAGCTGCAGACTGAGCTTGCCTTGCAACTGCTCGAGCTCTTCCTGTTTAAGGTTCTGGCTACGCGCCTTCACTCGATCGAGCTGTTTGACCATTTTCTGACGAAACTGCCTGAGCTCACGCACTGACTGTTCAATCTCGCCAAGCAGCCGCTTCAGGCGCTGTTGTTCCTGCTTGAGTTCACCCTTGTCAATGCCCTCACCCAGTTGAGTGAGTTGCCCCGGTTTGGGTTTGAATTGAACTGGTACCGGATTACCCGCAGGGATCCGGATGCCTTCTCCACTCAACAACACAGGTTCATCCAGTTTACGTCTGTGCTGATCAGGCACGCTCAATTCAAGCTTGCCGAGTTCGTTTAACCGTACCTGGATATTTTCTTTGCGCAGAGCCCGATCCAGCCTGGAGACCACTTCAGCCTCATTGGCTCCAGCAGGCAATATAACTTCAGCTGCACTACTGGTTTGTGGAAAAGAGAACACAAGACGCTCGGCACTCGCCTTGGGGGTAAGCAAATCGAGTCGCTCTGAACTGTAATGAACGCGGCTATCCGTTGCAGAAGCCAGCAGCCGCGGTCTCAACTCGGAGGTCAAGGGTGCCTTAGGTTGGGTCAACTTGTCTTCTAACAATTTCAGGCGCGATACCAGATCCCCACTCGCAGCACGATTTTGGCCGAGTTGCTGCTCCAGACGTTTGAGCTCCCCCCACACCTGGCTCAAGGCTTGCTCCCCTCCCTGGGCATGGGCTATTCGCTGCTGAGCCGTGCCGATCAGAGCCCAGCGATCCAGTCGGACAATATTGGGGTGACGTTCCGTTTTGCTGGCTGACTGGGACGTAGTTTGAGCAGCCACGCGCCCGCGCAGTCGGGGCTGGGCAGGTGTTTCGGCCACTCCGCCCAAACGGGTTTGTTGGATCTGCATCATGGCTCCCTGAACCTGAATTTATGGCATGTAGTTGAACAAGCTCAAGCCGTTGACCTTGGCAAATGCCTGTTGTTGCACTTGCAAGGCCATCAGCACATGAGCCTGCTGGGTGACGGCACTGGCATAATCGAGGGACTCTATCTGATTACTCACTTCCTTGCTATAGACGCCCTTCTCGGCATGCCCTTCATCCACTTGATCAAGCAAATTAATACGAGCACCGATAGAACTCACCATCTGGCTAATATCGTCCTGTAATGTCTTGCTTCTATCCAGCATGTTCCGGGCTTGATCCGCTGCATCGGGAGCACCGCTTTCCATGGCTTCCACCATGGCATCCAGCTGCTTGAAGAAGTCTCCGTTCTGGATGAAAAGCTGGTCTGCAGTCTGATTGAGCCCCACGGTAACACCTTTGGCGATCCCAACCTCTCTTATCAAGGCATCTCCCTGATATTGGTAATCACCAGCAGGGGTTTTAACAATCGCAATCTGGTTCACCTGACTGCCGGCAAAAAGGCTCGAACCACTCTCGTTGCGGGCATTGGCCAGATCCAGCAAACCATCCTTGATAACAGCAGCTTCACTGGCCACCGCGCGACGGTCACCTTCAGAAAGTGAGCCCGTTGCCGCAGTTTGAGTCAGTTCGCGCAGCCGCATCAGCATGTGGGTCATTGTTTCCAACTGCTGCTCACCTTGAGATAGCTGGCTTTTGGCATTGGCAATATTTTTCTGATACTGCTCCATTGCCACCTGCTCTTTCTTCAGCCCGAGCAAACGTACACTCCCCACGGGATCATCCGAGGGTTGCAGGATACGTTTGTTAGCCGATATCTGGCGATCAAGCCGGGCATATTCACCGAAACCATGCTGCAGGTTGTCGAGCATGCTGAGTTGTATTTGGTTGGTGCTGATGCGCATGGTCACTCCGTCAGAACATGTTCAGGATGGAATTGAAAAGCTGATCGGAGGTACTGATCACTTTGGCATTGGCCTGATAGGCCTTGGTATAGGCCATGATCTTGACCCCTTCCTCATCCGTGTTGACTCCACTGACACTGCTCAGTTTGGTGGCCAGCTGCTTCTCCATATTGGCATCCGCCTCCATGGTGGCCTTGGCCTGGCCACTTTGTACCGCCATCCGACCAAGCAAGGCACTGTACGCATCATATTGGCTATCTTTGATGGTCAACAACTCCTGCAAGTTACTGTTATCGCCTTTACCGCCGCCCGACTTGGCAAAGGCAAGGTGATCACCGGTAAAGCCGCTGGCCACCTTGAGGGTACCGGACGGATTGAGCGGGTCATAGCTGAACAGCGGCTTGCCCGGATCACCGTTCAGATCGATCCCGCCCGCCTGCTTGGCGTTGAAGTCATCCGCCAGTTTCTTCGCTATCTGATTCAGCTCGTCACGCAGCGGGCGCAATACTGTCGTCCTGTATTCCATCACCCCGGCCAGGCTGCCGCCATGCAGCTTGGGGACATCGAAGGACTGAGGACCAAAGCTGAGGCTCAGCGAATCACCGGCCAAAGAGAGAGTACTGTTGCTACCGGCCAATACCAGGGGCTGTCCCTGAGGCAGGCTTAACGAAAATGAACCGTCGCTTTGCCGGTTGACCCTAACTTCCATGAAGGTCGACAACTCACGTACGATCTGCTCGCGACTGTCTTCCAGTACCGAGGTATTGACCCCCTTGGAAGCCTGCTCACTGATCTGGGTATTCAACTCGGCCACTTGTTTCAGATAACTGTTGACCTGAGAGACAGTGCTATTCAGTTGATCGTCGATCTGCTTCTCTTGCGTCAACATGCTCTCGTTCAACTGGCCAAAACGGTTGGCCAAGGCACCGGCAGAACTGACGATCTGGCTGCGCTGCGCCGGCGTCTCCGGGCTGTCGAGTGCGGCACTCAAGGAGGCAAAGAAACTGTCCAGTCCCTTGGCGATATTCATCGACTCGCTACCCAACAACTGCTCGGTGGTATTGATGTACTGATGAAAGGAATAAGAGGCGCCAGTGGAAGAGCGACTGCGCCAATGCTGTGAAACCAGGTAGTCATCCGTGATCCTGCGAACACCGGTTACCTCTACCCCCATACCGTTGTCCAATCGGCCAAAGCCGGACAGACTGCCCATCATGGCTTCCTGGCGGCTATAGCCTATGGTATTGACGTTGGCGATATTCTGGGCGGTGACATTTAACGCGATCTGGGCCGCGTTAAGTCCGCTAAAACCGATATTGAGCATCGACATCAGTCAACTTTCCTCATTTTTGCCGAATTCAGAGGCTGACTGAAGGCAGCCAGGGTCTGTGATTCTGAAGCGACCACAGGCTCGGCATTCTTTAATGTCGGCGCCAATTGGCTGACCATCTGCTCTTTCAGCCCCATACCGCCACGCTTGACCAGACTCATCGCCAGTTGACTGTCATACATGTCGCGATATAGCTCTTCTCCTTTAATGATCTTGTCATCTTCATCCTGCATGGCGTCAGAGGCTGAACGCATATGCTTGAGCACAGTCTGTAAAAAGCTCACTTCAAATTGGCCCGCAGCGGCATCCAGCGCCGCACGTTGATCCGGATTGCTCTTTATCTGCTGCAATTCATTGAGATCCTGATAAAAACCAGGCTCTGACGTTATTCTGGTCATAGCGATCCTTAGATGACCACCAGTTCTCCCTCGAGGGCACCTGCCTCATCGAGAGCTTGTAAAATGGCCATGACATCATCGGGAGTTGCCCCGAGTGAATTGACTGCCTTGACGATCACCTCGAGCGAAGTGCCATCCGGCCAGACAAACATGTTGTTTCGTTCGCGATCCACCTGGACCTTTGAATTGGGTGTCGTCGTCGTTTGCCCATTGGAGAAGGCATTGGGTTGACTGACATTCTGGCTCTCGCCTATGGTCACGGTCAGACTGCCATGGCTAACCGCAGCCTTGTGTACCTTGACCCCTTGCCCCATCACCACTGTCCCGGTCCGGCTGTTGAACACAACTCTGGGCCGCTCCTTGCCCATATCAACTTGAATGTCTTGCAGCAACGCCATGAAAGAGATCCGCTGACTCTCATCCTTGGGAGCTGTGACCTGGATCCGCCCTGCACTCACAGCTCTGGCAACTGGACCCAGCTGGCGGTTGATTTCTCGCTCAACATTGCGGGCCGTTTTAAAATTAGGCTGGTGCAGGTTGAGCGTCACCTCGGGTTTATCCGCAAAGTTACTGACGGCCTCGCGCTCAATGATGGCGCCATTGGGAATGATGCCTGCCGTCGGCACATTGATGGTCACAGAAGAACCGGATTGCCCCTCAGCCTTGACCCCGGCGACCACCAGATTTCCTTGGGCAACGGCGTACACGTCCCCATCGATACCACGTAATGGCGTCAACAGCAGTGAGCCACCACGCAGGCTCTTGGCATCCCCGATTGAGGTCACGGTGACATCCACCAGCTGCCCCTTGCCTGCCAAGGCCGGCAGCGTCGCCTGTACCGATACGGCCGCGACGTTCTTTAGCTTGGGGTCGAGATCATCGGGCAACTGTACGCCAAACTGCTTGAGCATGTTGGCCATGGATTGGCCGGTAAATTTGACCTGGCTGCGATCTCCCGTACCCGACAGGCCGACGACCAGGCCATAACCCACCAGTTGGTTGGTTCGCATTCCCTGCACATCGGCAATATCCAGCAAGGCCCGCTTGGCAGGGGGCGCGGCATTAGCCCACCAGGGAAGACTCAGACAGAGCAAGGCGATAAACCATTTGTTCATGTAAACCCTCAAAAAGGTGCGAATGCGGAACTGAAGAAACGCCCCAGCCACCCCATCTGGTTACTGTCGGCAAGGGCACCACGCCCCGCATAGGTAATGCGGGCATCGGCAATGCGCTGAGAGGAAATACGGTTGCTCTGATCGATATCTTCCACTCTCACCATGCCACCCAGACGGATATATTCGTCTCCTTGATTGAGTCGGATCCATTTCTCCCCCCGGATCCCCAGCACCCCGTTTGGCATCACTTCGGCAACCGTTACCGTAATGGAACCGGCTAGCGTGTTTTGCTGGCTGGAGGTAGCGCCACCATCGAAATCACGATCTGCACTCAAGCTGGCACTCCAGTCTGAACGCACTTTTCCACCGATAGAGGGTGCTGGCACGTTCATGCTGCTGTTCTTGCTCATGCTGGTGTTGGCTTTCTTGCTCGACTGGGTACGTTCTTCCAGTACCACGGTCAGAATATCGCCGATACGATAGGCACGACGATCCTGAAACAGAGTCATCATGTAATCGCCACGATAGAGGCTACCGTCTTCTCCCCGAGCCGAGACAGATAACTTGGGTCGGGAAGGGGCCCACTTTTCGTCACCTGGCTCGGGGGCCTTGAGTTCATAAGTGGCACAGCCACCCAGCAGCAACACTACCCAGAGATAACGCCACATCGCCTTCATCATCACAGCGCCTGAGTGACGAACTTGAGCATCTGATCTGCGGCGGATACCACCTTTGCGTTCATCTCATAGGCACGCTGAGTGGTGATCATGTCGACCATCTCCTCCACCACGTTGACGTTGGAACTTTCCAGCGTGAACTGCTTGATGGCGCCCATCGCCTCCTCACCCGGTACCCCTTCGATAGCTTCACCGGAGGCACCAGTCGCACGGTAGAGGTTGCCCCCAAGCGCTTCCAACCCAGCGGGGTTCGTGAAATTGGTCAAGGTAATACGCCCCAGCTCCACATTTTCTTGCTGGCCTGGCAGCGTTGCGCTTACGGTCCCATCTGTACCGATGGAAACCTTGGTCGCATTATCGGGGATCTGGATCTGCGGCAACATGGGCAGCCCATCCGAATTCACCAGTAAACCTTCAGCATTGCGATGCCACTGACCATTACGGGTATAGGCCGTTTCCCCATCAGGGCGTTCGACACCAAAGAAACCGGCACCGACAACCGCCATATCCAATTCCTGGTTGGTATTCTGAAACTGCCCAGGGGTAAACACTTTCTGTGTTCCAACCACACGCACACCATTACCCATCTGAATGCCGATGGGTGACAGGTTTTGCTGATCCTGCTGCGCGCCAGGCTGGCGCTGTACCTGATAGAACAAGTCTTCAAAAGCCACGCGATCGCGCTTGAAACCAACCGTATTCACGTTGGCCAGGTTGTTGGAAATGCTGGCCATCTTGGCATCTTGTGCCGACAGACCCGTTTTACTCACCCAAAGTGCTGCATGCATCTTTGCTTCTCCACCTAATTCATTCGGGGCGCTATCGCGCATCCATCAAGGGTCTTGTGGCTCTGGCGGGCTAACCTGCTAGCCCTGACCGGAAATAAGTCTGGCCCCTTGCCGGGCCTGATCATCTGCGGTTTTCATCAATTTGACCTGAAGCTCGAAATTGCGGGTCAATGACATACTGCTGATCAGCTCGTCGACCGCATTCACATTGGCGCCCTCAAGAAAACCTGAGGCCAGTACCACCTGCTCGCTGGCCTCGGCATCGCCCCCCTGACGCAAGCGGAAGAGGCCATCTGGACCTTTTACCAGTTCAACCGGATCCGGGTTGACCAGCTTGAGGCGACCCACATCCAAGCGGGCACCACCACCCGGTGGCGTGATGCTGAGGGAACCATCCTTGCCAAAGCTCAAGTCGCGATAGGCAGGCAGTACCATTTCCCCACCATCTCCCAGCACAGGGCGGCCATTGAGCGTCAATAGCCCTTCAGCATCCACTTCCAGGTTACCTGCCCGGGTATAGGCCTCTTTGCCATCAGCAGTTTGCACCGTGATAAAGCCTTCCCCACGCACCGCCACATCCAGTTTGCGGCCCGTTTGCATCAGAGCGCCCGCCTTAAAATCCGTGCCGGCCATCTCTTCGCGCGCCATGACCCGGCTTGGGTAGCCATCACCGGTCAGTGCATAGGCTGAGACCCGCTCAAAATCGGCCCGAAAACCGGCGGTATTGACGTTGGCCAGGTTATTCGCCCGAATTTGCTGGGCCATCAGGGTATGTTGCGCCCCCGACATGGCGGTATAGATAAGCTTTTCCACGCATCAAACCTTAGAAGGAGTTGAAGAGAACCTGAGTCATCTTGTCAGCTGAGCTGATGGTTTTGGCGTTGGCCTGATAGTTACGCTGGGAAGTCATCAGGCTGACCAGCTCACCGGTTAAGTCCACGTTGGAGCTTTCATAAGCCCCCGCAGTGAGTGAGCCCATGGTCCCGGTTCCTGGTGCGCCCAACACAGGCTGACCTGAGCTGAAGGATTGTTGCCAGGTGGTGTTGTTGGTTTGCATCAGGCCATTCGGGTTGGTGAAATTGGCCATCACCACTTGCCCCTGCAGCAAACTCTGACCATTGGTGAAGGTGGCATACACACCACCATCGGCATCGACCTTGACCCCGGTCAGATCGCCGGCAGCATAGCCATTGGACTGGTTGCGGGTAGCGTTGAAGTCGGAGGCATACTGACTGACACGTGCGACATCAACACTGAGAGCAATTTTCTCTGCGCCTGGGGGCGTCAAATTCAGCACAGGGGAAGTGGTCGGGGATTTCAGCGTACCGTTGGTATTGAACTCCATGGTTACCGGCGACCCCGTCTTGGTGCCATTGAAGGCGTAGTTGACCTGCCAGGTATTGTCCGCCGTTTTGACAAAATACTGGGTCACTGTGTGTTCAACCCCCAGCGAGTCATAAACCTTGCTGGATTGTGAATAGCTAAAACTGTCAGATTTGGCAGGATCGAACGGATGGGCAGTCTGATCGATCATACTGGCATCCGCCTTGAGGTTGGCGACGAACTCCAGCTTGTCTGACGATTTGGCAGGTAAACTGCCCGCCTTGACCTGAATATCACCAACCACGCCGGACTGCAGTTCGCCTGCATCATTGGTGGTATAGCCTTGCAGGCGGGTGCCGCTGGCGGTGGTCAGGTAATTATTGGGGTCCCTTTGGAACATGCCAGCCCGGGTATAGGAGGTCTGACCGTTGCTGTCCTTGAGCACAAAGAAGCCGCTGCCCGAAATCGCCAAATCCAAGCCTCGGCCGGTACGGGTCACATCGCCATTACGGTCAAAGTTCTGGGAGACGTTGTTCATCTCGACACCACCAGCCTGTCCACCACCATAGATAGCGGCGAATTCGGCGCGGCTCGATTTGAAACCAGCCGTACTAGCGTTAGCCACGTTGTTACTGATAACACTCAATTCCTGGTTCACGGCGCGCAGGCCGCTCAATCCGATACTGAAAGACACAGTTCCGCTCCTATCTGATTACGCCGATTTACCAAACTGGATGGCACTGAAGAGAGGCACATCACCCACTCCAGCCACCTGTAACATGATCTCGCCTGTGCCTGGCAAGGTGACACGCTCCACCTTGCTGGCCACAAAATTCTTGGATGTGGTCGCCACGCCATCGAGCGAGGCTTTTACCTCGAAGCTATATTCACCGGCAGGCAAGGGAGGCAATTCATAATCGAGTCCCCCAGCCTTGCTATCACCCCAATTTTTGGTCGCAACCAGGGTGCCATGTTCGTCATATACCTTGAGCTCAACCTGATCCGCAGCGCCAGCCAGCTCAATCTGCCCACGAATCGTCTTTTCAGCGCTCTGGGTCAGCGTCTTGCTGGGAACCATTACTTCCTTGTCGATCAGAGCCGTACTCTGCAATACCTGCTGGGTATCCATCATGTTGATCGACTTTTGCTGCAGGACTTTGAGGCTCTCAACCCCTTCCACCATGCTGAACTGAGCCAGCTGGGTGACGTATTGGGCACCATCCAGTGGATTGGTCGGGTCCTGGTTCTGGATCTGGGCAACCATCATCTGCAAAAATTCGTTGCGCAGTTGCATGCCGCCCTGGGGGTTCTGGCCCGCTGCCGCACTGTTGGGGGCTATATCCGGTGTTGCGGTACGCTGGCTGGTGCTACGCGCAGTATCCAGGCTACTCACCTGAGGCAGGCTCATGGCTTACACTCCCTGGCCCAGGCGCAGCAAACCTTGCTGCATGCTATTGATGCGATTGATCACTTCGACCGAGGTTTCAAAACCGCGCGAGGCGCTCATCATGTCGGCCATCTCTTCAACCGCGTTGACGTTGGAGTAGTAGACGAAGCCATCCTGATCGGCCAGGGGGTTGGTCGGCTCGAGGCGCTTCTCTACCTGGCGATCAGACTGCACGATTCCTGCGATCTGTACCTGAGCCGCCCCCAGCGAATCAGCATCCTGTACTCGTTGATACAGAGTGGAGAACACCGGCTTGATGGCACGAAAAGCGGCCTCTTCACTGCCTGCGGCACTGTCCACGTTGGCCAGATTGGAGGCCACCGTATCCAAGCGTACGGTTTGCGCGCGCATGGCACTGCCTGCAATGTCATAGATTCGATTAAACGACATGATTAACGGCCCTCGATCGCTTTGGCGATCCCGGTGATTTTCATATTCAGGAAGGTGAGACTGGTCTGAAAGTCGGTGGCATTATTGGCAAATTTGCTTTGTTCAACGCTGAGCTCGGCAGTATTGCCATCCATGGAAACCTGATAGGGAATACGATACAGAGGATGTTGCATATCATTGGCCATGACGCCCTGACTGATGGCTGCACTCGCATCTCCCGTCGCCACTTGCTGCGCGACACGCCCCAGAATCGTCTTATAATCGACATCTCGGGCCAGATAGCCAGGGGTATCCACATTGGCCAGATTCCCTGCCAGAATACGCGCCCGATCCGCTCGCACATCGAGGGCATAAGGGTGTACACCAAGAGCGCTGTCAAATGAGATACTCATGCTTCATCCTTCTATGAATCTGTCAGACCGGTGCATTCTTTATCAAGACTCATGCCAATGATGAATATCCTTTATTCCCGCTGGTTACCGCTTCAGCAGTGGCTGATAACACTGATAAAAGGGGAAGTGTTGTTTCCCGTATGGAAGCGCATAGGCCTGTTGTGCCTGCTGATGCTGCCATACCCGCTGCAAGCCGCACCAACAGACTTGTCGCGGCATTTGGAGACCCAGCTGAAAGAGGATGCCAGTGAAGCGCTGAATACCTATTTGCAGCAACAAGGCTGGTCAGCACCTGAAGTCGACTACCAAGTCTGGCTCTCTCCCGCAGTAGCCCATTTGCCCCCCTGCCAACAAGCCATTCGTCTGCAAGCAGGAGGGCAATATCGGCAACCTTGGGGGCGACGTCCCTATCTGGCTGAATGCACGGAACCTGCATGGCAACTAAGGGCTCGTGTCGAAGTGACGCTCATGTTGCCAGTGTGGGTCACGGCACAAGAAATCCAGAAAGGCCAAACCATTCGTGCCGGAGATCTCGTCGAGAAATCTCTTGATATCAGTCGATTGCAACGCGGGTTTGTTCCAAGCTCCGAATCCCTTGTGGGGAGCAAGAGCAATCGGAATCTCAGAATGGGTCAGTTGATTGGTGAGCTGGATTTGCAGAAGGCCTGGGCCGTTCGGGAAGGGGAAGGGGTGCTGATAAGAGCCGGTCTCGACAGTTTTTCCGCAACCACCCGCGGTAAAGCATTGGCAAACGGCGCCATTGGCGACGGCATTAAGGTAAGAAATATCAGCTCAGGCAAAGAGATTCAGGCCTGGGTGATCGAGAAAGGTGAAGTCGAAACCCGTTTTTAACCCAAAGGGCGGGTTTGATTTAAGTTAGGCCGGCCTTGGGTCGCTTGTCAGAGATAGACCATCAGGAATTGACGTTATGAAAATCACACGCACCGACCCGCTCTATGTTCAAACCCAGCTGCAACGCAAGCCTGAGTCTGCGACTGCACAGCCACAAGCACGCGCCAGCCAGGCTGATGCCCAGATAAGCACCACGGCGCAGTTTGTAAACCAGGCAAGATCGCAACTGGCAACTACATCGGATGTGGATATGGAGAAGGTGAACCAGATCCGTCAAGCCATCAGCGACGGCAAGCTCGAACTCGATATGGATGCGCTGAGCCAAGCCATTCTGGATATGCATCGTCGATGAGCCTGGATCCCAAGCTGCGGGTCAAGCAACTGATCATCGGTATCCAGCAAGATTGTGGTCGCTACGCCGAGCTGCAACAGCTGCTGCTGCGCCAACACAGCCTGCTGGCAGCTCACGATGTTGACGGGCTGGCTGAACACAATCAGCTGCAGACCCAACTGATGGTAGTGGTTCAGCAGCAGGCACAACAACGCTGTCAACATCTGCTCGCATTGGGATTGAAACCTGACGAAAAAGGGATGGCGACACTGATCGCAAAACTGCCAGCCAGTTTGCAAAGAAACGTTGCCAGCCAATGGCAACAACTTGAACAATTGTTACAGCAATGCTTGCGCCAAAACGAACTCAATGGGCGCCTGCTGGCAGGGCAGATCGAAACAATCAACACGCTATTGGGACAAGAACAGCCCTATGGCCAACTGGAACGCTTCCCGGACTAACCCTTACCCCTCTCTCTCAACGCGCGATGACGCAGACTGGATAACTCATCCAGCTGTCGCTGATCCCGTGACTCCTGTTGCTGACGTAGGGTCAGGTCACGCTTATCCAGCAGCAACTCCAATCCTTTGACCCGACCAAATTGCTTGAGCACCTGGCCTTCGTGGCGCTCCAAATCCAATTTGGCCAAGGCAGACTGTTGTACCTGATGAACCAGCAGATGGCGCAGTTGTCCCTCCATCTGCTGCTTGTTCTGCCACAGCAGGGGATGGAATGTCGCCGAACCTGGGCTCAGAGAGCTGATCACATCCTGCAACCTCAGCGCCCTATGCTCTTCTCGCATGGCCTCTTCTCGCAAACGCTGGCGCTCCTTGCCCATCACCTCCAACGCATCCTGCTGCAAACCAAGATAGGATTTCAACATGGTGGATCCTTAAGACTTCCCAAGCACTTGCTTCAGCCCTGTCATCACCTGAGCAAAAGGCGTCTCCTCATGGATACCCTGTTGCAGGAAGGCCGCGATGGCAGGGTAACGCTGTACCGCCTCATCCATCTGGGGGTCGGCTCCCGGCTGATAACCGCCCAATGGCAATAACTCGCGCACCTGTTGATAACGCCCCCACAACTGCCGCAGCGTCACCGCCAGCGTCTGCCATTCGGCAGGGACAACCTGTGGCATGACTCGGCTTACGGAGGCACCTATATCGATCGCGGGGTAATGTCCCTCCTCCGCCAATCGGCGCGTCAGAACAATATGACCATCCAGAATGGCGCGGGCCGCATCCACCACAGGATCCTGCTGGTCGTCCCCTTCCGCCAAGACTGTATAGAAAGCACTCAGAGAACCATCTGGGCGTGTGCCATTACCGGCCCGTTCAACCAGCTGGGTCAACATGCTGAACACCGAAGGTGGGTATCCCCGGGTCGCGGGCGGCTCCCCTATTGCCAGTGCGATCTCACGCTGAGCCTGGGCATAACGGGTCAAGGAATCCATGAGCAACAGCACATCCCGTCCCTGCTCGCGGAAATACTCGGCGATACGGTGACACAATTGTGCCGCGCGCAGACGCATCAGCGGGGATTGATCCGCTGGGGCCGCCACGACGACTGCGCGCGCCAACCCTTCCGGGCCCAGGCTGTGCTCGATAAATTCGCGTACCTCTCGCCCCCGCTCACCAATCAGTCCCACCACCACTATCTGCGCGGTCGTATTGCGGGTCATCATGCCCAGCAGCATACTCTTGCCGACCCCGGAACCCGCAAACAGGCCCAGGCGCTGTCCCTTGCCGACCGTCAACAGACCATTGATGGCACGAATGCCCACATCGAGCGGCTCGCGCACTGGCGTGCGCAGCAAGGGATTGGGGGGGGAGGAGAACAGAGCAACACGCTCACCTCCATCGCGCAACGGACGACCATCCAGGGGTTGCAACAGACCATCGACCACACGTCCCAAGAGATGCTCACCGACCTGTATTGTCTCTTCACCATCAATGGGAAGCACACGTGCACCGGCATAGAGGCCACTCATGGGTTGCAGCGGCATCAGGTAGGAAATATCCCGGTTGAACCCTACCACTTCGGCCAGCAGCTGTGCCCCTGTCGCCGTATCAACCCGGCAACGCTGGCCCATCACCAGCTGACAGCCAACCACCTCCAGTGTCAGCCCTGTGACTCGAACCAGCCGGCCATAACGGCGAAAACCGGGAACATCCTCAAAACTGTCCAGCGCTGAAGTGAGCGCCTGTTGCAGCGCTTCATGCATCCTGTGGCAATTCCAGCGTACTATTCAGCTGCTCGATACAAGAGGTGAGGCGCTCGCCTGTATTGACTTCGATCACCGCAGCCCGCGTTTCTATGCGGGCATCGCCCACACTCAGGGTGCCATCCACCTGCAATGGCCACCCCTCACAACGGGTAACGCCTTGCTCGGCCAGGCGCTGGCGATCCCCCTCACTGAGATAAATCACCAGCTCTTCCGATGCCGCTGGCAGACTCGCCAAGGCCTGCTCCACCTGATTGAGTACCTGCTGGGGATTGAGGGTAAATTCAGCCTGGATCACTCGTTTCGCAACCTGCGCCACCAGTTGGGCAACCAGCTCTTTTTGTTCCTGCATACGAGAACGGGTCAAGGACTCCCATTGCGCCTGCAGCTTGGCAAAGGGAACCAGGGCCTGATCGAACGAGGCACGCCCTTCTGCCAGTCCCTGTGAAAAACCACGAGTTTGCCCCTGTTGCAGTCCCTTGACCTCCCCGTCAACAAGACCGCTGGTCAACCCTTGCTGATAGCCTGCCTGATACCCTTCATCATGGCCTTGCTCCAGACCCTGTTGATAGCCGAATTCAAACTGCTCCTGCTGGCTCTGCGCCTCTGCTCCGCTTTGCCCCAACGAAGGGAAACGGTAAAGACGAGTAGCGCCCGTCGCCAACTTGCGAACATTGTGACTCATGAACGCCTCCTGTTAATTGACGGTGGGCTCTTCGAACAGCTGGAATTCGACCTCGCCCTGCTCCACCAATTCGCGGACCAGTTGCATGACCTCTTCCCTTGCCTGCTCGACCTTGCGCAAGGAGACACTGCCCTGCCCCTGAATTTGGGCATCCAGCGCCTGGGCCATCCGTTTCGGCATGGCTCCCAGCACCACTTTGCGGAAGCTGGCTTCGGTATTTTTCAGCGCCAATGCCAGCAGATCGCTTGGCAGTTCCTGTACCAGACGTTGCAGGGTTTCATCCGATTGACGACGCAACGCCATGAAGTCAAACATGTTCTTCTCGATTTCCAGCGCCATATCGCCATCGTGTTCCCGCAACAGGGAGAGCATCTGCTCCTTGTCTCCCTGATAACGGTTCAAGATGTCAGCCACCTGTCGTACGCCATTGACCTTGGCTCCGGACTGATCCGCCACGTAGGCGAGGCAGCGGTCCAATGTCAGACGCAGCTCTCCCAACACGTGTTCACTGACACTATTGAGGCTGGCAACCCGCACCAGCAGATCATCGTGGACGGAACCAGGCAGAGCATCCAGTACGGCAGATGCCGTCTGGGGTGGCAGGAACGCCAGCAGAACCGCCTGCATTTGCGGATGCTCGTTACGGAAGAAGCGGGCCAGCACATCGGCAGGAACCCATTGCAAACGCTGGATATCCTGGCTCATGACATCGCCATACAGGCTGTCGAGCAGACTGCGGGAGAGCCGCTGCCCCAGTGCGAGATCCAGCGTCTGTTCCAGATATTCCCGCGAAGCGCTGCCAATCCCGCTCTGCTCACGGTACTGGTTGAAGAACTGCTGCAAAGTCCACTTTGCCTCCATAGAGCTGACGCCAGACAGACCCGCCATCTTGGAGATGAGTCGCTGTACTTCGTCACGGGAGAGTTTCTGCATGACCTTGGCTGCCGCCTCTGTGCCCATGCTCAACAACAAAATCGCTGCCTTTTCCAGATTATCGATGTCGATATCGACGGCATTTTGGTTCAGATTAACGTTGTTCATTGCCACTCACCCATGCTCTGACCACTTCCGCTACCCGAGCGGTGTCCTTCTCGACCAGCAACTGCAGATGCTGAAGCTGTACTTCCAGTTCGGAACCCGGCTCTGGCAATGCCTCCAGATTCAAGGAGGAGAACTGGGGTTCCATCTGATTATCTGCACGGATCAAACCATTATTCATCATTGGAGCCGTCAGGGCGGCATCGTCATCGCGTCGCATGGAGAGACCCACAGTTGGTTCTTGCTGCTCGTCCTGCTCTTCGGCTGGTTCCTCATCGGGTAGCTGCTGGGTACGTACCAGATGCTTCACCAACGGACGAATCCCGAAGAACACCAGCGTCAAGCCAAGCAGGCCTCCGACCAGATAACGCAGTGAGTCTTGCCAATAAGGCGTTTCCCACCAGCCAGATTCAGGAGGAACAATCGGCACCGCACCGGTAAAGTCGAAGACTTGCAGACTGATCTGATCGCCCCGCGCATCATCAAATCCGACCGAGCGCTCCACCATCTGGCGGATTTGCTCCAGTTGTTCTGCACTCCAGCCATTTTTGGGGGCACTTTGCTGATTTAGCAAAATGGAGACATTCATCTTCTCCAGCCGGCCCTGCTGATAGCGGGTATGCACTATGGTTCGGCTATTTTCGTACTGTTTGTTGATCTCTTGGCGCTCGGTACGAGAGTCGTTCTTCTGGGCTTCCGAGCTGGTAGCCCCCTGATTCGGAGCGGGCTGCTCACTTTTAGGCGTTGTTTCGGGAGGACGATTGGACAAGGCTCCGGGGATCCCCAACGCCAACGCGTCTATGGTTTTATCCGACTTGCTGGACTCCTTGGTGACCACGCCCTGTGGATCCAGCTGCTGCTGAGTCTCCTCCACCGCATTGAAGTTCACATCGGCAGCGATCTGCACCCTGAAATTGCCCGTGCCCAACATGGGATAGAGCATGTCGCTGGCCCGCTGGCGGATGTACTGCTCAAGCTTGCGCACATATTCCATCTGCTGCACGCTCTGCTTGCCGAAACCAGCCTTGTCACCCAGCTCGGCGCTGAGCAGCTGACCCGCCTGATCCACTATGGTCACAGCACCCGGCTTCATGCCGGAGATGCTGCCAGCCACCAGATTGGCTATCGCCTCCACCTGTCCTGGCTCCATTGCCTGACCCGGTTGCAGATCCAGCATCACAGAGGCACTGGGTTTTTCCTCATCACGACCGACAAACAGGGTCCTCTTGGGAATCGCCAGATGAACACGAGCACTGCGCACCGCATCCAGCGAGATGATGGTTCTCGCCAGCTCACCTTCCAATGCATGCCGATAACGGGCGCCCTCCATGAATTCGCTGGTGCCAAGGCCTGTGACATTATCCAACCCTTCCAGACCGGCAGGCATGGCCGCTCTGACCCCTCTGGCAGCCAACGCCATGCGAACATGGGCAAGCTGACTCTCGGGGACCAGAATTTGACCCGTGCTCTTTTCCAAACGGAATGGCACTTGCTCCTTTTCCAGCATCTCCATGATGTTGGCGGTATCGTAAAGCTCCTGCTTGCCATACAGGGGCACGTAATTCTTGCTGGAGGTCCACAGGATTACGACGATCGTGCCAGCCACAATGGCCGCCAATAGTGCGATTGTAAGAATGGATTTGTTGTCGCGAGAAAGGCTACGCCAGTTGCGCAACCCTTCCTGGACTCGTGTTCTGAAGGAATCCGAAGCCCCTTGCGGGGACGTTACCAGTTCAGTCATCACTTACCTCAGAGTGGCATGCGCATAATGTCGTCAAAGCCTGTCATCAGCTTGTTTCGCACCTGCATCAGGGCTGAGAAGCTGAGACCCGCTTTCTGGCTGGCCACCATGGCCCCCACCAGGTCATCACTCTGACCCGCATCGACAGCGGTCATCAGTTTTGAGGCGGTATTTTGCTGCTCATTGACTCGCCCGACGACATCGCGCATGGCATCGGTGAATGACACATTCGATGCATCATTTAATTCGATGGAAGGGGTTTGGTTGGCGACTCGCTGCATCTCCTGCATCTGCTGCAAGAGCGTCACCTGTGATGACATCATTTCAATCTTCACTCGGTTATCCCTTAGTTTTGAAGCTGCTGCTCAATATCTATGCCCTGCTCACGCATGGCCGCCAGCTTGTATCTCAGTGCCCGGGTCGTCATACCAAGGGCCTCTGCCGTGCGGGTCCGATGGCCGCGAAAGCGGCGCAGGGTCTCTAGTACAAATTGAAATTCGGCATACCGACGCGTCTCGCTAAGCCCTTCCGGGGCGGAAAACGCTTCCGGTAACGCATTGTCGGATTCAATGGTGTAACTGGGCAGCATCAAATCGACTGCTTGAATATGCAATCCGCGAGCCATGATTAATGAACGTTGCATGACGTTATCCAGCTCCCGGACATTGCCAGGCCAGCCATACGCCAACAGCTGCTGACGGGCGCTTTCGCTCAGACGATAGCCTTGCTGAGGAGCATGTCGCTCGATGAAATATTCGGCCAATGGCAGTATGTCATCCGGGCGCTCCCGTAGCGCTGGCCAATTCATGGGCAGCACGTCGAGACGATAAAACAGATCTTCCCGAAACTGGCCCACGGCAACAAGCGTCCGTATGTCTTTGTTGCTGGCAGCGATAATCCGTACATCCAGTACGATAGTTTGGTGACTGCCGAGCCGCTCGACTTCCTTCTCTTGCAAAACACGCAGCAACTTGGCCTGCAGCGACAACGGCAACTCAGAAATTTCATCGAGTAGCAGGGTACCACCTTGTGCCAGCTCAAATTTGCCCGGTTGCATGCCTGTCGCACCGGTGAACGCCCCCTTGTTATGGCCAAACAAAATGGATTCGAGCATGGATTCAGGAATGGCAGCACAGTTGATGGCGATAAAAGGTTTGCCGGCACGGTTGGACATGTCGTGGATATAGCGAGCCAGTCGCTCCTTACCCGTCCCCGACTCCCCACCAATCAGAATGGTGGCAGACGTCTTGGCAGCACGACGAGCCAGTTGCAACACCTGCAGGCTCATGGCAGAGGTAGCGATCAGATTGGGTATGGATTGGCGCAGACGTAGCGCCCCCTTCACCGCATCGAGCATTTGCTGACAGCCAAAGGGTTTGACGATGTAGTCAATTGCCCCCGCCCGCATGGCTTCTGCCGCAAGATAAGCCTGCTGTTCATTAACCAGGATGACGCAATCGACGCCGCAGAATTCATGCACTAATTGAGGGCCTGCCTCGGTCATGAGATCCATGTCGAGCAAGATCAGAGCAACTGAGTTATTGGCGATAATTAATTTGGACTTCTTGATCGAGTCAACACAGGAAACAGCGTATCCCTGCGCCAACAATATCCCCTCAATATCGTTTCCATTTGATAACGCAGGTCTGATCAATAACAAATGAGGAGCTGTCTCAATACCAATGGGTCTTGAGTTTTTCTTGATAGATATATCCGAAAGCATATGAACCCGAACCCGTGATTGTGGACAAACCAATCAACAGAACTGATGTGTCAAAAATAAAAGCGCACCATGCCGGAAATGGCGCCTCTAACGGGCGTCTCATTTATGCAGAGAATGGTATCAAGGCAGTAACAATGGCCTTGGTAACCCCGCTATCATTAGCATTGCAGCTATTAGACCGGAGGCTTTGCGTCCTGACTTTTCAGTTCAGTTTGCCTTTATCATGCGACTGTCCGTTTTGGGACAAGACAGCTCCACCTATCCAGTGATAGCTGTGTGACACATGTGAATTGTTATATTTGTTATTTATTTTTAACACTTGGTGCGTCAAAAACAGTCACATCATAGCGGCTTCCAATGACAATTCAAGTAGATATGCGGAATATAACCTTCCTATCAATTCATAACATGGCAGTTCAGCTTCAGCCCAGTGTCCCAATAACTTCCACCCTCAGATCTTCAGGTATTTCATTATAAGAGAGTACTTTGAGACCTTTTGAAAAAGAACGGGCATATCGCGCCATCAGAGGTCTGAGCTGAGGCATGACAACCAATACCGGAGCATGGCCTTGCTGTTGCAACTGCTCTTTCACCAAGGGCATATTTTGCTGCAACTGCGCCAGCAGCTGAGGATCAACCGGGAAGCTATCCAACTGAATCTTGCCCTGCTGCTGGGACTGGTTCATTGCAGCCAACAGCGTCTGCTCCAGACGATCCTCCAAGGTAAACGCGGCTAAAATATCGCGCGACCCAATCGCCTGTCTGACAATCTGGCGTTTCAAGGCACATCTGACATCGGATGCCAGCAAGACAGGATCCTTGGTCAGTTCGCTCGCATCCAGCAAGGTGGTGGCGATGGTTCGAATATCGGTGAGGCTGATCTGCTCCTTGAGTAACTGGCGGAAAACCCTCAGTTGCTGCATCTGGGTCAGCGCCAGATTAAGTTCTTCTGCCAGACGGGGTGACTGGGTAGCCAGATATTGGCCCAACTTGCCCACCTCATCATGGCCAAACAGAGAATCAAGCTGCTCTCTCAACAACTTGCTGGCATGAGTGGCGATAACTGTCGCGGAGTCGACTACGGAATAACCCAGGTTCAAGGCCTTGGCCTTGTTTTCCGGCGAGATCCAGACTGCATTCATGCCATAGGCGGGATCCTGGGTCAGCTCACCGTCCAGGACTCCATACGTCTCCCCACTGCTGATGGCCATCAGTCGCTGACAGTCGACGTTACCAGCCGCAAGCGCCACCCCGGACAACTTGATCCGGTATTGATCGGGTTGCAACTGCAAGTTGTCACGCACCCGGATCTCGGGCAGCAGGAAGCCATATTGCTCAGACAGGGTTTTGCGAATACCCCGTACCCGGGCAAGCAGTTCGGCTCCCTTGTCCGCTTCTGCCAAGGGTACCAGCCGATAGCCCAGCTCAATGCCGACCGCATCGACAGGAGGCAGGTCCTGCCACTCCAGTCCCTGTGGCTCGGACTGCACCATCTGGCGCGTCAGCTCCTGGGCTGCATCGAGATCAGGATCATTGACCCGACGCTTGCTGACACTCCAACCTGCCCATGCCAGCACGGCGGCAAAGCTGAGAAAAGCCAGCATAGGCATACCTGGCACCAGACCCAGGATCAACATGATGGCAGCGGCGGTGTAGATAACCCGCGGCGATGCCAGGATCTGCTGACCCACTTGATCCGACATCTCGCCTTCATCGCTGACCCGAGTCACTATGATGGCCGCGGCGGTAGACATCAGCAAAGAAGGGATCTGAGCGACCAGACCGTCACCTATGGTGAGCAGTGCATAACTCTGGAATGCCTCCGCAACCGGCAGCGAATGCTGGAAGATACCGATCGCCAAACCACCGACCAGGTTGATGATCAACACCAGCAAGCCGGCGATGGCATCACCTCGCACGAACTTGGACGCACCGTCCATCGCACCGTAAAAATCAGCCTCTCTGGCAATCTCGTCACGCCGCGCGCGGGCCTGATGCTGATCCATGGTGCCGGCGTTGAGATCGGCATCGATCGCCATCTGTTTACCAGGCATGGCATCCAGGGTGAAACGAGCGGATACCTCGGATATCCGCTCGCCACCCTTGGTGATCACCACGAAGTTGATGATCATCAGGATCACGAAGACCACCAGACCGACGACATAGTTACCACCGATGACAACTTCCCCGAAGGCCTGAATGACCTTACCAGCAGCCTCATGCCCCTCGTGACCATGCAACAAGACGACGCGGGTAGAGGCAACGTTGAGCGACAACCGCATCAGGGTTGCCACCAGCAACACTGTGGGGAAAACGGAAAAATCGAGCGGACGGCGGGCCGAGACAGAAACCAGCAGTACCAGAACCGCCAACACTATGTTGAACGTGAACAGGACATCCAGCAGCCAACCGGGCAGAGGCAAGATCATCATGGCCAGAATGGCCAGGAGCAGCATGGGGATCGCGGTATAGGATTGGGTCAATACACGCCAGTTCACAACTTACCTCTCAGGTTGACGTAACTCGGGCGGCACATGCAAAGGGGCAAGAGGAGTTGGTTTCTTCCCCTTGCCAGCCGCATAGGCCCGTAACTGCAATACATGGTTCAGCACATAGGCCACAGCGGTGTAAAGACCCGCAGGCACTTCTTGGTCTACTCGGGTGGAGTAATAGATGGCCCGGGTCAGATCCGGCAGACTCATGACCATCTTGTCGTGCTGCTTTGCGACCTGGCGGATCCGCTCCGCCATGCCGTCAATCCCTTTGGCAATCACGTAAGGGGCATTTGCCCTCTCAGGATCATATTTAATGGCCACCGCATAGTGGGTCGGGTTGACGATGATCACATCGGCCTGTGGTACACGCTGTTCGATGCGGGCACGGGCAAGCATCCCTTGCACCTGGCGGATCTTGGCCTTTATCTCGGGCCGCCCTTCACTGTTTCTATGCTCATCCTTGACCTCTTGCTTGGTCATCCGCAGTTGCTTGTTCAGGGACCAACGCTGATACGGCACATCCAGCACGGCAATCAGCATCTGCACACTGCCAAGCAAAATAAATGCCTGAGAGAGGATCCGCAGCGCCTGCTCCATCGCGGCCTGGGGCGGCATGCGGTTCATCATCATCAGCAAGGGCCATTGGTGCTGCAGCATCAGTGCCAACGTTGAGCCAATCAGCAGGATCTTGAGCACTGACTTCAGCAGTTCCATCAGGCTGTGAGTTGAGAACATCCGCTTGAGCCCCTTGAGCGGATTGAGCTTCTCTGCGCTGGGCAGTAATTTCTTCCAGGTCAGCACCATGCCGCCTGGCACTATGCTGAGCAGTACCAGCAACAACGCCAGAAAACCGAACAGAGGTAGCAGCACCCACAACATGCTGAGCAGGGCTTCAGCCGTCCAGTGAATCATCATTTGCGGATCACGGGCGCCTTGCCAGTCAAAGCGTTGAGGACGTTTCATCAACTCGGCAAAGAAGTGGCCAAAGCTGGGCACCATCCATTGCATGGCGAGGCCCCCCAGCAGCAGCAGCCCGGCGGAGCTCAACTCCTTGGAGCGCGCTATCTGTCCCTCTTCCCGAGCCTTGCGCAGTTTCTGGGAAGAGGCCTCTTCGGTTTTATCCTGGGCGCTATTCTGGCTCATGACGGGGTCAGCGCCCTGAGTTGCTCCAGCACATGCGTCACCAGGTCAAGGTAGCGAGCCGGTACGCCACTGATGGAAATAGCCATGGTCACCAACCCGAGCAACAAGGTCATGGGAAAACCCAGCGAAAATATGTTCAGGGATGGCGCAGTACGGTTCATGACCCCGAAGGTAAGGTTGACCATCAACATGGCCACCACTGCAGGCAAGGTCAGGATCAATGCGGCACCAATACACCAGCCAAACAAACCTATGACCCCTTTCATATCCAGCAAGTCGAGTGAAGATCCCGGTGGCCAGCTACGCAGACTCTGTACCAGCACATCCAGAGTGACCAGATGACCGTTGAGCCCAAGAAACAACAGTGAGCAGAAGATAAGCATCAGCTGGCTGACGATAGGTGCAGAATCCCCGTTGCTGGGATCATTCATTACTGCCATCGCAAGACCCATCTGCATGGAGAGGATCTGCCCAGCCATGGTCATGATCATGAACAACATCTGGACACAGAGTCCGAACAACAGCCCGAACAACAGTTGCTCTACAGTCAGTACCAGGGCGCCAGTGCTGAAAGGATCGACCACTGGCATCTCTTTTAACATGGGAGCGATCAACAGGCTGACAATGAAGGCAAGGAGCAAACGCACTTGTGGCGGGATCCGGCCATCACCAAATACCGGCATAACCCAAAATGCGGTGGCGATCCGGATGAATGGCCACCACCACTGCCCCAACCAGGCCGTCAGGTCGGCAGCACTGAGGGACAGCAGGGAATTCATCCAATAAGCCCGGGTATCTTCAGAAACAGATCGTGGAACAGGGTCGTGATTTGGGAGAGCAACCAGTTGCCAGTGAAGATAAGCGTCATCAAGGTCACCAGAAAACGTGGCAAGAAGCTGAGTGTTTGCTCCTGGATCTGGGTAGCTGCCTGAAATACGCTGACGACCAGACCGACGATAAGGCTCGGTACAATCAATACCGAAACCATCACTACCACCAAGTTAACGGCACCACCAATGAGCGCCACACTCTGCTCCGGCGTCACGTCAGCCTCCACTACCAAAGCTAGCTGCGAGGGTGCCTACCGTCATGGACCAGCCATCCACCAGCACGAACACCATCAGCTTGAACGGTAACGAGATGATCAGGGGCGAGAGCATCATCATCCCCATCGCCATCAGCACGCTGGCAACGACCAGATCTATCACCAGAAAGGGGATAAACAACATAAATCCTATCTGGAAGGCCGTATTCAGTTCACTCAGCACAAAAGCAGGCAACAAGACCCCGAACGGGACCTCAGCCTTGGTGAGGGAGGTAGGTTCACCGGAGATCCGCAGCATCTGTTCCAGGTCCGGTTCGCGGGTCTGCGCCAGCATAAAATGACGCAAGGGCTTTTCAGCCCGAGAAATCCCCTCCGACAGGCTAATTTCATTCTGGTCGTAAGGGATGAATGCATGCTGATACATGTCAGTCCAGACAGGGCGCATGATCACTATCGTCAGTATCAAGCTGATGCCTATCAGTACACGGTTGGGAGGGCTCTGCTGCAAGCCCATCGCCTGGCGCAGAATCGCCAGCACTATGATGATCCGGGTAAAACTGGTCATCATGAGCAATAGCGTCGGAAGTAGCCCCAACAGGGTCATGAAGAACAGGATCTGCAACTTGATGTTGTAGTCCTCCCCACCTTCCGCCCCCGGTAAAACCGAGAACAATGTCATGTCTGCCCCCCAACTGGGCAGTGAACACAACAGCAGAGCAAACAGCAGGTGGCGCATCAGTCGTCCATGCCACCCAGCAGATTGGTGTCGATCACATCCACTAGACGCAGACCATATTTACCATTGACCACAACGACTTCCCCCTTGGCCAGCAGGCGGCCATTTACCCGGACGTCAAGCGGCTCACCAGCCAATTTGTCGAGCTCGATAACAGCCCCTTCTTCCACTCGCATCAATTCCCCCAGCGAGACCTCGGTACTGGCCACTTCCAGCGTTACCTTGACCGGGATCTGGCGAAAGAAAGAGAGATCCCGCTGCTTGCTGCTACTGGTGGGAGCCATATAGTCTGCCGCACTCGGCATGCTGATATCATCGCCAAACAGTTGATCCAGACCATCCAAATCCAGCGGGTCATTCATATTGTGCTCGTTCATGATTCGATTATTCCTCTACGACCGTCGCGACCTGATAAACCAGGCTGCCTTTATGTTCAGCGATACGTCCACTAAAGCAGGGACGGTTACCAATGAGGGCTGGCACCACTTCCGGTAAATCCAGCGAGAGTACATCGCCCACCTTGAGGCACTCCAGGTCGGCCAGCGTCATGGACAACTGCCCCATCACCACGCGTAAACGTGTGGGAATGTGTGTCAATACCTGCTCCAAGGCACCATCTTGCAAGGTGTACCCTGCCACAGGGCTTGTTCTCTCAGCGGGCGGAACCAGCCACAACTGCCAACCATGCGAAAAGCTCCCCACCGTCAGGGTGGCGGCGGCCATCCACAGTCGTGACACCGGGAGGGCATCACGTGTAATCAAGGTCAATTGCCACTCGAGATCACCCAGCCCCAGGCAGGAGGACCAGATGTCGACCTGATATTGGCAAAGACGCAACACCAGGCGTTGCTCGGTATCCGTCAATCCTTTGCTATGAGAGACGGTGTCTCCTTGATTGCGTAAAGAGCCGCCGAAGAAAAGCACCGCCAAGCGATAGATAACTGAAGGGGATATGGAGAAATAAGCGACCCGTTGGGTATCAAGCGGACTACGGGCCTCAATCCAGATCAAGCCATCATCATGTTCCTGAGATGAAACGGCGATGAACTCCTGATAAGTCAGCTCGCAATCAGCGCTATTGAATAGCTGGGCCATGCAGCCGGCGGCCTGCAGGGAAAAAGTCCCCAGCTGGGCATTTACTTGTTTGAGTCGTTCCCGGTCTGCTCGCTCGACACCCAGAAGATCATAATGGGGAAGGGTTTTGCCCCGCTCAGCACAAAGCAACCGAGAAGGTGTGAGCATTACGCCGCTTGATGACATTAAGAATCCACCTTAGCCATTTTTATCTCGCCTTACTGCCACAGAGACATCTATCAGGCCAGCCATGTGATCGGTACAAATAGTCCAGCCGACATAGAACGACCAGAATGGGCGAGAACTTTATTACAAAACCCTAAAAGGCGCCACGAGACAGTCTGGCAACCCAAAAATAAAAATCCCGGCACCAGAAGGTGCCGGGATTTTAAGGTACTTGCATACCTTGAATAGGTCGGAGTCGGCCTGTAAGCCGGGTTCTGTTCCGGGTTGCCCCGGTAGCAATCATTCCTCTAGGCCAGCAATCGCTCACTGACTCAAGCAACCTACCCGCCCCCAACGCGGGCCGCGCCAATAGGGGCCTATTTGGTCTTGCTTCGGGTGGAGTTTACCGTGCCACGAACTGTTGCCAGTCGCGCGGTGCGCTCTTACCGCACCCTTTCACCCTTACCTGATCCCTTGCGGGCCATCGGCGGTTTGCTCTCTGTTGCACTGGTCGTAGGCTCACGCCTCCCAGGCGTTACCTGGCACCCTGCCCTATGAAGCCCGGACTTTCCTCCCCTCCGCCCGTCTGTCCCGAGGGACACAACGACGAAGCAGCGATTGCCCAGCCGACTCCGGGCGCGGATTATAGCCTTGTCCAGCGCCCCGGGTAAACCTGCAATTGGCCTTTCCCCAGATTAATAGTGCTCGAGACCGTATTTGTAGAGGGCATTCTTCTTGATGCCATGGATCTCGGCGGTGAGCGCTGCCGCTTTCTTCAGCGGCAATTCGGCCACCAGCAGCCCCAGGGTGCGGATCGCCTCAGCGGGCAGCTCTTCATCTACCTTGCTGGCACCGGCGACCACCAGCACGATTTCGCCACGGCAGCGGTTATCGTCCTGACCGAGCCAGGTCAGCATCTCTGAGGCGGGCAGACCATGGATGGACTCGAAGGTCTTGGTCAGCTCACGGCATACCACCACCTGACGCTCCCCCAGGATGCGAGCGATCGCTTCTACCGTATCCTGCACCCGGCGTGGGGATTCGTAAAACACCAGCGAACGGGTATCTTCAATCACCGCCTGCAGCCGATCGTCACGGCCCTTGGTTTTCGCGGGCAGGAATCCTTCGAAGGCAAACCGGTCAGTCGGCAAACCGGCGGCGCTCAACGCCGTGATGGCGGCACAGGGACCGGGCAGCGGCACCACCTTGACCCCAGCCTCACGACAGCGGGTGACCAAGTGGTAACCAGGGTCGCTGATGAGCGGGGTGCCGGCATCAGAGACCAGGGCGACGTTCTTGCCCTCCTTGATCCTGCCGATCAGCACATCGGCTTTCTGCTGCTCGTTGTGATCGTGCAGCGCGAAGGTCGGCACCGAGATTTGGTAGTGGCTGAGCAGGATACCGGTATGACGCGTATCCTCGGCAGCCACCAGATCGACACTGCGTAAAATGTCCAATGCACGCTGGGTGATGTCCGCCAGATTACCGATCGGAGTGGGGACTATATACAGGGTTGGGATGTCACTCATGGGATCTCCGCGTGTCCCGACAATTGTGTCGCCATATTGGCCCGTTTACACTATGGAGAACTTCAACACTGGTCGGGGAATGAACTTGAACCGGGTTACAAAGCAGCTAAGTGTATCACGACTCTTCGGCATCCTACTCGCGGCAGTACTGCTCGCCGCCTGTGCGTCGGAGCCCAACCAACCTTCCGGGCAACCAGGCATGCCGTCTGCGTTCTCCAATCTGACCAAGAATGCCCAGTGGTATCTGGAGCAGGTGGACCCGGCCAAACCGGCCGAAGCCTTCACCTGGCAGGTGATGGCGGCGCGCAGCTATCTGGCGCTCGGCCAGGCCAAACCGGCCTCGGCCCTGTACCAGCAATTGCAGAAGCAGGCCCAGAGCACGGAGCAGAAGGCACAGCTGCAACTGTTGCAGGCACATCTGTTGCTCGCCCAGGGCAACGCCAACCAGGCGCTGATCCTGCTGGAGGGCAAGCCGGCGGTGGCGCTGGATGCCGATACCCAGAAGGACTGGTATCGCCAGCGGGTAGTGCTGCAACTGGACATCAACAACAAGTTTGGTGCCGCCAAGTCGTTGATCCTGCTGGAGCCCTATCTGGCCCAGAATGAGCTGGCGACCAACCATCAGCAGATCTGGTCGCTGCTCAAAAGCATGACCCCGTCCACCCTGCAGGCGCTGGAAGAGGCCCCGGCCCCCGATGTGACCACCGGCTGGCTGCGACTGGCGGCGCTGGTGAACGAGTTCGGTGCCCAGCCCAATCAGCTGGCCCGCCAGCTGGCAGGCTGGAAGCAGGCCTTCCCGAACCACCCGGCCCAGAAAGACATGCCGGCGGGCCTGGGTGATCTCGCTACCAGCAACCTCAATACCCTGCAGCAGATCGCCGTGTTCCTGCCGCTCTCCGGCAACCTGGAGCCTCAGGGCGCCGCTATCCGCAACGGCATGTTGATGTCTTACAAGGAGAATCAGGGCCAATTCACCCTCAACTTCTACGACACCCAGGCCAAGGCGATGGGCGAGCTCTACAAGCAGGCCATTCAGGAAGGGGCCAACATGATCATAGGCCCTCTGCTCAAGGACAGGGTCGAGGAGCTGCTCAAGTCCAATCCGAGCGTGCCCGTGCTGGCACTGAACGAGCTGGACAAGCCGATCGTCAATGACAACACCTTCTACTTCTCCCTCTCGGCTGCCGCCGACGCGACCCAGGCCGCGCAATATCTCTACGGTCAGGGTTATCGCAAGCCCTTGCTGATCGCAGCCCAGGGGCGGATTGGCTACAGCAGCATCAAGGCATTCGAGCAGGCATGGGCCACAGTGAGCCAGGACAAACCGGTCGTTGCCACCTTCGGTGCCCGCAACGAGGTGCAGGGGATGGTCAAGAATGCCCTGAGCGGCCGCTCGACCGCCCGGGCCGGGGAAGTGGTGCAACTCTCAGCCGCCGCTCCGCGCAGCATAGATGTGGTCTATGTGGTCGCCAACAGCCTGGAAACCCGGATGATCAAGCCCTATGTGGACATCTCGGTCAATCCCATGGGCAGCCTGCCGATCTACAGCAGCTCGCGCAGCTACGACAGCGCCACCACCGAGGTCGCCTCCGAGCTCAATGGCATGCACATCTCCGACATGCCGCTGCTGCTGGGTGGCTACGAGAAGCAACGGGAGCAGATCGCCCTGCTCTGGCCACAGACCCAGGGTGACCTGCTGCGCCTGTTCGCACTCGGCTACGATGCCGTCAGCCTGGCGGAAAACCTGCAGCAGATGCGCAAGGTCAATGCCATGCAGCAACCGGGCATGAGCGGCCAGCTGAGCGTGGACGCCGGCGGCAACATAGTGCGGGTACTGGACTGGGCCACCTACCAGAATGGCAAGCTGGTCAGCGACAGTGCCATGCCCCAGCTCGAGGGAGCCCCCCATGAAGGGTCTATTGGCACGGATGAGCCAGCAGTGGCAGAACCTGTTCCCGTCACCGACGAGCAAGGGACAGCACTTTGAGCAGGTAGCGGAGCGCTGGTTGCAGGCCCGCGGCCTGCAACCCGTGACCCGCAACTACCGCTGTCGGGGTGGCGAAATCGATCTCATCATGCGCCAGGGGGAAACCCTGGTGTTTGTTGAGGTCCGCTACCGCGCCAACACCTGCCATGGCGGAGCAGCCAGCTCGGTCACCCGGCGCAAGCAGCACAAGATCGTGCTGGCAGCGCGCCACTATTTCAAGCAACATGCCATCAACGAGGCCAGCCAGGCCTGCCGATTCGATGTGATTGCGTTCGAGGGCGACCAGCCAGACTGGATCCAGAACGCATTTTAAGAGGACCCTATGACTGACCGCATCAAAGAGAACTACACCGAAAGCATCCAGACCAAGATTGCCGCCGCCGAGGCGCTGCCGGACGCTATCCATACTGCGGCCCAGATGCTGACCATCTGTCTGCTCAATGGCCACAAGGTGATGGCATGCGGTAATGGTCCTTCTGCGGCGCTGGCCCAGCTGTTCATCTCCGAGCTGGTCAACTGCTACGAGACAGAGCGCCCCTCCCTGCCCGGCATGGCACTGACCCCCGACATGGCCACCATCAGCGCCATCGCCACCGACCATGGCTTCGAGGAGGTGTATGCCAAGCAGATCCGGGCGCTGGGTCAACCCGGCGACATCCTGGTGGTCATCACCACCACGGGCAACAGCCGCAGCCTGATCAAGGCGGCCGAAGCCGCCCTCTCCCGCGACATGACCATAGTGGTGCTCGGCGGCGGTGACGGTGGCGAGATCGCCGGCCTGCTCGGTCCCAACGATGTGGAGATCCGGGTGCCATCCGCCCGTCGCCCCCGCATTCTGGAAGTGAACCTGTTGACCCTGCACTGCCTGTGTGATCTCATCGACCAGACTCTTTTCCCGCAACAGGAAGATTGAAACCATGAAGAAACAAACTCTCCTGCTCGGCCTGCTGGCCGGCACCCTGCTGCTGCAAGGCTGCGCGGCCGTGGTGGTGGGCGGTGCCGCCGGTACTGCCAAGGCTTCCGGCGATCGCCGCACCCTGGGTGCCCAGTGGGACGATCAGGCCATAGAGCTGAAAGCGGCCAACTTGCTGGCCGACAACAAGCCGCTGAGCGCGGCCAGCAAGATCAGCGTTTACAGCAACAACGGCCGCGTGTTGCTGGTCGGTCAGACACCTTCTGACGCCTACAAACTCGAGGCGGGCAAGGTCGTTGCCCGGATCGAAGGGGTGCGCCACGTCTACAACGAGCTGCGCCTCGGCCAGCCGGTCAGCATAGGGGTTCGCAGCAATGACTCCTGGATCACCTCCAAGGTCCGGGCGGACATGCTGGGAGCCAAGAACTTCGACAGCGCCAAGGTCAAGGTGGTCACCGAGAATGGCGAGGTGTTCCTGATTGGCTTGGTCACTCGCCAGGAAGGGGATCAGGCCGTCGAGATAGCCCGCCACGTCAGCGGCGTGAAGCGCGTCATCAAGGCTTTCGAGTTCGCCCAGAACTGAGCGATGAACAAACCGCCATAAAAAAACGCAGCCAACTGGCTGCGTTTTTATTTGATGACTTTCAGCGTCGGACGACCGGTCGGACGCGGTGGTTCCGGCTCGGGCTCCACGGGTGCTTCGGCCTGCTCCAGCCAGAGGTCATAACCCGGCTCGGGCGGGAACAGCGTACCCACGCCGTTTTCCCGGGCATGAATGGCCAGCACGGCCGCCATCGGGATATAGACCTGCTGGGAGACACCACCAAAACGGGCACTGAAGCTGATGGCTTCATTGTCCATGTGGAACTGTCCCACCGCACGCGGCGCTATGTTCAACACGATTTGTCCATCCTGGACAAACTGCATCGGCACCATCACATGAGGGATGTTGACGTTGACCACCAGATGCGGGGTCAGCTCGTTATCCAGCAACCAGTCAAAGAACGCCCGCAACAGATACGGGCGACTGGGTGTCATTGTCGGTTCCATGCTCATACGCCAGCGCGGATCTCGCGCTCGGCTTCGGTCAGGGAAGCCTGGAAGGATTCACGCTCGAACAGACGAACCATGTAGGCCTTCAGCTCCTTGGCACCACGACCGGTGAAGTCGATGCCGAGGCTCGGCAGACGCCACAGCAGCGGGGCCATGTAGCAGTCGACCAGACCGAACTCTTCGCTCATGAAATAAGGCATTTCACCGAAGATGGGCGCGATGGCCAGCAGGTTGTCACGCAGTTCGGCACGCGCCGCATCCACGTCAGTCCCCGCCATGATCTTGTCGGCCAGGGAGTACCAGTCCAGCTCGATGCGATGCATCATCAGACGGCTGTTACCACGGGCAACCGGGTAGACAGGCATCAGGGGCGGGTGCGGGAAGCGCTCGTCCAGATACTCCATGATGATGCGTGAGGTGTACAGTGCCAGCTCACGATCGACCAGAGTCGGTACAGTGTTGTACGGGTTCAGCTCGGCCAGCTCATCCGGCAGGTTGCTTGGGTCAACCTGGCAAATATCTACGCTAACACCCTTCTCCGCCAGGACAATGCGCACCTGATGGCTGAACATATCGTTGGCACCGGAAAACAGCGTCATTACCGAACGCTTATTGGCAGCTACAGCCATTGAACCCTCCCGTCATTAAAAAGCAGAAACGGCAATGAAGCATCTTGGTCTTCATTGCCGTGCATTATATTACCCGGATCTGGTCGCTTAGTGAACGTCGCGCCAGAATTCCTTCTTCAACAGCACAGTGAAGATGAAGAAGATCACGATGAATCCGAGTACCCAGAAGCCCATGCGTTCGCGCTCCTGTTGTACCGGTTCAGCCGAGTAGACCAAGAAGTTTACCAGATCCAGTACCGTCTGATCATACTCTTCGTTATTCATTTCACCGTTGCCGTCAGATTTGACACTGACAACCTGCTGGGTTTCCACCCCGTCAACCGTATGAGTGGCAAACTCGGCACGCGGCGTGCCTTGCAGCGGTTCCAGTACGTGGGGCATGCCCACGGACGGGAACACCACGTTGTTCACGCCAAACGGACGAGTCTCGTCCACGTAGAAGGAGCGCAGATAGGTGTAGATCCAGTCTGCACCACGCACCCGCGCCACCAGGGTCAGATCGGGGGGCGGCGCGCCGAACCACTTGGCCGCATCCTTCTCTGAAACCGAGTTCTCCATCAGATCACCGATCTTGGCACCGTTGACGATCAGGTTGGCCGCCATCAGGTCTTCCGGAATGCCTATGTCTGCCGCAACCCGGTTGTAACGCTGGTACTGGGTGCTGTGGCAGCCAAAGCAGTAGTTCATGAAGGTGGTTGCACCACGCTGCAGGGACGCCTTGTCGTTCAGGTCATAGCTGGCCTTGTCCAGATGCACGGCACCGGTATTGGCAAATACCAGCGCCGGCAGCAGGGTCAGCACCGCAAAAATTATTCTTTTCATTTGAATGTCACCCTCTCCGGCAGCGGCTTGGTGCTTTCATTCTTGCTGTAGAAGAACAGCAGGACGAAGAACCCGAAATAACCCAGGGTACAGATCTGGGCAATCAGCGTCAGGGTCGGGGTCGATGGCAACACGCCGAGGACACCGAGAATGACGAAGCAGACCACGAACTGGGCGATGTTCAGCTTGTGCAGGGTGCTGCGGTAACGCACCGAGCGCACCTTGCAGCGATCCAGCCAGGGCAACAGGAACAGCACTACGATGGAGAGACCCATCATGATGACGCCCAGCAGCTTGTCAGGCACCGCACGCAAAATGGCGTAGAAGGGTGTGAAGTACCAGACCGGGGCTATGTGCGCCGGGGTCTTCAGGCCGTTGGCCACTTCAAAGTTCGGCTTCTCGAGGAAGTAACCCCACATGTCCGGCTTGAAGAAGATGATAGCGCAGAATAGGAACAGGAAGCCTGCCACCCCGATCATGTCCTTCACAGTGAAGTAAGGGTGGAATGCCACCGCATCCAGCGGCCAGCCTTTCTCGTCCTTGTGCTTCTTGATGTCGATGCCGTCCGGGTTGTTGGAGCCCACCTCGTGCAGCGCCAGTATGTGCATGGCCACCAGCATCACCAGCACCAGCGGCAGCGCGATGACGTGCAACGCGAAGAAGCGGTTCAGGGTCGCCCCCGAGATGACATAGTCACCACGGATCCACAGGGTCAGATCGTCGCCGATCACCGGGATGGCGCCAAACAGCGAGATGATGACCTGAGCCCCCCAGAATGACATCTGGCCCCAGGGCAGCAGGTAGCCCATGAAGGCCTCGGCCATCAGGCAGAGGAAGATCAGCATGCCGAAGATCCACAGCAGCTCGCGCGGCTTCTGGTAGGAGCCGTAGATCATGCCGCGGAACATGTGCAGATACACCACCACAAAGAACGCAGACGCGCCTGTGGAGTGCATGTAACGCAACAGCCAGCCGTAGTCCACATCCCGCATGATGTACTCCACGGAGGCAAAGGCGCCTTCTGCGGAGGGGTTGTAGTTCATGGTCAGCCAGATGCCGGTGATGATCTGGTTGACCAGTACCAGCATGGCCAGCGAGCCGAAGAAGTACCAGAAGTTCAGGTTCTTTGGCGCCGGATACTTGGCCATATGGTCGTTGTACATGGCAGTGAGCGGGAAGCGATAGTCGATCCAGCCCATCAGTTTGGCAAACATGGTCAAGCCTCCTTGCCGTCGGCACCGACCAGGATGGTGGTGTCGCTAAGATATTGGTACGGCGGAATGACCAGGTTCAAGGGTGCAGGCACCCCCTGGAACACTCGACCAGCCATGTCGAACTTGGAGCCATGGCACGGGCAGAAGAATCCGGAGGTCACGCCCTGAACCTGCTCACCGAAGTTGTCCGGCAGATAGGAGGGAGAGCATCCCAGATGGGTGCAGATGCCGACGGCCACGAAGATTTCCGGCTTGATGGACCTGTACCCATTGTGGGCATAGTCGGGCTGCTGGGGTTCGTCGGAGGCTGGGTCGCGCAGCTTGTCATCATGGGCGGCCAGGGCATCCAGCGTCTGCTTGGTACGTTTTACCACCCAGACCGGCTTGCCTCGCCACTCCACGCGGATGAGCTGACCTGGTTCCAACTTACTGATATCCACTTCTACCGGAGCACCCGCCGCTTTGGCTTTGGCACTCGGGTTCCATGACTTTATAAACGGCACTGCGGTAAAAGCAGCTCCTACCCCACCAACGGCGACCGTTGACCAGGTAAGAAATCTGCGGCGACCGGTATCAACTGGCGCATTGCTCATCCAAAAACTCTCCCATGTGGACTCCGCACATTCTTATTGTGTCCCTGTTCCCCTTTCTTCCGTGACAACAGCGGCGGAAGCGGAGTTACAATTGTCACAGAAAAACCGAGGGAATTTTAAAGAAAAGATAACAACTTGACAAGAAAGAGAAGCGAAGGGCAAAAACAATAAATACACAAATATTTGTCTTTTGTGACGTGGTGTTAGCATTGGCGTAGGTAATATTACCAATAAAAAAAGCCTGGCACATGGCCAGGCTTTTTTGACACTCGTGAGAGTGCGTACCAAAAGCAAATTAACGCTTGGAGTACTGCGGACGCTTACGAGCTTTGTGCAGACCGACTTTCTTACGCTCAACCTTACGGGCATCGCGAGTAACAAAGCCTGCTTTACGCAGTTCGGCACGCAGGGTTTCATCGTACTGCATCAGAGCACGAGTGATACCGTGGCGGATTGCACCAGCTTGACCGGAGATGCCGCCACCGTTAACGGTGATGTACAGATCCAGTTTCTCGGTCATCTCAACCAGTTCCAGCGGCTGACGAACTACCATGCGGGCAGTCGGACGGCCAAAGTACTGCTCCAGGGAGCGCTGGTTGATGATGATTTTACCGCTACCCGCTTTGATAAACACGCGAGCAGTGGAGCTTTTGCGACGGCCGGTACCGTAGTATTGATTTTCTGCCATGTTGCCAGTTCCCGATTAGATATCCAGTACTTGAGGTTGCTGAGCAGCATGAGCATGCTCGGCGCCTGCGTAAACTTTCAGTTTACGGAACATGGCACGGCCCAGAGGACCCTTCGGCAGCATACCTTTGACAGCAGCTTCGATTACCATTTCCGGTTTACGCTTGATCAGCTTGTCGAAGCTGATTGACTTGATACCACCCGGGAAACCGGAGTGAGCATGGTACATTTTGTCGGTAAATTTCTTACCGGTTACGTGTACCTTCTCAGCATTTACAACGATGATGTAATCACCGGTGTCAACGTGCGGAGTGTACTCAGCTTTGTGCTTACCACGCAGACGAGAAGCGATCTCGGTTGCGATACGACCCAGAGTTTTACCTTCTGCGTCCACAATGTACCAGTCACGTTTTACGGTTTCTGGCTTGGCAACGAAAGTTTTCATTAAGTTAAACCCAATTACCTGTTACAGACCCAATTGCTTATGGGGGCTCTCCCACAAACAACAAACGATGGCCTACCTGTACCCCTTCGAATACAAGTAAAGCTTAAAGTGTTGCTGTCTTATCGACAGCTGTAACGTGGGCCGGGCGATTATAAGTGAAGTTGCCTTAAATATCACCTGCTAATTTCACTGCCATGAAGCTAGCAAATGTCGCCCGGCCCTACCTGCCGCAGATGCCCATCCGACTGGCAGGCGCGGTATTGTGACTAAGGAAGGTGCACTCTGGCAAGGTATTCGTGCGATTGCATTTCCTGAAGCCGTGAAAGACAACGTTTGAATTCGAAATTCAGCAGCCCGTCCCCGTAGAGTTCTGTCATGGGGACTGCCGCCGACATGATGAGTTTGACGTGCCGTTCATAGAACTCGTCCACCATGGCGATGAAGCGGCGAGCCGCGTCATCCGTGCCCGCCCCCATGGGTTGCACATTGGCCAGCAGCACGGTGTGAAACAGTCGGGCCAGCTCTATGTAGTCGCTCTGTGAGCGAGGAGTGCAACAAAGTTGCTCGAACTCCATGTAGAGCACCCCTTCCCCCATCCCCAGCGACGCCAATTGACGATGGTTGATCTCGACACTGCCCACCCGAGCCTCTTCCAGCCCGGTTAACTGTTGAAAATAACGATCCAGATTCGCTTTTGCCTGCTGATCCAGCGGAGAGTGATAAATCTCAGCCTGCTCCAGGGTCCGCAAGCGATAGTCGATCCCGCCATCCACATTAAGTATCTCGCAATGACGCTCGATCAATGCGATGGCTGGCAGAAAACGGGCGCGCTGCAGGCCATTTCGATAAAGATCCTGTGGCGGTATGTTCGAGGTGGCAACCAGTACCACGCCGTGACCAAACAACTCCTGGAACAAGGTACCCAGCAGCATGGCATCCGTGATGTCGGAGACAAAAAACTCATCGAAGCAGATGACGTCTATCTCGCTGGCGAGCTTGCTGGCGATGAGCTTGAGCGGATCGGCCTGGCCGGTCAGCCCCTTGAGTTCGTCGTGCACCCTGTGCATGAAACGGTGGAAGTGGATCCGCAGTTCTCGCGTCCCCGGCAGGCTCTCGAAAAAAGTATCCATCAGCCAGGTCTTGCCTCTGCCCACTCCGCCCCACATATATAGCCCGAGGACGGGTTCCTTGGCCTTGGGCTTTTGCAACCAGCCCAGCAGGCCGCGGGATCTGGTCGGAGTCGGGCTTTGGCACAAATCCTGATAGAGTCGCTCCAGGCGGGTCACGGCCATCGCCTGAGCCTGGTCTGCCACAAAGCCGGGGCGCTGCAAATCCTGCTGATATTTTTGCTGCGGGGTCATCCTGTCAACCGCCTCCAAGTCCCTGAATGAAGGACAAAATGGTATCACGCTCTCGGGGTGCACGGTATAGTGCCATCAAGGCGTAGCGGTCATCCGGGCCGCATCAACACACATTGATTTAGCTGTAACAAGGAGCATCTATGAGTCTGTTAAACGGGATCCTGCTGGCTGTCGCCGCCTTGATTATCGGTATCATCATCGGTCGCTTCACGGTGCGCAGCCGGGATGCCGGACGTCTGGAACAAGAGCTGAAAAAAGCGCACACGGAGCTGGAAAGCTACCAGGGCCAGATCAATACCCACTTCGCCGACAGCGCCGCCCTGATGGAGCAGCTGGCCGAGCAGTATCAGACCCTCTATCGCCACATGGCAGAGCAGAGCAAATTCCTGGCCAAGGCACAGGAGCCACTGTTCCGCGAAGCGCTGCTCGACGAGAGCAACGATGCACCGGCCAATGAAGAACCGGGTATCCCCCCCCGTGACTATGCCGGCGCCTCCGGTCTGCTCAAGCAGTCCAGTTAGTTCCTTGCGGAACTAATTGCGCTGTATCGTGGTCAGACCTTGACGATTGCATTGCAACTTTTTCTGGGAGCTGTTTTTCATATGCGTAAACCTCTTTCTGTGTTCAGTGTGTTAGCCCTCAGTGTCGGTATCGCCATGTCAGCGGCCCCTGTGCAAGCTGCACTGCCCTCCTTGCTGGCGAACAACCAGGAGATGCCGAGCCTGGCGCCGGTTCTCGAACAGGTCACGCCTGCCGTGGTCAATATTTCCGTCTCTGGCAAAAAAATTACCCGCCAGCGTCTGCCGGAACAATTCCGCTTCTTCTTCGGCCCCAACATGCCTGACGAGCAGGTGAGCGAGCAGCCCTTCCAGGCGCTGGGCTCAGGCGTCATCATAGATGCCAAGAAGGGCTACGTGATCACCAACGCCCACGTCGTGCACGAGGCGGACGAGATCAAGGTCAATCTGAAAGATGGTCGTGAATATGCGGCCAAGAAGATAGGTGAAGACAAGCAGTCCGACATAGCGCTGCTGCAAATCAAGGCCGAGGATCTGGTCCAGATCAAGTTTGCCGATTCGGACGAACTGCGAGTCGGCGACTATGCGCTGGCCATCGGCAACCCGTTTGGCCTGGGCCAGACAGTCACCTCCGGCATCGTCAGTGCGCTCGGCCGCAGCGGTCTCAACATCGAAAATCTGGAAAACTTCATCCAGACCGATGCGGCCATCAACTCCGGCAACTCGGGTGGCGCCCTGCTCAACCTGCGCGGTGAGCTGATCGGCATCAACACCGCCATCCTGGGCCCGAACGGTGGCAACATCGGTATCGGCTTCGCCATTCCGTCCAACATGGTGCGCGATCTGTCTGAACAGATCGTCAAATACGGTGAAGTACGCCGTGGCCAGCTGGGGATCACGGGGACCGAGCTGACCTCAGAGATCGCCAAGACCTTCGGCTACAACAAGAAGGATGGTGCCTTCGTCAACCAGGTCATGCCCGACTCCGCCGCCGCCAAGGCCGGCATCAAGGCGGGCGACATCATCATCAGCATAGATGGCAAGGCCATCCGCTCGTTCGGTGAGTTGCGCGCCAAGATAGCGACCATGGGGGCCGACAAGCAGGTTGCCCTGGGCCTCATCCGCGATGGCAAGGAGCAGACCGTCAAGGTCATCCTGAAGAAGGCGGATGACAGCGAGATCCTCGCCAGCGTGCTGCACCCGGCACTGGAAGGGGCCAAGCTCAGCACCACGGCCGAACCGGTCACCGGCGTGGCCGTCTCCGATATAGATCCGCGTTCCCCTGCCGCCGCCTCCGGCTTGCAGAAAGGCGACATCATCATCGGAGTCAACCGCCTGCGCATCAACTCGCTGGACGAGCTGACCAAGGCGCTCAAGAACAAGCCCGAGGTGCTGGCACTGAACATACAGCGCGGGGAGTCTTCCCTCTACCTAGTGATACGTTAACGCCCTCACACCCGCGGCCCTCGCCGCGGGTGATTTTTATCCACCGATAGTGTTATTCTCTGCGCGCTGCATGTACGGATGAGAATGACATGAAAATCCCACCTTTGATCAGTTACTTGGGCAAGTCTGTCGGCTTCGGTTTAACCGTGGCGGCTCTCCTGTTGCTGCTGTTTCCCGATTTCCGTGGCGGTGCCCAGCTGCCCGGCATCATCACCAATGCCCGCGAGCTGAGCTTCTCCTACGCCGCCCATCGCGCCGGCCCTGCCGTCGTCAACATCTATACCCGCAGCTTCGCCCGCAATCAGGGCAACCAGGCCGAACTCAGGCCGCAGGGGCTGGGTTCCGGCGTCATCATGAGCCAGCGTGGCCATGTGCTGACCAACTACCATGTCATCGCCGATGCGGACCAGATCATAGTCGCGCTGCAGGATGGCCGCGTGTTCAGTGCCGAGCTGGTCGGCACCGATCAGCTGACCGATCTGGCGGTGCTCTACATAGAATCGGACAACCTGCCGGTGATCCCGCAGGATCCCGAGCGGCTGCCGGATGTGGGGGACGTGGTGCTCGCCATCGGCAACCCCTACAACGTCGGCCAGACCATCACCCAGGGCATCATCAGTGCCACCGGCCGGATCGGCCTCTCCAGCATGGGGCCGGACAGCAACGGCCGACAGGATCTGCTGCAGACCGATGCCGCCATCAACGAGGGCAACTCGGGTGGCGCCCTGGTCAACGCCCGCGGTGACCTGGTCGGCATCAATACGGCCGCCTATCACCTCAACGGCAATCAGGAGAGCTACGGCATCAGCTTCGCCATCCCCTACAAGCTGGCCAAGCGGATCATGGACGAGCTGATCGCCAATGGCCGGGTCATCCGAGGCTACCTCGGCATCTCCAGCGTCGAGATCAACCCCATAGTGGCCCGCATGATGAACCTGGGCGATCTGCGCGGCCTGGTGATCGAGAGCCTGGATCCCAACGGCCCGGCGGCCAGGGGCGGGCTGACGCGAGGCGATGTGCTGCTCAAGATCAACGGGGAAGCCATCAGTGGCGTGCGCTCCGCCATGGACAAGATCGTCGAGAGCCGCCCCGGCACCAAGCTCACCATCTCGGTGTTTCGCGATGGCAAGCCACTGGAGGTGCAAGTCACCATAGAAGAAGACCTACGCTACCAGCAAAAGCAGCAGAACAAGGGCAATGCCAGCGCGAGCGCCGCTGCCGCCAGCTGACGCCCGGCTCTCTCCATCACAAGGGCGGGATACCGCCCTTTGTCATCTCAATACCCTCCTATTTTCCTTGCCATCCGTGAGGCGACTCACAGTTTGCACCAAGCCTTGCCGGGTCAGTCCCGCGGGCCAAGTGCGCCATCGATCACACTAAGTCGGCCCCAATAAGTGCCCTTTCCCCCTCCAACGCACAAAAATCACAGTTTTCAGCTCAGGCGCGCGGGAATTTCCGCTTCGAATCGGAAAAACGCTGCCTCCTCTGCACGCCCCTGCGGGCTTAGGGTAAAGCCATCCCTTCTGCCAGCCTTGGAGAGCAGACATTGCAAACAGAGACTCATGACCAGAACCTGACTCCGGACAGCCCGGCGTTGCTGCGCAAGACCGACCTAGTCCTGGCACGCATCCACTCCCTGCTCGGCGAGCAGGGCATTCGTCCCAACGAGGTGCAGACACAGATGCTGGCCTCCCACGTCAAGGCCATGGTGTGGCGCTCCCATAGCGGCGAATCCCTGCCGGAGGTCGACCTCAGCCTGTTCGAGGAGATCTCCCCCCTCTCCCTGCGACTGGCCGAACAGGTCGTCGCCTGGCTGGACAAGCTGGCCTATGAAGAGGCTCACCTCTTGTCCGTCCATTTCGAAGTCGCCAAAGAAAACGAACTCAGCTCACTCAAAGGAGATATCTAAATGTCAGCCATCAAACTCGTGATTGGAGATCGTCTCGGCAAGGGTCAGAAAGTGGGGGCCGGGGCAGAAACCGCCGGCGCCAGCGTGACCGTGATCCCTGGCATGGCCGCCGACATGAAGCTCGGTGATGTGATGAACAAGGAACAAGCTGATCTCGGCATCTCCTTCTGCGGCAGCGGCGGCGCCGGTGCCATCACGGCCCAGACCAAGTACGGCTACAAGTGCCGTTACGGCATGCGCTCCGTCGAGGAGGGTGTCACCGCCATCAATGACGGCTGCGTGGTGCTGGGCTTCGGCTTCATGGACAAGGAAGAGCTGGGCCAGAAGCTGGTCGAGGCCTTCGCCAAGAAGCACGGACGCGTCTGATGAAAGAGAACTTCACCACCCAGGTCATAGTCAACGGCAAGGGGGCGACCCGCCAGCAGGCGTTCGCCGCCGCCCTCAGCCAGGTGCAGCCCAGCCTGCTCAAGGACAACCCGCGCGTGATGCTGCGGATCGAACCGGTCGAGGTGCAGGTGCTCAAGGCCGAAGAGTCGGTCCGGGTGGAGAAGTTCCTGTTCTTCTTCCTGCCGCGCCAGCGCCGCGAGTTCCGCGTCCAGCTGGAGATAACGGTCAAGGTCACCAGCCTGGACGCCGAGCAAGTAACGTTCACCCTGGTGTGACGCCACCCGCTGGCATCCCCTCACAAGAAGGATACCCTGGATGTTTCTAATCATATTTATCAAGTCACTCATCGTCGGCGGCCTGGTGGGCGTCGGGGTGGGGGCTGGCGCGGCACGCATGTTCCACGCGCCAACCGTACAGGGCATGGGCGCCTTCCGTACCCTGGGCGAGCTCAACTCCTGCGAAGGGGATCCCGCCTCCCACTTCTCGTTCGGCCTCGGCTTCTTCTTCAACGCCTGGGCCTCGACCGTGGCGGCCGGTGCCTTCACCCAGGACGTGGATCACCGCATCATTCCGCACTGGGCCACGGCCGCACTGCTGGTCAAGAACCGGGATCTCGCCACCACCCTGCACGATCCCAAGAAGATGGCCATCGCCGGCGGCATCATAGGCGCCATCGTCGTCGCTTTCCTCAACAGCACGGCCGCCGCTGTGCCGGAAGCCCTGCAGGTCACCGCCGTCAAGGTGCTGGTGCCGGCTGCAAACCTCTTGGTCAACACCGTCATGCCGGTGATCTTCTGGCTGGCGGCCATAGAGGCGGGCAAGAAATCCGGCTTCTGGGCCACCATCTTCGGCGGTCTGGCACAGCTCATCATGGGCAACGCGGTACCGGGTCTGGTGCTCGGCATCCTGATCGGCAAGGGGGTGGAAGAGAGCGGCTGGAACCACGTCACTCGCGTGATGATGGCCGCCATAGTGCTGCTGTTCGTGCTGAGCGGATTCTTCCGCGGCTTCGACATGAAACTGATTGAATCCTTCCATATGGGCATTCCCCTGTGGCTGGAGAACGTCCATAACCTGCTTAGCGGCAAATAAGGGGCCACCACATGGATGAGAAACTGAGAAACAACTTCTGGTACGCCGACTGGTCCTTCCCCATCTTCGTCGGCCTGCTCTCGGCCGGCGTCTTTGCCGGGACCCACATGTACTACCTGTACGGGGTCGGCGCCTTCAACGAGGTGGCCTTCGTCGCCATGTTGAAAGCCGGCATGGACACAGGGGCCTACGGCGCTGTGGCGGCCTTCGGTGCCAGCTTCCTGTTTGCCCGCATCATAGAAGGCTCACTGGTGGGGATCCTGGACATAGGCGGCGCCATTCAGACCGGAGTCGGCCTGGGCGTGCCTGCCCTGCTGCTGGGTGCCGGCATTCTCTACCCGGTGGAGAACTTCGGTGCCTCGCTGGCGACCGGCATGACCATAGGGGTCGCCATCGGCGGCATCATCATCCTGGCGCGCAAGTTCACCATCAACCAGAGCAACTCCACCTACGGGGCGGATGTGATGATGGGCGCTGGCAACAGCTCTGGCCGCTTCCTCGGCCCCCTCATCATCCTCTCCGCCATGGGGGCCTCCATCCCCATAGGGCTGGGTTCCCTGCTGGGTGCACTGCTGTTCTACGTGTGGAACAAGCCCATCACAGGCGGCGCCATCCTGGGTGCCATGCTGCTCGGTACCTTCTTCCCGATCGCCCTTGCATAAGCCCCCGCCGCCCGGTGGGGCGGCCTCTTCGAGGTCATTACCATGCATGACATGATCATCAGAGCGGGACGCCAGGGAAATGGCCAGCTCATCGACATCGCCATCCAGGACGGCAAGATAGCGGCGCTGGGTGCACTACCAGAGTCCGCCGAGGCGAAGCAAACCCTGGATCTGGCGGGCAGGGTGCATGTGAGCGCGGGCTGGATCGACGGTCACACCCACTGCTACCCCGCCTCCCCCATCTATCAGGATGAACCGAACAAGGTGGGCGTCGAGTCCGGCGTCACCACAGTCATAGACGCGGGCAGCACAGGCGCCGACGACGTGGATGCGTTCCAGCGCCTAGCTTCGGGCTGCAAGACCCGGGTGCACGCCCTGCTCAACATCTCCCGCATCGGCCTGCTGCGCCAGAACGAGCTGGCGGACAGCCGGGATCTGGACATGGCGCTCGCCTCTGCAGCCATTGCCCGCCACCCCGGCTTTGTCGTCGGCATCAAGGCACGCATGAGCAGCAGCGTGGTGGGTGAGAACGGCCTGCAGCCGCTGCGCATGGCCAAGGCATTGCAGCAGGTCCATGGCCAGCTGCCGCTGATGGTGCACGTGGGCAACACGCCGCCGGATCTGGACGAGATAGTCGCCCTGCTGGGAGAAGGGGATCTGCTGACCCACTGCTTCAACGGCAAACCGAACCGCATCCTGACCCCGGCCGGCGAGCTGCGGGTCGCGGTGCGGGAGGCGATGAAACGGGGCCTTTTGCTCGACATAGGCCACGGCGGCGCCAGCTTCAGCTTCGAGGTGGCGGAGCTTGCCATCCGCCAGGGGATACTGCCCCACACCATCAGCTCGGACATCTACTGCAAGAACCGCATCAAGGGACCCGTCTACAGCCTGGCTCACGTGATGTCCAAGTTTCTCGCCATCGGCATGACGCTGGAACAGGTGCTCGCCTGCGTCACCGACCAGGCCGCCGATGCGCTGCGCCTGACCGGCAAGGGACGACTCGAGGTGGGTGCGGATGCCGATCTGACCCTGTTCGAACTGGCCAGCGGCCCGACCCTGTTCATGGATACCGAGGCGCAATCGCGCAGCGGCGACCTGCAACTGCTTCCCCTCGCCGCCCTGGTGGGCGGTGACCTGGTTCTGACTCACTATGGGAAATCACACCATGCCTTCTGTTTATGAGAAATATCAGCTCAAACCCGTGATCAACGCCTCCGGGCGCATGACCATTCTCGGCGTTTCCACCCCCGAGCAGGAGGTGGTCGATGCGGTCAACTTCGGCCTGGGCCACTACTTCGAGGTGAAGGATCTGGTCAACAAGACGGGGGCCTACCTGGCAGGCTTGCTGGATGTGGAAGATGCTGTGGTGGTCTCCTGCGCCAGCGCCGGCATAGCCCAGTCGGTGGCCGCCGTGATAGTGCGTGGCGACCCTTACCGGCTGGAGCAGCTGCATGCCCATCGCCATGACGTGCCGAGCGAAATCGTGCTGCCCAAGGGGCACAACGTCAACTTCGGCGCGCCGGTCGGCACCATGGTCAATCTGGGGGGCGGCAAGGTGGTGGAGGCCGGCTATGCCAACGAGTGTTCCCCCGCCCAGCTGGCTGCCGCCATCAATGCCAACACAGCTGCCATTCTCTACATCAAGTCCCACCACTGCGTGCAGAAGAGCATTCTGTCGGTGGCCGAGGCGGCCGAGGTGGCCAAAGCCCACCAGCTGCCGCTCATCGTCGATGCGGCGGCCGAAGAGGATCTGCGTCTCTATTACAACCAGGGGGCGGATCTGGTCATCTACAGCGGCGCCAAGGCCATCGAAGGCCCCACCAGCGGGTTGGTGCTCGGCAAACGCCAGTATGTGGAGTGGGTCAAGCAGCAGGCCAACGGCATAGGCCGCGCCATGAAGGTGGGCAAGGAAGGGATCCTTGGCCTGACCCACGCCATCGAGCGCTATCTGGAAAAAGAGAAGGAGAGCGGTGCCGCCATGGTGGCCAAGATGAGCCCCTTCATCGAGCACCTCAACCAGTTGCCAGGCGTCAGCGCGAAAGTGGTGTGGGACAGCGCGGGGCGCGACATAGCCCGCACCGACATCGCCTTCGACCATGCCAGCATCGGCATGACGACTGTGCAGGTCGTCACCCGCCTGCAGCAGGGCACGCCTGCCATCTACTGCCGTGGCTACAAGGCCAACGAAGGGCATATCGAGATCGACGTGCGCAGCGTCACCGCCCCCCAGCTCGACCAGATCCATGCCGCCATTGCCAACCTAGTACAGGAGAATCGTTGATGTCCTTAATTCCCAACTACTACCGTGACCGTGTCTGCCTCAACGTACTGGCAGGTTCCAAAGATAATGCCGTCGCGGTATACGACGCAGCTGAAGGCCATGTGCTGGTCGGCGTGCTCTCCAAAAACTATCCGGATGTGCCCTCTGCGGTCGCCGATATGAAGGAGTACTCGGCCCTTATCGACAACGCCCTCTCCATCGGGCTGGGGGCGGGCGATCCACGCCAGTCCGCCATGGTGGCCGAACTGGCTCGCCAGCTGCAGCCCCAGCACGTCAATCAGGTGTTCACCGGGGTCGGTGCCAGCCGGGCGCTGCTGGGCCAGCCCCACAGCTTGGTCAATGGCCTTATCTCCCCCACCGGCACCCCCGGCATGGTGAAGATATCCACCGGGCCCCTCAGTGCCGGGCAGCCGGACGGGATTGTGCCTATCGACACCGCTATTGCCCTGCTCAAGGACATGGGCGGCAGCTCGGTCAAGTTCTTCCCCATGGGCGGCCTCACCTGCTGTGACGAGTATCAGGCGGTCGCTGAAGCCTGTGCCCGTCACGGCTTCTGGCTGGAACCCACAGGTGGCATAGATCTGGAGAACTTCGAGGAGATAGTCCGCATCGCGCTGGACGCCGGTGTCGAGAAGGTGATCCCCCACGTCTACAGCTCCATCATCGACAGCGCGAGCGGTCAGACCCGTCCCGAGGACGTGCGTACCCTGCTCGCCACTGTGAAACGACTGTTGGCGTGACGAAAGATGGCACCGGTCCGATCACTGGCCGGTGCCTGGCTTGTTAATGAGTCGCTTGTTAACATCGACCCTTTATTTCGCGACAGGAGTCCCGTCCCCTCTCATGACCAAGCTGCCCCACCCCAGACTCCATCAACTGCTGACCCAGCTCCATGCCGAACCGCTGCCGCAGGAGGAGCTGGCTCGCCGCCTCAATGTCTCCACCCGCACGGTACGCACCGACGTGGCGACCCTCAATGAGCTTATCGCCACCCACGGCGCCCACCTGATCCACCAGCGCGGCAGCGGCTACCAGCTCAAGATTTACAATCAGGGGCTGTTTGACGAGTTGCTGGCGGCCCAGGAGCAGGAGAGCTGCCTGCCCCGAACCAGCCGCGAGCGGGTGCTGCACCTGCAGATCCTGCTGCTGACGGCGGAACAGGGGATCAAGCTCGACGAGCTGGCGGATACCTGGTATCTGAGCCGGGCGGCGCTGCAGGGAGACATGGCGGAGGTGCGGGAGCGACTCGCCCACTTCGGCTTGCTCATCGACAGCAAGCCACGGCTGGGCATGCGCATCCAGGGGAGCGAGACGGCGATCCGGGCCTGCCTCACCCAGCTGCTCTATCAGGAGCTGATCCACAACAACCAGTTGCAGAGCCTGCTGCCCAACCTTTGCCCCAGCAAGACGCTGGAGGTAGTGGGCAATCACATCCATGCCCAGCTCGGCCATCACCAGCTGCGCCTCGCCGACGAGAGCCTGCAGCAGCTCGCCATCTACTGCGCCGTCGCCCTGCTGCGCCAGGCGGCCGGCCACGAGCTGCGCCAGTTTGCCAGCGACGACATCACCCAGACTCTGGCCGCAGTGGCCCGCGACATCTACGCCGAGCTGCCGACCCTGACACCGCCGGGAGCGGAGGAGATCGCCTGCCTCGCCATCCAGATCCAGGCCCGCCTCACCGCCGACACGCCCAGGCTCAGCCCGGCCATGGCCGCCGAGAGCGAGCAGCTGGTCGAGCATCTGCTCGCCTATATCCAGCAGCACTACCCCTATGATCTGCGCGGCGATCTGCAGCTGCAGGCGGATCTGCAGACCCACATCAGCGCCATGCTGCTGCGGGTCAAATACCAGATTGGCAGCCACAATCCGCTGGCGGATCACATCAAGCAGTACTATCCCCTCGCCTACGACATCACGCTGGCGGCCATCTCTGAGTGGATCAGGCAGACTCCCTACCGGCTGACCCATCACGAGATAGGTTATCTGGTAATCCATATCGGAGTCGGGCTGGAGCGCCACTATGACATCGGCTATACCCGTCGCCCCCAGGCGCTGCTGCTGTGCGACGCCGGCAACGCCACCTTCCGGGTGCTGGAGGCGCGCATCAAGCGCGAATATCCCCAGCTCCAGCTGACGACGCTGGAGTCGGTGCGAGATTACGAGGGATTGGCGCGGATCGAGCAGGACTTCGTCATCAGCACCGTCAAGGTGGCCGAGAAGAACGCGCCTGTGGTGCAAGTCGCCCCCTTCCCGACCCAGTATCAGTTGGAGCAGCTCGGCAAGCTGGTGCTGATCGACCGCACCCGCCCCTACCTGATCGACAAATACTTCGATGCCGACCACTTCATGGTGGTGAGTGAGCCACTCAGCCAGAGCCAGTTGTTTGCCCGGATCTGCGATCAGCTGGAGGCCGAAGATCGGGTGGAGAGCGGATTCAGAAGCTCGTTGCACGAGCGGGAGCGCATCGTCTCCACCCTGCTGGGGGAAGGCATAGCCCTGCCCCACTCCCTCGGCCTGCTGGCACGGCGCACCCTGGTCTATACAGTACTGGCACCACAGGGGATCGACTGGGGCAATGGCGAGACGGCCACCCTCATCTTCGTGCTGGCCATCAGCAAGGCGGACTACGAAGAGGCGATGGGGCTCTACGACCTGTTTCTGGCGCTGATGAACGAAAAAGCCAGCAAAAATTTGCTGGCTTGTCGGGATTTTGCCAGCTTCAAGGGGCTGGCGCGCACCGGTTCCTGAACCAGGGCGGGGAGTGGGTCACTCCTCGTTGAAGCCGGAGGTGAACAGTGCCACCACGGCAGCCAGCGCCTCCACTTCTTCGGGGCCCTCCACCTGGACTTCCACCTGCTTGCCCTGAGCGGAATCCAGCATCAACAGGCCGATCACGCTGTCCGCATCGGCCTCTATGCCATCCTCGTTGCGCAGCAGCACGTGGGCGTCGAAGCCCTGCACCAGTTCGAACAGCATCATGGCCGGTCTGGCATGCATACCCAGTTTGTTTTTGACTTCCACCGAGGCTGAGACGGTCATCTGATCTCCCTATTGGTCCATCAATATTGCGGCGCACTCTTGTCGAGGGTGCGGTGGCGGATCTGGACGTTCTTGCCCTGCAGCCGGAATGCGCTGGCCAGCTGTTCTGCGATGAACACGGATCTGTGCTGACCACCGGTGCAACCTATCCCCACAGTCACATAACTGCGATTGTTGCGCTCCAGATGCGGCAGCCAGGTCGCCAGCATGTTCTCAATCTGCAGGATGAACTGCATCACGTCCGGCTGGCTGGAGAGATAGCGGGCCACAGGCTCGTCCTTGCCGGTAAAGGGCTTGAGTTCGGGGATCCAGTGCGGATTGGGCAGGAAGCGGGCATCGAACACGAAGTCGGCGTCCTTGGGGATGCCGTACTTGAAGCCGAACGACTCGAACACCAGCACCAGCTCGTTCTCTTTCTTGCCGAGCACCCGGGTCTTGATGAGCTCGCTCAGGTCGTGAATGCTGAGGTTGGTGGTGTCGATCCGCAGGTCGGCAGTCGAGGAGAGCGGTGCCAGCAGGTGGGTCTCTTCCCGGATTGCCTCATCCAGCGACAGCTGTTTGCGCGACAGGGGATGCAGCCGGCGGCTCTCGCCGTAGCGCTTGAGCAGGGTGGAGTTTTCCGCATCGAAGAAGAAGCTGGAAAATTCGACCCGACCCTCGTTGCGCACCTGGGCCAGCAGGGTTTCCAGCTTGTCCGGGCTCACCGGCAGGTTGCGCACGTCTATGCTGACCGCCAGCTTGTCATACTGGCTCTCGACCGACACGATCAACTGGGGCAGCAGGTTGACCGGCAGGTTATCCACGCAGTAATAACCGAGATCCTCCAGCACACGCAGGGCAACTGTCTTGCCCGAGCCGGAGCGCCCACTTACCACTATTAATTGCATCTTGTTCCCTCACCGCTTGGGGTCATGACGGGGGCCTGCATCTCAGGCCGAGGTCATGATCTGATAGAGATCTTCATCGCTGGTTGCCTGGCGCAACTGGCGGCAAACCGCCTTGTCACCCAGTTTGGATGCCATCAGGGAAAGGGTCTTGAGGTGCTGCTTGCACTCGCTTTCCGGCACCAGCAGGGCAAAGAGCAGGTCAACCGGTTGATTGTCGATGGATTCGAAGGGGATTGGCTCTGCGAAGGTCATCAGGATGGCGGTCGGCGGAAACTCGTCACCGATCCGGCCGTGGGGAATGGCGATACCGGCACCGATACCGGTACTGCCCATCTTTTCTCGGGCCAGCAGGCACTCGAATAACGCCTGACGAGAGGTCCCCAGGCGCTCAGCGGCTAATTCACTGATGATCTCAAGGGCGCGTTTCTTGCTGGTACAAGGGACCGCACTTTTGGTGCAGTCCCGACTCAGTATGTGTTCAAGTTGCATAGTTATTTTTGATTTAACTTATCTTTGTGCTTGATGATCTGCCGATCCAGCTTGTCCAGCAGGGTATCAATCGCAGCATACATGTCGGCATGCTGTGAATTGGCGAACACCTCGCCACCGCTGACATGCAGCTTGGCTTCGGCGATCTGGTTCAGTTTTTCTACGCTCAACACCACATGAACATTGTTGATGTGGTCAAAGTGACGCTCGAGTTTGGCAAATTTGTTGTTCACATAATCACGCAGAGCTTCGGTGATCTCGACATGGTGTCCGGTCAGGTTAATTTGCATAACGTCTTCCTTTTGTTTTGCCTAAACCAGGCGTTTGCGCTGATTGGATGGCGGGATCAACAAGGATTCACGGTACTTTGCGATCGTGCGTCTCGCCACCATAATACCCTGTTCGGCCAGCAAATCCGCGATCTTGCTATCACTTAGCGGCTTGGCGGGATTCTCTGCCGTCACCAGCTTCTTGATCAGCGCGCGAATTGCGGTCGATGAGCACTCTCCTCCTCCTTCGGTATTCACATGACTGGAGAAAAAAAACTTCAGTTCGAAGATGCCGCGGGGCGTATGCATGTATTTCTGGGTCGTTACCCGGGAAATGGTCGACTCATGCATCTCCACCGCTTCGGCGATGTCGTTGAGCACCATGGGCTTCATGGCCTCTTCACCATACTCGAAAAAGCCCTGCTGCTGCTCGACAATACAGCTGGCCACCTTGAGCAGGGTGTCATTGCGACTCTCCAGGCTCTTGATGAACCACTTGGCCTCTTGCAGATGGGAACGGATGAACTGGGTGTCCTGGCTGGTGCGCGCCTGGCGTGCCATTGCGGCATAGGTCTCGTTGACCCGGATGCGCGGCGCGGAATCGGGATTGAGCTCGACCACCCATTTGGTGCCCTTCTTGACCACGGTCACATCCGGGATCACGTACTGGGAGTCGCTCTGTATGATGCCATTGCCCGGTCTGGGCTCCAGCTGCTGGATGAGATCCAGCACCTCCTTGAGGTCGCTCTCCTTGAGCCGGGTCTTGCGCGCCAGGGTGCGATAATCGCGATTGCCGAGCAAGTCCATGTGCTCGTTGATCACCTCTCTGGCCTCGGTGAGCCAGGGCAGTTCGGGGGCGTATTGACCGAGCTGGATCAACAGGCATTCCTGTACCGAACGGGCGGCGATGCCGACCGGATCGAAATGCTGCACTCGCTTGAGCACGGCCTCGACCTCGTCGAGTTCCACCTCGACATCCTCGCTGCTCACCGCCGCCTGTATATCTTCGAGGGAGACGGTCAGATAACCGGAATCGTCGATGGCATCTATGATGGCGAGGGCGATGGCGGCATCCAGATCGCTGAACGGCGTGAGTCGCATCTGCCACAGCAGATAGTCCTGCAGATTCTCGGTTGTTTCGCCCTGATAGACGCTGTCTTCCCCATCGTGGATGGGGCCTGCGCTCTGGGCCGTGCCGGCCGAGTAGACATCCTCCCAGGTGGTATCCACCGGCAACTCGTCCGGCATCTGATCCTGGGCCATGGCATCGCTGGTGTCGAGCTGACTGGCATCGACCGGCTCTTCCGGGCTGGTCTCCTGCACCTCATTCTCCTCTTGCTCCAGCAAGGGGTTGTTATCGAGCGCTTGCTGAATTTCCTGCTGGAGTTCCAGGGTGGAGAGCTGGAGCAGACGAATCGCTTGTTGTAATTGCGGCGTCATGGTCAGGGACTGACCGAGACGCAACTGTAATGTCGGCTTCATCTACGTCGGGATATCCTTATGTTCAGCGAGGCAGTCGTCACAGGAAATGAAGAGATGCCCCCTTACTATAGACTGAATTGATCGCCCAAATAGACGCGCTTGACCTGTTCATCGGCCAGTATCTCGGCCGGTGCACCTTCGGCAATCATCTTGCCGTGGCTGACGATATAAGCCTTCTCGCATACGTCCAGAGTCTCTCTGACGTTGTGGTCGGTGATCAAGACGCCCAGGCCTCTATCTTTCAGATGCTGGATGATCTTCTTGATGTCTATCACAGAAATGGGGTCGACCCCGGCAAACGGCTCATCCAGCAGGATAAAACGCGGCTCGGCCGCCAGCGCGCGGGCGATCTCGACCCGACGTCGCTCCCCCCCGGACAGACTCTGACCCAGGTTGTCGCGAATGTGGGTGATATTGAACTCTTCCAGCAGCTGTTCGACCTTGTCTTCCCGCTCTTCGCGGCTCAGCCCCTTGCGGGTCTGCATGACCCCCATCAGGTTGTCGAACACCGACAGGCGGCGGAAGATGGAGGCCTCCTGCGGCAGATAGCCGATGCCGTTGCGGGCTCGGATATGCATGGGCTGCAGGCTGATGTCCTGATCGTCTATGGTGATGAGACCGGCATCGCTCTGCACCAGTCCCACTATCATGTAGAAGGAGGTGGTCTTGCCGGCGCCATTTGGACCTAACAACCCGACGATCTGGCCGGTACCCACTTCCAGGCTCACATCGCTGACCACCATGCGGCGCTTGTAACTTTTTTGCAGGCCGACTGCTTTCAACACTGCCATGGCTTATTTTCCCTGCTTCTTCTGATCGGCGGGCTTGTCGAAGTTCTCTACCTGATCCGGCAGGAACACCGTCTTGACACGCTGGGTCGGGCCCTTGCTCTCGGCGATCATCTTCTGTTTGACTATGTCGTAGCGGATCAGATCGCCGTTGACCTGGCTGTCTTCCTGCTTGAGCTGGCCATTGCCGCTGATGGTCACCAGCCGGTTCTTCAGCTCGTAGCGGATGCTGTTGCCGTGGGCATTGACCGGCTTGCCGTTGTCCAGGATCTGAAAGAAGGTGGCGGGATTGCCATAGGCCGTCATGACCTCGGCCCCTTTCTCGCCGGAGCGGATCACCACTACCTTGTCGGCCTTAATCTTGATGGTGCCCTGAGTGATGATGACATCGTCACTGAAGGTGATGCGGTTGTCCTGCATCTCGGCCACCTGTTTGACCGCATCCACGTAGACCTTCTCGGCAAAGTCGGACTCTTTGGCGCTCACGGTGCCGCACAGCAGCAAGGCCGCGAGGGCCAGATTAACGTTTTTCATTGAAATAGATGGCATGGCCCTGGTCCAGTAATTCAAAATATTTGCGTTCCAGATGACCCTTCAGGCCAACGCCCTCGGTCTGGAAATCCTTACCCACTATGCTGACTTGCTGATTGCTTCTCACGTTCTGGGTCACCAGATCCAGCTCCATATAGGGGGTATCCAGCGTGGAGATGAAGGAGGTGGGCAGCAGGCCGTCCAGATGTACCTTGTCCCGCAGGATCACATTGTCATCCGTGTTGAGCACGCCGGTATCGGCGGTGACTTTCCACTCGGCCTCGCCCTGCTTGTCGAACATGTAGACCACCGGCTTGTTGAAGGCAGCCTGTTCGAGGAGCTGGTAATACTCCGCATACTCTGACTCCAGCCGCTCGGTGCGCCGCCCATCGGCGTCAAAGCGGGTGGTGACCAGATTCTTGGCAGTGAAGTCCGGCTGATAGTTCTCGACCTTGGCGGTCGGCTCCGGCACCAGCTCTATGTCGCCGAGCTGCCAGGCGGCCAGCGCCACCAGAAACAGCAGGGCGAACAGCAGCGTCTGTCTGCTCATACCGAGGCCTCTGGCTGATAGTCACCCAGCCCTTGTGCCTGCAGTATCAGGTCGCACACCTCGCGCACAGCACCCAGCCCACCGGCCAGTCGGGTCACCATATCGGCCCGGGCCAGCACCAGTGGGTGGGCATCGGCCACGGCGATGCCAAGGCCACAGGCCTGCATCACCGGCAGATCTATGGTGTCATCACCCATGTAGGCGGCCTGCTCCGGCGTCAGTCCCAGCTTGGCCAGCAGTGCCTCGAAGTGGGGCAGCTTCTGATCCGCCCCCTGCACCAGATGCTGCACACCCAGGCTCTTCATCCGGTCGCTGACGATGCGGGAGTTGCGCCCCGTGATGATGGCAATCTCGATCCCTGCGTTGAGCAGGGCGCGCATGCCGGCGCCGTCGCGGGTACAGAAGGTCTTCAGCTCTTCGCCATCATTGCCCATATAGATGAGGCCATTGGAGAGGACTCCATCCACATCGCACACCAGCAGGCGGATCTGCGCCGCCCTGTCATACTGGCTGCGCGTCACCGGACCGTAGAGGGTCGGTACGTTTTGCATCAAATTACTCCGGCTTTCAGCAGGTCGTGCATGTTGAAGGCACCGAGCGGGCGCTTGTCTTCATCCACCACCAGTAATCCGTTGATCTTTCTGGTTTCCATCAATTTGACGGCTTCTGCCGCCATCATCTCGGGTCCTACGGTAACACAGTTGGCCGTCATCACCTTGGCGATCGGGGTGTGATGGATATCCACCTGCAGATCCAGGATGCGGCGCAAGTCTCCATCGGTAAAGAGCCCGGCCAGCCGGCCATCGGCGTCGACGACCGCCGTCATCCCCAGCCCCTTGCGACTCACTTCCAGCAGCGCCTGGCTGATGGTGGCATCTATCCCCACCCGGGGCAACAGCTCGCCGCTGTGCATCAGGTCACCGACCCGCAGCAGCAGCCGCTTGCCCAGCGACCCGCCCGGGTGAGAAAGGGCGAAGTCATCGGCGGTGAAACCGCGGGCTTCCAGCAGGGCAACCGCCAGTGCATCCCCCATCACCAGAGTGGCCGTGGTGCTGGAGGTGGGCGCCAGCCCGAGCGGGCACGCCTCCTTCTCGACCCGCACGCACAGGTGCACGTTCGCTTCCTTGGCCATGGTGGAGGCGGGGTTGCCCGTCATGCAGATCAACTGGATGCCACGGCGTTTGAGCACCGGCAGCAGGGCCAGGATCTCGTCACTCTCGCCCGAGTTGGAGATGGCGATGATGAGATCGCCGCTGGAGATCATCCCCAGATCCCCGTGACTGGCTTCGCCAGGGTGCAGGAAGAAGGCGGGGGTGCCGGTGCTGGCCAGGGTGGCAGCAATCTTGCTCCCGACATGACCTGACTTGCCCATGCCGGTGACCACTATCTTGCCACTGCAGCGCAGCACCAGGTTGCATGCCTGATCGAAGGCATCATTCAGGTACTGATAGAGTCCATCAATCGCTTGTTTTTCAATGTCCAGCACGGTACGGGCGCTGCGACGAAAATCGAACAGTTCAGACACTTTTTCAGGCTTTACAGACATAAAGGCACAGCTCCGGGCCGAAATTTGCTGCGGGATTATAAAAAAGTCTGTCGAGATAAGCGAATCGGATACTTCTCGGTCCTAAAAGAGAGACAATTGGTTACACAAAACTGTCGCGCTTTTGGGCAGGCAGGCTGTTCAATAGTTGTTCCTTGCTGTTGCTTAGACCTAGACTAGCCCATAAAATTCGCTCTTCATTTACACCGGATGGACAATTGTTTGAACAATGACCTGATCACCATCTCCGACCTGACCTTCAGTCACGGAGATCGGCTGTTATACGACGGGATCAACCTGACCATTCCCCGTGGCAAGGTCACTGCGGTCATGGGCCCCAGCGGCATAGGCAAGACCACCTTGCTGCGGCTGATCGGTGGCCAGCTCAAGCCTGAGTCCGGTCATATCCTGTTTGACGGGGAAGATATCCCCACCCTCTCCCGCTCCCGCCTGTACGAGGTGCGCAAGCGGATGAGCATGCTGTTCCAGAGCGGCGCCCTGTTTACCGGCATGACGGTCTACGACAACGTGGCCTTCCCGCTGCGGGAGCATTCAGGCCTGCCGGAGGAGCTGATCCACACCATCGTCATGATGAAGTTGCAGGCGGTCGGTCTGCGTGGTGCAGCGAAACTGATGCCGTCCGAACTCTCCGGCGGCATGGCCCGCCGCGCGGCGCTGGCCAGATCCATAGCGCTGGATCCGGACCTCATCATGTATGACGAGCCGTTCGTCGGCCAGGACCCCATCACAATGGCGGTGCTGGTCAAGCTGATCAAGGAGCTGAACGGTGCCCTCGGCATCACCTCCGTCATCGTCACCCACGACGTGAAAGAGGTGCTGAGCATAGCCGACTACGCCTATATCATCGCCAACCGCAAGGTGGTGGCACACGGCACGCCGGATCAGCTGCGTGAGGAGCACAATCCCGAAGTCGAGCAGTTCCTCAAAGGATTGCCCGACGGTCCTGTTCCGTTCCATTTTCCGGCAGGCGACCTGCTACAGGATCTGTGATGTTGATAAGCCAAGTAAGCAAGCTGGGCCGGGTCGGAGTGCGTTTCATCAGCTCCATCGGCCGAGCCACCATAATGCTGTTTCATGCGCTGGCGGGCAAACCCGAGCCGCGCAAGCACTTCCCCCTGCTGCTTCAGCAGCTGTATGTGGTGGGCGTACAATCCGTTGCCATCATACTGGTGTCCGGCCTCTTCATCGGCATGGTGCTCTCGTTGCAGGGTTACAACGTATTGAAGGACTTCGGCGCCGAACAGAGCCTGGGCCCACTGGTTTCCCTCTCCCTGTTGCGGGAACTGGGTCCGGTCGTGACGGCGCTGCTGTTTGCCGGCCGTGCCGGTTCGGCCCTCACCGCCGAGATCGGCCTGATGAAGGCCACAGAACAGCTCTCCAGCCTGGAGATGATGGCGGTGGATCCGCTGCGCCGGGTAGTGGCTCCCCGCTTCTGGGCCGGGGTCATCAGCATGCCGCTGCTGGCCTTCATGTTCAGCCTGATCGGTATATTCGGCGGCAAGCTGGTCGGTGTGGATTGGCTGGGGGTGGATGAAGGGGGCTTCTGGTCCGCCATGCAGGCCTCAGTCGACTGGCAGGATGACATCATGCAAGGGGCGATCAAGAGTGTGATCTTCGCACTGGTTGTCACCTGGATTGCGCTCTTTAACGGTTATGATGCCAAGCCGACCTCGGCCGGGATCAGTCAGGCCACGACCCGTACCGTGGTCCACTCCTCCCTGGCCGTGCTCGGCCTGGATTTTATACTCACCGCAGTCATGTTTGGATAAGGTAAAGATGAAGTTCAGCAAAGTAGAATTCCTGGTTGGCGCCTTCATGCTGGCCGGCATCGGTGCCATTCTGGCGTTGGCACTGCAAGTGGCAGGTTTGAGTTTCAAACCGGAAGGAGAAACCTATACCCTGCGCGCCCATTTCGATAATATCGGCGGCCTGAAAGTACGTTCACCGGTCAAGGTCGGTGGCGTCGTCGTCGGCCGGGTCAGCGACATCACCCTGGATGCCAAGAGCCAGGTGCCAGTCGTATCCCTGCAGATGCAGAAGAGTGCCGGCGAGTTTTCCGAAACCAGCACCCTCTCCATCCTGACCTCGGGGCTGCTCGGTGAGCAGTACATAGGCCTGATGCCCGGTTTCACCGATGAGGAGATGGGCACCAACATGCTCAAGGATGGCGACATGATTGAAGACACCAAATCCGCCATTGTGCTGGAAGACCTGATTGGCAAATTCCTCTACAGCCAGTCTTCCGACACCAAGTCAGACAGCAAGTAAGGAGTAACCATGTTCAAGAAGATCGCCCTGCTGCTGGGCCTGATGACCAGCATGCTGTTTTCCCTGGTCGCTCACGCCACCGATGCCACCGATCCCTATGCCCTGGTGGACGAAGCGGCCAAACAGACCTTTGCCCGCCTGAAGGCGGACAAGTCCCAGGTGAAGAGCAACCCGGATCACCTGCGAGTCATCATACGTGAAGAGCTGCTGCCCTACGTGGACAACCGCTTCGCCGCCTACAAGGTGCTCGGCAACCAGATCAAGCAGACCACCCCGGCCCAGCGTGACGCCTTCGTCGAGGTATTCACCGAATACATGGTGAGCTCCTACGCCGATGCGCTGGCGCACTTCGACAAGCAGACCGTCAAGGTCGAGCCGGGCAAGGCGCCGGGTGACAGCAACATCACAGCCGTCAACGTCAGCGTGAAAGAGGCCGGCAAACCGGACATCTTCCTCGAGTTCAAGCTGCGCAAGAACAACAAGACCGGCGAATGGAAAGCCTTCGACATGGTCGCCGAAGGGATCAGCCTGCTCTCTGCCAAGCAGAACGAGCTGGGTGGCCTCATTCGCCAGAACGGCATAGATGCGGTGATCGCCCAGCTGCGCGCCCACAATGCCAAGCCGCTGGTCATCAAGTCATGAGACTGAGCGGCGAGCTGCAGGCACCCCAGGTCGTTGAGCTGTGGCAACGCCGCGCCGACTGGTGGCAGGAAGATCGGCTCGAACTGGGCGAGGTCACCACCCTGGACTCCGCCGGACTGGCCCTGCTGGTCAAATGGGCCAAAGCCGCACTGGCACGAGGCGCCACACCGCAACTGGTGGGCGCCTCCACTGATTTTTATACCCTGGCCAACCTGTACGGGGTGGCCGGGCTGTTTCAGTCAACCCCGCTCACAACTGAGGACGCATAATGCAAGTCTCTGAAATTGAAGCGATACTCCTCGAGGCTCTGCCATTGTCCGAAGTCCATGTCAAAGGGGACGGTAGTCACTATCAAGTGATCGCCGTCGGTGACATGTTTGACGGTATGAGCCGGGTCAAGAAGCAGCAGGCCATCTATGCCCCGCTGATGGACAAGATCGCCAGCAACGCCATTCACGCACTCTCCATCAAGGCCTTTACCGATGCCGAGTGGAAGCGCGAACGTAAATTCCTACTGCCCTCCTGATTTGGTATCTAAGTAAATGGACAAATTTAAAATTGATGGTCGTTGTACTCTCAACGGCGAAGTGACCATCTCTGGCGCCAAAAACGCCGCCCTGCCTATCCTGTTCGCCACCCTGCTGTGTGATGAAGAGATCCACCTCTCCAACGTACCGCGCCTGAAAGACGTGGGTACCACCATCAAGCTGCTGGAGATGCTGGGTGCCACCACCAAGGTCAACGGCAACGTGACAGTGCTGACCGGTGCGGTGAACAACCACGTCGCCCCCTACGAGCTGGTGAAGACAATGCGCGCCTCCATCCTGGCGCTGGGCCCGCTGGCCGCCCGTTTCGGTGCCGCCGACGTCTCCCTGCCCGGCGGCTGCGCCATTGGTGCCCGTCCGGTCAACCTGCACGTCCACGGCCTGGAGCTGATGGGTGCCAAGATCACCATAGAGGATGGCTACATCAAGGCCCGCGTCGACGGCCGCCTGAAAGGTGCCCACATCCTGATGGACATGGTTTCCGTTACAGGTACCGAGAACCTGATGATGGCCGCTACCCTGGCCGACGGTCGCACCGTGATCGAAAACGCCGCGCGCGAGCCGGAAGTGGTCGATCTGGCCCACTTCCTCAACGCGCTGGGTGCCAAGATCCAGGGCGCGGGCACCGATACCCTGACCATAGACGGTGTCGAGCGTCTGCACGGGGGCAGCTACAGCGTGCAACCTGACCGCATCGAAACCGGTACCTTCCTGGTGGGCGCAGCGGTTACCGGCGGCAAGATCACCTGCCGCAAGACGGATCCCTCCCTGCTGGAAGCCGTGCTGGTCAAGCTGGAAGAGGCGGGTGCCCTGATCGAAAAGGGCGCTGACTGGATCAGCCTCGACATGACGGGTCGTACCCTCAAGCCGGTCACCATCAAGACGGCCCCTTACCCGGCCTTCCCGACCGACATGCAGGCACAGTTCACCGTGCTGAACGCCGTCGCCAAGGGCACAGGCATGGTCACAGAGACCATCTTCGAGAATCGCTTCATGCACGTACCTGAACTGGTGCGGATGGGCGCAGATATCGAACTGCAGGGCAATGTGGCCATCTGCCGTGACACAGAGCAACTCAAGGGTGCCCAGGTGATGGCGACCGACCTGCGCGCCTCCGCCAGTCTGGTGCTGGCCGGCTTCGTGGCCGAAGGCTCCACCATAGTCGACCGCATCTATCACATCGACCGTGGCTACGAAGACATAGAGCACAAGCTGCAGGCCCTGGGTGGCCGCATCGAGCGCATCAAGGGCTGATTTTCCCTGATCGCAGGCTGATAAAAAGGCCCCCTCGCGTTGGCGAGGGGGCCTTTTTCATGGCATCGATTTCGTGGGAACGGGGATCAGTGACCCGCCAGCTTCATATTTTCGACCAGCACAGAGCCGGTCTTGAGGCTGGAGCGCTCATCTTCGTCGCTGCCCACCGCCACTATATGGCTGAACATCTCGGTCAGATTGCCGGCTATGGTGATCTCTTCGACCGGGTAGGCTATTTCGCCATTCTCGACCCAGAAGCCGGCGGCGCCGCGGGAGTAGTCGCCATTGACGATGTTGACCCCCTGCCCCATCAGCTCGGTCACCAGCAGGCCGGTGCCCAACTCCTTGAGCATCTCCTGGAAATTCTGACCCGTGCTGGAAACCTGCCAGTTATGGATGCCACCGGCATGACCCGTGGTGGTCAATCCCAGCTTGCGGGCCGAATAGGAGGTAAGCAGCCAGCTCATCAGCTCGCCGTTGCGCACTATGTCCATGTCACGGGTACGCACCCCTTCCCCATCGAACGGCGTGCTGGCCAGCCCGCCCAGCAGGTGGGGGAACTCCTGAATGGTGAGCCACTCGGGCAGGATCTGCTTGCCCAGCTTGTCCAGCAGGAAGCTCGACTTGCGATAGAGATTGCCACCGCTGATGGCCATCACCAGATGGCCCCACAGGCCTGCGGCCGTGTCGGGGTGAAACAGCACGGGAGCGTGGCGGGTGGAGATCTTGCGGGCGCCGAGGCGGGAGACAGTGCGTTCCACCGCCTCGTCGGCGATGCGCTGCGGGCTCCAGAGCCCGGCCAGATCGCGGCTGGAGGAGTAGCCATAATCCCGCTGCATGTCGCCATCCTGCTCACCGATCAGCACACAGCTCAGGGAGTTGCGTGACGCCGCATAGCCTTTGACGAAGCCGTGGCTGTTGCCATAGACCTTGATGCCGAGGTGGCTGGAGAAACCGGCCCCGTCGGAATGCTTGATGCGGGCGTCGCGACCCAGCGCCAGTCGCTCGCACTCGATGGCCAGCTCGATGCCGCGCTGGGGATCCAGTTCGATTTGGTGGCACAGCTGCAGATCGGGGGCGTCCCAGGCCAGCAGGTCTGCATCAGCCAAGCCGGCACAGTCATCGGGCGAGGTGTGGCGGGCTATCTCCATGGCCGCTTCGACGGCGGCGCGGATGGCCGGCTTGCCCAGATCGGTAGTCGAGGAGGAGCCCTTGCAGCCATCGCGATAAACGGCGATGCCGAGGGCACCATCCTTGTTGAATTCGATACTTTCCAGTTCACAACCGCGGGTGTTCACCGACAACCCGGTCTGCTTGCTGATGGAGACTTCGGCCAGCGAGGCACCCAGTCCCTTGGCTATCTCCAGTGCCTCGGCAACGACGGCCTCGAGATGGGCTTGATCCTGGCGAATTTGGTCTTGCTGATCCATAACTCACATCTGTATGAAGGAAGGAAAGGGGGCTAAGCATATCAGACCCCTGCGCCCAGCGGGAGAAGCTGGTAACATATCCACCAACGTGAATGACAGGAATCAAGAGACCGATGAGTCAATATCAAGACGACAACGAGTTGGAAGACTGGGGCCCCAGCAAGACCCAGCTCAAGCGCGATGCGGAAGTGCTGCAGAAGCTGGGCGCGGAGATAGTCTCCCTGAGCCACAGCGAGCTGGAAAAAATCCCGTTGGATGAAGAGCTTGCAGATGCTGTCGAGCTGGGCCGCAAACTCAAGCCCAAGAAGGATGAGTCCTTCCGTCGCCATTTGCAGTTCATCGGCCGTCTGATGCGCAGCCGTGATATCGAACCGATTGAAGAAGCGCTCTCCATCATCAAGAACCGCCACTCCACCGTGAATGCCCGCCTGCATCGTCTGGAGCAGTGGCGTGAGCGCCTGATCACCGAAGGTGACAGCGCCTTGAACGAGCTGATGTCCCAGTTTCATGAGCTGGACCGCCAGAAGCTGCGTCAGCTGATCCGTTCCGCCAACAAGGAACGGGAACTGAACAAGCCGCCGGTCGCCTATCGTGAAATGTACCAGTACCTGCGCGGTGAAATCGAAAACCTGCTGTAAGTGATGACTCACGCCGCATGGCGAGCAGCAATCGACACAGCGTAAAACGGGGCCATATTGGCCCCGTTTCTTATGCTGCTCTGCGCGCTAGTTGCCAGCGAGGCACTGGGTATGGGTACCGGGCTGCAGATAAGGCATCAGCAGTGGCGCCATTCCCTTGAGCACCTGCACCGGCAAGGCCGAGGTGAAGCGGAACTTGTCAGACTGGCTGCCCGGCACATAGGCGGTCAGGGTACCGAAGTGATCCTCCCCCAGATAGAAGACGAAGGTCGCGGTCCGGTTGCGAGCCAGCGAGCTGGTCACGTTGCCGTAGCGACCAACCGTTTCGATCCTGTTGTCACCCGTGCCCGTCTTGCCCCCCATCGGCAGGACAGTGCCATCCGGCAGGGCAAAGGCGCCGGCTATGCGCCTGGCCGTTCCCCCTTCCACCACCTTCGACAGCGCATTGCGCAACGCGGTCGCCACCTCGGCCGGCAGCACCCGGGTGCCTTCGGTATGAAGCGGTTCAAACGCTGTCTCGAACGGCGTGCCCTTGGCGAACGAGAGGTGCTCGATACGCAGGGTCGGCGCACGAATGCCACCGTTCTGGATGATCCCCATCAGTTCGGCCAGTGCTGCGGGTCTGTCCCCCGAGCTGCCCAGAGCTGTCGCCAGCGAGGGGACCAGGTGATCAAACGGGTAGCCCAGTCTGGCCCAGCGTTGGTGAATGTCGAGGAAGGCCTCGACTTCCAGCATGGTGCGGATACGGCTGTCCCTGGCACTGCGGTGACGGGTCTTGAACAACCAGCTGTACACCTCTTGGCGCTCATCACGACTGGCTTCGACCGCATCGGCAAAGGTCGCCTTGTCGAACTCCTTGAGATAGGAAAGCAGCCACAGCTCCAGCGGGTGAACACGGGCTATGTAGCCCTGATCCGGCAGCGAATACTTGCCGGGACCATAGCTGGTGTAGAGCTGATCTATCCGTCTGTCGCTCAGCTTGTCACGCGGCAGCCGCTTGGCCAGGAAGGCGGCAAAGGTCTCCTGCGAGGCATCCGGCATCAGGTAGCGATGCACGGCGGCGAGCCGTACTGCACTGGGCTTGAGGCCATCCAGGAAGGTGTCGAGCTGCTCATCTGCTGTCTTGCCGCGATACTTGCGCCAGAAGCGCAGCAGATAGGTCTGGCCCTCTTTATCGGCGAACTTGGCCAGATACTCGGTACGGCGCGGATCCTTGTCATCCTTGAGCAGCTGGGCACGGTTACCCTCCCGATACAGGCTGTAGCGCACTATATCGCGCATCAGCCGCACGAACGGCAGGTTGATGGACTCGCGCAGCGCGTCGCGGATCGCCGGAATGCGGCCGTTATCCTCACGGCGGAAGTTGTTGAAGGTATGCATACCGCCACCGGTGAAGAAACCTTCGCTCGGGCTGGCGGAATACTTGCGATCCAGCGCAGCCTCCAGCATAGGCGGCAGGCTCTTGTCCTTGGCCGTCATCAGATAGGAGACGGCCCAGCGGCTGATGTTGTCCTGATTTGATACCTCGATCTTGCGCAGGCTCTCCGCAGACATGTCCGCATAGCTGTCGTGCAGCTCAGACACTATCTCCAGATAGGTGGTCAGTACCCGCAACTTGGCGGTGGAGCCCAGCTCCAGCTTGCTGCCCTCGTTGATATCGAACGGCTGATCCGTGTTGTCAGTCTGCACCCGCACCTTGAAACCTTCCGGCGACTTCTCGAACAGGGTAAAGCTGTATTTCACGTCCCCCGTCTTCTCCGGCGAGAGCAGGCGCTCACCAAACAGGCCGACCTGGGCGGCGATGGCGGGATCCGCCAGTTGCTGCAGGTAACGGGAAATCTCGTTTTGCAGCGGCATGTTGAGGCTGGTGTCAGCGGTCAGATCCATCCGGTCCAGATCATACAACTGCACCCCGAGCTGACGGCTCAGGCGGGTACGCGCGACCTGCAAGCCCTTGTTGTTGTTCACCTTGGTCATCGCAGGGGACAGCAGGAAGTCGCGGAAACCTATCTTGGCCTTGAGAGCAGCCTCCATCAATGGCGGTGTGATCATTCCCTCCTGCACGAACAGGCGCAGATAGCTGTCGGTCAGGGTCGCCAGTGCATCGCGCCCCTGTGCCAGATAGTAGGAGGGGCGACGGTGGGCAATCATCAGCGAGACTACCTGACGCAAGGCGAGCCCTTGCTCTGCAAGCGGTGCATCCTGGTTTCGGGCCGGATCCAGCAGACGATTGACCTCGTCCACGTTGGCACCAAACCAGACCCAGAGGCCATCACCCAAGCCATGCACCTCGCCATAACCCGGAGCGGCGGAGAGCGGAACCGAGTTGAGGTAGGCCCAGGCTACCAGCTTGCGTGCCTCCAGCGTCTTGGGGCCCAGGCGATAGGCGCGCACGCTGGCCGAGGCCATCTGGCGGATCTTCTCGGTGGGAGAGAGCGTCAGACCGTCCGGTGAGTGACGATACTTTTCGACCTGAGTCGCCAGTGTGCTGCCGCCGGCGGACTGATCCTGCATATCCAGCGCCTTGCCGACCTGGGACATGGCCGCCTTGGCAAAACGGGGCCAATCCACCGCCGGGTTCGCCAGCGGTTGTTCGTTGCTCAGCAGATCACGGTTCTCGATGAACAGCAGCGACTGTATGACCAGCGGTGGGATGGAGGCAAAATCCGGATAATAGTGGGTCGGATACTTGAACTGATAGAAGGGCTCGGCCCGGCAGTCATGCAGCGTCAGCCCGGCCTGCACCTTCTCGGTATAGGGAACGAAGAAGCCACGACTGGCGTAGTCATAAAGTGCATCGGAAAAATGCACCTGCTCGCTGACCTGATAACCCCGTTGCAGCAAGCGCTCCTGCATCATGGGCAGCAGCACGTAACCGAGCCGCTTGTCAAAGGGGCCATCGTCGGGGAAGGCTATCTGTTTGCTGGGGCCCGGCTCGACCTGATAGGTCAGCTTGGCAGCATAGCGGGAGATCTCCTGCGACTGCAGCCTGGATGTCTGCATCTCATAGCCAACCAGGGCGATCACGGCAGCCAGGCACAGCAAAAAGAGAAAACAGAACAACCAGCGCCACCAGGGACGACGTTTGCGCGTGTATTTGCCGTCCGCGCGTGGGACGGATGAATCCTGAGATGCCACTTTGTTCAAATCCGTCTGTTCTGATGCGCCCATATCAGCCCCACCATGGTTGCGCAATTTATTGTGTTTCACTCAAGCTTAGTCTTTTCAAGTCAATGGCTTGAAAACTATTGACCGCTTTGTAGTGATGGTAACAGGGCGATTATAAAAAGGGGAGCCGATTGTTGCAGCGCGCGAAGAGATCCGAGCTGATGGCGGAAAACAAAACACCGGCCAAAAGCCGGTGTTTTCAGGTAGCAGCTAGGCTGGACTACTTGCTGGAGCTCATGGCCTTGAGCTTGGAGCTCAGATCTTTACGCTCTTTGGACAGCTCGGCATTCTTGATGATGTGATCGTCGACGCGCTCTTCATAGTCGGTACGCATGTTGGCGATGATGGCCTGAACCTCATCTATGCTCATACCCGGCTTGATGTAGTCGCTCAGGTTGTCGAGCAGCAGTACCCGCTTCTGGTTATCACGGATCTTCTTCTCGTTGTCGGCGATCTCGCGCTTGAGTTTGTTCTGGCGACGGGACATACGCACATATTCCAGTACATCGCTGAAGGTGGACTTGTTTACTTGTTCCATATCGATACCACTGACTTAAGGTTGATAAAAGCAGGCCAAGTTACGCCCGTACCAGAGAGAAAAAAGGAGAGGGTACAGGCAAACTCAAGATGCCCTTTACTCTACCGAGTTATGAAGCAGATACAACCCTAATTGCAGGCTTGGCGCCGTGTTTCGGCGGCAGAGAGTCGAGTGGAGAACCAAATGGACAGGCCACCATGAGGTAGCAATTATCACATCAGCAACAAGGGAGCGAAGGGCCTTGCTGGTTGAGCTGAGGCGATATGAAACAGCTGGTTATGGGGTAATAAGAGACAAAATATAACCAGAATTGCGCAAAATGGCTGCTGACATGCCAATTTCAAGCAATAAAAAAGCCCGCTCATCTGAGCGGGCTTTCAATGTTGGGTGCCTGGCAGTGTCCTACTCTCGCATGGCGAATGCCACACTACCATCGGCGCTACCGCGTTTCACTTCTGAGTTCGGCATGGGATCAGGTGGTTCCACGGCGCTA